>DEAM01000013.1 GCA_002347035.1 Gemmatimonadales bacterium UBA2982 | reverse complement strand
TGGCTCCATTTAAGGAAGGGGAAGCCCTGTAAGCACTTGCACGCTTACGGGGTTTTCTTCTTAGGGTTGCACACTCCCTTTGAGCAAGCAGGAAGCAAGCAGTAGGAGCACAAGATTGGCAGTTTTGGTGGTTTTGATAACACCCCCCCTGTCGCCAGCAGGTGGCGGTACTGGTGCGACTCCGCACACATCGCTGCCACTACATAAAGAGCACGTGCTCATATAGGTTTTTGGCGCTTAAGTGACCAGGAAATTGGTTAGCTTGAGACGGTCCGCGACAAATTACCAAAAGGCCCTCTGATTCAGTCACCACACATTGACACGTGTCTCGTATGCTCCGAAAAAGATTTGGAGCCCCTCCTTTTCGGCTACTCCCCGCACGATAATAGTCCGTTCCGACGCGTCGCTATCTGCAGGTCGTGTGGTCATATTCAACGGTTCCCTCTTCCTTCCCTGCGCGACTACGCGCGAATCAACAATGACTTTTTCGCGTCGCGATATGCTCAGGATCCCGAGCAGCTCGAGGCGAATATCAAACGGAAGTATGCGGCGCTGCCGGCGCGGTTAGGACCGCACATGCGAACCGGGTTGTCGATCCTCGACATTGGTGCAGGCCAGGGTTGGATCCTCGACTACGCGCAGAGTCAGTCTTGCGACTACTTCGCTGTCGAGCCGGTGCCGGAGCTATCCGCGTCAATCGAGTCGAGAGGCGGCACGGTTATTGGGCGGGATCTGAGCGAGGACTACGAGGACTACGAGGCAGCCTTCGATATCATCATCGTCCGGCACGTCTTGGAACATCTTCTCGATCCGTCCTCGGCTATGCGAACGGTGCAACAGATGCTCAAGCCGACTGGAAGGGCGTACGTCGCGCTGCCCAACGCCGGTGCTCCTTCACTCAAGAAGGGATTTAGAACTGCATTCATTCACGCTACACACATTTCGTACTTCTGCGCCGGGAATCTACGGCGACTGGGAGCCCACGCCGGACTCAGGCAAGTGGCGGGCGAAGACTCTGCTGAACTCTGGGCGCTTTTCAAGCGCGAGGCAGGTGTGCTCCCGTCCCGGGATAACTATTACGCGCAACAAAAGGCGGTCTTTCGAAGAAGCGCGAGGAGCTCTCTCGGGAAAGATGTCATGTCGTTCGCCAAGAGCCTGGCCAGGCCTGTTGTTCGAAGAATTCGGAACCGGGCATGAGAACGGGAGAGGCCACAGGCGGATTGACGATCGTTTGGTTGGCGACGCTCAGCTGACCTTAGGGTGCCCCGTCTAAGTTGCGGGTATCATGAGGTCAGGGGCAGCAGGGGCAGCCAGGGCTGCTCATGACGGGATCGGATCCGGTAGATGCAGCTTTTGTTGCGGCCAAGACCGAAGCGGATGCTGTAGTTCGATCGGCGGCGGTTCGTGCCAAGCCCTGAGCGGCCTCTGGACCGTCACCGCGGTACCCGGTCACGATTTCAAACTGATGGGTGTCGATGGTGGAATCGATGCGAATCGTATTCGGACCGGTGACCTCGAAGCGCGTAAACGGTTGACCGTTCAAGCGCACACTGACGTCGCTTGTGCTCGGTAGATTGGTCACGCGCCAGCTTGTCTCACCACCCCGTTGGTCAGGCGTCGCGGCATACATTGCGACCTTGAGCACACCGGCATTTCGATCATTCCAAGCCTGCGACACACCCAGGGAAGGGAAGTCGATCCCTTCTACAGTGGGCGCAGTGTACTTATCCAGGTGAGGTGCCTCGAAAGCCCGCGACCAATCGCCGGGGGAAGCGACCTCGGCCGCCATCAGCATGGCGCTGCTCTGGCCGCGAGGATAGGCCTCCTTATTGTTGAAGAACCACCCGAACTGCTCCTGCTGCTCGCCGAATGCCCTCGGTTCGTTGGAACGTTCAGCCGCCGCTTGCAGGCGCCGGTAGACCGTCTCGTCCCCAAGTTCCTTGGCCAGGAGTAGCCCATTCGTGTTGGGACGAAGATCGTCGGTGCCTGCGCGCCACCCCAGCGTGTTTGCCACGGCCTCGTAAATCATCGTACCGAGCTCGCGGTTCTGCGGGAGCATCAGATGAGCTGTGTTCAGGCCACCGGCCGGGTTACCGCCAAAGTGAAAGTCCTCAATCGGGTCGTAATACGACGTGATTCGTTCAAGCCCCCCGTCCGAGCCGACGCTGATGTAGTTCTCTCGCGTGTAGTCCACGAAGTTCTCAAATGCCTGATACGTATTGCGCTCGAAGACTCTGTCGTACAAGCGCATCCCCAGGCCACCGGCCGAGTTGCAAAACACCCAGATCTTGGTGTTCTCGCAGTGAGGTCCTTCCGGGCGTTCCCGATACTGCGACTCAAGGCGCTCGGCAATTCGGTGCGTGTCCCACTCGAACGTTTCGTCGCCGTAGCCGGTGACGTCGAAGGGTTCAGCCCATTTGTCGTCGCCCGAGATGTACTTGTAAGTGGCGAGCAGGAGCAGAAACCATGCTCGGAAAAACAGGTAGCCGTCAGCGCCGATGGGGTCAGGTTGCAGTCCCCACGGCTCGGTGCCGTTGGCGGTCCAGCCGAAGCGATTGTAGCGCCCGCGCAACTGCTCAGGGATCTGGGCCATGATCGGACGAGGATAATTCTCGCGCTTGGGGTCATCTCCGATATGTGTCAGCCAGTCGACTGCACCCCAGTAGGTGGGGTAGCGGCTAGTGAGCTCGTCTGTGATTCGCGTGTAAACCTCTCGCCAGGCCGGGGTCTGGTCCGCCATCAAGAGGAGGCCATACGCGGAAAACGAGAGATCGAACCGGCCGTAACTCAAGACCACGGGAACCGAGTATCGGTCCCACCACGGATGTGGGACACCAGCCGAACTCCAATTGTCCCTCGTTGTCGCCTTCTCCCAGAGGAAGCGCAGCCATCCGGCACCGCGTGGAGTCAGGCCGGGGTACGGATCGTCGTTACGAAGCGTAAGCGCAGGCTGAACGGTACCGGATACTTGAGGTGCCTGAGCTGTGGGGACTCCTACCCAGCTGTCTGCGGGCAAAGCAGCTGTGCCCGCGAGGCCACCCACCGCCTTGACGAACCCTCTGCGAGAGACTGGCTTGGGCCGTGTCATGGGCTACTCCGTGCGAGTGATCGAGTCGATTCCTACAAGCATAGTGGACGGGTCGACGGGTCGCGAGTCAGACCCGGAGAATCTTCACGGCTGTGGCGTCCTCGGGGGGCAGGCGGGTAGCTCGGGAGGTGAGAAGGCCACATCCACTGCGAATTGTCTAACAAGCTACTGCTACTGACACGACTAACTTTCATTGGCGGTAGGGGCTTTATTAGGCTCTACCCTATAGGGAAACCAATACCGGCCTGCATGGTGAATGCGCGATTCTTGATATCTTTACCAGCCTTATCAATTGAAGAAAGTCCAAAGTTGTAGACTACATCGACGATCAAGCTGAATGCGTCTGATACTTCTACGTCTACTCCAACGCCTCCGATCGCGCCAAGATCCAGGCTCTTCCTAAGGAGATCAGTTTCGGTGCAACTTGTCACAGAAGCTGAAGGAGAGGTCACACTGCATTTAGTCAGAAAAGCTACTGCTGCGCCCAGAAAGTAATGGTAACTGAAGGCTGAGCGGTAAGAGGGGATTTTTGTCCTGAGAAGAACTGGCAGTTCGAAGTAGTCCATCCTGATACGAGAGATGGCCCCACCGTCTCCTTCCTTTTTTCCTTTCGATGAGTACGCTCCTCCTAGCTGGATTCCCATATTATCAGTGATTGAAATAAGGACAGAAGCTCCAACATTTAATCCAGTTTTTTGGTACAGCGTCGCCCCAGGACTCACCGCATCCTCACCACCCCAGGTGGCGATATTGGTGCCTGCACTCAGCATCATCATGCTTTGGCCATCTAGAGGGGCCGCGAGCGAAAAAGAAACAAGAAATAACAAAGACAGTCTTTGCATAGCATTATTCCCCCAAGACACGATGCCAGGAATTCCCACTGACTCCTTCCTCCTCTTCATGGATTACTTTCTGCAAAGATGTATTCCTCCCCTTAACCCACGCTAGAGAATGAACCCGCTGGTGGAGTCCATTCCGCCTATTTCATGGCACCCATTCCCAAACTTATAGAACGCTAGTCTTTCAGTGTAATCTCATGCTCCCGTGTAGGGTAAAGGAAGAATTAGGGCGATTTTGGTCCGCTTGCCAAATAATCACCCGATAGCGATTAAAGCTTTTAGATTAAAGTGTCATCTAAGAAATAAGGTTCGAACCTGTTTGATTCTTCTTAGCTTGTCGCTAAGTCAGGGATTCGCGTGCTACCCAAGTGCGAGAACTACGGAGCGAGAATATGATGAGCCGGTTGGAATGGATTCTACAACCTGATCGTCTAATTCTGTTAGGACTAGTCGTGGTAGCGGTTTTTCTGGCTCGTGGTTGGGTGGTATCTGGACGACGAATTCTGTACTGCATTATCGCTACAGCCCTCTTCATATCTATCGCTCCGCTGGGTGGGTGGTTGGTGTCACCATTAGAGGAACGATTTCCGCGCCCTTCAGCACTGCCTTCATCTGTCAGGGGAATTCTGGTACTAGCGGGTGGAGAAGACGTAGCGATTACTGCCTCCAGAGGTGTTGCATCATTGAGAGAAGCAGGAGACCGACTCTTGGAGGCTGTGATCCTCGCGAGGTCCTACCCGAATCTCCCAGTCGTATACAGCGGGGGAAGGCCCTGGAGCACAGATGTGGAGAAGAATGCACTTGCTGCTCGCACGATCTTTAGTGGGCTTGGCCTAGACAGTGCCCGGATAACTTACGAAATGAACTCTAGAAACACAGCTGAGAGTGCACTACTAGCACGGCGCTTAGTCTCTGATACAAGAGGTTGGCTTCTTGTCACATCAGCGAGCCACATGCCGCGTGCGGTAGGGGCTTTTCGGGCCCAAGGCTGGGAGGTCTTAGCATTTCCTGTAGACTACAAGACTCAACGGCGATCCAGTTGGGGTGGGTTTAGCTTTACGCACTCAACCTGGATGATATCTACAGCTCTCCACGAGTGGGGTGGGCTGATATGGTACCGTTTTTCAGGCCGTAGTAGCAGTTTTTTCCCAAGTCCATAAAGGCACGATTGTCGTTGATAGGAAGCAGCTATTCTTGGGGCTAGTCTGGACTGTACAACATTGCTTTACTCTTCCGCTTTGGTGCTACCTGACTAGAACCAGGGTCCCCAGTTGGTAGTTCCACACCGTCTTGAACTGTCTTAGGAAGCTATAGCCGAGGGTTCCTCCATCAGTCTCGCCCACCATGACTCGAAGACCGTCTACCGAGAAGCTTACTTCTTCGTACTCCAGTCCTTCGAGGATATAGGAATCGCCTTGAGCAGCGAGGTGTCCCGAATTCTCAAGAGCTTCTTTGGTTCTTGCTGTTAGGGTGAGCTGGCCTCCTGAATTCCCGGTATCTATTTCGAGAGTCAGTGGGATTTGACCAAGCCTGAACGGGATCTGGTCGTACTGCTGATCGCAATTGCGGCAGGCAAACGTCAGTGTTGCGTGCACGTTCTCCGGCGGTACACGGCTTACTAGCGCACCACCATCGGGGTCGAGCTGGGAGAAGAACAAATTGCTGCTATCGTAATCAATCGTGAACTCGAAGTTCTTCAGAATCCCATGTCCAATGAAGCCGAGGTACTGTGGCACGATACCCTCTTCGATGAAGCTGAAGTCCGCACTTTGCACCCACCGCACATCTTTGAATCGAACGTCACCCCAAAGGGTTAGAGAATCGATATTCTCGTGGGCAAGCACGACCACTCTCTGACCTGATCCAGCCGAACCAGAGGCGATCTGCCGAGATGGGCCGAGGGTTAGAAGATGGTTATTCAGGAACAACGCGAATGGTGAACCCGTGTCGAGCATGTAGAACCCGGACTCCCCGTTAACAACCCCTTCGAGCATTATAAACCCGTCCACCAGATGAAACGGAACGTCCAGGCCGATCCGGGGAACTGTCCTTTCGATTTCTGCCTGGGTGGGCGTCATCGCACCCGGAGGTAGTTGGCCGCTCGCGGGCTGAGCAGAAGTAAGGACTACACTCCCAAATGCCATCAGGATCGAGCGGGTCATTCTACTTTGTATTCCTGCTTTCAGTGTGGGCACGACAAAAACTAACGACCGATCACGTAGTCACTTTTCGCAGGGCTCACCCCACCGTACATGACACCGGTCTCTGGATCGATCATCACCATCTTCACCGCCCCAGCACCAGATAGTGCCATCCGGTACGGCTGCTGGAGTTCTCCAACCTCGATGCGGTGGCCACGTGCGGCGAGGTTATCCGCAACACCATCGGCCAGTACGACCGGCATGGTCAGCATACCACGGACCGGGTTGGGATAATTTGATGCAGCGAAGGCGCTGCTCGTCACCGTCGCGGCCTCTACGGCCTGTTGGACGTTCATATTGAATTCGA
>DEAM01000014.1:49798-50854 GCA_002347035.1 Gemmatimonadales bacterium UBA2982 | reverse complement strand
TGCCACGGAGGGGCTAGTTGCCGCCGGGGGGATGCGCCGCAAGCCACTCGCGGGACATCCGTTGGGCTTCAGCTATTTGTTCGCGAATCATCTGCTGTTCTGTCAGGTCTTTACCCTCCTGTGCAAGCTCGTCTCCTTGGGCCGCCGCGAGATTCAACCACATATAGGCAAGCACATAGTCCTGCGGGACACCTTGGCCAGTGCCGTACATAACCCCGAGGCCGCGCTGGGCAGGCGCAAACCCTTGATCAGCGGCTAACCGATACCAGCGTGCCGCTTCCACATAGTCCTGCGGGACACCTTCGCCATCAACGTACATACGCCCAAGGTTGGTCTGGGCGACAACAACCCCTTGATCGGCGGCTAACCGAAACCAGCGAAAAGCCTCAGCATAGTCCTCCGGTACACCTTGGCCATTGATGTACATAAACCCGAGGTTGGTCTGGGCACCCACATTCCCTTGATCAGCGGCTAACCGATACAAGCGCACCGCCTCTGCATCGTCCTGCGGTACACCTCGGCCATTAGCGTACATAACCCCGAGGTTGTACTGGGCATCCCCAAACCCTTGCTCGGCGGCTAATCGATACCAGCGTACCGCTTCCACATCGTCTTGCAGTATGCCTTGACCAAGGTCGTAGTCGTACATAAGCCCAAGGTTGAATTGGGCAGGCGCATTTCCCTGCTCAGCGGCTAACCGATACCAGCGTATCGCCTCCGCATAGTCCTGCGGGACACCTTCGCCATCGCGGTACATAACCCCGAGATTGTTCTGGGCAAACGCATCACCTTGCTCGGCGGCTAACAAATACCAGCGTGCAGCCTCCGCATCGTCCTCCGGCACGCCGAAGCCAGTGTCGTACATAGTCCCGAGGTCGTACTGGGCAAGCGCATCCCCTTGCTCGGCGCGAGCACGCGTCTGTTCTAGATCCGAAACCTGTGCATCAACCCCAACAGGGATGACTGCTAGAGCGAGCACGAATAGCAGGGTTCTCTTCATGCCTTCATTCTGCTCCGCCCCACTCAGGCCCGCAACTCAGGACGAGCAGAACAGTG
>DEAM01000014.1:0-49499 GCA_002347035.1 Gemmatimonadales bacterium UBA2982 | reverse complement strand
AACTCAGGACGAGCAGAACAGTGCCGGAAGCTGGGTGTGGCTGGGTGCCACGGAGGGGTTGGGGCTAGTTGCCGTCTTATCTGATATCAACCCTCACATACAGATCACCTGCGCGACCACCCATTTTTTTACCTTCACCAGTAACTCGCAATTTCCTTCCAGATCGCGTGTTCTTCGGAATACTGAGGGAAATCTTAGTTCCAGTCTCAGTCTTGACCCGGACCTCACACCCGCGAGCCGCCTGAGCAGGGGTGATTGTTATAGAGCGATGGGTATCCAAAGACACTTGTTCTGAAGGCTTCCCGGAGGTGTAGCTGTCACCTAAGCCGGGGGCTGCGCTCCTCGCCCATTTGACTAAGTCTCTATGCGCTACCTCACTGAGCTTTTGCCGGTCAGTTAGGTCCGCCGCAAGATGTGCGACCAAATAGCTCTCAGGGATTGCATGCCTCAGCCACTTAAAGTCTGGACCTGTAGACATTCCGCTATAGGCAAGTTTCTGCCTCTCTTCGCAGTGGGACTGAAAGAGCTTCATTAGTTCTTCATAAGAATTCGGACCTTGCTTTATTGATTCACATTTCCGAATGAGTTCGCGCATTTCAGACGCGAGTTCAACTTTCTGGGCGTTCGGTAGCCGATCTGCATCTCTAAGCTCCCCACTAAACCTTCTGGAGGAGCGCCATCTACTAAACCATCCCATGATCTAGGTACTCCTAGAGGGGGTTTTCTTCATGCCCTAATTCTGCCCCTGCACCCCACGACTCGCAACTTATACGGGGCATATCACAGCAGCTTCAAAACAGGGGCAGCTAGTTTTCATCCGCAAAGCCCTTAACAGGACGGGGCACGAGCCAAACGGCGGAAATAATTGCGGTAACCCAAAACGCGACTAAATGGATCAGATTCAGTTGCAACACCCCATCCGTCGCCACGAGAGCGTGCGATAAGAGTGTCCAAAATCCGATCCAGATCGTAACAGCCCGCGAATACCACCGGAGTCGGTGCCAGTACTTGATCCCAAATACTAGCGAGTAACCCACAAAACCGGAGACTGCGAATCCAGGACCCGTAAGGGCAGGAGTAGGGGCTAGGAAAGTGAACATTAGGGCACCGACCAAGGTCCCTATCACTAATGCAGTCATTTGCCGGGACAAACTCAGTCTGTACGAGCCCAGTAATGTCAGGAGTACCATCGAAGACGAGTAGATGAACCAGCTCCTGAAATCAACTGGGAGGACGGCGTGCGATAAGAGTGTCCAAGGTCTGTATAGAATCCGCGATGGATCCAACATCAGCCAGAACGCGAGGGGCGGGGCCAGCAAGAAAAAAACGTACCCAAGAAACGTGACGCCCAAGAACCAGAATAGAACAGGAGAGGTGTGGAACACCCTTACACCTCGATCAACGTTGTCCTTTGTTGCCTCCTCTCTTGTAGCGACAGGGCAACCGCACCCAGAGCAAGCCGTGAGAGAAGCTGCGAAGTCCTGCCCACAGTCCGGGCAGGTGATCTGAGGTCTCGCAGGGGCACCACACTGCGGACAAGCAGGTGCCTTGTCGCTGATCTCCTTCTCGCATTCGTAGCATTTGATTAGAGCCATCGGCTAGTCCTCAGTGTCTCAGCAGGACGGGTAGCGTTTATCAACCAGTACTCGAGACCGACCCAAATTGTAGAGACACATTAAATCGGTCCGGCATAGCTGGGCTTGTTGGCTATAGCTTCCGCCTCCCGGCAGACCCAACTCCCTCCAAGGTCCACATTTCTGACCCATGTTGTAATGGCCGTTGTTGCCTGAGCGAAAATTTTCATACCGGCCATGCCACATACCGTCCCGAAGGTAGCCCCTAGCTCGAACTTCCGACTTTGGTTCTACAACCCAACGTCTGCAGCCCCCATCATCTAGGCTATCTCTACGGCTACAGCGTCCCGGGGCATAGTCAAGCACTTCCCCTGTGTAAGGTGTCAGATTATTCCGCCTTATGAAGCCACGCTTTAGATAGATGTCGCCCTGATGAACTAGTTCATCCAGATCCTGTTGAGCCTCCACGACTACTGGAGGAACCGCGACTAGAGCGAGTGCGAACAGCAGAGCTTTCTTCATCAGACCATCCTCCACCAGAAGTGCTCTCCCAACGTACTAGCCTGATCGGACGAGAAAAACACTGTTCATAGGTTCTGGGTCAGTGGAGGTGGAATAGGGGGGGTGCCCGGTACTGGGGTCGCGCCTGTCGGGAAAAGGGACCCGCCCGAGCTACCAAATATTTTTCGGGGAACGGCGTTTCAGTGGCGTCGATGTGTGCGGCCCTGCACCAGCACCGCCCCCCGGCGACCAATGAGGGGGGGGTGCATGGTGACAGACGTGACAGAGACGGCGACTGGCCCGGATCGACTGTTTTTGACCCAAGTCTGGGTACTCTACTGGGTACTCCCAGCCAACCTGCCAAAGTAAGAGAAAGCCCCACAAGCGTGTAAGTGCTTGTGAGGCTTCATCTTATTAAAGTGCCCTCGACAGGACTCGAACCTGTGGCCTACTGCTTAGGAGGCAGTCGCTCTATCCACCTGAGCTACGAGGGCAATCCTCCCTACTCGTCCCCCATTCGCCTCCCTATGAGGTATCCCTGGCAATAGGAGCGGAGCATTGATTCAAGTTGGCTAAGCTCCGGTGTGGGCAGGAGCCCTCTTTCTCCCTCTCTCTCAAGTGTATCTGCGAGTTTTCTCAGGGCCTTGAGCAACTCAAGCATATCCGTGTCGTTATCATCCAATTCTGATTCGTTAACTGCGCCCTCTCGAACATTTGCCGGGTGCACTACTCTGGGGTCGTTCGACAAGCCGGCTAGATCCTCAGACCCCGAGCGACTGACAGAACCCTCACGCACCCGATCCCTGATAACTCTTGGAAACACGGGAGGTGGCAGTGGTCTGTTGTTGGTCTTGTCGCTCATGCGGTTGAGCCCAGAGGAAAGATGAGCGTATACAGGAAAGGACTCAGTTGTCCACCTGGAATATAGGCGTCCCATATGAACCCGTCGACCAACCTTCTTGTTGCCTAAAGTAGGACCTCGACAACGAGAAAGCCGCCAACCAGAAGTACTCCAAAGGCGAGGGCTAAGAAATTGAAGTACCGATCGATGAACCGAGTGATCGCATCACCATATCGATAGATCAGACCCGCAAGAATGAAGAAGCGCAGCCCTCGACTCAGGACAGAGGCCACAACAAAAATTCCGATGTTGATTGAAAACACACCTGCTGAGATCGTGAAAACCTTGTA
Organism: Gemmatimonadales bacterium UBA2982; assembly: GCA_002347035.1. Taxonomy (GTDB): domain Bacteria; phylum Gemmatimonadota; class Gemmatimonadetes; order Longimicrobiales; family Gaopeijiaceae; genus UBA2982. The sequence goes on along the minus strand of DEAM01000014.1, from coordinate 46,233 downwards.
TGGCAGAGGGGTCAGGCCCGCAAGAAAGACCGCCCAAAAATCATACCGATCGTAAAGACCCTGTACGCTGGCAAACGATTCTGGACTGACTCCTGGCACGTAGACGAAGAACCAGTCTTGGAACAGCGTCCAAGCCCCTGCCCCAATCGCATAACCAACAAGTCCACCCACGACAGACGAAAAAGTGGCTATTGCCGCGAAACGAAGAGAAAGCGCAGGAATACCTAGGCAGAGCGCAATCAAGAGAGGGTCTGGAGGAATCGGGAAAAACGATGCCTCGGCGAGGGCGAGAACGAATAGAGCAGGAAGGCCGTAGGGTGTGTCGGCCCAATGAAGTACCCAGTCGTAAAGCCTTCGAACCACATTGGGGCCCGCAACGTCCTTGCTCCTGTGCTCTCCTCCAACCGGTTTACCAATCATCCCACAGCCTCACTGTCCCAAGCAAATCGTCTGAGAAGAGGTACAAATGTGCAGCCCCCTTTCACAATCTGTTCCAAAGCGTGGATCGGTTAGAGCATCAAGTCCCAAGCCCGGATCTCCTCGAGCTGCTTGTAGTTAGTTAGGTCTAGGTTCAGTGGTGTGACTGAGACGTATCCCTCGTTTACCGCCTGAAAGTCTGAGTCAGCACCTCCCTGCCATGAAGCAACCCCGCCCCCGATCCAAAAATATTCGCGACCCGATGGGTCGTTTGCCCGGGTTATGGATTCAGCATATCGGCGCTGACCTAGCGAGGTGACCCTGATGCCCTGAACATCAGCAGGTGCTATTCGCGGCAAATTCACATTAAAAAGAGTGCCCGCCGCCAGCTCGTCCTGCCCCAAAATAGATTGGAGTATCTTGACCACGATCGGCTCCCAACCTTCTAGCTGACCGTGCTCATATCCGGCATGAGACAGCGCAACAGCCGGTATCCCCATAAAAGTGGCTTCCATAGCGGCAGCAACCGTGCCTGAATAGAGGACGTCTTCCCCCATGTTCGGACCATGGTTGACGCCCGAGACGCAAACATCTGGCTGTTCTATTAGGAGCTCGTTCAGGGCAAGCAAAACACAGTCAGTCGGTGTGCCATCGACAACCCAGGTCCCGTCTGAATTTTGTCGCGCTCGAAGAGGATGATGGAGTGTGAGCGAGTTGCTCGTCGCGCTCTGTTCGCGGTCCGGCGCGACAGTAGTAACGTTACCAAGCTTACTAGCAGCGGCAACGAGGATCTTAATGCCTGTTGCCTCGTAACCGTCGTCGTTCGTGCAAAGGATCTTCATGGCGAGGGAGTACCTATAGCCGGACGAGCAGTTCCCTGGACCCGGGCGAAGGTTCTCAGCTATCCCCTCCTGAGCTATCAGGTGTTAGGAGCGCTCTTAACTCTGCAAGTTCATCCTTCATCGCGGACAAAAATTGAGGCCTTAGGACCTCCTCCCGCTCATCCTTCAATTCGCCTTCCCTGCGCATTTCAAGCAACCGCTTGTTCGCCCCTTCGATGGTATATTTTTCATCATAGAGTAGGTGTTTGACCAATAACACAACCTCAATGTCTTTCGAGCGATACGCCCGGTTTCCACCCCGGTTTTTGGTCGGGCTCAGAACGTCAAACTGACTTTCCCAATAGCGCAGGACGTGTGGCTTTAGGCCTGACAACTCACACACTTCACCGATAGAGTAATAGACTTTTTTGGCGATCCCTTCACTCCTGTCGGATCCCCTGATACTCATGACCACTCTTCCGATTTCGGATCCCGATTCATCAACGCGCGCACTGCTTCTGAGGGATTTCGTCCCTGGTGGACTACAGCGTACATCTGCTCAGTGATTGGCATCTCTACCTGATGCTCCGCTGCAAGTTCGTAGGCAGCCTCAGTAGTCTTTACCCCTTCCGCCACAGCTTTCATATCCGAGAGGATTTCCTCAAGTGACTCCCCTTGGCCCAAACGGTACCCAACGGTGCGATTCCGACTGAGTGAGGCATTACACGTTAATACAAGATCTCCAACACCTGCCAATCCATAAAAAGTAGCCTGGTCTGCACCGACTGCGAGCCCCAGCCTGGTGATTTCAGCCAGACCTCGGGTGATCACCGCCGCCGTAGTGTTATGACCCATTCCAAGTCCCCCCGTTACTCCCGCCGCCAGGGCTACGATATTCTTCAGCGCTCCCCCTAACTCGACGCCGATCACGTCCGTATTGGTGTAGATCCGAAAAGACGGGCCTTGAAAGAATTCACGGACCCTGCTCGCAACAGCTTCATCTCTACTAGCAACCACAACAGTCGTCGGTACACCGACAGCGACTTCGGCTGCGAAACTTGGACCAGATAACACGCTTAAGGGCTGGCTCAAGACTCCGGATAGAGTCTCCGTAAGCACGTCTTCCATTCGCAGGTTCGTGCCTAGCTCAATTCCCTTTGACGCACTAACTAGGAATGATTCCGCAGACATGTACTGCCGCGCGTGATGCATAACTTCGCGGACAAATTGCGAGGGTGTGGCAGAGACAACTAATTGAGCCTTAGAAACAGCTGACCCAAGGTCCGTAGTCGATATAAGACCCTCGGGAAGTTCAACTCCGGGGAGGTAGGGGTTCCTTCTCTCCTTGTTGATAGAAGAGGCCACATCTGCTTCGAAGGACCAAACCCTCACCTCATGGCCCCTGCCCGCTAAGACAATTCCCAAAGCGGTTCCCCAAGCCCCGGCGCCAACAACGCTTACGTGTGGCCGGTCATTCATGCAACTGACTCCGGCTCCTCACCGTTCTCGCTCACTCCGCGGCTACGGGTCCCGAATCGGTGTTCTTCGCCACGAAAAAGCCTTTTCACATTACCCCGGTGTGCCCAAATCACGAAGGATCCAATGGCCACAGAGAACCATACCAGGGTTAGGCCTCCCTGGTGTGGTGTGAAAGCCACAAGAAATGGAAGAGCGAAGGCGGTCACGATCGAGCCGAGTGATACATATCCCGTCGAGAAGGTCACACCACACCACACGATCAGGCCGACTAACACAGCCCAAGGCGCAATTCCTAGAAAAACTCCTGCAGCTGTTGCCATTCCCTTGCCACCACTGAAAGCCACCCAAACACTGAACATATGGCCAACAATTGCTGCTGCACCAAACGCTAAAATCCAACCGAATCCGACTGATGCGATAGTCGGAAAGAGGACAATAGGAATGAACCCCTTAAGGACGTCTACAGAAATGACTGGAATAGCGGATCTTGCTCCCAAAACACGAAACGCGTTAGTAGCTCCTAAGTTACCTGAGCCATGTTCTCGTAAATCGATATCATGAAACACTTTGCCAATAATATAGCTCGATGGAATCGAGCCTAGTACATACGAAAGTACGATAAGTAAGTAGGTCACCGATCCTTCCCGCCGCGGATTCGAAGCCGGATGGGGGTTCCCATGAAATTCCAAGCCTCACGAAAACCGTTCTGGAGAAAGCGAATGTAGTGCGCTGGGAGCGCCTTCGGGAAGTTGGAGAAGATGGCAAACGTGGGTGGGCCCACCGTCACCTGTGTAGCGTATTTTAGCTTAACACGCCGACCCCGATGATGAGGCGGAGGCTGGCGACCAACTAATTCCTCTAATACATCATTGACCTCATGGGTCTCTATACGTCGACGCCTTTCTGAATCGACTTCTATGACTAGGTCGAGGCACTTTCGGATACGTTGACCAGTCAGGGCAGAAATGAACACAATCGGCACCCACTGAAGGAACGGAACACGCTCTCGCACCTTCTTCTCCCATTCCGGTGCGGTCATCGTCCCCTTCTCAACAAGGTCCCACTTGTTGGCAAGAAGAATGACACCCTTCCCTGCCTCCCAAGCCGACTGCACGATTCGGATATCTTGAGCATGTAAGTCATCTTCTGTCGCATCTACTAGCACAATACACACATCGGCCCCATACACTGCTCGGTCGGTACGAAGAGAGCTGTAGTACTCTATGCTGTCCTTGACCTTTGTCTGACGCCGCAGGCCTGCGGTGTCTACAAAAACGAGACCTAGCCCATGATAGCGAAGGAGCGTGTCGACTGGGTCTCTAGTCGTACCAGGCTTATCTGATACCACGACACGGTCCTCTCCGATCAACCGATTCACCAAGCTGGACTTGCCCACATTCGGCTTGCCTACAACAGCCACACGGATCTGGTTCTCCGCGACTTCTTCTTCCAAAACATCTGGAAACATCTCAAGGACCTTATCGAGCAAGTCCCCCGATCCCTTTCCAGAGAGTGCGCTGACCGGAGCTGGTTCCCCCAGGCCTAATGACCAAAAATCATGGTGACCTTCCTCCTGAGGTAGGTTGTCTAGCTTATTGGCCACGAGGATTAGAGGCTTTCCGGCCTTGCGAACCAGGTCCCCAATAATTTCGTCGAGTGGATGAAGGCCCTCCCGGCCGTCTACTAAAAAAAGAATCACATCCGCCTGTTCCACGGCAGCAAGTGCCTGAGCTCTAACTGCTCGGTCGAGGGCCTGGTCGCTGTCCTCCAGCATCCCTCCCGTATCTACTATGAAGAAGTCACGGCCCGCCCAGTCTGCCTTAGCATAATTTCGGTCCCGGGTGACCCCGGGGCGATCATCCACGATCGCAACCCTCTTACCGATAATGCGATTAAAGAAGGTTGATTTACCGACATTGGGTCGCCCAACTACCGCGACCATAGGCAGCCGGGTGCTCATCCGAGCTTCAGTGCCTCAGTGACCTCGTAGCCAGACCGAAGATCTACAGGCCCCAGGGCAGCCATCAATTCCACCCTCGACATATCATCAATAAAGAGGCCATCAGCATTTAAAGCTTCAGAAGGAAGGACGACCACATCTCCCTCCATAGACTCTCCAAGCGCATGGAGTATGTCTCGGCCGCCAAGAAGCCCAGCAACCGTAACAGTCTCCCCAAAGTAGCCATTCATAACCTCAACCACTTCTACGCTAGCATGGGTCGCCTCAGCTAAGCGATCCGAGCATTTCTGAAGGAAGGGGGCCATAGATGTGCCCGTGACCAAGCGCACACGCCTCCCTTCAAAGCTAGGTACACTGGGGAGCCCTCGATCAAACTCTTCCAAAAACTTACGGACCGCACCCACACCGTTTTCGTAAAGTGCGCCTTCGTCATAGTAGTTTGCATCAGGAAGGGCCTCGGAAGCGATCAGATACATCTCATCTGCGGCATAGCACCAGCCAAACCCTCGCTCATCAAGGGCCTTACGACGTGCACCCTCGATCTGGCGTATCGATTCCCCGGCTTCTGACATGGTAAGTAATCGCACGGGTCGGTTCACATTGTACCTCGTTAATCCAACAGGCACGACTGATAACGACCGTATACCGAGACCAAGGCCCCAAAGATCTTCTATCGTTCGGTCCAGATGCTCTGCGTTATTCCATTCCGGGCAAAGGACGACCTGTGTGTGGACCTCGAGACCTTCGCCAAGAAGTAGCTCTAAATCCTTCATAATCAGTCCGGCGCGCCGATTGACTAGCAGTCGCTCCCGTACTTCTGGTGCAGTAGCGTGAACACTCACATACAGGGGTGAGATCCGCTGTTCAACAAGCCTTTCAAGGCCTTTTGGGCCCAGGTTGGTGAGCGTTACATAGCTACCATACGTGAACGAAAGGCGGAAATCGTCATCGCGTAGCCAAAGCGAACGCCTGGCCCCTTTAGGATTTCCATCAATGAAGCAAAAGACGCATTCATTTGCACACTCCCGGATCGGATCCGGGCTAGGTACAATACCGACTGATTCGCCGGGATCGCGCTCAAATTCGTAAAAAACCGTCTCGCCGGACGACAGCACAGTTTCAAGCTCCACTACCCCTTGAGATAGCATGAAGGTTAGGTCGATCCCATCCCTGACCCGCTCGCCGTTGATACGTACTACACGAGAGCCGATCTCAAGACTGAGCTCGTCAGCAATGCTACCAGCTTCGATTTCGGCAATGCGTACCACAGTTCGGCTCTCATTGACCCAGAAGAAGTTGCCCAATGGAGGGAAAAACTAACCGAGCCCCTTAAGACCTTCAATTTACCTTCTTGACCATTTGGCCTTCAGGGCGTCAGCTTCAAAAAATCTTCCATGAACCTGGGGCCACTTTATATGAGGTTCTTCCTCATCACTGTTTCAGCAGCATGAAGCGATTCCTGCCCTTGGTCGTGCTGCTGATACTGACCAGCTGTGAGCAGGTCGAGCAGGTCCAGGAGCGATTCCGCGACATGACTCCCTATGAAGCGTATCAGGAGTCTTTAAAAGAGGCGGGACTTTCTGAGACTGCTCTAGCTCTTGATTGGAATCGAGCCGGAGAGGCCGCGATTCAGCAACCATCTCCAGTGTCACTGCCGTTCCAAGAACAGGGCTTGATTACCGCTGAAGAACCAGGAGCGGCGGCATATCGACTTACGGTTCCCCGAGGAAGACGACTTACCGCTGAAGTTAATTTTGCTAGCGAAATGGGGACCCGGGTTTTTGTCGATCTTTTTCGCGTAGCCACAGACGAGAAGGATCCACCCCGACAAGTTCTCTCAACCGACTCAGCACCTGGACCATTCATACACGAGCCCCGGCGCGAGGGTGACTTCATACTTCGACTGCAGCCAGAACTACTTCGAGGCGGGCAATACAGCATCACCCTAAAACTTGAAGCCCAGCTAGCATTTCCAGTAGATGGACACGGGATGCGCTCGATTCAGAGCACGTTCGGCGTGGCACGGGATGGAGGCCGGCGGCAACATCACGGCGTCGATATTTTCGCTCGGCGTGGTACTGCTGTGATAGCTGCTGCCGCAGGGCAAGCTTACCGGATCGGTGTTACAAACCGTGGTGGCAAGGTTGTTTGGGTGCGTGACCCCGTCCGAAATACCCGTCTCTATTATGCCCACTTGGATAGCCAAGCCGTCGCTAATGGTGACAAGATCGAGATCGGTGACACCTTGGGTTTCGTTGGCAATACAGGCAACGCTCGTACCACCCCACCTCACCTTCATTTCGGAATTTACCGCAGTGGAAGAGGGGCGATGGACCCCATGCCTTTCTTAGAGCCACCACGTGGCCGCCTATCTGAACTCACAGCTGATATGGAGCAGCTCGGAGACTGGGTTAGGCTCACAAGCGAAGGAGTTCGTTTACGAGCTGCTCCAGGGACTCAATCTCCAGTCATTGGAGACCTGCCAAGATATACCACGGTTCGCGTCTTAGGTGGCTCAGGTGATTACTTTAGAGTCAAGCTCCCAGCAGGCGAAAAGGGATACGTAGCGGCAAGGCTGACAGAACCTGTGAACGATCCAATCTCTTCACAGATAGCTTCCTCTGGTGAAACACTCAGAATTAGACCAAATCAGAGCGCCCCGCCCATCGCCAGACTTTCAGGCCAAGCTGAGTTAGCAGTATATGGACGATACGAGGGCTATCTCTATGTAGAGGCTCCAAGCGGTCATCTGGGCTGGCTCGAAATCACGACTGAGGAAGAATAGAAAGCTATCCAGGTCATCTGACCTCAATGTCAGAAGCAGGCCAGTCCGCATCTGCCACCATCTCAACGCTTTCGGTACATGTGAGTTCGTTGAGTAGCTCTGATACGGTCTTTGGAATCCCAGGTGGGCGAAACTCCGGAGCAATCTCAACAAGTGGTGCTAGAACAAACCGACGCTCTACCATGCGAGGGTGCGGCAGTGTGAGCTTAGGGGTATTGATGATGAAGTCATCATAAACCAAAAGATCAATATCAATCGTGCGAGGCCCCATATTTATTGTCCTTACCCTACCCATAGTTTGTTCAACAGACGAAACATTTTCGAGCAACTCATGCGGCCCCAGAACTGTGTGCCCCGCAAGCACTGCATTGAGGAAGAAAGGTTGCTCTGAAAGCCCCACTGGTTCAGTCCGGTACAGGGAAGATAATTTTTCTACAGCCACGGAGTCACAAATTCGAGTGAGAGCTTCGCGCATATTCTCGGCAGGGCTTCTTAGATTTGATCCTAGGCCAAGAAACACTTCAGCCATCTCGGCACCGTAAGATTTCAGTCGCAGCATATGGTACACCATAGGTTTGGAGAGCACCTGGCTTCCGCACGCGCACTAGCACCTGATCGATCGGATACTCCTTGAGAATCATGTCAGCGATCTCTTCCCCAATCGTCTCGATCAGACTGAACAAGCGGACGTTTATCGTTGTCGCCACAGCTGCACAGACGGCTTCATAGTCCACGGTCTGAGTCAAGTCATCCGTCGTACCTGCAGGGCGAAGGTCTAGCCCGAGCTCGACATCTATCAAAATATCTTGGTCCTCACTGCGCTCTTCTTCAGTGACCCCAACTCGCACTCGCACCGGGATCTGCGGGATCACGATCTTATCCATTATGCGCTCAAAACCGCATCAACGACCTCTACCACGCGCCGGACCTCAGCCACGTCATGCACTCGTACTATCGATGCTCCATTCATTACCGCCACTGCGACAGCAGCAAGGGTCCCTTCTAGTCTTTCTTCAATTGGCAACCCACTGGGCAGGGTGCCGAGGAATGATTTCCTAGATGGTCCCACTAGTACGGGGTAACCAAGCACAGTGAACTCATAAAGTCTTTGAAGGAGTTCGAAATTTTGTGCCGGTGTCTTACCAAACCCAATCCCAGGATCGATGATCACTTCCCTAATGCCTGCATCCTGCGCACGCTTACCACGCTGGCTAAGAAAGCCGCCGATATCCCCAATCAGATCGTCATAACTTATGTCTTCGGTGCCCTGCATCGTCTTCGGGCGGCCACGCATATGCATTGCTACGACCCCTGCGTTTGCTTCCTTAGCCACTCTGATCATATCAGGATGCTCAAGCCCCGTAATGTCGTTAACTATCTCGGCCCCAAGCCTAAGACATTCCTCTGCTACCCTAGGCTTGTAGGTGTCGATTGAGATCCGAGCATCGACCTCGGCTGCTACGAGTCCAACTACTTGAGCAACCCTTTCCAACTCTTCTTCCTCCGCTACAACGTCAGCACCAGGCCGACTGCTCTCGCTCCCGATATCGACGATGTCCGCACCTTGACGAGCTAACAGCAACGCCTGCTCTAGTGCGTCTTCCGGACGAAGAAATCGTCCTCCGTCTGAAAAAGAATCAGGGGTGACGTTAACCACCCCCATCACGAGCGTTCGACTTCTTTCGTTGCCCACTCGCTCTTCCTTTGCAGGATCGACTCTAATTAGACAACTCTAATCCAGCAGCCAAGGCTCGTTCAGCGCGAGTCCTGCTCTCGTTAAGGTGTGCACGTGTGTAGGCATCTAATCCAGAAGAAGCGAGCGCACTATCGATTCCCCGCACAAGCGCCTCAAGAGTCATCCTCGACACAGCGCGTGCGTCAGCTGGTGTGCGACCGGGAGCGTCTGTTACAAGCCGGATCAATCTTTCTAAATGTGTTCTCTGTAGATCGCGTCTCATCGCAGGAATCGATACCCCCTGGACCATCTCGACCCATACTGCAGACGAAAGTGCATCCATTAGTTCGGGTATCGTGAGGACGTCTTGGGCCCCGTACTTCATCTCTGCATCCCGGATTCTGGCGAAGACCATAGAAGCAGTGATCTGATTCAGTAACGACCTTTGAATGCGTAATACCGACTCATGGTACGGGTAGTCGATACGCCCATCGAAGTTGTTGTCACTATCAAAGTGGTTCCACCGGTTCGCACCGAATTGCTGAAGCACCTCAGGTGGAAGTTCAAACGCGGACTGACTAAATGCGTACTCAACCAGGAAATCTAACGCCTCGATCTGCCTTGCCCGTGGCACATTGACCCATGGACCCCGACCATCAGGGTCACCTACATGATCTCGATACTGGTATTGCCCTCCGATGTATTTGACTCCGGTAGCAAGCGCCCGACCATACTGTAGCAGCAGACTGTTAAAGACCTGGGTAGCAGTCGAATACGAAACGTTATCAGCCAACGAGAAGTCAGGGACATTAGGCCATGTATCTCGAATGATGTCAGCTCTCTCCATACCCCACTTGAGCGGGTCCTGTCCGAGATCGTAGGTGTTTATTGTCGGATCTAAAGCTCCTGGTCCACGCGCATCTTCGTCCGTTCCGTATGCATGCCCTGGTTGTGCTGCCAAACGTGCGAGTTCCGCTGCTCTCTCAGGGTCAGGCGTGTAACCGAACGCTATGGCCCAACGATCATAGGTCCCCATACCCCTGTTGTAGAAGTCTCCATTTTGGTTCCCGGATGGAGCGATGTTTGGTGTCGGATACTCCATGACAGAACTGAAGACACCTCGCTCTCGAGTCCAGTTAGTGTCATACAGCCTCTCGTTGGGAGTATCGTACGAAGACCGAAAATTATGTCGGAGCCCAAGCGTGTGACCGATTTCATGCATGGTTAACCATTTCACAGCCTCGTTCACGTAGTCCATCGGTACGGGCTCCGCCGGATCAAGTTCTCCTCGAGCGACTAGAGCCATCCGAATTAGCGTTCCTTGTGAGGCCATTTCGGTAGCCAAGGAAGCCATTTCACCACCCTGCGCGAGTGCCTCAAGTTCTCCGGGCTGAACTTCAAAAATCTCCTCAATTGCGGCAGCCGGGTTCACTTGGAATCGCCAGGCATTTCGGAAATTCAGTATCGCACTTCCTTCGATCAAGATGTCCGCGTCCAAAATCTCACCCGTGCGCGGATCGGCTACGGAAGGACCAATAGCGCTATAGCTTGGAGGGTCAGAAACGTTCCAGCGGAGCGTGGCATATCGGAGATCTTCTGCATCTGCGCCTTCCGGCAATAACTCACCTCGAATTGCGCCACGGAAGCCCGCTTCCTCGAATGCATCATTATACGCTTCAATGCCTTCGATCATCGGCTGTCGGTATTCCTCCGGCACCGTACGATCGACGTAAAAAGTGATCGGCTTTACTGGCGAGCACAGTCCGTCTCGATCGGACGGGCCGGCGCACTCTAGTCTCCATTTCCGCGCGTAGCGCACAAAAAAATCTTGTCCGTCGTCCTTGGAAAAATCCTTGTGGACCGTCAAAAAATATCCGACCCGATCATCAGCCAGCCGCGGCTCCATCGGCTCATCTGGCAACGCTGCTATGCGGGTATGCACAGTTACCGGTATGTAACGACTGTCCGCCACGCTTCGGAGTGACGGGTTTGACCCAGATCTAAAGGTCAACCTTGAATTGATGGTCATGTTCTGTGGGAAGGACTTCACGGAATCCAGATAACTCCGAGACTCGTCGAGGCTTGCACCACCCCCACCACGATTCTCCCCACTGGAGAGGGCACCCCTCAGGCGCTGGCTAATTCCTGAAATATCCGAAATGAACCAATCGTGTATGTCGATTAAATGATCGGTAGAGTCTCGAGTGGCCGCGATGCGTGCTGTGGCGAGAACAGATGTTCCGAAAGTTGCATCAATGGCTTGCTCAACGGCTGAGTCTTCAGATGCCCTGTAGATGGTTGGGCGTTGAGTGAGAAAAATCCGACCCTGGATCTTCTCTAGGGAGACCAACCGAGCTTCGCGGTCCAGCATCGTACCACCGTGGACTCCGCCTGTGCCCGGTCCCTGAGACGCCTCAAACGTCATCAGAAAGTCTTCGCCAAGCCGGTCTTCCGGTATTAGTAAAAAGAGCTCACGATCTTTCTGGTAGGTATCGAAAAACCCCTCTTGAAGAACAGCGTCCTCAGTCAAGCGCTCGAATCGTGACGGCTCTTCTTCCTCAGATTGATCCTCAGTTTGCTGTTCAGGCCCAGGAACTGTTGTCGAGTCAGGGGGCTGCTGGGCTGCTAGAGATGAAGCAGTTAAACCCCATAGCAGGAGCAGCAAAGGAATCGAGCGATTCATAGTCCACCTCAGTCTAGCTGACGGGCCGATCTTTATCAGGTCCTTGGATCGAGCAAGAATCCAAGCCCAAGGCCATTAGAAGTGTACTAGGTGCAGCACCCGATCGGGTAGTGCGAGCCTTCGCTTTATAGGCCCCGATAGTGGGGCTGAGCGTAGATGACGACGGCGAGAAAGGCTGCGACCAAAGACAATTGTATGGTGACGAAGCCCCCAGTCTTCACACCACTAAATCTCCTGATCTCAAGTTCAGTAACCTCACTCAAGGCTAGCCGTCCCTGTCCTTCTCCCGTGAACCCTACAATGCTGTCATTACTGATTTCAGGATTCTCGAATGCGATTTTTGGCCCTTCTCGCATCTGAACCCTCACATTTTCAGGCTCCCGTTCCTCGATAAAAGCCCGCGGCGAGACCTCGGCTATATCCCAGCTATAACAGGCCGGAAATAAAGCGCCGATCATCATTACAGTAGAAAAGCGCCCGAACCTGATACTCTGCCTCCTAGGTTATAAAACTGAACCTGAGCTAGCCTTGAGATTGAAAATGTTCCTCGTCCATAGGTGTGACAAGAGTCCCGTTCTCAGCCTCAGACCACTCAGTCATCCGTCTAAGCTTAACGTAGTATCCCGACGAGTGGATATGCTAAAAGGGAGATAACTACAATGCCCAAGATGTTGATCCATATTCCAGCTCGCACCATATCCGGGATTCTTAGCATGCCCGAACCGAACACGATCGTATTCGGAGGTGTGGCTACTGGTAACATGAACGCGCAGCTTGCAGCTAGGGCGGTAGGAATCACAAGTGTGACTGGATCGATACCTGCTCCATCAGCCAGGGCGGCAAGAACTGGAACAAGGGTGACAGTGCTAGCCAGATTACTTGTCAGCTCCGTCAAGAAACTCATCAAAGTAACTGCGAATACGACGATCAAGATGGGCGGAACATCTCGGAGGCCGGCTGAGAGCACAGCTAATGCGCTCCCAATACCACTGGCTTCAATGGCACCGGCTAGCGATAGCCCACCACCGAGCAAAAGGAGCACCCCCCAAGGTAGCTTCACGGCCGTATTCCAATCCATTAAAGCAGTGCCACGACCTTGACCATCGGGTATAAGAAACAAGAGCAACATGCAAAACATAGCTACACCGGGATCCGACAGATTGTCGAACAGCGGGAACCTCATAAGTAACGGCGCACCAACCCACCCTATCACTGCTAAACAGAAAACTGCGAATACTCTTCGTTCGGCAGAGGACCATACGCCCAAATCTGGCAGAGGCATCTCACTTTCTTCCTGAGGCCTCGATGGCAACGGAAAGATGACGCGTGTTAACAAAAACCAGGTGAGTGGGAGGAGTAGAACTACCAAGGGCACGCCGAGACGCATCCAATTAGCAAAGGATATCTCGCGCTGCAGCTCATCTGCCAAAAATGAAGCGAGAAACACATTTGTGCCGGTGCCAATAAGCGTGCCCAAGCCACCGATAGAGCAGGCATACGCAGTTCCTAGCAACAAACATATCCCGAAACGTGAATGGTACTCGGAATTCTCGTCACCGGCTGCAATGATGCTGAGTGCTACTGGCAAGAGAATCACACACGCCGCTGTATTTGAAATCCACATACTAAGCGTGGCACCAACGATCATGAACCCGCCGACTAACCGTCGTGGACTCGACCCGACGATGTTTAGGACGAAGGCCGCAAAGCGCTGATGGAGACTCCAACGCTCTAGTGCTAGAGCTAGAACAAACCCACCCAACGCTAAGAACACTAAGGGATGTGCGTATACTGCCGTGGTTTCGAAGAACTCTTGGGCACCCGTCAATGGCAGGATGATCGCAGGCAGAAGGGCGGTCACAAAAATGGGTATGGCCTCAGTCATCCACCAAACCGCCATCCAGCCCGTCATTGCGCCGGTTACACGGCCAGCCGTACCGAGCTGTAGTTCGCCACCCTCCAGATCCTGTATCGATTCTGGAATGATTAGGTAAAGGACAGCTGCGAGGAGCGGACCTGCTATCAAGCCGAGACGACGAATCATCAAGCCACGGCCCAAAGACAACTACACCGGACCATAGCGAGCTTCAGTATCGCGAAGCTCCGGTAAGCCCACGATGTCCATGTACTCCTCAAAGTCCACCATCTCTCCATGCAGCGGCACCGTAGATCCGCTTTCCTTCATTGTCCGGTAGAGAGCTTGGAGTGCGCGTGATACCAGAAACACTGACGCCACCGGCCAAACGCCCACCGCAAAACCAATTTCCTCTAGCTTTTTTGCAGATAGCAGTGGGGACCTCCCAAAGTCGACCATATTTGCCAATACTGGCCCGTCGACCTCCTCGCAAATCTGTTGCATTTGAGTAATCGTCTCCGGTGCTTCAACAAAAACCATGTCACAGCCACTCTCTCGATAGAGGTTTGCACGAGCGATCGCCTCCTCGACCCCAAGGACACCGAGCGCATCAGTGCGACCCATAATGACAAGATCCTCGTCTATACGGTGATCAAGTGCTGCCTTTAGCTTGGGAAGCATTTCCTCAGTAGAGATGATTTCTTTTCCAGTCGTATGACCACATCGCTTGGGAAAGACCTGATCCTCAATGAACAATCCAGCAACACCAGCACGTTCAAAGTCCCTCACCATTCTGATCACGTTACTGACACCTCCGAACCCGGTGTCAGCATCTACAAAGACCGGTATATCAACAGCGGAACAGATGCCCTCATAGAACGTCGCAAGTTCAGTCGCAGTGAGCTGGGAGCTATCTGGCTGACCAAGTAAAACGCCCGATGCAGCGAAACCTCCTACGGTAATAGCCTTGGCCCCTGAAGCTTGAGCAATCCGGGCACTTAGAGCGTCATGCGCCGGATACATCACGAGGATTTCCGTTGCATTGATCAGACTTTTCAGACGAGTCGTCTTATTCATGTAATCCTCAGGCAATACTTCAGGAAATATTGATAGTCTTGTGCTAGTACCTGCAGGGCCGAAACCCTTACGGTTTGATTCTGTGGTTTTGGGACATTTCTATCTCCAAAAGCCGCCTAAACTATCACTAGGCAGCCCCCCAAGGATCGTAAGTCCCTGGGGGGCTGCGTCTTTTACCGAGAGCGGGAGACCGGACTCGAACCGGCGACCCTCAGCTTGGGAAGCTGATGCTCTACCAACTGAGCTACTCCCGCTTGGGATCCGAATATTCTGGTAACGACTCCGGAGCCAGCGAGCCTACACCTCACATAGCTTCGTAGGCGTATCCTCCAACGTACTCAGCCGAGTCAAACTGGAGGGAAAAGACCTGCGCCATCTCTGCAGCACCAACAGTAACTGTCTGCGTGACAGTACCCATTGGGCTTCCTGACTCGCTGTAGAACGTAAATTCAAGAGTGACTTGGGCCCCCTGCTCTAGGCTCTTATTCGTCACTGATCCGCTGACCGTGCCGCCGCCCGCGCCGAAACGACGGAATTGCAGTTCGTCAACCGTGAACGTCAGCTCATCAACCATACCTATGATCTCACCAGCTCGCTCTGAGTTCCCAGCAGCATTTGCAGCCTGTGCCCAGACTGTTAGCGCGATCTGGCTTGCCGGATCAAGCTCAGCCCAGCGCTCAGCTGCCGGAGCTGCCTCAGCATACATCGAGTCGAGCTGTAATGTCCGCGCCCACATCTCTAGTCCATCTCGGTCCATAGGGCTGGCTTCGACACCTTGTCCAAAGGCATCTGCTGCCTGCCCAAAGTCTTCAACAGAGTAAAAGCCGACACCCACGCGGTAGTAGTCGTTCCCAGTCAGTCCAGGCAGCGTGAGGATGTCTTGATAAACGCCGATCGCATCAGCGCTATTCCCCATCTGTATAAGGATCGCGCCGAGGTCCTGCTTAATTGCAACGTTAGTAGGATCATTCATCGCAATCTCACGATAGGTGCCTACCGCTTCCTCAAAGCGCCCAGCACCGGCCTGCACCTGAGCCCGAAGGAGTGGGAGATCCGATGTCATATCTACCCAGGACGCAATCGTCACTGAGTCTGCTTCCTCGACTTGATCAGACTGCATGAACGCCATCGCCTCGTCCATGTAGGCGATTGATTCATCATACTGACCGTCTTGTGCAAAGATCTGAGCCAAGGCGACCATCGCCTCGGGCCGGAGAGGGTAGATCGCATTAGCGTCCGCAAGTAATGCCGTAGCATCCTCATAGGCGCCTGAATTCATGAACGGCACAGCCTCTGAGTAGAGATCGATAAACGACTGCTCGCGTATGGCCAGATCTTCTATCTCAAAGATGGCCCAAAGATTACCAGCATGCGTGAAGTGCGCCCCAGCCTCCTGATAATTCTCTAATCCCATGTAAGCGAGAGCAGCGAGGCGGTGACCCAATGGATTCTGGGGGTTCTCTGCTATCGCGGCCTCCGCGCTTCTGACCGCTGTCTCTAGTAAAGTCTGAGCTTCTGCATCAGAATCCGCGTCGTCGGCATCTTCGAGTGCATCTTCAGCATCCCGAGTGTTGGAAGTGTTTCGAGGACGCGAATTTCCACCTTGGTCTGCGCCCGCTGTAGCGCCAGCGTCGGGTGTAAAGCCTCCAGCTGATGTGTCCGTAGACACTAAGATCGCGCCACCGTCGTGATTCAGACCGAATCTTGTGGTAGCGTCGACCGCACTGAGGTACTCCATGCTGCCAATCTGGTCAGCTTGCATTGATCTCAGGTACTCCATGTCGCCCCGGCGCGAACCGTCTACGTAGACCTCAGGTAGAGAGGCAGTTCCGCCACCAAAACCATCAGCCGTCCCGCGGGCCTGTAACCAGCGCCGACGCAGCTGTTCAACCGCGTCGTAAGCACTGGCCTGTCCTAGGGCAATAAGCTCGTCTCGACTGATCCGGTTCGGACCACTGTTGCTCCCACCGCCACCGCCACCAGCGCTGGCACAACCGGTGAGTCCAAGGGTGACAGCGAGCATCACAAGGACGCTTTTCCGGATCGAGGGGACGCGCATCTTAATAGCTCCTTCTAACGTGCTACTGGTTGGTATCGTAAGAATTTACAGAAATATAAGATGCCCGAGGGCTCCTTATTTGGCCATAGCTTCTAGCTGCACCCTTGGTCGAAGCGCCGAAGGGCCTCAGGTCGGCCGAGAGCCGCAAGGATTTTTCCCAGGTCAGGACCCTTCTCTGATCCGATAAGCAATTTGCGTACAGGATGAAAAAGGGCCGCGCCCCGAGCCTCAACATCTTTACCGCCAGCCCTAACTGCTTGGTCCAATGCTTCGGGATCCCAGGCTGGGAGAATAATCAACCGTTTTTGAACTGCGGTGAGGACTTTACGTACTTCAGGATCCGAACCAATGCCTTGCCGCTTTTCCTCTGCATCACCTTCATCAGGATAAAGAACCTCTAGGTGTTCATTGATATCACCGTAAGTCGAAAGCCGAGTCCTTAGGGCGTCTACAGTAGCTTGAAAGTTGGTGAGAGCTTCAGGAAACATTCCTGTATCTACAAACGGCCTCACATGATCTGCAATTTCTTGAAGTTCCTCCATCCCAAGGTGCCTTGATGAGACCCACCGTAGCTTCTCCTCATCCAATTGCGTGTCACTTTTCCCAACTCGCTCTAGCCCAATCGCTCCAATCAAGTCCGACCGAGTGAGCACTTCCTTTTCTTCGGGATGGGACCATCCAAGTAGGGACAGATAATTAAGGACCGCGTCAGGCGGAAATCCTTGTGCCCTTAGTTCAGCTACAGCTGTCGCTCCGAGTCTTTTACTTAACTTCTTTCCGTCCGCTCCAAGAACAGTAGGAAGGTGCCCAAAAACAGGCCTCGGAGCACTGAGTACATCAAACAGTATGGCCTGCTTGGGAGTGTTAGAGAGGTGCCCAACACCTCGGATAACGTGAGATATCTCCATCCCAATATCGTCAACAACTACTGCAAAATTGTAAGTAAAGCGACCGTCAGTTCTCTGAACTACAAAGTCTTCTATCTCATTGGTGGCAAATGATATAGAACCAAATATCTCATCTTTAATATTAATACTTTGAATATCCTCAGGGACTGCGATGCGGATACAGTGGGCTTCGCCAGCCGAGACCCGTTCAAATCGCTCGTCAATCTCAATGTTACGACATTTTCCAGAATATCTTTGGGCTGTCCGACCGTCGTCATATTCTTCGGCCTCCGCTGCAAGCTGTTCCGTAGTACAGAAGCATGCGTAAGCAGCATCACGTTCCAGTAGCCCTTGGATAGTGGCTAAGTAGTGATTATCACGAACACTCTGCCGATAGGGCCCATACTCCCCTCCGATGTCAGGCCCTTCGTCCCAGTCCAGACCGAGCCAACTGAGATCTTCTAGAATAGCCTCTTCACCGCCGGCCACATTTCTATCTGCATCCGTGTCCTCAATCCTTAATACAAAGCTACCCCCATGGTGTTTTGCTAAAAGCCAATTGAAGGCGGCCGCCCGCACATTCCCGAGATGCAGGCGGCCTGTTGGGCTAGGAGCGAAGCGAGTACGGACGGTCACGTCTTGAGACTCCAATTTCGTTGGTGAAGAGGATCTAGATAGTCTTCAGCGGCCAAGGTAGGTAAGAATTCGGCTGGCTAACGCTTCCGAGAAGCCAGGCACTCTGGCAATGTCTTCCTTACTTGCTTCCTTAACCCCTTGTAGCGACCCAAACCTACGTAATAACACAGTCTGCCTGTGAGGGCCGATCCCAGGAATCTCACCCAGCTCACTTCGGATCGTGCGACGACTCCGAAGCTTACGATTATACCGCAATGCAAACCGATGGGCCTCGTCACGAATGCGCTGCAGGAGGTGAAGTGCTCGATTACGCCGATCGAGATGAACCGACTCACGCTGCCCCGGTAAGAAGACCTCTTCCTGCTTTTTTGCTAAAGCAGCCACTGATACATCGGAGATGCCAGCATCATCAAGCGCTGTGACTGCGGCGGTAAGCTGTGCCTTACCTCCATCCACTACTGTAAGATCTGCAAGAGGGTTACCCTCGTCTCGCTGTCGCCGGAAATACCGCTCCACCGCCTCTTTCATAGAGCGAAAATCGTCGTTTCCCCATTCTCCCTTGATGCGCATGTGACGATAGCCCGCCCGTTTCGGTTCGCCGTTCTCGAAGACCACCGCACTGGCAACCGTTTCACTTCCTTGTATATGAGAGATGTCGAAACACACCATAAGTCGTGGCACTACCTTTAGGTCGAGTGCGTCTTGCAAGCTAAATAATGCATCCTCGGCCCGGTCCCCGATGTGTGCGAGAGTTGTCACCCGGTCATCGAGAACCTGTCGCGCGTTCTGTTCAGCAAGCTCTAGCAAAGAGCGCTTCTCACCACGAATCGGAACTCTCAATTCAACCTTGCGCCCTGCCGATTCCGATAGAACCTCTGAAAACGCTATAGAGCCTGGAACATTTCGGGGCAAAAGGACTTCTCTCGGTAGATCTTTAAGAGCTGAACTACCCCTACCTAGGTAGTGCCGGGAAATTAGAGACTCAAGAAGATCTGAATCAGATTCTTGGAAAATCCTTACGAACCTGAGGGAATCGCGGCTCAGGAGCAGCCCGGAACGTACCTTGAGGACCACCCCCGCACCCAACTCACCGTCTCGTGCCATACCCACGATATCGAAACTTCCGCCCTTGGTTCGCTGGACACGCTGTTCACGGGCGAGCGTGTCCAACCCGGCTAAGGCGTCGCGCAGCTTGGCTGCTCGCTCAAAATCGAGCAATGCCGAAGCAGACTCCATCCTCTCCTCAACAGTATCCCTGATTTCTTCAGTCTTACCCTCGAGAATCTTAAGGATATCAACGATCATCGCACCGTAATCAGTTTCAGATTGAAGCCCAACACACGGGGCCTTGCAGCGACCAATATGATAGTCAAGGCACGCGCGCTCGGGGCTATCTTTAGGGAGGTCATATCGGCAAGAACGCACTGTGTGGAGGTGTTTGACTACCTCCAGAGCCTGTCGCATGGGACCCACAGACGTATAAGGGCCAAAGTACCGACTCTGGTCGTTTGCAACGTGGCGGGTCACGTAGACACGAGGAAATGGTTCGCCCACCGTAACCTTAATGTACGGGTACTGCTTGTCGTCTCGGAGCAGAATGTTAAACCGTGGGCGATGCTCTTTGATTAGATTCGCTTCAAGAATCAGTGCCTCTGACTCCGAACCCACCACAATGGTCTCGAGCGCTTCTATCTCGCGCACGAGCTTACGGTTCTTGGCTCCGAGATCTGCCTCGCGATGAAAGTAGCTCCTGACCCTAGTCCGTAAGGATTTCGCCTTCCCCACGTACAACACCCGACCGCCTGTGTCACGAAAAATGTAGACACCAGGCTTCGTTGTAAGTTTACTGACTAGTTCGGGATCTACTGACAAGGCTGAGGCTCAAGGATGAGCTGTTGCGGGCTTAGGTTTCTGCTAACAGGCGCCACTGAGTACCCACTCCCAGTAAGGCGGTGACGCTCAAGAAGATTACACCGAATGGGAGAACCGTTTCCAAAGCAACTACGATCGGGTGAGCATTAGGAAGGATCGATTGAAGACCCACTGCTACCATCGTTGCCAAAGCAGCAGCCAAACTGACTCGAACTACCGTGTGAGATCCCGGTCCGTGAGTTCCGATCATTTTCCCAAGAGCTCGCCGGAGTAGAACGTACTCTAGCCACGCCCCAGCCGAAGCCCCAAGAGCAAGCCCAGCCGCCCCTAGACGCAGAGCGCCGAAGCCAAACTCATCTGCAGGCACCATCAGAGTGACCCCCACCAGGATTGCGGTGGCTACCCGAAGGTACGCAATCCGAGCGGGTGTTCTAGTATCCCTCAACGCATAAAACGCTGAGGAAAGCACCCGCGAACTCGCGGAAGCCGGAAGCCCGATAGCGTATGCTGCCAGAACGCCCCATGTGACAAGAGTCTCAACCGCACCGAATTCACCGGTTTCATAGAGGGCAGCCACTATAACATCTCCAAGTGCTAAATATGCCAAAGTTGAGGGAATCAAGAAATACAATACTCGTCGCAGTGAGCGGGCGACGCGGTCCGCCACAACTCTTTCTGCCTCGCCTCGCATACGAGACAGTTCTGGGAGTTCCGAAGCAGCAATACTCATCCCAAACAGCGAGATCGGAAGGACATACAACGTTTGTGCGAATCCCATGACGGAAACAGCCCCGGACGTCAATAGACCCGCAAGAACAAGGTCGACCCATGCACTGAAATTGACGACCCCTCTGGCTGCCACTACAGGCCCGAAATTAGCTATAGCATCCCTCACGCCGTTTACGCCATGACCTAATGATATCCGGAACCCTTTTCGGTGCCGGAGCACGAAAGGAAGCTGCCAAGCGAACTGCAGCACCCCACCGAGCAAAGCACCCCACCCGAGTGCCAAAAGGAGCCCCCT
Organism: Gemmatimonadales bacterium UBA2982; assembly: GCA_002347035.1. Lineage (GTDB taxonomy): Bacteria > Gemmatimonadota > Gemmatimonadetes > Longimicrobiales > Gaopeijiaceae > UBA2982. The sequence goes on along the minus strand of DEAM01000014.1, from coordinate 25,003 downwards.
GGACTGCGCCGGCAGGCCGAAGTACAAAGCACCGCCAAGCATGGCCACAATCATCCCAAGATTCCAAAATACAGGAGCCAAGTAAGCCACAAAAAACTGGCGGTGGCTATTGAGAATCCCGAGTGCCCAAGCCGACAGTACCAGTAGACCGGTCATCGGAAACAGAATGCGGACCAAGGTCGTGGTAAGTGCTTGTTTCTCAGGATCCCAACGCGGAAAGAATATCGCGACAAGAATAGGGGCGAGCACTACACCCAGAAGCGCCAAACCACCAGCGACCGCTGTCAGTATTCCTAGGGCGGCACCTGCGAACCGACCTGCGTCCTCTTCTTTGCCTTTCTCTAACAGTCCCGCATATATGGGAATCAGCGAAGCCGAAAGGGTGCCTTCGCCAAGTAAGTTCTGTACGACATTCGGCATCCTAAGACCCGCTCGCCACGCGTCAGCGAAGTCGCTTGTCCCGAAATAATGAGCGAAAACACGATCTCGTATGAACCCAAAAAGCCTACTAATAAAGATGCCGGCGCCAACCCGAACAGCGGCGAGGCCTTCTCCCGGAGTGTTATCCGAGGGAGGTTCAGACCGAATCGTCACCGGGTGGTGGCACGGTCTCTGAGTCTTCCTCTTGCTCAGCACGCTTCTGTTTCACAGCACTAAGAAGTTGCTGCATGAACTCCCCTTCCTCGTCTAGACGATGGACCTCACCTGCAAGGCGCTCCACCTCACTCTCGAGAAATGTTATCCGCTCTTTCGTGTCAGTAGAGCCTCCACCTCCTCCTTTCTCTAACCGGGACGCAAGAGCTTTTCCTACCTGGGAATCCAGTAGGACTGCCAGGAGTGGAATCAAAACGACCAGTATGAGGATCAGCTGCAAAAACATGACGTGGCGTTAAGAAACCGTGTGCTTGCGATGTAACATGACTTCCGAGATATCATATGCCTTCTACCTATTCCAGATTTATCTTGAAGCTATCGTGCAACACATCAAGAACCGGGCCACCGTAACGGGTCAGGAAATAGAAAGGGCTCTGGACCCTCTCAGAGGGCTTGCCGCCGGGGTACAGGTGTACTTGGGCTTTTTCTACCTGTGACAAATGGATTTCGCTTCCGCGTTTAACCGCTTGCAGAACTTTCCTCTCTAATTCATCGAACGCAGAAAATACGTCAGTTCGTACCTGCTTTACTGGGCCGGAAAGGGTCGGATCTACCTCCTTCACTGCGATAGTAAGTTCCCCCATCCTAGAGCCGATGGTTGTCCTCAATTCTGAGAGGGCGGACTTTACTTTATCTGGAATTTCATGCCGAGCTACATCACCAACTACCTCATGGAACGGTTGGGCGAGGGCGTCGACATCTAACCCAAACTTGTCGAGCACCTTCCCGATCTTCGCCTCCACTGGCATTGCGGCATGGCGCGGATACAGTACTGGCATGCTCGTGCCGTGGGCTGCGAAGTAATCACGAAGCTGGCCAAAGTAGGCCAACTCACCGGGGCCACCAACATAGGCCAGCGTCGGGAAGAGAGTGGCCTCAACAATGGGCCTGAGTAGCACGTTAGGGCTGAGAGCTAGGGGGTCAGCATCGACACATTTCTGTATATCCTCTCGAGAAACCTCATCTCCAGATCTCCTTAGTCGGTACTTTGAATTCTGACGGTACAATCGTTCCCGGCCGGCTGGGCCCTCTAGAAATAGATTCACGCTGTCTTTCAGGATTGATACTTGGAGTGGATACCCTGCTGTGGTTAGGGCGTCGGCAGTATTTTGGAGCACTCCCTCGAGCTCCTCTGCCCGATCTAGTTCCGCCAGCAGTACTTCAGCAGAATCACGCTTGACCACCGGATGAGCTGCGTCTGTAAAGAACAAGCCGAAACGACCTGTGAGATACTGAAGTGTCTTATGGAAGCCATCTACAAGGGTCTTGCCTGGGATAAAGGCGTCCCCTAGCAAAGCCTTGTACTCGTCACTGAAATCCGTATCTGGCAGGTGACCCAAAAACTCTGCCACTACTTCACTCACATCGTCATTCAGCTGGACCTTATGCAGAGGAGGCGTGCGACTTGGGTTTGGATTGGCCACCTGAAGGTGATGTATCTCATTGTCTACACCAACTACCCCAACCTGACTGGCCTCTTCCCAGTCATGATCCTCAGATCCAACCCAGAATACAGGAATCACAGGCCGTTCCAGTTTATCCTCAAGCACCTCTGCAAGCCTAACTGCCGTTAGCGCCTTGTAGAGACTGAAGAGTGGTCCGCCAAATAGCGCTGCCTGTTGGCCGGTAGTCACCATATAACCACCCTCATCTACAAATCGGTCTAGCCTGCTTCTATCCCCTCCAGGTGGTACAATCAGTGCTTCGGCAGCTCGCTCCCGTGCTGCCCTGTCAAAGGCACCATCAATCTCCTCAGCCTTAAGAGAGAACGCGCTTAGGTCTCGAAAATGAGGCCCATAGAAGTCTCTCACAGTCTCGTTGTTAGCCATGTAAGCGCTAACGAGTTCGCCTCCTTGGGGATGCCCTATAACAAACCTCAAGTTTGGGATCTCCTTGGTCTGACCCTTCTGCACACTACTTATCTTGAATTAGCCTTTGTGATAGGGTTCACGTTTGATAATCGAACCTGCTCGATAAAGCTGTTCAGACAGCACTAGCCTCGCCATCTCGTGAGGGAGTGTCATACTGGAGATACGAAGTTTTTTATGCGCTCGCTTTAAAACTCTGGGGGCCAGCCCAAACGCTCCTCCTATAACGAAACTGACCCCTGCCGAAGACCGCACAGCATGCCCTTCTAGATAGCCCGCGAGTTGACGCGAACTCATATCTACCCCTTTTCGAGTTAACGCGATGATCTCCAATTCCGCTGGCAGCTTACCAAGAAGGCGATCGGCTTCTGCTTCTCGGACCCGGCCTGCCTGATCCTTCCCTGCACCCCTGGTGCCTCCAGACACCTCAATTACGTCCATCTTCCAATAACGACTTGCCCGATCCTCATAATCGCTCACCGTAGCTGCTAGAGCGCCCTTAACACGCCCCACAGACACGACTAAAATCCTCACGCGGTCAATGCCTGTCCGACAACACTTCTGATGTGTTTATCTAACTCCGTTTGTCCCCAATCCCATTTCATTTCTTCAGTAAGTGTATACGCTTCTCCTAGGACCTCCTGATACGATCGCAGTTTTACAGCATCCTTTTCCGTCATCACGATAGGCCGTTTGCCTGCTCGTTGGCGTAGCTTCATCACCTCACTCCTGCTGTACTCATGATGATCGCCAAAAACGGCCAGCTCTACCATGCCATTTAGCTTTTCCGTGACTATGGCCTTGAATACTTCTGACCTAGCGACTGCACAGACTGCCAGTACGTCAGTGGAACCCAACTCAACAGGCTCACCATCGAACCTTGTCCATGACCCAGGTGCTAGATGAAGGTGACCCTTGAGCTTCCCTGGAAACTGTCGCTCTAACTCCTCCTCTAGCTCCAGGGCTCTACTAATGGGAGCTATCCTCCTAGTAACCACCAACACATCAGCTCGAGACAGCGCACTCCGACCTTCACGGTAGGGCCCAGTTGGTACTGATCGCCCTGGATACGGGTCTTCAGCAGACAACAGGACTATATCTAGTGTGCGCCCAATGCGCCGATGCTGGAAGCCATCATCCAAGATCACCACCTTCGCTCCTTGCTCTTGAGCATACATTGCCCCAGAGATACGATCTGAATTCACAACTACAGGCACATCCTCGTTCCAACCTCGATGAAGCAAGGCTTCGTCTTTACCTCTCGTACTCGTCAGCACACAGGTTGGAAACCCGGCATCAGCAATCACCCTAGCAACCCAAGCGACGACAGGTGTCTTCCCGGTGCCTCCGACAGCGAGGTTTCCTACGGACACAACAACGAGGCCGTCTACTTGCTTCCCAGGAAACCGTGAGAACTGTTGATCCCGCAACCAAACCAGACATATCCAGAACCATGAAAATGGGGCTGTAACGATTGAAAAGGCTGCCCCAAGGGTTCCGAACTCTGCTGACCACCAGGCTCTGATAACTTTTTCCACACTGCCCCTCAAGTGACGGAGCCCTCTCGATGGATTTTGTCCAGCCGGACGGAAGCCGTCCTTAGTTGATCGCCGATTTCTTTTGCAAGCTCCTTCAAGTCTTTCCGGGAAGCCTCTTTCGGCACAAAACGTGGGCGAAGATACTGCACTTGAATCTCGGAGAAGGGCTTTGGGACGAGAAAGCCATCCCAACTCCCAGACTTCCAAGCCCGGCTAACTCCCACGGCCACAGGGATTAGCGGCAGGCCGGTCAGTTGGGCGGCCACAAGAGCGCCGGGCTTAAATTCCTCTGAAGGACCTCTGGGACCATCGGGCGTGAGAGCGAGGTCCTTACCGGCACGTGCAGCCCGAATAAGACCTTTGAGTCCCCTGATGCCACCTCGCGTACTTGACCCGCGGACTGGCTCAAACCCATTCCTCTCGATGATACGACTGATGTACTCGCCATCATCATGCTCACTTACAAGTACAACGATGCCTTCGCCCCGATGGATTTGTACTAGGGGTAAAATTCGACCATGCCAGAAAACAAAAATTACTGGATTTCCAGCATTACGAAAATCTTCAAAGTGCCCTACCCCGACTCGACTGATACGAGTGCTCAAGAGAAGAGTGGCTAGAACCTTTGAGCCTATGGCAGCCACCGTTTTAAACTTCAGGTCGCTCATCAATCAATCCGGCTCCATCAATCCCATTGCGAGATCCGCCACGCACGCAGCGGCTCCAGGCCGACCCAGCATCGCCCGGACTCGAGAAAACCCATCTAGCTGGTTTCGCCTCGCGCGTCCTTGTTCTGGAATTAAAGTCCGAAGCGCTTCTGCAAGCGCTTCCGGCGTGGCCTTCTCTTGCAACAACTCCGGGACGATTTTCTCACTGGCAATGAGATTGGGTAGTGAGACTTGATCCACCTGAAGCATACACTTCGCTACCAGCCAGGTCAGAGGGTGCATCTTGTAGGCCACCACGGAGGGTGTCCCCTCTAGCGCGGCTTCAATAGTGGAAGTGCCTGACTTCACAAGCGCCACATGCGCATGACGTAGAAGTGCTCGGGTATCACCAACAACTATAGGGGAAGATCCATCGTAAGCAGAAGGAGTTACTCCAGGCACCCCTGAGAATACTGGCAACATGTCTGGGTGCGTCTTAGCAACCAGCCTGCCTGCCTGAACAAAGGTCCTGATATGTCTCACAACTTCTTGGCGACGAGACCCAGGAAGTATAGCGAGAAGTGGTCGCTCTGGATCTAGCCCCCAGGTCTTGCAGAACGTCGAGTGGTCCGAAACATCATCTGGACGGTCGAGTAGAGGATGGCCAACAAAAGTGGTCTTGATTCCACCCTTCTCGAATAGCTCCTCCTCGAATGGAAGAATGACAGCCATCCGATCAATGCACTGGGATAGTATGTTGATACGGTGCGGGCGAGATGCCCAGACTTTTGGAGCGATGTAGTAAAGTGCCCGCTTGCCGACCTTCTTGGCAGCTCGGGCTATACGAAGATTAAAGCCGGGATAGTCGATGAGAATCACAAGACTCACAGAAGGCTCGCCTAAGACTTTACGAACTTTATGCTCGAGACTCCGAAAAAACGGGAGCCGGTGAAAAACCTCTGCTATACCCATAACAGCAAGGTCATCGAGCCCAGCGATTAGATCTACTCCGGCTGCTTCCATCATCGGGCCCCCGATTCCAACTAGTCGTAAGCCGGGAACACGCTGTTGAAGAGCGGCCGCTAAGGAAGCACCGTGCTCATCACCAGAGACTTCGCCCGCGAGTATAAGCACGGTGTGCAAACTCAATTCCTAACTAAGTTGAGAATCGCCAGCCTAGATACCATATAACTACAACCGTCAGAACGAGGAGGCCCATCAATCGACCCACGGTCATACCCTTGCGCGCGCCGATCCAGTTTTTCTTACGGCGCTGTCGTACGCGTATCAGTGACATCTATCCTCCCTAATTATGTCGTGATCCCACGCTCGCTGGATTGAATGAACTGCAGTAAGTGCTTTACCTCTGGAATCGGTTCTACTTCGCGTTCCGCGCGTAGCAAAGCAGTCGACAAATTTTCTTCGCTCTGGAACAAAAGCCTATAAGCTCGTTTGAGGGCTTTCCTCACCTCAACTGAGAAGCCCCGGCGCTCCAGCCCTATCGCATTGAGACCGTACAGCTTAGGTCGATTGCCAGCTGCTCTGCAGTAGGGTGGAATATCTTGAGGCACCCTAGACCCACCCCCAACAAATGCATGCGCCCCGATACGTACAAACTGATGAATGGGTGTCAGGCCCCCAACAATCACCCAATCTTCGATGACCACATGCCCACCCATATTCACTGAGTTAGCCAAGACAACATGGTTCCCAAGTTCACAGTCATGGGCCACATGGGAGTACGCCATTAGAAGGCAGTCCGTGCCGACCACAGTAGAGCCCGAAGCGGATGTGCCCCGATTTAGCGTCGCAAATTCACGGACTACGGTCCTGTCTCCGATAGTCAAAGTCGAAGGTTCACCTTGGTATTTTAGGTCCTGAGGGTCAGTCCCTAAAACCGCACCATTCGCAAGCCAACAGCCTTCACCAACCGTTGTGTCCTTCTCTATCAGGACTCGCGGCCCTATCTCAGTTCCGTCACCAACCTGAACCCTTGGCCCAATGATAGCCCACGGGCCAACCCTCACGCCGGTGCCAAGTTCTGCATCCGGATCAATAACCGCAGTCGGATGCACGTCGGTCGGCCCTGTTTCTACGGCCGCATCGCGCGACCTCACTTGTCCATAATCCTGGCCTTAAACTCTGCCTCGGCTACGGTATTACCTTCGACCGAAGCCGTCCCCTGCATCTTGCAAACCTCACCACGAAGCTGCAGGACTTCTGCCTCCAGGGTAATTGTGTCACCAGGTGTTACCGGGCGACGGAATTTTACTTTATCCATTGTCATGAAATAGAGGACTTTCTGCTCAGGGTCTTCGATCTCGTCGAGGAGCAGTAGACCACCAACTTGAGCCATGGCCTCCACAAGTAGCACCCCAGGCATAATCGGGTGCCCCGGGAAGTGTCCTTGAAAGAAAGGCTCATTAACTGTGACATTCTTAATTCCAACAATGCGCTCACCCTTTACCACTTCGACGACCCGATCGACCAGCAGCATCGGGTACCGGTGTGGTAGAAGCCGCATAATCTGAGCTGAGTCCATAATCACGCTCCCCGAGGACTATTGGTTATCTAACCTTATGGCCCGTGCGAGCTTCACATTCCCCGTGTGGCTTGGTCGCTCCACGACGATGTGCGCATTAAGCCGAGCGCCTAGTAGCGCTAGGTCACCTACTATATCTCCGACTTTATGTCTGAGGAACTCATCTTTGAAACGGAGACTGTCATTCATTACGCCATGACTGTCTAGAACGATAGTATTCTCCAAAGAGGCACCGAGAGCCAAGCCTTGAGCGTGGAGCGCCTCCGCGTCTGCCTCAAATCCAAATGTCCGTGCATTAGCGACATTAGCCCGGAAGCCATCTTCGTCCAGAAGGAATGCTCCAGTCTGCCGACCGATCGTCTCATGTTCAAAATCGATCGTGGCTGAAACCCTCAGCCCTGTGCTAGACATAGCCAAATACGACTGTCCTTCTCCTGCTGTAACTTCTAACGGCTTACTCACATCGAAAACTGTGGCGTGCGCTTCCTGTTCTACAGGTCCTGCGTCGTCTAGGGCAGCAACATAATCTTTGAAAGATCCGTCTCGGGCCGGTATCTCTGGCCCCAAGACGTTTATCTGAACATTGTCGATTTGAAGTGCTGCCACAGCCGCCAGAGCGTGCTCGACTGTGAGTATGCTCCACTCCCCATTACTCAAGGTGGTTCCGAGGCGAGTGTCGACCACGTGTTCCAGGTTCGCCGGTATGTCCGCAGATCCTTCTAGATCAGGCCGCCTAAAAACAATTCCTGTTCCCGGGTCGGCTGGAGAAAAGGTCAGTGATGTCGACTCACCTGAATGTAGCCCTGCACCCCGTATAGTAATTGAGCGAGAAATCGACCGTTGCTTGGATGTGCTCACTTACCTTCCCTTGAGTGCAGATCACATAACAAACCAAACCTAACCAGACTCTCCAGACCCTGCCTCCAGTACTTCAACGCGCTCTTGTAGCTTTCCCAAGCGATGGACATTAGCCTGCCGCCTGAGTTCTTCCCGGTGCGGCCTTGCTGGGGAACCGCTCACGGTCTCACCGGCTTTAATGTCCTTCATCACTGTACTGTCGAACGCTACCTGAGCAGCATCTCCAATCTCGAGATGGTTTGTTGCGCTTGCCCGGCCACCCATCCAAACACCTTTTCCGATGCGGGTAGACCCAGCAATTCCGACAAGAGCAGCCAAAAGAGAACGGGCGCCGATCTGCACGTTGTGGGCGACTTGGACCAGATTGTCAATCTTGGTACCAGTGCCCACTCTAGTGTCCCCGAATGAGCCACGGTCCACAGTCGTATTCGAACCAATCTCGACGTTATCCTCAATAATAGCCCTGCCTATGTGAGGAATCTTTCGGTGTATGCCCTCAATTTCCGTATATCCAAATCCGTCTGATCCTATCCGTGTGCCAGAATGCAGAACAACATTCGAGCCGATCACTGAACGTGGATAGATGACTACATGAGCATGAAGTATTGAGTCCCGTCCAACCGTGCTGTTCGATCCGACCACACTATGCGAACCCAAACGTGTTCCATCACCTATCGAGACTCCATCTTCGATCACCACGAAAGGTTCGATACGAACACCACTACCTAGTCGAACTCGGCTTCCAATAACCGCAGTATCGTGCACTTCTGGACGCAAAACAGCTTCATCGCCAAAATACAAAAGGAGCTCCCTGAGAGCGGGATAAGGTTTGTCTACTATCACCTTAGATGCACCTGTGGGAATCAGGTCCTCGAACTCGGATGATACCAGGTAAGCGCCAGCGCTTGATGTCCTCAGGAGTCGTCCATATCGCTTCATCGCCAAGAAGGCCATCTCACCAGGGCCTGCCTCATCCAGTGGTGCGAGTCCATGAATTTGGATTGAACCATCTCCATCCAGGCGTCCTTGGACGAGACTGGCAGCTTGGGTGAGAGTCAGTGGGGTACCAGGCTCAGCCCCTTGGTGATTGAGACTCATAGCGACCTACTCCCTATCAAATAAGAAAGGGGCCCACGGACGCGTGCGCTCGCTCCCGTGGGCCCGTAGACTACTAATGTGTGTGGCTCTTTGTTATCTACTTGCTCCGGTATCTGCGCCCTGACTAAGACGGTCGATCACCTGTTGACTAAGGTCGAGCGTCGTATCCGCAGAGATAATCGCCCCCGCCCCGAGATCGAGAATAAGCGAGTACTGTCCCTCTTCACGTAGAGCCTCTATTACGGCCGTGATCTTGTCCATAACAGGCTGGAGCAACTCTGCCCTCCTTTGAGCAGCAAGTTGTTCGAGCTGAGCTGCTCTCTGTTGCAACTCTTGGATTCCTGACTGGAGCTGTTGCTCTCGGTTTTGTCTAGCCTCTGGAGAAAGAGTAAGCGCTTGCTGCTCGAGACGTTGGGACATCCCGTTGAGCTCTTCCTCTAATCCTGTAATCTCTGCCTGATAAGCCTCCATTTCCTGCCCAAATTGCTCCTGGGCGGCAGTTGCCTCAGTGGAGCTAGCCAAGATCTGCTGAGAATTTATGTACCCGATCTTCAGCGTCTGGGCCTGCAAGGCCCCACCCGCAAAGATGAAAATCATCGTCGCGACCAGAAATGGGGTGCATCGCATAATTCCTGCTCCTTTTGATGTCATGCTAATCGGTCGAATTTCGCTCTTCCCACACGGCGTGAACTGCGCGTCATTCCTAGTCCTTAGCCGTCTTCTTGTTCCACTGCCCGAGTAGCCAATAGTCGTTGGAGATCAGACTCCGCCCATCCGGAAGTGAAGCTGCCACCCTGGATTCCTTCGATCAAAGCCGTACGCATAATCAAGACCGATCGGACCAAAGGGGGTAACTAATGCTGCTCCTATACCGGCGCCCCGGTATAACCGAGTTGGGTCAAATTCGATAGGGCCCCGATAAACGTTACCAGCGTCGTAGAAGACACCCAAGCTCAATTGGTCACTCATCCTAAACTGGTATTCGACGCTGAGGCTAAAGAACGCGTTACCCAATCGATCAATATCTAGAATGTCCCTGGATCGCTCCTCGTAAAAACCGAGCGGCGTGATTGAGGTCTCATCATACCCACGTAGCTGTTCCCCAAATTGAACCCCTCCCATCCAGAATCGATCAAAGGGAAACCTGCCTACGTCTCCGAATACCGCGCCAGCCTTAAGTTCTAAACCGAGCGCAAACCGCATCCCACCCTGGACTCCGTCTCCCCCAATCTGGCCGACCGGAACCCACCAGGAACCGTCTCCCAAAACCCGTGTGAAGTCCCCATCACCTCCAAAAATTCCCCCATTCAGCTCAACGGCCACATTTTGTCTTGAGCCCACTGTAGGAAAAATAGGATGGTCGAGTGTCTGACGAGTTACGCCCAGTTGAAGTTGACTCTGAACCCCGGGTGGGCGGCCAAAGAGAGAGGTGTCATCCTCTTCAGTGAAGAGTTCATAATCCGTGCGGGAAATCCCGTATCCGACAAAGACGCGCGTAAAGAGAGAGCGTCGGAACGGAAAACCAAAACGGATGTCCCCTCCGAGTCTACGGCGGCGGCCCGAGGTAAACTGAAAGAACCTGTCGCGGGAGTTAAATAGAGTAACCGTTCCAGACACCAGGCTCTGCAGAAGCGCTGGATCAGTGTACGACATCTGAAAGCTGTTCAAGAATCTGCCAAAGTCCCAACGAAGACTTCCTGCTTTCGCCTGACCAAATAGGTTGGGTTGCTCATATCCGACAAACCCAGTCATCCCATAACCACCGCCTACTGAAGTGCCGAAGTTGATAGAGCCTGTGGACCTCTCAGCAACCTCAAAGGTGATATCGACGTCGCCTGATTCAGTTGGCTGGATATCCGGGAAAGGCATTGGTGTCTCAAAGAATCCGAGACTAGAAACACTCTGATAGCTCCGGATTAGCCTGTCCTGACTGTACACATCCCCAGGAATGACGGTGAGTTGGTTCCTGATAACCCACTCATGGGTGTAGTCATTGCCTACAATTGACACTCTGTTGATGAGAGCTAGGGGCCCCTCCTGAATTTCCCAAGCTGCGTCCACCATTGGGAGGCTGTCGTCTTCGGACTCTAATCGAGTGACGACCGGGTTAATCTCAGCATACAGGTAGCCTTCATTTCGATACCACTCAAGTGCCTGGTCGATTGCCCCGTTAAATGCTTCGACGTCGAAAACATTCCCTTCGACGTTAGCCGCCTCCGCTCCCCCACCAAGCCCTAGGCTGCTAAGGACGCCACCCCCCCCGGATGTAAAAAGGGATGAAAACTCCTCTTCTTCGAACTCTGAATTTCCAGAAACAGAAAAAGAATTCAGGCGATATTGCCGCCCCTCCTCAAGGGTGATTTCAAGACGTGCTTTTCCAGTGGTAGGATCCACAACCACAGTATCAGAAACCACTTCAGCGTCGAGAAATCCCTGTGATCTATAGAGTGCTGGGATATTGCTCTGTAAATCGGAATCGTAGTCGATTTCGTTGAAAGATCCTCCGCGAAACCACCAGAAACCTTCTCGCTTGATCCCCATTGCACCGCGCAGATCATCATCGCCCACACTTTCATTTCCAGAAAACTCAACCTGAGCAACTGTAACCCTCTGACCTTCCGTGACATCTATGAAAACGTCTACCTCGTTTTCATCCCCCGGCACTGGAATTAAACGTTGTTCGATCTCTGCAAAGGGAATTCCTTCCTGGGCTAGTTCATCACGAATAAAGGTCTGCGCATCCAGCAGCCTCTGCCTGTTGAGTGCGTCACCAGATCGCAAGTTTGTCGTGTCCTGCACAGTCCGCGCCGGAACACTTTCAAGCCCGTCGATGACCACTCTCCGGATCCACTGCTCTTCTTCAACCTCAAGAATCAAAAGGAAGCGGTCTATACCCTGGGCACGCACTGTTACATCTCTAAACTGACCGCTGGTCATGAGACGCTTAATGCCCCTCTGAACGTCTCTGTAGCTGATTTCATCACCCTGATCAATGCCGAAAAGGCCAACTACGGCCTGGGGCTGGATGCGGGAATTCCCTTCTACCGCTACAGAATCAATCAAGAGGAGGCGGGCCTCCTGACCTGTCGGTGCTTGCTGCCCAGAAATTGGTTCGGCCAAAAGCGTTAGGCTACCGATGAGGCCGGGGCCCATCAGTAGGAATAGCCAAGAACGACCTTCTACAACCCGCCGTATCACGTCTTGGTAGCCGACCCCACCTGCAGGGTCAGCCCTCGACCCTCCTCATTTAGATCGACCTCGATCTCATCCCCCCTGCTAAAATCAGCTAAGAGAATCTTCTCGGAGAGAGGGTCCTCTAGGAATCGCTGGATTGCCCGCCGAAGTGGGCGAGCTCCGAATTTTTCGTCGTAGCCTTCCTCTACGAGAAATTCAATCGCGGCATCCGTGAGCGTTAGGCTGATCTCTTCTTCCTTTAGGCGTGTCCGCACATCTTCCATGAGTATGTGGACAATCTCCCCTATCTCTTCTTTAGTGAGCGAATGGAAGACAATCGTATCATCAACTCGGTTGAGGAATTCTGGATTGAAAGCTCGCTCAATCTCCTGTGCCACCTTGTCCTTCATAATATGGTAGCTGTCTTGCGGGTCTCCGGACTGGAAGCCCAAGCCACTACCCTTGGAGATGTCACGCGCACCTAGATTCGACGTCATGATCAACACGGTGTTCTTGAAATCGATTACACGACCGTAGTTATCCGTTAAATGACCTTCGTCGAGAACCTGAAGCAGAATATTAAAAACATCAGGATGGGCTTTTTCAATTTCGTCGAGTAGCACGACTGAGTAGGGGCGTCGTCGCACCGCCTTGGTCAACGCTCCCGAATCCTCGTAGCCAACATAACCCGGAGGCGCACCTATAAGGCGTGAGACTGAGAACTTCTCCATGTACTCACTCATATCTACACGAACCAGAGCCTCCCGGTCAGCAAATAGGAACTCAGCTAAGGCACGCGCCAATTCAGTCTTGCCAACACCAGTAGGTCCAGAAAAAATAAACGAGCCAATAGGCCGCCGCGGATCCTTCAGACCTGCCCGACTCCGCCGGATTGCTCTACTAATAGCTTCAATCGCATCGTTTTGCCCAACAATGCGCTTATGGAGTTCATCCTCCATGTGCACAAGCCTATCCGACTCGGTCTGACGAATTCTCGTGACTGGGACTCCTGTCCAGCGACTGACGATGAAGGCGACCTCGTCTTCGCTGATTTCTGGTCGGTGCTTCTTACGCTCCTCTTCCCAGGCATCCCTACGTTCCTGTATCGCCTGTCCAAATTCACGTTCCTCGTCACGTAGCTCAGCCGCCCGCTCAAAGTCTTGGTCCCCTATAGCCTCCTCTTTCCGAGCTGCGATCTCTGAAAGCTGATCCTTCAGCTCCTCTACCTCTGGTGGCGGCACTTGGCTCGCTATGCGGGCTCGCGCTCCTGCCTCGTCAATCACGTCTATAGCTTTGTCAGGAAGAAAGCGGTCCGTGATGTAGCGGTCCGCTAGCTTAGCCGCATGCTGTAGAGCATCGTCTGGAATAATCACACGGTGGTGATCCTCGTACTGCCCACGAAGACCCTTAAGGATTTCAAGTGTTTCTTCCACAGCCGGCGGTTCTACGATCACCGGCTGGAAGCGACGCTCAAGAGCGCCGTCCTTCTCGATGTACTTCCTGTACTCATTCAGGGTCGAAGCCCCAATACACTGAAGCTCACCACGAGCCAACGCTGGCTTTAGCATGTTCGAAGCGTCGATCGCCCCCTCCGCCGCCCCTGCCCCCACAAGTGTGTGTAGCTCGTCGATAAACAGAATGACCGTCTGACTCTCGTGGATTTCGTTCATTACGGCCTTAAGCCGTTCCTCGAACTGACCCCGATACTTTGTGCCTGCAATCACAGCGGCCATGTCGAGAGCCAACACACGGTACCCCTTGAGGAATTCAGTGACTTCACCGTCCGCGATAAGCTGAGCAAGGCCTTCAACGATCGCAGTCTTGCCCACTCCGGGTTCTCCGATGAGCACCGGGTTGTTCTTTTTCCTTCGGCACAGGATCTCAACAACACGCTCGATTTCTTCAACCCTCCCTATGGTTGGGTCAAGCTTATCCTTATGTGCCAACTCAGTTAGGTCACGGCAGAAGTGATCGAGGGCTGGTGTTTTTGATTTCTTATCACCTTTCTTTCCGGGACTTGCTGGCCCGCCACCGCCAATGCCGGCAGGCTCTGAAGGCGCCACCTCGGAACCCAAGATCTTGAGCGTGTCTTCACGAGCCTCGTCAAGCGTTACGCCAAGAGAGTTGAGAACCTGAGCTGCTATGCCCTTCTCCTCACGCAGGAGTCCTAGCAGAAGGTGTTCGGTTCCGACATAGGAGTGATTGAAGTCACGAGCCTCTGCCATAGCGAATTCCAACACCTTCTTGGCCCGGCTCGTATACGGTAGCTCACCTAGAGCTATAGTGGCCTTTCCTTTACGGACAGATTCTTCCACCCGATCATGGATTTGCTCGAGATCGACGCTAAGGTTTATCAGAACCTGCGCCGCCACTGCCTCCTCCTCACGAATAAGGCCTAGGAGAATATGTTCCGTACCTACGTAATCGTGTTGTAGTCGGATAGCCTCTTCTCTGGCCATCGCTAGGACCTTCCGGACACGATCGGTGAAATTGTAGTTCATGACCCCTTAGGCTTGATCTGAGAGTTCGGCCTCACCAGACGCTGAATCGTCCGCTGACACTTCTCCCTCGGCAGCAAGGATACGTCGCACATAAGTTGCACGATGCGCGTCGCTTTCCGAAGACGGAAGGTCACGCCCCGCCGCTTCCTCAAGGTGCGCCGGTTGCGTGAAGATCATCATCTTGTTGAGCGTATATACACGGAGCCCCGGGAGTAGTTTCAGGCTCAACCCAAGCCGGACTCCTGAAAGTAGGTTCATTAACTCTTCGAAGGAGAGAGAACGCGCATAGCGAAGAAGTCCATAAGCTTTCCAAACCTTATCCTCTGTCACTCCAAGGGCGTCGCGAAGGAGTACCTGCCGGGCTTGTAGTTCGTATTGGATCACTTGGCGAGCCACCTTATCCAAGTGGTCTACAAGATCTTCCTCAGTCTTACCTAGCGTAGTCTGGTTTGAGATCTGGAAGAAGTTCCCGATTACTTCGGAACCCTCACCATACAATCCCCTAAATGTTAACCCAACCTGACCAAGACCCTGTAGGACCTTGCCGATCTCTTTGGTGAGTACTAACCCCGGAAGATGAATGAAAACGGATGCCCTAAGGCCCGACCCTACATTTGTAGGGCACGACGTTAGAAATCCAAATTCATTGTGATAGGCAAACGGGAGCTCGCGGCCAAGCTCTTCATCAAGTCTGTCAACCATTCGCCACGCCTGCTCAATCCGAAGACCGGACACCAGGCTCTGCACCCGCAAATGGTCTTCTTCGTTTACCATCACGCTAACCGGATCAAGCCCAGACAGGTGTACCGCAGTACCCTGCTCGGGTCCTGTTTCTTCATCCCCCAATAAATCCCTCGTAACGACCCTTCGCTCGAGGAGGATCCGCCGGGTTCGAAGAGCTACTGCCGGCATCTCTAGCAACGTACCGCCACTTAAAATATCGGATTTCCCAGATGATCCTTTGAAAAGACGCAGTATCGCCTCTCTGTCGTTAACGCGAGCCCTAGGACCGAAAGCATGACCTTGGAGATTGCGGGCTAGCCTTACCCTAGTAGAGAGGACGATGTCCGGATGATCCCCACTAGCCTCTAGCCAGCTAAGCCCGTAATCAGGCATAGATGCGAATTCGTTCATGACTAAGCTGGCTCCAGTGAACGAATCTCGTCGCGCAACTCTGCAGCACGCTCGAAATCCTCGGACTCAACAGCACGATCGAGTTTTCTCCGCAACCCACCTAACCGACGCTCTACCTCAGAGGCTGTTGGGTCAGGGGGCAAGTAAACCTTTCCAACGTGTTGCGTCCCCCCGTGCACCTGCCGAAGAAGCTTCTGCAAATGTGAAGCATACGTCTCATAACACTCAGGACACCCGAGCCTAC
This sequence comes from Gemmatimonadales bacterium UBA2982, assembly GCA_002347035.1. Classification (GTDB taxonomy): domain Bacteria; phylum Gemmatimonadota; class Gemmatimonadetes; order Longimicrobiales; family Gaopeijiaceae; genus UBA2982. Next base: position 8,745 of record DEAM01000014.1, on the reverse strand, counting down.
CTGTCTTGCTAAAATCCGAGAAGGTCAGGCCGCAAAACGAACACTGAATACCCTCCGGACTCGTATCTGAAACCGTATCCGTTCCCATCTGGGCCAGGAAGTCGGTGAGTGGGAGGTTCGATGCTTCCGGGTTACTCTCCAGGCCTTTCTCGGCAGCACACTTTTCACAGAGGCGGTGCGTTGACATCTCATTGTTAATGATTTGAGTCAAATTGACGACGGCTTCAGTCGTACCGCACTTATCGCAGGCCATGTCAGACATTGCTTTCCACTCTCGCTCATCTCCGACTCTTCTCGTTTCCAGCCTGGCTACACCTGAGTGCTCGGTTGGAGCCGTCCGGCCTCTAAAGTAAGAGTTTGATCTGCACGTTCTGCGAGATCTCGATTATGCGTTACGACTACAAAACTGACCTCTCTTCGCTCACGAAGTCCGAAAATCAAATCATGCAGAAGCTCGCTAGTTTTAGTATCAAGGTTGCCAGAAGGCTCATCCGCTAGAAGCACGATCGGTTCGTTCACCAGTGCTCTGGCAACAGCGACACGTTGCTGCTCCCCACCGGATAGCTGACGGGGCTTGTGTGACTCCCGCTTCGAAAGGCCCACCTCGCGCAAAAGCATTTTAGCACGCTCTTGAGCCCCCCTTAACCCAACGCCAGCTAGTAAAGCTGGCATCATAACATTCTCTAGAGCGGTAAACTCACGGAGTAGGTGGTGAAACTGGAAGACGAATCCAACATACTGATTGCGGACACTTGCAAGCTCTGTCTCTCCGAGCTGAGCAACTTCCCTTCCTCCAAGGAGCACCTGCCCATCTGTAGGTCGATCTAGGGCGCCCAATAGGTGTAAAAGAGTCGACTTTCCAGCTCCACTTGCTCCGACAATGGCGACCGCCTCCCCAAGCGAAAGATCAAGCGTAACACCTCTTAGTACGTCAATGCTCTTGCCATCGCCCCCAATGAAACTCTTAGTGAGGTTTCTCGTTTTAAGGGGTGAAACCTGTCCCCCGAAGAGGTTACTCATGGCGAATCGCATCTACAGGCTCAAGTCCTGATGCCTGCATAGCAGGGTAAAGCGTCGCGAGGAATGAAATTGCAACGCTCCCACCGATGATCATTAGTACATCACTTATTCGGAGTGAAACCGGCAAGTGGTCCACGCCGTATACCTCGGCTGGAATCCTGATGATCTCATATCGTTCTATGATAAAGGAGAGGGCAAGCCCTCCAAACGTGCCAAGGGCTGTTCCTATAAGTCCTATCCAAGCACCCTGTAACACAAAGACACGAAGAACGCCTCCTTGGCTCATGCCCATGGCCTTAAGGATCCCAATCTCTCGAGTCCGGTCAGCGACCACCATCACTAATGTGCTCACGATGTTAAACGCTGCCACGACCACAATCAGGAATAAAATCAAGTACATCGCGAGCTTTTCGAGTTCAAGAGCACTAAACAAGGCCCGATTCGTCGTGGCCCACGACTCCACGTAATAGGGGTAGCCCAAACGAGCGCTGACTTCATCAGCAACCTGCAGGGCTATACCTGGATCTGCAGTGCGAGCACCGATCCCGCTTGCCGTATTCGTTTCTAATCCTATAAGCTCTTGGGCCGACTCAAGATTTGTATAGACATTCCCTATATCATAGTCGTAGAGACCAGTCGCAAATGTACCGGTGACTTCGAATTCTCTAAGTGTCGGTGTTAGCGCTCCAAAGATGTCGGAGTTTAAGTTCTCCAGGGACATGAGGACTACCGAATCACCCTCAAAAACCTGCATCCGATCCGCAAGCCCGATGCCCATAAGAAGGGGAGGTAGCCCGGACTCAGGCGTGTCGAGATTTAAAGCACCCTCAATAATCTGACGCTCCATATCTGTTGGTGCTGCGAGGGTTGTGTCGATTGATACTCCGTAGAGATTCGCCGGCTGTGAGTATTGCCCCGAAACGCTTCGCCGAACGACGGAAACCTGGGACAATACAAATGGTGCTGCGCCCACAATTCCCTCCACAGCCAGCACACTGTCGACAACTTCCCTCCAGTCCCCTAACCGAAGACTCGCACTTTGCTCTAACACAATCACATGGGGCGTCGACTCAAGAATCTTGTCACGAAGATCTTCCTGCATGCCAGTCATTACCGCTATTACAACGATCAGGGCCGTGACACCGACGGTGACGCCACCAAGCGCGATCCAAGTGATCAAGGATAAAAAGCCACGCTTTTGGGTTGAGCCCAGATAATGCCGAGCGATGTACCAGTGTAGCTGCTTCACTTCATCACGCTCCGTGACGCCCAATACTCACTCTTCGGACCGTAAGATTGGGAACAATATCACGTCACGAATAGACTGCTGGTTGGCCAGTACCATCACGAATCGATCGACCCCCATCCCGACTCCCCCTGTCGGTGGCATGCCATATTCGAGGGCCCGTATATAGTCCTCATCAATCTCGTGGGCCTCCTCATCCCCTGCTGCTCGCAAAGACATCTGGGTCTCGAATCGCGATCTCTGATCAATCGGATCATTGAGTTCAGAAAAACCGTTGAAGACCTCTGCGCCACCGATATACAGTTCGAATCGTTCGGTGAGGCGTGGATCGCTTCGATGCTCCTTGGCAAGTGGGCTCAGTTCCTTCGGATGGTCAACGACGAAAGTCGGTTGTACTAGGGAAGGCTCGACAAGTTCGCCAAACAGCTTGTCGATCAGCTTTCCGGTACCGGCACCTTCAAGGTCAGGTATCTGGAGCTCTTCTGCTTTCGACCTCAAAGCCTTCTGATCCATTGTGTGTACGTCAGCACCTAGTGCCTCGGAAAGTGAGTCGATAAGGCCCAACTTATCAAAGCTCCCATTGAAATTAATCTCAGTTTCTCCAAGCATCACACTACGGCCGCCAACCACCTCGTCGAGTACGTGCTGCACCATTTCCTCAACGAGCTGCATTTGGGAATCGTAGTCTGTGAAAGCCTGGTACCACTCTAGCATCGTGAACTCAGGGTTGTGATAGCGAGACAGCCCCTCATTACGGAAGTCTTTAGAAATCTCGTATACGCGGTCCAACCCACCGACTATAAGGCGCTTTAGATAAAGTTCATCTGCAACGCGTAGATACATCGTCTGGCTAAGCGCATTGTGCTCGGTCACGAATGGCTTTGCAGCAGCTCCGCCGTACAGTGGCTGAAGGACAGGAGTCTCTACTTCAAGAAAGCCCTGGCTATCAAGAAATCCGCGAAGTGAAGTAATGACCCGAGATCGGAGCCGAAATACCTCGCGAACCTCCGGGTTCACAGCAAGATCTGCATACCTTTGTCGATAACGCATTTCCTGATCCGCAAAACCAGAATGCACAACCCGCTGTCCTGTTTGGGCATCCGTTTCCACTTTTCCAAATGGCAGAGGGCGGAGTGATTTAGTGAGCAATTTCCAGGACTGTGCCCTTATGGTCACTTCACCACTACGTGTCCGAAACATATTTCCTTCCGTACCTATCCAATCGCCAAGATCTAAGAGGTCTAGAGCCTCGTACTCTTCATCTCCTAATACATCCTTCCTGAAGTAGACCTGAACCCGGCCCTGACCATCCTCTAAATGCGCGAACAAGCTCTTCCCCATATCACGCCAACTCACAACTCTCCCCCCGATCCGTTCTACATTGCCATACCCTTTATCGGACAATGATCCCGTCGATTCGGATGCCTCAAATACCGAGATCGCCTCAGTAGACCTCTTTGTCGGGTCAAAGCTGTATTCGAAGGGCTCAACGCCCTTTTCTCGCAGTGCTTTTAGTTTTTCCTGTCGGACTCGCAGGACCTGGCTAAGCTCTTCCACGTCGTGTCCCAAGGCTAGTGCTATGCCTGCTTAAGGTATGCTTCAATAAGTAGGTCCAAGTCTCCATCCATAACCCCATGCACATCACCGATCTTAGTTTCTGTGCGGTGATCATTGACCATGGTATATGGTTGGAAAACATAGGATCGAATTTGGCTGCCAAAACCGATATCCGCCTTGGATTCTTCAATTGCAGCCTTTTCTTTTTCCTTTTCCTCAAGAGCCCTTTGATAGAGGGCAGCTCGCAGCATCTTCATCGCCGTGCTCCGATTCTTATGCTGAGAGCGCTCCTGTTGGCACGAGACAACAATATTGGTTGGCTCATGAGTAATCCGGACAGCGGAGTCAGTCTTGTTGACGTGTTGCCCACCCGCCCCTGAGGCCCGATAGGTGTCAATCCTCAGATCCGCCTCATTTATCTCCACTTCGATATCATCCTCAACAAGAGGATAGACGAAGACGCTCGTGAAGGAAGTATGCCTCCGAGATTGCGCATCAAATGGGGAGATCCTCACCAGACGGTGCACACCGCGCTCCGCCTTCAGGTACCCATAGACACTTTCGCCCTTGATCTCTAAGGTAGCGCTCTTGATCCCGGCCTCTTGGGCAGGCTGGAGGTCTAGTACATTGACTTGGAAGCCTCGTCGCTCTGCCCATCGAGTGTACATGCGCATCAACATCTGGGCCCAGTCCTGAGACTCGAGGCCCCCAGCACCAGGATGAAGAGTTACGATCGCCTCTCGGTGATCCTCATCACCCCGTAACATCGTTTTGAGTTCGAGCGCCTCTGCACTCTTCTCCAAAACCGCCAATTCTTGCTCAAACTCTCCGGCTAGTTCAGCATCCTCCTCTTCCTCTAGCAACTCTGCGAGCGCCTCAAGCTCCGAACCCTTATCAGCCAGAGCCTTCCATGGTTCGACCCAGCCCTTGAGACGGTTTGATTCGTCAATAACGGCACGGGCAGATTCCTGGTCATCCCAAAAACCTGGTTCTGCCATCGTCTGATCAAGAGCTTCCAAGCGTTTTTCCCGAAGCTCTAGGTCAAAGGTACCCCCTGAGCTCCTGAACTCTCTTTCTAAGCTGGCTAAGGTGCTGCAGCTTCTCTTTATTCATCGCAGGATTTGATCCGAGCCAGTTCGGGAGCAACTAAATCTAGACATAGGAAAAGTCTATGTGCCGGGCTTCTTTGTCGACCCGTATCACCTGCACTTCTAGGTGATCGCCCAGGGTATGTCGATTGCCAGTGCGCTCCCCCACGAGGGACCACTTTCCTTCCCTGACCTGGTAGAAATCATCTTCCATACTCCGGACATGAACCAAACCATCTACGAAGTATTCATCTAGTGTCACAAATAAGCCGAATGAGGTCACCCCTGTAATACGTGCCGGGAAGGTCTCACCCAACCGGGCCTCCATAAACTCAACCTTTTTTAGCGCGACCGTTTCCCGCTCGGCCTCGACCGCCCTTTGCTCCCGAGCACTAGCCAGCTCCGCATTGACTTTTAGTGCCTCACTACCCAAATCTCCAAAACCCTCATCCCCTAGAAAGGCGGCCGCCACAGCCCGCTGCACTACGAGGTCAGGATATCTCCGAATCGGCGATGTGAAGTGCACATACGCATCGGAACCAAGTCCGAAGTGCCCAATGTTGTCTTTATCGTACCTAGCCCTCTGGAGAGTTCGCAGCACAAGGCTAGAAACGAGTGCCTTTTGCTCAATGCCGTTCGCAGAATCTATAAGCGCCTGAACATTGCTAGCATCCAAGGACTTCCCTCTCAATCGTTGAAGGCCTAAGGCCGACATTGCTTCTGCGAGTTCCTCGACGCTCTCTGCCGTAGGTGGCTCATGAACCCGGAAAAGTGCTCTTGCGCCATGTGCACAAAGGTCGTTTGCCACTACTTCATTTGCGAAGATCATGAAATCTTCGACCAATCGGTGGCTCTCGTACCGCTCCCTGCGCTGGATCTCAATTGGGAAGCCATCCTCATCCAAGACGACTTTGGCTTCTGGTAGATCGAGATCAAGGCCACCCCGTGCCCTGCGCTCCGAGCGTATACACTTTGCATGTTGGTCGAGCAAAAAGAGGGCCCGGTCCACATCCTGAGAGATCGAAGTTCTTTTATCAAGGACGGCTTGCGCCTCCCCATAGGAAAGGGCGTAGCGACATTCTATTACAGTACGCTCGTACCTTCGGTTCTTAATACTCCCGTTCTGGTCCAACTCAAGAAATAACGAAATCGCGAATCGCCGAACCTCCGGATTGAGTGAGCAAACCTCAGTTGACAGGACCGGAGGCAGCATGGGAATTACTCGATCGACAAGGTATACGCTTGTTCCGCGCTCCCGCGCTTCGGCATCCATTGGATCCTCCGGACGAACGAAGTGAGCTACATCTGCTATATGCACACCGACTTCAACGGACCCACCTTCCAACTCTACAATCGAAAGTGCATCATCGTGGTCCTGGGCATCAGAAGGGTCGATTGTGAAACAGAGGAGGCTGGACCGATCTATTCGGCGTATTCCTGGGTCGCTAACCCGAGCACTGATTGCCTCTTCAGCAGCACTCAGCACGTCGGGTGGAAACTCAATCGGAAGCTCTGCCTCACAAGCAATCGCAAGTACATCCACGCCAGGATCGGAGAGTCGACCGAGTACGCGCTCGACTCTGCCAGTTGGGGGCAGCCGCGCGTCTCCGTACGATCGCAAATTTACTATCGCGACGTCCCCCTCATCCACCTCCATATCCGGGGCCATTTGAATTAGTACGTCGCCCAGTAGCCCCCTACCGAAAGGCGCCAAATAGACCTGGCGCTTCACTCGATATATTCTCCCAACCACATTTTTTCGGGCTCGGCTCAAAACCTCCAATACCGTGCCAGCCCGATTCTTCCCTCGACGGCGTTGATTGATCTCCACATGTACCCGATCACCCTCCATGCCCGTGCCTAACCTGCTTGCTGGGATGAAGACATCTCCACCCTTTTGATCAAGACGAACAAAACCGTCCCCTCGCCTCGTAATCGTCAACAGACCCGCAAGTTCACTCTTTCTGGTGCGCCTCAGTTGGTAACGATGGCCCTTCACTCTTTCAATCCTGCCCTGTTTCTCGAGTCTCTTCAGCAAACTTATAAATCCTCGGTATTGCCTCGCAGGAATCCGAAGATTTCGAGCGAGCTCTCTGGCCTTTGGTGGCCTTTGAGGATTGGCAGAGAGCGCATCGATAACTCGCACGCCTAAATCACCTGACTCTTTCTTCATTTCACGCGCCAGAAACAACCGCACTCATTGGACACTTTCCGTGACGAGCTTTGTCCCGAAGTAGCTGCCAGCTTAAGAGGGATAGGGGACTTGCGAGGCTTAGAGCTGATGCGGATCACCTTCTACCGGCACACGGAACCCTAGCCGACTCAGGTGGTCGGGACTCTTACGCCATGAGGGGAGAGGCTTTACCCACAAATCAAGGTATACGTGGCACCCAAGAAACCGCTCGATCTTAGATCTCGCAGCTGAGCCAAGCTTCTTAATGGCCGATCCCTGATTGCCAACCACAATCCTTTTCTGAGACTTCCGTTCAACAAAGATGTCCACATGGATATAGGTAGGATCTTGCTTTTCTCTGAATTCGGCGACCTGGCAAAAAACCGCGTATGGAATCTCCTGATGAAATTGTTCAAAGATCGCTTCACGAACAAACTCGGCGACGAAGAACCTTACAGGGTCGGACGCGATGTCATCTTCAGGATATAAGAAGGGACCCTCAGGGAGGTCTTCGCAGATCACATTCAGCAAACTGTCCACACCTTTCCCTGTCTTCGCCGATACTGAATGGACTTGTCCACTTAACCCTTCCTCCGCCCATGACTTCCACGCTTCGATCGAGCTGAGATTTGCTTGATCAAGTTTATTAAGCACGATGTGAAGAGGTCGGTGGATTTCCGAAAACGCCGCTAAGATACGATCGGTATCTGTTTGCGTTGGACGCTTTGTCGTATCGACCACTAGGAGTGCCACGTCGGCTTCAGCCAAAGCTTCAAGGGCAGCGCCCAGCATTGCATGCTGCAATAGGTCGCGCGTCTCTAAAAGCCCTGGCGTATCGAGAAAAATGAGCTGATCAGTGCCCTTGGTTCGAATACCAGTTACTCGCTGCCACGTCGTTTGGGCTTTGGAGGTGACAATCGAAAGGTGCTCCCCAACAAAGCGGTTGAGGAGTGTTGATTTGCCTGCATTGGGCCGCCCAACAAGAGCGACGTATCCTGCTCTCGTAGTACTTTGGGAAGGTCCGTCGGTCGGCATGGTCAGCCTAAAGGTGCAAAGAATTCAAAGTCGTCAAAGCTCAGCCACGTACTCCTGCGACTCAAGTAATCGGCCCGTTACTAGATCATACCTCTTATAAACGGAAACCCCCAAGCCTTAAAGACCTGGGGGCTACCAGCAAGAAGCCGGCAACGACGTACTCTCCCACCGGGCGACCCCGGCAGTACCATCCGCGCGGTAGAGCTTAACGGCCGTGTTCGGGATGGGAACGGGTGTAGCCTCTACGCAATAGTCACCGACAAATGTGATAACTGAGGTCGAGAGTGTGCGAGCCTGCTGTAACGGCCGCATGGTTAAGGTTTCGGCTGAAACCTCAACGCGGCATGGTGATGGCTGGAGGGGGAGGAGTCGGTCAAGCCTCACGGGCGATTAGTACGGCTCGGCTTCACGTGTTACCACGCTTCCACCTACCGCCTATCAACGTACTAGTCTCGTACGGCCCTTCTGAGGGTCCGAAGACCCTGGGAGCATTCATCTCGGAGGGGGCTTCCCACTTAGATGCTTTCAGCGGTTATCCCTTCCCGACATAGCTACCCGGCGATGCCCCTGGCGGGACAACCGGTACACCAGTGGTCAGTCCTTCCCGGTCCTCTCGTACTAGGGAA
>DEAM01000030.1 GCA_002347035.1 Gemmatimonadales bacterium UBA2982 | reverse complement strand
TTAATCGGTGGCGGGTATAGCCGAGGTCCGCGTGATCGGGACGGGGACATGGACCCTCTGGCATCGATGGGTAGAATCGCATGGTTTGAGCATCCTGGAGATGCAGCAGGGGAGTGGATTCGACACGATATTTCGCGGCGTAGACGAGGGATGTTTGACAAGTTTGTACCGAGTGATATGGATCAGGATGGCGATGTGGATTTCGTAGCTACAAGGGGTAATAGCGCGCCATATGATGGTGTATTCTGGCTAGAGCAAGTGCGGTCGTCAGAGTCTTTGCCATCCTTCGAACGAGCTCGGGTCAGCGATAGTCGAGAGGCACCTTTGCCTGATGAGGCTCATTGAGTTTTAGACTCCGACCCTCAGTGGCCTTATTGGAATTCCTCTCAAAAGTCTCAGGATCGCACAGGTCTAGTGTGAAATCTCAAGACTAGCAGGAACGGATCCACCTCTTTGCCTAGGCAACTTGTTCCCAATCCTGATGGCTAGCGCCGTTGATTCCGTTTGGTACTTCCTGTACTCTCATGACTAATAAGAAAACCTGTCACTGTAATACTGCTCGGGAGAAGCATCTGAGCTATGAGAAGCATTGATCAATCCGCCTGTTGCTGTTGTCGCATCATCCTGACCAGGGATGGCCGGTATGGAGCCGGCTGCGCCTAGCGGACGCGGCAATTCTCCCGAGCCCCGGCTTCCCTGAAGAAGTCGGGGCTTTTTCGTATGGACTCATGAGCTCATGGAGCTCAATATGGGGTATCCAATTCAACTAGTTGGACTGAAAGGACAGCGTGTCCTCCTCGCCGGCGGCGGTGCGGTCGCGGCCGAGAAGGCTGTGCCACTCATTCACGCCGGTGCGCGAGTCCACCTTGTAGCGATCGAGATAGGGCAAGAGATCGAAGAACTCCTTCCTGATGTGTGGCGCTTCGACCAGAGGCCTGTCGATGAGGGTGATGTAGAAGGTGCAAAGGTTGTGGTGGCTGCTACCGACGACTCTAGTGTAAACCGGGCTTTGGTTGATACAGCCAGAAGCCAAGGCATCCTAGCCCAGGCAGCCGACGACAAGCCGTATTGCGATTTTTACTCGCCTGCTGTCATTCGCCGGGGCCCGGTGATGATGACGATTAGTACCGACGGGGGCTCTCCCTTGTTAGCCGGTCAGCTTCGGAGGCTTTTGGAGGCAGCAATTCCTAGGAGCCTAACGGCGGTGGCCGACCTTATGGTTAGACTACGGTCCCGAGGGCTCAAGGGGCTTCAGAAGCGTGGCCAGCTGCTTCGGGCTCTTTTTGACCCGACCATTACCCGCTTAGTTGACTCAGGCGATACTTCGGCCGCTTCGGAACGGATTGAGGTGCTCTTTAATGAGGAAGAGGAGTTATTCGAGCCGGGTAGTGTTGCGATTGTAGGAGCGGGCCCTGGGAGTCGACAGCTGCTCACACTAAGGGCGTTAGACCGAATACAGAGAGCTGACTTGATCTTACATGACGCACTTGTCGAGCCAGAGGTGTTGGAGTTAGCGCTACCGGGTACTCAGGTTGTGGATGTGGGACATCGGGCGAGTCCGCATGCTTCCGATGCGGAGGGTGTGAGGAGGATTCCTCTTCGGATTCCCCTTATGATTGAAGGTGCTATGGCGGGGAAGAGGGTGGTGCGGCTGCATGGCGGCGATCCGTTTGTTTTCGGTCGTGGTGGGGAAGAGGTCGACGCTTTGATTGAGGCTGGGGTCACATGGGAAGTCGTGCCTGGTGTGAGTTCTATACTGGCCGCGCCAGCTGCTGCCGGTACTCCACTGACACAGCGAGATCTCGCTAGGGGATTCACTGTGCGTACGGGTCACGACACTGCTGGGCCAACAAAGGGTGTGCTAGATCCCCAAGAAGAGACAGTCGTAGTCCTGATGGGTCTAAAGTCGGCACCAAAAGTACTACAGGGGCTCATCAAGGAGGGTCGATCACCGGATACCCCTGCTATTGCTGTAGCAAAGGCATCACGGGAAGACGAAGAGGTTGTGGTGGGGAACCTGAGCACACTTGATAAGGAAATTCACGCTGCAGGCTTGAGAGGTCCAGCAACCCTTATAGTAGGTGAGGTTGCGCGGCGCGCATTAGAACGTATAGAAAGTCTGGAAGAGAACCCAACAGCGGCTGCCATCAGGGTTGTTGCAGGCATTTCGTAACCAAAAGGTGTGACGATGGAAGACTCTTGGAGTGAGAAACTGGATGGTCAAATCCCTGAGGATTTGGGTCGGGAGATTGAGATCTTTGAGACGCAGATCGAGCTGAGGCGCCGTGGGGAGATCGATGAGCGGCTCTTTGCCGAAACTCGTCTTCGGCGTGGTGTTTACGGGCAGCGCTACGACAACGGTCATCGTCACGATGGGGACGACAATCAGCCGCTGCCATACTCGGAGCACCCAACTAAGGGTCCTGATACCGTGTGGGATGCCCCGGGCATGTTACGGATTAAGATCCCCTATGGGAGGATGACGAATGAGCAGATCGATGTTCTAGCAGAAGTTGCTGAAGACTACGCGGATAGCATCTCCCATGTGACGACTAGACAAGACATCCAACTCCACTTCGTGCACATCGAGGACACGCCGGACATCATGCGTCGTCTGGCAGCGGTGGGGATTACGACACGAGAAGCGTGTGGTAACTCCGTGCGGAATGTCACCGCATGTCACCTAGCAGGGGTTTGTAAGACTGAGGTCTTCGACATTAGTCCTTACGCTGAGGCTCTTAAGACGTTCCTTCTTGGCCATCCAGATGTCCAGGACTTCGGTCGCAAGATGAAGCCCGCATTCTCGGGCTGTGCTAATGAAGCGTGTGGGCTAGTCAACATGCATGACCTTGGTTTCGTTGCTGCGACGCGTATGGAGAATGGGGTGGAGCAGCGCGGATTTGAGTTTTACGTCGGAGGTGGCCTTGGAGCCATCCCTCATCCGGCTCAGCTGCTAGATGGATTTGTAACCGAGGACGAGATACTTCCGCTGTCACAGGCGGTGTGCCGCGTGTTTTCCCGCTTAGGTGAAAGAGAGAACCGAGGCCGGGCTCGGATCAAGTTCCTAGTCGCGAAGCTTGGCATCGAAGAATTTCGTCGGCTGGTTTTCGAGGAACGGGCAGAGTTACCATATGACCCCCAGTGGACAGCCTACCTTGAGGAACTTGAACACTATGAGGAAAAGCCTCTGGTAGAAGGGGCCACGCTTGAGTTTAAAGGTAACGGAGATCACTCGGGTGGCTTCCATTCTTGGCACCGCACGAACGTGCGCGCGCAGCGTCAAGAAGGATATGCCGTAGCGACGATCAAGCTTCCTCTGGGCGATATTACGTCAGACCAGATGAGAGCCTTGGCTGATATTGCACGGGAGTTCGTCGGCGATGCCGTTCGCCTTACGGTGGAGCAAAATATCGTCCTTCGCTGGGTTAGCGAAGCTGACCTGCCGCGTCTTTATGAGGCGCTCGAAGCAGTCGACCTTGGACAACCCGGTGCCGAGACTATTGCTGACCTGACTGCCTGTCCGGGAACCGATACGTGCAAGCTTGGGATTGCATCGTCACGCGGGCTCGCAGCTGAGCTTTCGGGTCACATGGCGCAACTTGATGAGGAGTCTGACGAAGCTCTGCGCGGACTACGTATCAAGGCTAGTGGCTGCTTCAATTCATGTGGGCAGCACCATGTATCAGACCTTGGGTTTTACGGGATTAGCCGCAAGAAAGATGGACGACTAGTTCCTCACTTCCAGGTCGTGCTTGGTGGAAAGTGGAGCGAAAATGCGGGATCCTTCGGTCTTGCGACCCTGGCGATTCCATCTAAGAACATTCCGGAAGTCGTCCGACGGGTTACTGGGCGGTACGTGCAGGAAAGAGAAGACAGTGAGTCATTCACGGACTTCGTGGGGCGGTTAGGTAAGGCGGAAGTGAAGAGATTCCTCCAGGATCTGACAGCCGTGCCGGCTTATGCAGAGGACCCGTCTTTCTACTCGGACTGGGGTGACCCACGCGAGTACTCAATGGAGGATTATGGTGAAGGTGAGTGTGCTGGAGAAATCGTTCCCCTTATAGAGTTCTTGCTTCAGTCAAGCGAACGTGAAGTGTTTGAAGCTCAACTGTTTTTGGATTCGGGAGACCTTACCAGGGCCAAGGCGATCTCCTACAAAGCAATGCTTTCCGCGGCCATGGCACTGGTGAAAACAGAGTTCCTCGATATCACTGATGACGCAGACCAGATCGTCGACGAATTCAGGACACGGTTCCACGAGACGAAGAGGTTCCATGATCGATTCGCCGGAGCGAAGTTCGCCAATTATTTGTTCCAGGCGCATGAGGTTGGAGGGAATGGGGGCCGCCCGGAACAGGCACGGGAAAAAGTGGAAGAAGAACAATT
>DEAM01000010.1:6798-7423 GCA_002347035.1 Gemmatimonadales bacterium UBA2982 | reverse complement strand
CCGGGTACGGGGAATGAAATGTGAGCGTCGCCTATATTCATTCATCAGCGCGAAGATGCCCGTCTCCTAACCCGAGCAGCAAGACCCTTACACTTGCTCGGTTCTGCGTGTTACATGTCCCTAAAGTTGGACACACCCGAATTGAACTCCACCTACGCTTTCCTTCTAAGTTATGATTTACCAGGTCTTTATATCGTTATTTATGCTTCGGCATGGACCGTGCTCTTATCTACTTGAGCAACTCTTACGGGAGAGAGTCATGAGACGCCGAATAAGGTGGACAGCCCTGACAGTGGTATTCGGGATCCTGTTTGCAGGGAACGTCAGCGCTCAGGAGTGGAATGCTCCTCGTGGATTCGTAAGCCTTAGCTTCGTAGATGGCGACCCTGTAGGAGAACTGAAGACTTTTATTGATGACGCTACTGGTGGGCAAATGCACGGAGCGTGGGCCTTTGCAGATAAAGGCCGGCTTCGTCTTCGGGGTGACTTAGGCCTACTGATCTACGGGATCGAAAGATATGACGTTTGCCACCTAATTAGTTGCCGGATCAATCTCAACCTTGAGACGACGAATAGCATCTTTTACGGTGGGATCGGCCCAGAATATGCAGTCCGAATAGGCGTT
>DEAM01000010.1:0-6504 GCA_002347035.1 Gemmatimonadales bacterium UBA2982 | reverse complement strand
GAATATGCAGTCCGAATAGGCGTTGTGGAGCCTTACGTGTACGCGACTGGAGGGTTCTCATTCTTTGCCACCACTACGTCGCTGGGTGACGACGACGACGGGCACAATGTGAAGGATGAGTTAAACACTACGAACTATTCCGATGGGGTTATAGCATGGAGAGTGGGCGGAGGCATGCGANNAGACATTCCGCTGTCAATTGACGTAGGGGTCGAACGCCATCAGAACGGTATCGCTAACTTCCTCACTGAAGGTGACATAACCGACAATGTGGACGGGACGATTAACATCTTTCCGAACCGAAGCGAGGCCAATCTTATGACGTTTCGGATCGGATTTAGGGTCGGGTTCGGAGGCCGGTGATCCTTTTGTCAGACCACGCGAACAAGCGAAACGAAGCGGCACACTAAAGGGCAAAGCACTTGAATAGATGGAGATCGCGAATGACCGCGAAGCGAACCGTCCCAGTGCTTTTGCTCATGAGCATCGCATGTAAGAGCGGTGTCGAAAATTCGATTGGAACGGAAAACTCTGCCCCTGAAAGAAGCCACATCCTATATAAGCCAAATAACTTGCCAGTTAACGCTCCATTGCTTTTGGCTCTTCACGGTTACGGAAGTAATGGAGAGATTCTACAGTGGTACTCGGGAATGAACGACGCTGCAGATATTCATGGCTTCGCAGTAGCCTACCCCAACGGAACAACGAACCGCGATGGCAAGCGGTACTGGAATGCAAACTGGTACCTGACTATAAGCTCAACCGACGACGTCGCGTATTTATCGGAATTGGCTAGAGATCTCCAAGCCGAGCATCAATTAGATCCTGAGCGTACGTTTGCTTTCGGAATGTCGAATGGCGGCTACATGAGTTACACACTCGCGTGTGAGGCTCACGACGTCTTTCGAGGAATAGCTTCAGTGACGGGTAATATGAGTGAATACGATTGGAATAACTGCAATCCATCAGAGCCTACTCCCGTCCTGCAGATTCACGGCATCGATGATAGCGTTGTGCCAATCGCCGGCCCGCCACATGTAGATGAGGTCGTTTCATTCTGGGCAGGTTTGAATAACACCACGACGATAGACAGTGTGTTCGTAGCTCCGAGCACACAGGCCTTCTACTACAGAAATGGCCAAAACGGCAATGAAGTGTGGTATCACCGGATTAACGATTGGGGGCATGAGTGGCCTAGCCCTCAGGATCAAACAGGCACAATCGCAAGCGAATTGATCTGGAGTTTTTTCAGTAAGTTCTAGAGCACCTGCTTGCCGGTACACAGTCAGTTCTGATAGACACGCTCACCAGAAGGTGCACCGTCAGGCAATGCACAGAGTTAGAAGCTTATCCGTCTTCCTCGCGTGGCTGACCGTCGCATGTTCAGCGGTCCAACTATTTGACCGAAGCAGCGTTGAGACTGAGCTGTTCGGTACGATGCCAGATGGTACGCATGTAGAGATTGTCAGATTGACTAACGCTAATGGTGTCGAGGTCCGCGCTATGACCTACGGTGCGATTATCGTGTCGATACGAGTGCCAGACCGGGAGGGCACGTTGGATGATGTGGTCCTTGGCTTCGACGATCTCGACCAGTACGTGCAGGGGCACCCACAGTTCGGCACTGTGGTCGGCCGTTACGCAAACCGCATCGCTGGAGGTCAGTTCACGCTTGATAACCAGACGTATACTCTTGCAAGAAACAATGGCCCCAATCACCTACACGGCGGAATCCAGGGCTTCGACAAGATGTTGTGGCAAGCAGAGACTGGGCAGACTGATCGAGGGGTCCGTGTGACTTTCACCCACACTAATCCGGACGGTCACGAAGGGTACCCGGGAACCGTCTTGGTAACCGTCAGTTATACGCTTACAGACAACGACGAACTAGTCGTTGATTACTCAGCGACCACCGATCGGGCCACCCACATCAATCTGTCCCAGCACACCTACTTCAACCTTGCAGGAGCAGGTGCGGGGACAGTTCATGATCATGTTCTCACAATCGACGCTGACCGTTACACACCGTTCGACTCTACACAAATCCCCACGGGCTCAATCGAGCCCGTGGCAGGTACGCCGCTTGATTTTCGTGCGCCTCTCCCGGTTGGGGCACGTATCGACGATGACCACCCTGAGCTACGCATTGGTGGGGGCTACGATCACAACTTTGTCTTAAACCGCTCCGGGCCTGGACTAACCCGTGCTGCTCACGTCGAAGAGCCTAATTCAGGGCGCATCCTCGATGTATACACAACCGAGCCAGGCATGCAGCTTTACACCGCTAACGGGCTCCGTGAGATGACGGGAAAATTAGGCCGTACGTACAATAGACGGGGCGGCTTGTGTCTAGAGACACAGCACTATCCAGACTCTCCGAATCAGCCGGACTTTCCTTCTACGATCCTTCGTCCTGGTGAGGAGTTCACATCTCAGACCGTGTTCGCGTTCTCAGTGAGCCAATTAAGGTGACGCTACGATAAGACCTGTCTTACCGTCGTCCGATCGAGCTTGCCATTCGCGTTACGCGGTACGGGTGTTCCAAAGTGATAGCTGCGTGGGATTTTGGATGAACTCAGCAGCTCGCGCAGGTGAGCATCCAGGACTGCCCTAGTAGGACCTTCGTCAGCTAGCTCGACCCACGCTCCAACTCGCTCGCCCCACTCTTCGTCAGGAATCCCAACCACACACGCGTCAGCCACAGCAGGATGGGACCTAAGCGCCTCCTCAACTTCGGCAGCGTCCACTGTTACCCCTCCGGTCACGATCCGGTCGGTGCGGCGACCGGTAATCCATAAGTGACCGTCGCTATCAAACGAACCCAGATCACCTGTCCAGTGCCAGCCCTCGCCGTCAGTAAGACTCTCGGAGTAGTCGCCCACGTAACCAGAAGCAAGCGTATCGCCACGTACCTGTATCTCACCACGCTCATCAAGGCGAACTTCTACGCCGGAAAGCGGCGCGCCGACCGTACCTGGCTTCTTCCGGGTCAACTCTGGGGGTGCCGTCGCCACCTGGGACGTCAGCTCAGTTAGACCATAAGTCAACGCAATCGGCCATCCGGTAGAGACAGCACGATCGAGAAGGCCCTTGGGAGTTTGAGCACCCCCGACTAAGGCACATTGAAACGTCTCGGGTGGAGGTTGCCCATTTCGTAATTCGAGAATCCGACTGAGCTGCGTCGGCACTAGCGAAATATGCGTGATCTCAGAGAGACGCTGGTTAACGCGCTCGGCATTGAATGGACCGCACGCAAGCAGGCGGCTGCCCAAGAGAAGCGAACGAGTGATCAGTACGAGGCCACCCACATGAGCTGGTGACAAAGACACGAGCCAGGTGTCTTCCCGACTCAACTCAAGTCGCTCTGCAGAAGCGCGAGCATTGGCTTGGAGTGCCTCAATTGAAATCGCGACCCCCCGTGGCTGGCCACCAGTGCCAGACGTCCAAAGAACTACTTGGGCGGCGGACGCCTCAATGCCGGCAAGCGCACTCAGGGCGGCTTCACGCTCAGCGAGGCGAAGCCTGGAGTTAAGGGGTGCGGGAGTCGCACCTGCACGCCAGTGCGCCAGCAAGTCAATCACACTCTCAGCGTCTTGGCGAACCACCAATGGCACGACGCAGCCCCGAGTCACTCCACCGGAATGCAGATCAACCGCCCGTTGTTCTACCGCCTTATCAAGTTCGCGGTACGTCCAAGACCGGTCATCGCTCTCAAGAGCGGTAGCTTCAGCATCCATATCGATGCAGCTCAGAAGGTCGATCACCCTCAGCCCAGACCTAGACCTAGAGCAAGACTCAGCCCATAGATCGCCACGACCCTCGCTGTAGCACCCAACGCCGGAATGAGCTCCCGGGGATTGCTGAAGTTGGCGACGGCACGCAGAGGCTCACGGCAGAAAGGGGCGGCGACAAGCGCGACCAATGAGGCTATAGGCCAGCCGAAGAAAAGAACGCCGACAACGGGAGCCACCAGGGCAAACAGAATAAGTACGCCAAATTCCACCTTCGTTCTGATAGGCCCTAAGCGGACTGCAAGCGTGCGCTTGCCGACCCTGGCGTCTGTCTCGATGTCCCTAAGGTTATTCACAACGAGTATCGCGGTGTTTAGGGACCCCATAGCCGCACCCGCCAAGAGCACGTCCGGAGACCAAGAAAGTGCCTGCACAAAATAGGTGCCTCCCACAGCAACAAGCCCGAAGAAGACGAAGACGAAGACGTCACCCAGCCCGTGATAAGCCAACGGAAATGGTCCTCCCGTATAGAGGACTGCACACGCGACCGAGGCCAAACCAATCCAGACAATCGGCCATCCGCCGATAGCTACGAGGTAGACTCCGACAAACACGGCACTGGTTAGCACTCCTGCCATGGCATTACGGACACTCGCGGGCGACAGTAGACCGGCCTGAGTCACCCTAATGGGCCCTACGCGATCCTCAGTATCAGCTCCACGAACAAAGTCATAGTAGTCATTCGCTAGGTTTGTGCCGATTTGGATTAAGACCGCGCCTAGGAGAGCAGCCGCAGCCGGGAGGATCGCCAAAGCTCCATCGTGGGCCGCGAGCCCGGTACCCACGAGCACAGGTGCAACCGCTGCTGTGAGTGTCTTGGGCCGAGCGGCGAGAACCCAGGCTTGGAGTCGTGTGACCTTTGCGCTCAAGGCCACCCTGTGATCACGCGCGTGCTTATGATGGAGTCGAGCTGCGGGTAGCTCTGCCTAAGGTACGCGTTTCCACGTATTTCAAGGGAATCCTGAAAAGGCGGGTCGTTTTGGTAGCCCGCGTAAAAGCCATCGACAACCTCGAGCCCCCTCTCAACCCTACCTATTGGTGGATACCCTACCACGCCTCCGGAGAGCAACCCATCGAGTCGTTCATTATCGACGAGGTTGATAAAGAGCGTGAAATTGCGCGACCGACGCCCAGCCCGCGCAAAGCTGACCGTACCACGAACATTGCTGGCTACCGTAGGCTCATCTTCAAGGGTGCGGTCCTCCCAGATCGAATCGAGGGCTGGATTACCCGAAAAACCCCATTGGGCTACGAATTCGGGTAACACGCGGTAGAAGCGGGCGCCAGCATAAAAGTCGTTGCTCATTAGGTGGTAAACGCGGTCGACACCGAGCGGGGACCACTCGCGGATCATCTTCACCTGGAAGCTGCCCTCGCTGGTCTCCACCTCGACGACAAACGAGTCAGGAGCTTCAGTCGAAACCATCTCGGGCGTTGGTTCCCATAGCGCCTGGTTGGGGCCGCAGGCTAATACCCACATTAGGCCAACGAGAGATGCTATCCATACGGGTCTGCACTTTCTCATAGGTCTTCTCTACCAGGGAAGCCAAGGATACTTCTGGAATTCGGGCCTGCGTTTCTCCACGTAAGCGTTCCTACCCTCTTGGCCCTGCTCGGTCATATAAAACAGGAGGGTGGCATTCCCTGCCAGCTCTTGCAGGCCCGCCTGTCCGTCCACGTCAGCGTTGAATGCACTCTTCAGTAACCGGATCGCCAATGGGCTCTTTTCCAGGATCTCCTGGGCCCACTGCCAACCCTCTGCCTCTAACCGTTCTAGCGACACGACCTTGTTCACCATGCCCATCTCGTAGGCTTCCTCAGCTGAATACTGCCTGCATAGGTACCATATTTCTCGGGCACGCTTCTGGCCTACGTGGCGCGCAAGAAATGAAGATCCGAATCCTCCGTCGAAGGAGCCCACGATCGGTCCTGTTTGACCAAAGACAGCATTGTCTGCCGCGATTGTCATATCACACACCACGTGCAGCACGTGGCCGCCCCCGATTGCGTACCCGGCAACTAGAGCGATTACTGGCTTCGGCATCGACCGCATGTAGCGCTGGAGCTCGAGCACATTAAGCCGAGGTATACCCGCGGACCCAACGTAACCGGCGTCACCTCGCGCTTTTTGGTCACCACCGGCGCAGAAGGCCCATTTCCCATCCTTCGCCGGGCCGTTGCCAGTTAGAAGCACGACCCCAATGTCGGTATCCTCACCTGCATCCTTGAAGGCTTCCTGCATCTCGATAAGTGTGTCTGGACGGAATGCGTTCCGTACCTCGGGACGGTTGAACGCGATACGCGCGACACCACCACTCTTGTGGTATGTGATGTCATCGTAAGCCTTCACTTCTTTCCAGTCCGGCATAGTCATTTCCTGGGCTTTCTCCTTTGGAACGCTTGGCTATCTAAGCGCTTCTCGCACACTCCGTCCAACTGCCTCTGCTAACTCGACCCGGCGCCGATGGCTCTCAATACGATCAGTTTGGACCCTCAACACTGTCGTTACACCGTCCGCCACAGCCCGTCCAAGCTCTTCTGTCAGCTCTGGAATAGTGACGTCTCGTAATACGATTCCGTGAAGGGCAGCTGCATGGCTAAGGTCTAGGCCATGGGGCGTAGCTATGAGTCGCGTGAAATCAGGCTCATGCTCAGCTACTGGCAACATGTGAAAGATCCCACCGCCATTGTTATCAATGAGCACAAACACCAC
>DEAM01000023.1:2897-32513 GCA_002347035.1 Gemmatimonadales bacterium UBA2982 | reverse complement strand
ACGCATCTGGGCCCTTGGGAAGGCGTTCGGCTATATCACACCGGCGGATATGCTTGCAGATTTTTACGAGTCCGAGTCGGTGCGGGTCGGAGTTGCGGTCGTGTCAGTGGTTTTCACCATCCTCTACATACAGGTCCAAGCCCAGGGTCTCGGGTATATCATCAACGTGGCTTCGGACGGCCGCATCACGGTCGAGCTGGGTACGCTGGTCCTGCTGGTGGTCGCTGCAGCCTACTTAGTGGTGGGTGGTCTTCGGGCCGTGTACTGGACTGACGTTCTTCAGGGTGTCTGGATGTACGTGGCGGTCTGGATCGGGGCTTTGGTTCTCTCCTATGAACTCTTTGGTGGGCCGCTCGATTTGTGGCGGCGTGTATCAGCCGAACGGCCGGACCTGCTCACGCTGCCCGGGCCAGAAGGGTTTTTCACGCCAGGTATGTGGATCGGTATGACTTTGACACTCTCGTTTGGGATCGTCTTTCAACCGCATATGATGATCCGTTACTACACGGCCGTAGATGCACGCACAGTTAAGCTCTTGGGTGCTACGACGCCGATCTACCTAATGACTCTGTACATACCGGCTGCGTTGGTTGGGCTCGGTGGCGCGCTAGTCATGCCGGGACTCGATGTGCCTGACAGGATCTTTCCTGAACTGCTGTTTGCTTATGCATCTCCGTGGCTCACAGGGGCGATTCTCGCAGGTGCGACCGCGGCCGCAATGTCTACGCTCGACTCTATATTGCATGCTAACATGACTGTCCTTACGCGGGACATATATCAGAGGTACGTCGCGCCGGATCGGGCGCAAGCGCACTACGTTGCGGTTGGGCGTATCATCATTGCTGGGCTCTTGGTGGTTGGGTACCTGCTTTCCGTAGGCACCTACGATTTTTTAGTTGTGCTTGTCACGTTGTCCGGGGCAGGGGCGCTGCAGCTTATGCCAGCGATTTTGGGCGTATGCATGCCTGGGCGGCGGTCACTGTCTGGAGCGGGCGTTCTCACGGGCATTTTGGTCGGCCTGCTGGCGCTTTACGTGACTTTAGTGCTAATACCGCATCCATTAGGGATGCATGGGGGGGTCTGGTCTCTGCTCGTGAATGCAGCCGTGGCGAT
The DNA here is from genome assembly GCA_002347035.1 of Gemmatimonadales bacterium UBA2982. GTDB lineage: Bacteria > Gemmatimonadota > Gemmatimonadetes > Longimicrobiales > Gaopeijiaceae > UBA2982. The sequence goes on along the minus strand of DEAM01000023.1, from coordinate 31,400 downwards.
CGGTGTGTCTTTGGTGACCAGGCCACCCAGTGACGAGACTGTTGAGCGCATCCACGGGGAGTTGGAGCGTTTCGTGTACGGATCGGAGGTCTGACGTATGCTCGTGCTAGCTAGGCTAATTTTCTTGACCGTTGCTGCAGGCGCTTTAGGAGTAACCCCCGCCGCATCACAACTCTCCTGGGAAAGAGCGGACAGCCCGGTTGTAGGACCTGAAAATGGTTCGCTTGTCGTTGTGGGTGGAGCTATGCGATCTCCAGAACTCTTTGAGCGGTTCATTCAACTCGCGGGTGGTCCGGACGCGGATATCGTTCTAATACCCACGGCTGGAGAGGAAGACGATTACGACAATTCGTATCGGGGGCTCGAAGCGTGGAGGGCAAACGGCGCACGTAACCTGACCGTCCTGCACACTAGAGATCAGGTGGTGGCTGACACAGATGAGTTTGTGGAGCCCCTCCGAACTGCCGACGCCGTATTCTTTTTTGGCGGACGGCAGTGGCGGTTGGTCGATATCTATGGAGATACGAAGACGGAGGAGGAACTCCAGAAAGTCCTTGATCGTGGGGGCGTGATTGGTGGTTCCTCGGCCGGGGCTTCAATCCTAGCGTCGTTCCTGGTCAGGGGGGATACAAGTGGGAACGACATTATGATGGGCGACCACCAGCGTGGTTTCGGTTATCTGCGCAACGTAGGGATTGACCAGCACCTACTGAGGCGTAATCGCCAGTTCGATATGATTGAAGTGATCGAAGCGCACCCCGAGCTTCTCGGTATTGGCCTCGACGAGGACACTGGCATCGTGGTAAGGGGAGACCGGTTTCAGGTGATGGGCCCGTCGTACGCCGTTATATACGACAATCAAAGCACTACTGGAGAAAATGGTAAGTTCTTCTTCTTGAGTTCTGGCCAGATCTATGACATGGGCGAGCGTCAGGTCGTTCAGCCTCAACCTCTGCAGAATGTGGAGCAACGACCCTGGCCCAATTGATAGAAAATGATCACTGGTTGGTAGCATGGATGAGGTGTTGCGGAGAACATGATCTTCTAGAGTGTGCTGTCCGACTTAGCTGTCGTCGTGACTGGATGAGCTTTCATCGCAGGCTCTGACGACCCATAATGCCCGACCATTAAAAGCTTCCTGCCCCTTTTCGAGAGCGCTACATGAACGAGCAGCCGTCCGAAAGCGCTCTGCCCAGCCAGCCTGCCGTGACCGATCTCGAGGTCACGAAGAGACACGCTGAATACTGGCGCAGAAACATCCGGTACATGTGGATCCTTCTCGCTATCTGGTTCCTGGTATCATACGGTTTTGGGATCATTCTCACAGGGCCACTTAACGCGATCAATCTGCCAGGAACCAGCTTCCCTCTCGGGTTTTGGTTCGCACAACAAGGCTCCATCTACGTCTTCGTCGTTCTGATCTTTGTATACGTAAAACTCATGAACAGGCTCGACCAGGAGTTTGACGTGAACGAGAGCGAGGGTATATGACCGTCCAAGCCTGGACCTTCGTATTAGTCGCTGCCTCCTTCACGCTTTATATCGGGATCGCAGTTTGGTCTCGAGCTACATCTACTAAAGATTTCTACGTTGCGGGTACGGGTGTTTCTCCGTTAGCGAACGGGATGGCAACCGCTGCTGATTGGATGAGCGCAGCCTCGTTTATTTCAATGGCTGGCCTCATCTCATTCATGGGTTACGACGGTTCGGTCTATTTGATGGGATGGACCGGCGGCTACGTGCTTCTCGCCCTGCTACTGGCACCGTACCTACGTAAGTACGGTGCATTCACGGTTCCGGACTTTGTTGGGGACCGGTATTACTCACAGACGGCACGTATTGTCGCAGTCGTGTGTGCCATTTTCGTGTCTTTCACTTACGTGGCTGGCCAGATGCGCGGTGTGGGCATCGTGTTTGGACGTTTTCTGGAAGTCGACGTGAATGTAGGTGTGATAATCGGGTGTTTCATCGTCCTCTTCTACGCGGTGTTAGGGGGGATGAAGGGGATCACGTACACGCAGGTTGCGCAGTATTGCGTGCTGATCTTTGCGTATATGGTGCCGGCGATCTTTCTGTCGATGATGATCACCGGGAACCCAATTCCACAACTGGGGCTTGGTGGCACGGATCAGGGCACGGGGATGGCACTTCTGGAGCGCTTGAATGGGCTTCATCAGGAGCTTGGCTTTGCGGCCTACACTTCCGGCACAAAGTCTATGTTGGATGTCTTCTTTATAACCGCTGCTCTAATGGTGGGCACGGCTGGGCTGCCGCACGTGATCATCCGATTCTACACGGTGCCGCGTGTTCGGGACGCGCGTATCTCTGTAGGCTGGGCCCTAGTGTTTATCGCGCTGCTTTATACGACAGCGCCCGCGGTTGCGGTCTTTGCCCGTACAAACCTCATCAACAGTGTTGCAGATACCCCATATACCGAGATGCCCGAGTGGTTCACAAACTGGGAGGCAACCGGGCTTTTAGAGTTTGACGACGCGAACGGAGACGGGCGCGTCCAGTTTGTTGGCCCGGACTCACCAATGACTAACGAGTTGACAGTCGACCGTGATATCATGGTTCTTGCAAATCCTGAGATTGCCAACCTGCCGGCTTGGGTCGTGGGCCTCGTGGCCGCTGGTGGACTGGCAGCAGCTTTGTCTACGGCCGCAGGGCTTCTGCTTGTAGTCTCTTCTGCAGTAAGTCACGACCTACTCAAACGGGCTTTCTTGCCTGCAATCACAGAGAAGGGCGAACTACTCACTGCCCGGATTTCAGCAGCTGTTGCTGTTGTGATCGCTGGGTATTTTGGGATCAATCCGCCGGGATTTGTAGCTCAGGTAGTAGCGTTCGCCTTCGGGCTGGCGGCTTCTTCGTTTTTCCCCGTCATCATCCTTGGGATTTTCTCTAAGCGGACTACCCGCGAGGGAGCAATCCTCGGCATGATCTCAGGGGTGACTTTAACTGCTGCATACATCGTCTACTTCAGGTTGATACATCCTGAGCTGGATAATGCTGCTAACTGGTGGTTTGGAATCAGTCCAGAAGGCATTGGGACCGTGGGGATGCTCGTAAATTTCTTGGTTACCCTGACGGTGTCCCGGTTCACGCCTCCACCTCCACCGCATGTACAGGAACTCGTCGAGCTGATCCGGATTCCGAAAGGGGCTTCTGGACCTAGCGAGGCTCACTAGATGAAGAATCCGACGACGGTAATGACCACCTTGGGTAGCAGGTGCTATACCATGAGGAGAGCTAGAAAAGGATTGCTACAGGCATTGTTAGTGGTAGCGGTTTTAGTTGTGTTTTCCTTTGGGTCGACCCACGCCCAGGAGTCTCCCGGTCTACTTGTTTCTGCTGACTGGCTGAGCGAGCACCTGTCGGATCCAGACGTGTTGATATTGCACGCAGGCATGCAGCGAACTCGTTACCATTCGGGTCATATTCCAGGTGCTCGTTTCTTGGATATGTCGCAGATCATCTGGGATGGAGACCCAGCGTGGGGCTTCGAAATAACATCCCAGGCTGATATCGAGGCTGCTTTAGAGAACGCAGGTGTTACCGAGGACCACCACCTTGTCGTCTACGCCGCTAATCCCCTTTACGCCTCGCGACTTTTTATGACACTCGAGGTGATGGGGCTTGAGGGTAGGGTGTCCATGTTGGATGGTGGATTCGGCGGATGGCAGGAGGATGCAAGAGAAGTCTCTATGGATGATCCTGACGTAGTGCCAGGCAATATCGAATTAGCTTTGCAGAGCGACATCTTGGTGAGTGCTGACTGGATCAACGAACGACTTAACATCGACACAGTCGCACTCATCGATGCGCGTCCGGACAACGAGTACACGGGAGAAGACGGCGGGCTTGGTGGTAGGGTCAACCCCGGCCACATTCCAGGTGGCGTGCAGATGTATTGGGAGAATCTCATAGAGAGCCGTCCAGTGCCACGTCTCCACGAGCGGTCCGAGCTTCGGACGCTCTTCAACGACGCGGGGGTAGACGACGGAGATATAGTCGTCGCTTATTGCATGGTCGGCATGCGGGCCAGCTTCACATACTTCGCGGCACGTTTGCTAGGCTATGAGACGAAGTTCTATGATGGATCCTGGCGGGACTGGGGGGCGAGAGAGGACCTCCCGTACGTAACGGGAACCTCACCGCACTAGCGGCAGGCAAGAACTATTCGGCCGGTGGGGCGCTAGAGCTCTGCAGGTTGAAGACAGGAACTGCGGCCAGACCTCCTAGGAACGGACCAGCTAGGTAGAGCCATAGGCTCCCGAGGTCACCCCCCCCAATCACGGTATGGACCAAAGTTGGTCCGATTCCTACAGCAGGATTGAAGACGCCACCAGACACTGGACCGGCGATGTACGCGCCAGCCATTACAGTGAAGCCAATTGCCAGACCGTAGTACGAATTGCCGGCTGTGGCTTCTGAAGTCGCCACGTTCAGGATCACGAGCACTAGTGCGAACGTTACCAGTACTTCAGCGAGAAACACGCCACCGAGTCCGTACGCGGCCACTGGTTGTGGAGAAAACGGCGATCCAGTGATTGCTACCACAGCTAAACTGGCAAGAAGTGCACCGATCACTTGAGCGACCATGTATGGGGGCACGTCCGATTTCTGCATGCCACCTCTGATGGAAATCGCGAGAGTCACCGCCGGGTTGTAGTGAGCCCCTGAGACATGCCCCCCCATGTAGACCATGACCATGAGGGTTGCACCGATCGCGATCGGTGCTGCGTCCGTCCCCAGTACTGCGGTCATCCCGATTGTGAATACCAGGAAGAACGTCCCAATCAGCTCTGTGGCGTAGCGGTTCACGGAGACTCCTTTTAGCAGCAATGAAATCGGACTGAGGTAGCCTCAGGTTGATGACGAGGCGGCCCCGGTCGACTGACACCGTCTAGTCAACTGGGGCTCGAGCAGTATGCCTGGACGTTATGCTATTCGACCGCGACCTCGGTTCCACCGATGAAGACGCGTTCTAGCGACCGAGTTGCGAGTATGTCTTCGAGAGGGTTCTCTCCCATTACCAAGAAGTCAGCCCACTTACCTGTTTGGAGCGTCCCGATGTCGTCCTGCATGAGGCATCCGGCCGCGACGCTTGTAGCGCTCATGAGGATTTCCTCAGGAGTCAAGCCTGCCTCAGCCATCAATACAAGCTCCTCGTGTTCGAAGAAACCAGGGAAACGAGCGGCAGGGCCAGCATCCGTACCCATGGCGATAGGAATCTCAGCATCGTGAAGAATTTTTACGTTCTGCTGTGCCTGTGGGAGTCCCATACGGTAGGCCTCCGCAGATGTGCTACGGTTCCGCTCCATGAAGTCAGGTTGGGACGCGCGCTCCATCTCTGAGCTGCTCGCGTGACGGAGGAAGAAGGGGTCGTCAAACCAATCAGGTCGGTCCCGATAGATGAAAGTGCTGACCTCGCGAACCAAGGTTGGTACGTAGCAGATCCCGCTTTCACGGAGAGCGGCGATCAACTCCTGGTCGACCTCTACGTCCCGAACAGAGTGGGCGAGCATGCCTGTGCCCATGTCAATCAGACGTTTTGCGTCTTCCAGGTAGTAGAGGTGTGTTGCTACGGGAATGTTACGCTCTCGGCCGACCTGCATCACGGCGTCCACCGCCTCCCAAGCCATCTTGCGGCCAGCGCCGAGATTGTCATCGACGCGGAGCTTGAGGAAATCTGCGCCCATGTCGGCGTTTGCGAGTGCATCAGCTCGTGCCTGGGCAGGATCGTCCCCAGCAATCACTGCGCCAGAGCCCATTACTCGAGCATGGCCAGCGGTGGGTGACGCCGCATCCCGGACGGCGATCAAGTCTGGGCCGTCCCCCAGGCTGTTGACCATCGTCACGCCGTAGCGAGCGTAGAGTTCCAGGTCCCCACGTATCCGGTCCTGTGGGTCCGTCACACTTTCCGGGGCCCAGGCGCCGGTTACGTGCCCGTGAGCCTCAATCAGTCCAGGAATCACATACTTGCCGGATAGGTCGATCTCTGTCGCGCCACCCGGGACATCTACATCCGCACCGATGTCGAGAATCCTACCCCCGTCAACAAGGATAGTCGCGTTCATGACTGCGGCAGCTCCTGTACCGTCCCATACGGTGGCTCCCGTGTAAGCAACTGCGGTGCTGGTTTGCTGAGTCGCGCAGCTAGTAACCAGAGCTGATAGCAAAAGAGTGGCGAAGGAGCGCAGCGGGGTCATAGTCATTCTCTCCTGGCTGGAGTCCATCGTAAAAAGGGCGCTGAGCTAGCTAACGCCGCAAGAGGGCAATGGTGACTGTCAGTGAAGACTAGCCATCGTTGGCAGGGGATTGTGTGGCCAACTCTGTCATGATCTCTTCCAAGAGCTCCCGAACCGTCGCATCAAGGCTGACGATAAGCACTATCCGTTCGTAGTCGTCCTGGGCTAGCTCATGCTCAGAAAAGATCGACACCACTTTCTCCTCAAAAGCGGCGCGCGCACGGGCACGGGCTTGCTCTTCATGGGTACTTCCCATTTCGGCATGGAACTCATCTCTCGCTTCATTCATTGCGATATGAGCACGAGCGAAAACCATGAGTTCCGCGCGATCTAGCGTTGGCGCCTGCTGCTGTGCAACAAGACTGAGAGGGTTAGCTGCAACAAGCAGAAGTGCTAAGGAGAACAAAGCACCTAGGGCGTTGCGCCTGCCCCGTGCTTTAGTGTAGTCTGGATGTGACAGTGTTGATTCTCTCATAAGTGATTTCATCATACCAATCTACGAATACTCTTGCAAAGCCTGCAGTGCCTCCTTTGAGGCACTTGTCCGAGGCTCAGAAGAGCCTGTCTGTCCGTCTTGTGACAGTAATCAACTGGAACGGGCAATCTCAATCCCCTCCGTGCAGTCTGAAAGTACGCACGGCCTAGCAATGCGTGCAGCAAAGGCGCGAGACCGAAAGCAGGCTGCAGAGAATGTATACACACAGCGTCAGTACGAACTAAACCACGACGACCACTGACGCACAACCCGTACCCTCGTATATTGAGCTTGTGAAAACTTTAACCGGAATATTTGCTGCGCTCGGGGTGCTTCTTGCCGCCACGGATGACGCGGCGTTACCGCATGACGGTAGCGACTTTACTCCGCATTTCACTGCATCAAATAATAAAGACGCTCTATTAAGCGACAATGACTTGGTGCAGCAATACTGCGTTGGTTGTCACAATGACCGGCGGCTTCGAGGTAACATGTCGCTAGAAGGCTTCAATGCGGAGCGCCCGGAGGACAACGGCGCTTTGGCCGAAGCTATGATTGTAAAGCTTCGTGCTGGGATGATGCCCCCACCGGGAGTACGTCGTCCTAGTGGAGACGCCTTGCAAGTCCTTGCAGCTTCTCTCGAAGAACGTATCGATGCCGCCGCGGTTCGCGATCCCAACCCAGGCGGTCGCACGTTTCAGCGCCTGAACCAGATCGAGTACGAGCGATCCATAGAGGACTTGCTTGGCCTGGATATCGACGGGAGTCAATTCCTCCCACTCGACACCAAGAGTGCGAACTTTGATAACATCGCTGACGTACAGCTGCTCTCGCCGACACTGTTGGATGCTTACCTAAATGCAGCAGCCGTAGTAAGCCGTCTGGCAGTCGGAGACCGCGATGCGGCCGCTAGTTCCTCGACGTACACAAATTCCGGCTACACAACGCAGTGGGAGCGTGCTGAGGGTGCACCGTATGGGACTCGAGGAGGTATCTCGATCATCCATAACTTCGTAGCCGACGGCGAATATGAGTTCCGGCTTGCCTTGGAGCATACGACGACAGGGGAGTACTACGGCGGCACCATCCCGCGAGAGCAACTCGAGGTGTCCATCGACGGTGAACGGGTCTCTTTGATCGACGTAGACACGTGGATGAACGTCGCTGACCCCAACGGTGTGAACATGCGCACCGAGCCAATCTTCGTTCGGGCTGGGCCCCGACGGGTTACTGCGGCGTTCCTCAAGCAGCATGAAGGTCCAATGGAAGACCTTCTTTCGCCTCATGATTGGTCGCTCTCCGATCGACAAATCGGCGTTAGGGGCTATGGGGTTACGTCTCCAGCGCATTTGAAGGATCTCGTGGTAGCGGGGCCAACGAACGTGACTGGCGTGTCACAGACGCCTACCAGGGAGAGGGTCTTTAGTTGCCGCCCGACAGCCGCTTCCGAAGAGCGCACCTGCGCTCAGTCTATCATCAATAGACTAGGATCACAGGCTTTCCGCCGACCACTGACGGACGATGACCTGTCGGCCTTGATGGACTTCTACGAATACGGATCTGATGAAGGGGGCTTTGAGGTCGGAGTCAGGACCGCACTAGAGGCTTTGCTGGCGAGTCCGGACTTTGTTTTCCGCTTCGAAGAGGCTCCGGAAGGCGTTCAGATCGGCACGAACTATGAAATCAATGATGTAGACCTAGCCTCCAGGCTTTCCTTCTTCTTGTGGGGAGGACCGCCCGACCGTGAGCTTCTAGCACTTGCGACCCAGGGAGAGTTGTCGGAGGAGGCAGTGCTTGAGGGCCAGGTCAGGAGGATGCTTGTCGATCCGAGGTCTGACGCTTTAGCGACCCGCTTTGCGGCGCAGTGGCTGAGGCTAGATGATCTGGAACAGGTGCATCCTGACCGGCTCCTTTTCCCGGACTTTCACCAGCAGTTGTCGGACGCGATGAGGAGCGAGACCGAGCTTTTTTTCGGCGACTTGGTCCGTGAAGACGCGAGCCTCTTCGATCTTTACTCCGCGGACTACACTTTCCTGAACGAGCGGCTTGCGCGGCACTATGGTGTTGAGGGTGTAAGAGGTGAGGAGTTTAGAAAGGTCCAGTATCCGGATGAACGGCGGCGCGGTTTATTTGGTCACGGAAGTATTCTCACCCTTACGTCTCATGCAGGTCGCACTTCACCCGTGCTGCGTGGCAAGTGGGTGATGGAAGTGATGCTGGGCACTCCACCTCCACCTCCACCTCCGAATATCCCAGACTTAGATGAGACTGCGACTTCGGTCGAAGGACGCGTCCTGACAACACGGGAACGGATGGAGGTCCATCGGTCGAACCCTAGTTGCAATTCATGCCACAGATTCATGGATCCGATTGGGCTGGCGCTCGAGACCTATGACGTGACAGGTCAGTGGCGTTTGCGAGAAAATGGCATCCCTGTGGATTCACAGGGTGAGCTCTACGATGGAACAATTATCTCGAGCCCGATTGAATTACAGAGCGCTTTACTGAAGCGGCCGATCCCACTTGTCCGGACTTTTGCGCAGAACTTGATGGCCTACGCGCTTGGTCGCCGGGTGGAGTTCTATGATCAGACGACAATCCGTTCAATCGTGCGAGAAGCAGAAAAAAACGACTATCAGATGTCAGCCTTCATTCTAGGCGTGGTCAAGAGCGACGCGTTCCGGATGCAGAGGGCAGGTGCTGTGGCTGACGCGGCGTCCGACTAGAGGAGACCGAGAGACATGGAGTTTATCACTGGAAAGCACTTAGAGCGTCGCACGTTTCTCAAAGGAATGGGTGCGACCGTAGCCCTGCCGCTTCTTGAGGCGATGGTGCCTGCGGGGCGCTTAGGTGCTTCGATGGCGAGGCGTGCTGACCCAACGCGGTTGGTTGCGATCGAGATGGTTCACGGGGCGGCCGGTAGTAATGAGTGGGGGGCTACCCAGAACCTCTGGGCACCGGCTGCGGTTGGGCATGAGTTTGATCTTACACCCAGCGCCCTGCTGCCCCTCGATCCGTGGCGTGAATATCTAACGATCATAAGTAACACGGATGTGCGAATGGCTGAGCCATTCACTGCCAAAGAGATTGGTGGGGATCACTTCCGCTCCAGCGCAGTCTTTTTGACGCAGTCACACCCCAAGCAGACAGAAGGCTCTGACGTTTATGCGGGCACGTCGCTCGACCAGATACATGCGCATCGGTTCGGTCAGGATACACCGATCCCATCTATGCAACTGTGTATTGAGAACATCAACCAGTCTGGAGGTTGTGCGTACGGTTACACATGCGTCTACACTGACTCGATTAGCTGGGCCTCACCCACGGAGCCACTTCCGGTCATCAGAGACCCAAGGGTGGCGTTTGAACAGCTATTCGGTGTCGGCGGCACGAAAGCAGAGCGTGAGTTCCGACGTCGTACGAGCGGGAGTATCCTAGACTGGGTAACTGGCCGTATTGCCCAACTCGAGCGAGAGCTGGGCCCGAATGACCGTGAGCGCCTCGATCGCTATCTACAGGACGTGCGTGAGCTTGAGCGGCGCATCCAAACCGTTGAAGCACGCAACCTTTCGGGTCAGGAGCGTGAACTGCCTGAAGCACCCGCGGGGGTGCCGGACTTATTTGAGGAGCACATGAAGCTCATGTGGGACGTCCAGGCGCTTGCCTTTGCCTCCGATGTGACGCGGGTCTTCTCGTTTAAGATGAGTCGTGATTCATCTGCTCGCGTCTTCCCAGAGAGCGGCACGGATCGTCCGTTCCACCCAGCATCACATCACGGCGGTCGTGAGTCGGCGATCCAGGATTTCCACCTAATTAATCGTTATCACGTAAGCATGCTGCCGTACTTCCTCGAGAAGCTCAAAAGTATCCAAGAAGGCGATACGCACATGTTGGACAAAACGATGATTATCTACGGATCTCCGATGGGAGACCCGAACTTGCACAACCACCGTCGGAATCCGCTTATCGTGCTTGGTGGGGCAAACGGCCGCTTGGAGGGGAATCTTCACCTCAAGGCACCTGATGGGACGCCCATGTCGAACGCCATGTTGGGCCTGCTGCACCGGTTAGGCCATGACGATATGACTTCGTTCGGTGATAGCACTAGTGAGCTGGGTTTGGGGCGCAAGGTATGAGCTATAGGCTACAAGCGAGCGTTTGGCCTGCGCTCTTTAGCTCTCTGGTGATCTGGGGATGGATATCAGCACCTCCGGAGGAGTCACCGGTAGCGGACGCTGCAATGCGTGGGGAGACTGATCAGGTGCGGGAGCTTCTCCAGGGTGGAGCAGACGTCAACGCAGCTCAGGGCGACGGAATGACCGCGCTTCACTGGACGGCAGAGCATGGGGATCCTGAGCTAGCTCAGATTCTTCTTTATGCTGGGGCGGACCTGCAGCCGGTGACTCGGCTCGGTGACTACACTCCGCTTCACCTTGCTTCTCGTGGTGGACGCGCCGATGTGATCACTTTGTTGCTCGAAGCCGGTGCAGACCCGGAAGTGGTAACCACTACTGGGAGTGCAACTCCTCTTCACTTGGCAGCTATATCGGGTAGTGTAGAATCAGTCAGCGTACTCTTGGATGCAGGAGCAGCGGTCGACCCTCGAGAGTCAGCATGGGGCCAGACACCGCTCATGTTTGCGGCCTCGTCAGGCCGTACAGATGTGGTCAGGGAGTTGCTTGCAGAGGGAGCGAATGCGGCACTCACCACTAGAGTGCTGGACATCCCTGCCCAATCGGCGGAGGATCGCGCGGCCCGGTTCGTAAGGGATCAGGTCTTGGAGGCTTTCCGCGGTGACCAACCAACAGGCACATCGTGGCAGCCGTCACCGGCGGAGGTTCAGGCTGCAGTTCGAGCCGCTAATGCCTCCAGGGATGATGGGTCAGCGTCGGAGTCTGAGCCTATGCCCGAAGAACAATTGGAGCCGGACCTCGATCTCGGTCAACTACCTACGGCACCACCGGGGGAGTACGACAATTCCTATACGGGTCTGGTTGGGGCGCAGGGTGGTCTGACGGCCCTGCTACACGCCGTTCGTGAGGGTTATACAGAGACAGTGTTGACATTGTTGGATGCTGGGGCGGACGTAAATCAGGTCAGTGCTGGCGACCATACGAGCCCGCTTTTAATGGCGACGGTCAACGGACTATATGATCTTGCCCTTGAGCTGGTGGAAGCAGGCGCCGACCCAAATGTTGCAAGCGATGCAGGGACAACACCCTTGTATTCTGCCCTCAACACGTTTTGGGCGCCTAAGGCACGATATCCACAACAGCAGGCCTATCATCAGCAGAACGCGACCTACTTGGAGGTCATGGAAGCGCTTCTGGTAGCAGGAGCGGAGCCGGACATGCGCTTGGCTAAGCATCTCTGGTACATGGAGTACACTTTCACTCAACTGGATGTGGATGTGAGGGGTGCAACGCCGTTCTGGCGTGCTGCCTACGCTCTGGATGTACCGGCTATGAAACTCCTTGTGGAGCATGGTGCTGACCCGACGATTCCCACCATGAAGCCACCGTCACGACGTGGGATTGATCTTCTTGATAGAGAGGACACAGAGCTTGATCCGTCCGGTCTTCCAATTGTGCCAGATGGAGGCGCCGACATACATCCGATTCACGCTGCGACCGGGCATGCCTACGGAACTGGCTTTGCAGCCGTTTCCCATCGACACGCTCCAGATGCTTGGCTGCCGGCTCTACAGTACCTGGTTGAGCAACATGGTGCGGATGTCAACGCACGTGACGCCAATGGGTACACGCCGCTGCACTGGGCTGCATCACGCGGTGACAACGAGGCAGTACTCTATCTCGTCGACCAGGGAGCGGACGTGATGGCTGTCAGTCGTGCAGGTCAGACAACAGTGGACATGGCTAATGGTCCATACCAGAGGATCACGCCGTTCCCCGAGACTATTGCCCTACTCGAAAGCCTAGGCGGGATTAACAACCACAATTGCGTGGCTTGTTAAGAAGCCGTTGGCTCTAGGGGACGTGTGTGCAATCCCCTAGAGTGTGTTTCCAACGACTAGTTGATTAGGCCCTCTCCACGCTGCAGCAATGTCAGGTGTTGGTCGCTTTGGGCGAGCCCGCCTTCAGGTGCTTGCCAGCCAATTCTGCCATCGTCGTTTGCGTCCGTACCGGAGGCGATCGCTTCGGTCAGGGCGGCTAACTGCTCGATAAGGGGTTCGGCGAGCACATAGTCATTAGAAGCTTGAATCCGCTGTGCTAGTGCTATGGCAGCGTCCACATTAGCAGCGGCGTTTCTCGCAGCCGTGATGACATGGTTTGAATGGGTCGTCACATTCTGGGATGCCCCATCGGTTCCAGCTGCGAGCTCGACGTGCCGGGCAGCACCTTCTGCACCCTGCTTCACGCCGTAGCCAAGACCGGGCCCACTCTCTACGACGGACGGATCAAGGGCGTGTATCACATGGCCCATGTGTCTTTTAGCTCCATCGAGGTCACTTGGGTCACGGGCAGCCAGGCCAGCGTGCCGTGCTGCTACGGCTGCCTCGGCGATTGCTGTCGATAAAAGGCCCTGGCCTTCGGGCGTTCCGTTGAAACCAGTTGCGGCGTGCCCAATGTGATTGTGAACTGGGTTCTGCGCTGCCACTGCCGTAGCACAGAGTAGACCTACTAGTGCGAATGCGGACACCCGCAATAGAGTTGTCACGTACATATTTATACCTCCGATTTAGCATCTCGAACGCTCGTATTACGGTCTGGAGGGCTTAACGGCAAGGAGGCTGTGTAGTGCCTAGCGCATTTCTCCCTTCTCCTTGGCAAGCTTCTTGATTGTCATTCTGCGCTATAGGAGGGATTGGATAGCCAGGAGTTAGGGGACCGTCTAGCCATGAGAGATTAATAGCGGAGCGAGAGCTCGGCGTCAGATCGGTGTCCCTCGATAGCACCCTATGGTATAGGGATATTCGATAGTGGCGTGGTAGTGATAACCAATGGGGGCATGGGAGTGACCGTGGCATTCATCTAGGTCATCGTTACTCAGCTCTTCCCCGCCGACGCCTTTGTATCCATAAATCCCAAAACCATCACGGATATAGCCTACCAATCCTGAATGTCCAGTGTCCAAAGTAGGCACTTCATCAAGTCTCCACGGAACGAAGTGGTAGTGATAGTCCGACTGCGCTGGATGTCCGCCGTACACATCCACAATCTCGTGGGCAACCGCGTCGTTCCCCCGGCCGTCCACTGCGTTATAAAACACAACTCCATTAAGTGTGATGCCTATGGGGCCAAGAGAAACACAAGATGGAGTTAAGGCTTCAGTGGGATTTACCTGAAGAGTAAAGCTGAAATTATTTTCAGCTGGAATGCCGGGATTAGGGTCGATAGCACTGAGTGCGGGATACTTAGTCATTGGCCAGTCTCCGATCTTACCATCGACCGGTAAATTATTCCCAGAAACCGTACGACTCGACCCTGCTTCTATAACACTTGAGGTGCCGATTGAGGGTGAGAACAATCCCTCTGGAAGAAAGGGTTTGGCTAGTAAATTCCAGGTGCTGTTCGTGTCATCAATCCAAGTGATCTTGCTCTGGTTACTTCCCGGCGCCCCTGGGTTCCCAGGGCTGCAGGCATAAAGCTTTCCCCGTTCAGGAGCCAGGGTGGTTAGTTCTGAGTCGCCTAAACGAAGCTGGGTACAATCGGGACCCATGCCGTCTGAACAGATTTCAGGGGCAATGAAATACTCCGACAAGTCGGCTGAGTCCTGGTCCGGGGATTCGAGGTCCATACTAAGGGAATCGGTACATCCGACCATAAAGATGAGCAAGGCAAGAAGATGAGCTTCGGAGCTAGAAGCGGTGACTCTTCTCACTCTTGGCTTCAGCATAATTTTAACTCTCTCAGAAGGCGGACTTTTCTGTTCATATTCTACTAACACCGAACCAGGTCATCCTGTTTAAAAACCGAATGAGTGGGTAAGTAAAATAGTCTTTAAGGCTCCATTCTTGGGCTTGGTGAAATAGGAGGCACGGAGTTGGTGCCCTGGAAAGACCACCTAGAACTTGAAGTTTTAGGCGTTGGATGACAGCCGACGGCGGTGCTTTGCCGCTTTGGCACGGTTTCCACAGGTTTGCATAGAGCACCATCTCCTTCGGCCTCCCTTACTCGTGTCCTCGAACCACCTAATACACTGAGGTGCGGCACATCTGCGAGTACGTGTCGGATCAGTGTTTGTCAGCAGGTGCACGGCATCTAAAGCAATTGGTGCCAAGACGGATAAGGGGGCACTCGCCCAATCATGGCGAGCTAATGTCGTTTTCTCAGGTGTAATGACGAGGCTCACCGATGCACGAGTTACCCCAAGAACTCGGTTCAGTCCGAAAAGTGCCGACCCAGAGATCGTTTCTCTTAAGCTGAAAGCTTCTACTAAACGGAGGAGGTCTTCGCGAAGAGCGTGTGCCTCGAGGAGGATCTCACGTAAAACGGGGGCGCATTCAAGCCAGCCACGAGACCTCTCGTCATGGATAAGTCCCGCTTTAGTCAGCCACTCACGCAGCTCTCGTGGGCCGTTTATGGTGTCTACTAGTTCACCGCGCTCGATTTCGAGTGTATTCAGAAATGTCAGGACTAAGCCGTACGGCTCCTCAGGCCTTAGAATATGCGGATACATAACTGTAATAAATATGTTAAACAGTTATTTAGCAATAAAAACTTATATAACAGATTTTAAAGGTTACTATCTCTGGGTGAGTTTTATCAGGTCCAGCCAGCCGTTCGGGTTATAGGTATATCTGGATCCCGAATTGTGGGTAATGCTATGGAGTAGTAGGCCTAAGCCCAGGTCAAAATTGGGCAGTTTTTCTTGAATCTACTGTTGTAACACAACGGAAGATTTGGTAGAGATAAGGAGTGTCCACAGAGGGCATCGAGGTTAAACTACGCTTGTAGAAAACCTCAAATGCTTTGGTGCGTCATATGGAAGATCTCAAGTACCCAATAGGTCGGCTGCCATCAGTCGGTCGAGCACTTACCGCGGAAGAGCGCACGGTTAGGATTGCTGCTATTGAGGGGCATCCTGGTAACATGCGTGAGGCCGTGGCCGGCCTCACTGAGGAACAGTTGAACACCCCATATCGGGATGGAGGATGGACCGTGCGACAAGTTGTCCATCATCTCGTGGACTCACATCTAATTGCGTATTTCTGGTTTAAGATGGCAGTCACCCAGGACTGTCCCGCGATCCAGACATACCAGCCAGCCGTCTGGGCGGAGCTTGCCGACGGAAAATCAGCTCCGATTGAAGCATCACTGGCCATCCTAGACGGGCTTCATTCTCGATGGGTTTCGTTTCTGCGTTCCTTGAACGCGGAGCAGTTCGATCGGAAGCTTGAGCACCCCCGTCACGGGATGCTCACAGTTGACAGGTACCTAGAAATTTTTGGATGGCACTCACCACATCACGAAGCGCATATCACAAGTCTTAGGGAGCGAGAGGGCTGGTAGATGGCTTCTCGCCAGCTGGTTTTAGAAGAATTTCGCTCACGGGGGCTGCTCCAGGATATGACAGAGGGGGCCGAGGAGCACCTCTCGGAAGAGCCTAGGACCGTATATATCGGATTCGATCCCACGGGTTCCAGTCTGCATATTGGGAGCCTGTTGCCTGTGATGTGTCTCGTACATGCTCAACGCGCGGGCCATACTCCCATAGCGTTGGTTGGTGGCGGCACAGGTCTGATAGGTGATCCTTCCGGAAAGACTTCGGAGAGGCAGCTTCTGAACAAGGAAACTGCGGGTGAGAACGCTGAGGGGATCCGGACACAGCTTGAGCATTTCTTGGATTTCAGTGTGAAGTCCAACGCGGCTCGGATAAGGAACAATCTTGATTGGTTGGGTGGGTTGCCTTTGGTCGACTTTCTTCGCGATATCGGAAAGCATTTCTCGGTGAACCAGCTTTTGGCAAAAGAGTCTGTGAAGAGAAGGGTATCCGATGAAGAGATGGGTATTTCTTTCACTGAGTTTTCGTATGCGCTCCTTCAGTCTTACGATTTCTTGGAGCTGTACCGCACTGAGGGTTGCACTGTCCAAATGGGTGGGAGTGACCAGTGGGGTAATATTACCGCAGGGATAGATCTAGTGCGGCGTGACGAGGGCCAACGCGCCTACGGTGTGGTTTGTCCGCTCATCACCCAGGCTTCCGGCACAAAGTTCGGGAAGACGGAGGAGGGCACGATCTGGCTGGATCCGGAGATGACCTCACCCTTCCGATTTTACCAGTACTGGATCAACGTCGACGATACAGATGTCATCAGATATCTCAAATACTTTACGCTCTTTGAGCCGGGACAGATCGAAGAGCTTTCGCACTCTCTTAAGGCAGAACCGCAGGCTAGAGCCGCTCAACGAGCACTCGCCGACGATGTAACCCGTCGTCTGCACGGTGAGGCCGGAGTGACGAAGGCCCAGGAAGCGACCAGGGCTTTGTTTGGCGGCGGCGTGGAAGGACTTAGTGCCGACGATGTGGCCGACATCTTTGCAGAGGTGCCGTCTTCGGAGATAGCTAAGCAGAAACTAGACGGCGAAGGCGAATCACTAGTTGATCTGCTCACCGAGTCAAACGTCTCGAGTTCGAAGGGGGAAGCACGTCGATCGATTGAGGGTGGTGGTCTCTATGTGAACAATGTGCGTGTTTCTGAGGTGTCACGAACCCTGACTATGGATGATTCGATTGGTGGGCGTTTCATATTGATTAGGAAGGGTAAGAAGCACTACCACCTCGTCGCGATTCGGGGCTGACCACACGTTCTAATTATAATTTCAGCGGCAGGTTCGTTGAGGCAGCAGCTCTTGATCCGAGAGCCGGCTTTTATCAACGTGCCGCCCCTTGAGCACAAGAATGAGGCGATGCAAGATGGCAAAGGCTTTGGTAGGGGTCATCATGGGTTCTAAGTCCGACTGGGGTACAATGACCCACTCGGTCTCCACACTCGAAAGCTTGGGCATTCCGTGCGAAGTACATGTGATGTCCGCGCATAGAACGCCGGATGAGGCTGCTGACTATGCGGCAACCGCTGAAGAAAGGGGTGTCCAAGTGCTCATCGCTGCAGCAGGTGGTGCGGCCCATCTTGCAGGTGTTCTAGCTTCCAAGACGACGATCCCAGTTCTTGGTGTGCCGATGAAGGGTTGGTCATTAGATGGACTAGATTCCTTGCTTTCCACCGTTCAGATGCCGCGTGGGGTGCCCGTAGCCACGCTGGCAATTGGTAAGGCTGGAGCAGTAAATGCCGCGTTACTGGCTGGGCAGATCCTCGGTCTAGCTAATAGCGAAATCAGACAGTCCATCAAGTCAGATCGGGAAGCACGCAAACAACAGGTTCTGGCCGAATCAGACCCTAGGGAATAGGCCTCCGAGTTCTTTCTAATCGTTAGATGGAGTCAGTCTTGACCGTTGCCGGTCGAGAGACCTAGGTGATGGAAGGAACCCCCAGCTACTAGCTAAGGATCGATTAGCGTTTTTGCCGACGCCGATCTCCTGGTCCTTTACCCTTCCAGGGTTTGCGATCCCTCGGCGCCGAAAGGTCGATCTGAACTTCTTCACCGTTGACTACCGCATTCGCAGTCTCATCTCCGTCGAAGGTTATTGTCATTTCCATCGACCGGGTCCGGGTCCCGTTAGCATCCGTTCTCGTGCCAGTCATTGATCGACTAATGGTACCTGATACAGGGTACCGCAGATCAGAACCCGGAATGGGGACCACGACGTCCACAAAATTGAAGGAGCTGGTCATGTTATAACTGCGTTCGCCCTCATCTGTGTGTCTACTACGGCTAGTTGTCGAAGTACCATTTCCATTATGAGTCCGGTGGGTCTCTTCACCAGTAAGGCCCGTGATAACCATGTTACGATCACGGCGGACGGAGGCAGACCAGCCTTCACGCGAGACTCCGCCTTCGATGACGGTCTCTACTTCAATTCTTTCGGTCGCTAGCTCGTCGTAGGCATCTTGCTCTGTACCGTCCGCGTCGTAGAAGGTCTTGGTGGTTGTGCCTGAATGTCCCTCACCTAGACCAAAGCCTCCGCCGGGCTTGCCGGGACCGCCTGGTCCCTGAGGCCGCCCACCTGGTCCTGGCGGTCCGGCATCAAATCCGTAAGGCCGGCGCATGGTGTTTACTTCCTCGAGCGTTGCATCAGCTGCGACCAGGGCAAGGTCACGTAGCTCTGCGTCATAGATGCTGTCTAGCGCGGTTGCATCGTCGCAGCCCGAGAGGACCGTTGCAGCGCAAAGAGTCAGACCGCCAATGGCGATGTTCCTAGGAATCATCATACCCTCATTTTTGCCGAGTGAAACGCAACTTACCTCTTCTTAGGTATTATGACGTTCCGAACGGCTGAAATGTCACATACTTTTCTGCGGCTCCCCTAGCACTACTACCACGAGGTGCTTCCGCTCGTCCATTTTGGACGATATGCTAAAACCGCATGCCGCCTCCCTTCGTAGCGGGGCGGCGTTTCGTTTCTAAACAGGTATTGTGGGACGATATGCTGGATGAGATCCGCGTCAAGATCGAAGCTGAGATCGCTCGGCTGACCGAGGAGCTTACTAGAGAGCTTCCGATTCGCATTAAGACTGCTATGGAACACGGCGACCTACGTGAGAACGCCGAGTTCAAGGCAGCTAAGGAACGACAGGCGTTTGTTGAAGCTAGGCTGAATCATCTGACGTCGCGAATGACTGACCTCTCGAAAATAGACATTGACCAAATGGCCTACGATACCGTGGGCTTTGGTTCACGGGTGACTATAAAGGATTTGGAACTCGGGGAGGACTTCACATTCACGATCACGGCTGGGGACTTTATAGATCTCGACGCGGGACAGGTTTCTTTGGCGTCGCCAATCGGCCAAGGACTGCTGGGAGGCGCTAAGGGGGAGGAGGTAACCGTCCAGCTGCCTAGAGGTGACCGGCGCTACAAGATTCTCGAACTCACGACCCTTCCTCAGCAGCTTGAAGAGTCGGACGGACATGGTGACTAAGATGGAGGCTCACAATGGTTAAAGTTCCTTCGACGATGGCCGTGCTGGGAACACCTGCACCTGATTTCACACTCCCCAACCCAGCTACTGGGAAAGAGGTTTCTAGGACTGACCTCAGGGGTGATCGCGCGCTTCTTGTCATGTTTCTATCCAACCACTGCCCCTTTGTGCAGCACCTGGCAGATGAGTTGGCAGCGTTTGGCCGAGAGTACCAAGAAAAAGGGTTGGCGATTGTAGGGATCTGCTCTAATGACGTCACCAACTATCCTAACGACCACCCGGATCTTATGGCTGAGGAAGTCGAGTCTCGCGGATACACTTTTCCGTATTTGTATGATGAGTCTCAGGAGGTTGCTAAGGCCTACGAGGCATCATGTACCCCGGACTTTTTCCTCTACGATCTGGACGGGCTGCTAGTCTACCGTGGACAGTTTGATGGGAGCCGCCCGGACACAGATATACCCATTACTGGCGAAGATCTTCGTAGCGCGTGCGATGCGGTTGTTGCCGGTGATTGCCCCTCACCAGAACAGCGTCCAAGCGTGGGGTGCAACATCAAGTGGAAAGCCGGAAATGCACCAGCCTGGTTCGGCTGAGTAGGTATGCTCGGCATGAAAAAGAAGACGCCACCAGAAAACTACTCTGGTGGCGTCTAACTGTCGCAGCCCAGCGCGATGGCCGGGTACGGCGCGAACAGTGATTTAGATCAGACGGTTCGGCTTAGAAGCCTCTCCGGCGATCGCTTGCCCGTGCCAGGCTGGACAGGGTACTCGGACTAGACAAGGATCACCTCCTTTTTTCAGTTCAACATAGGGCGGAGCGCCAGCGGGCTCAGGACCCGCGGTCCAACAATCAGTACCCATCTGGGGTGCTGGTTGAGGCCCAGATCAGAGGGTTTACTCCGATCGCCGCCATGATACAAGGATACTCATGGGGGATGCAAGAGCAGGGAACCGGACTACGATTCAGGGCATCTGAGGCCAACGGCAGACAATGCATTATGGAGTTTTGAAGACTAAGTGTTCGCGGCGTCCCTGTAGGCTCGGCGAAGCATCCAGAAGCAGAACACAATGGCAAGCAAAATCCATAAAGTACCCCACGCGAGGGTTGGAACACCTGTGATGTCGGAGAGCATTGCCGCATCTGAGCGGACCTCCGGGCGGTCCAAGATGTCACTCTTGATATCGAGTATCGCGTAGAGTGCGCTAGTGAGGCCAAGTGTCAGCAAAAGGGTGCGGTTTAGCATTGGGGCCAGCTTTTGAGATACGCCGATCATGCTTAACCCGAAGAGCAAGCCGAACACAAAACCAAATTCTGAGCGCACATAGAGCATGGTCAGTCCGATAACGAGTACCCCGATAAGCCCGTTCACCCACTCTGTTTTGACGCGTTCAGCAGTGGCGGCTATGAACATCAGTCCACCCCAGAGCAGACTCCCTAGGTAGCCTGCGCTCAGGGTCAGGAAGGCGTTTCCGCCGGGACAGTAGCACGCACCTCCTTCTCGCGGATCGAGTGTGATCCTATCGATCGTCCCTCCTGTAGCTACAGCTGCCACGGCGTGACTAACCTCATGCAGCAAGACGACGAAGATCTTGAGGGGGTACACGAGGGGGGTATCCCAGAGAAACCAAAGAGCTGTGAAGAACAATGCGAACCCAAGGATGAACCGGAGCCTTCCATAAGACCGTGCGGGCATGCTGGGCTTGTTTTGAGGATCTGCTATAAAGAGACTGACACCCCTACGGTTATGCGTCGACTATGTTCCAGCCTCGATTTGCACGAGGTAGCGAGCTCTTATGAGATCTGCATGACTAGCCAGTTCTGTGCGTGCGATGTCAGCGGACTGGTTGGCGTTTGCCAGCGCTGCTAGTGCAGCTACCTCGACCTCCGTGGTCGCATATCCATACCGGAAACCAAGCGCGGTCGACCACGCTGTGACCTGATCCTCCCACTGCCGGAGGAGCGCCGCTCTTTCCCCCGGTGGCACTTCCAAGCGACGCATCCGCACTTCTTCGATCGCGGCGGCTCTTTGTTCATTCTGTCCTTGCCCCGATGTGGCCATCCATGCTTCTAGGACTTGTGCGGGGTTATCGATTGAAGCTGCTATCTCTCGGATGGTCGAACTCCGGGCCTCCGACAGCGGAACGACCTGTCGGTTCTCTAGCCTAAGGACGTGGAAACCGTATTGGGTCTCTGTGACTGGGCTTAGCTCTCCAGGTTGGAGTGCGAGTGCCGCACCCCAAAACTCGGGTACCCAGGTGCCCTCACGGCCTGGAGGCATAAGCCCCTCACCGACCTCCTCGGCTGCCTCAGCCATCAATGTTGTTTCTACATCAGGGAACTCGGAGCCAGCCTGGAGCATGGATAGTGCTCGGGCAGCTTTTTCAGCAGCAGCTTCTCGATGAGACGTTGGTCGCCAGCGCTCACTGAACACCAGAATGTGACGAACGGTGAGTTCCCAATCGGGGTCTGTCGAGTAACGAGCCTGCAGTGCGTCTTCACCGACTTCATTCTTCTCGAGGGTCAATTCGGCAGCGAGGATTTCCAACTCTCGGTCCTCGATCCACTCAAGCACTAGTGGGGCACCCAAGGCAGCGGTAGTCGAGTCTGCAACGGCAAGTCCGAGTCCCGTCAGATGAATGAGTGTTTCGCGCCGAGAACTTGAGAGCCCAAGTAGTTCGTCTTCTGTAAACGAAGCAGGTCCGACCGTGACAGAAGGTGGCTCAGGTTCTGCACACGCGGCGAACACCACGAGTGTGAGTAATGCCCTATAGTCCATTGGAGCACACAGTGCGAGGTATTGATTCCCCTAAACCTAGGATCTAGAAGGGCCTTTGAGGTAGTTATTTTTTAAGTTCGGGCCAATGATGGAAATCAGACGCTAGGTCCTGCATTTGCAGAAATCAGAATGATGCAAACAGGGAATACCAGTTATAAAGCCGCGGTCGCCCTCGCGGTTGTAACGGTGGTCATCCTTTTCTGGGTCATCGGTGCTGTCGGCGTTCTAGGCGCTGACGGTGACCCCGCCGACTTGATGTATATCGGTGTGCTTGCCGTAGGGATCACTGGTGCCATCATCGTTCGCTTTCAGCCGATGGGAATGGCCCGTGCGATGATCGTGATGGCGCTTGCTCAGGCACTTGTCACCGTGATCGCATTGATCATCGGGAAGCATGATGCCCCGTATATGTCCGTGTTTGAAATCGTGTCGTTAAATAGTTTCTTTGTCTCACTTTTTCTTGGTTCGGCCCGGCTTTTTCAGAAGGCTGCGCGGGAATAAATTTTTGCGTGTGGGGTTTCCAAAGAAATGAGAGGCGATTATCCAAAGGGATAAGAGGTGTGCTAACCGCCAGTTGTCTCAGCTATTTCCGGTCGTCGACTCAGTCATCCAACACCCAAAAAATGCCCTGGGGGTTGGACCGTTGGCTCTTCGGACCCCACCTTTGTGCCCGTGATTACTTTCGCCCTTCTTCAAATTGAACCGGCAGGCGGCCTGACAGAGGCGCTTTCCGGGAGCCCTGTGCTCGCGTTGGCAGTTATGTTTGGTGCTGGCGTGCTCACGAGTCTGACGCCCTGCGTCTACCCGATGATCCCGATCACCAGTGCCGTGATCGCCGGTACGGCGAAAGAGGACCAGCCCAAGTCCCGAACGATCGGCCTTACGCTCACGTACGCAGTGGGCTTGGCTATGCTTTATGCTACCCTAGGGGCGATTGCCGGACTCTCGGGCCAGATCTTTGGAACTGTCAGTGCGAGTCCGTGGGCGAAGCTGGCGATCGGCAACCTGCTAGTGATCTTTGCTCTGGCCATGTTCGACGTCATTCCCGTACCCGTTCCCAGAAAGCTTCTGGAGCGGGCGGCCCAAACCGAGGGCGGATCTTATGGTGCCGTCTTTGTTATGGGGGCTATGTCAGGTGTAGTTGCTGCCCCTTGTGGTGCGCCGGCATTCGCGGTGGTGCTGACATGGGTCGCGGCAACAGGGGCTGGCCTAATGGGTTTCGTGTACCTGTTCGTCTTTTCATTGGGGATGACCTCGCTCCTTGTCGCCGTGGGTCTCTTTTCAGGGACACTGGCGATTCTCCCAAATTCGGGGGTATGGATGGTGTGGGTGAAAAGAGTCGCAGGGGTGATCATGATAGGCGTTGCGGAGTATTATTTCGTTACAGCTGGCTACAACCTCTGAGGTGACTATGCGTGCGAGAGTATTTTGCGGAATCGCGCTAACGTTCCTTATGGCGCTACCTCCTAGCGTCCAGGCACAAGCGGGTGGCGTTTCTCTCCCTTTAGGTACTGCGGGACCCGATGCCGAACTTCAGGACCTTGAAGGGAACGACATTCAGCTCCTTGACTACGTGCAGGGCAAACCAGCGCTCATCGAGTTCTGGGCGACGTGGTGCGAACTCTGTGAGGAGCTACAGCCTCAACTCGATGCGATCCAGGCACGGCACGGTGACGAACTGAACGTTGTCGCAGTTGCGGTCGGCGTTGCTCAGAGCATTCGGCGTGTAAGGCGTCACCTCGAGGATCATGATCCAGGGTATCCTTATCTGTGGGATGCACGTGGCGCCGCAGTTCGAGCCTACAACGCCACTACTACGTCGATCGTTGTCCTACTAGATGGGGCCGGTAATGTGGCGTACACAGGTGTTGGGGCTGATCAAGACCTAGGAGCTGCAGTGGAGCGACTCCTCGGCCAGTAGCCACCAATAAGTGCGAAGACTGAGCCCGGCACGGACTACTCCGTGCCGGGCTCTTTGTCTTGCTTCTACACGTTAGAGACTAATCGTCCGCCTCTGGTGTCACTCGGTCAACAATTGCGCCGAGTTCCTCGTAAGCCGTCGGGTCGTTTTGGTTGAACGACTCGATCACGCCCGCGATGCGACCATCTGGTCCAACCACGATCACGGCACGGCTGTCAACCATGTTGTTATCGCGGAGTCCACCACCAAAGTCCGCATAAGTCGATCCGTTGTTGCCAGCGTCACTAGCAAAGAGAAACGGAAAATCTGCGTCGTGCAGCCAGGACCCCAGGTCCTCGGCGGAATCGTTCGAGATCCCCATCACGACAACGTTTTGTCCTTCGTTGAATAAGCTCGCGTACTGATCACGGTACGCCGTCATTTGAACTGTTCAGCCAGGCGTCCGTACGCGGAAGAAGAACGCGAGGACGACCGTTTCGCCGCGATAGTCACTCAGCCTAACCGGTTCGTCGAGAGTGCCGTAACGGGTCGCGCCAGGAAGCGCGAAGTCCGGGGCCATCTCGCCAACCGAGATCAACTGAGCACTGGTGTCGACCGGTGCGCCCATCACGAACGCTCCCGCCAACAGGGCGAGGGAGATCGCTTTACGCATCTGATTACATCTCCGTCAGAGTGCGGAAGGGTAACGTGTGAATATCGGAAGCGTGTGCTAAACGTGCCAGACCCCAAGTGTGCTTTTGTTCACGGACACTGCATTGCGAGAATCCTGCTCGAGATTCTTTACGCCTCGCAGAACAAGAGTTCTTAGGGTCTAGAGGACCCCACAATCATGATTCTTTATGAAACTAAGAGCCCACAATTCCCAGTAACCATGCACATATCAGAGCACCGTAGATCCCGAGCACGTATCCGGCTACAGCCATTAGGAGCCCCACTGGCGCCATAGCCGGGTGATAGATGCCGGCCACAACTGGCGCCGTAGCGGCGCCACCAATGTTCGCCATGCTTCCAGTAGCGACAAAGAAGAGAGGCGCCCGGACGACGCGTGCAGCCAGAAGTAGTACAGCCACGTGAATAGCGATCCACACGGCACCGGCGGCCAGGTACATCGGAGCTTGAAGTACAGCACGAAGGTCGGCCTGCGCTCCAATTCCCGCGAGCAGCAGATACAGTGCTGTGTAGCCAAGACCCGATGCACCCACCTTTTCGAAATCGCGCAGGCGGGTAAAAGAGAGGGCCAGGCCAGCCGTTACGATAATGAGCACGGCCCAGGTCGTCTTACTGATGATTGTCGGGTTGCCCAGTGTAGGGAATAAGTCGGTCTGTGCGAGTTGGTATGCGCCTACCGCTCCTCCCATGCCCATACCGATCATCACAGCGGCATCCCTGAGCGTAGTTGGGTGGCGGTCCCGGTCCATATCTGCCAACAGCTGATTGGTCTCCTCGATGACGGCTGTGTTGGCACCAGTTCGTTTATCGAATTTCGCCTGGTGCGCTGCGAAAAGAAGCAGGATGCCGGCCCAACTGTACCCGACCACTGTGTCAACGACGATGATGGGTCCGAACTGGGATTCAGGCGTGTTCACACTCTCGGCGATAGCGACCATGTTGGCGGTCCCGCCAATCCAGCTTCCCGAGAGTGCCGCGAAGCCAGTCCATGCGTCGTTGGGCAGAAAATCCTTGAAGATCAAGAGTGAGATTGGGCCACCAATAACGACTCCCACTGTACCAGCTACGACCATGAAAAGAGCTAGCGGTCCGAGCTTGGCGACACTCCTCAAATCGATCGAAATCATGAGGAGGAGTAGTGCGAAGAGGAGTAAGTACTGGATCATCCAGTCATATGTCGGTGAGGACTGGGGAGTGATCCCAACGGTCGTCGCAAACATCGGTAAGAAATAGACGTACATGACAGGGGGTATCAGTTCAAATGTCTTCTTGAACCGCTCGACCTCCGAGATCCAGAAAATCAGTGCGACGAGCATTGCGAGGAATGCGAAAACCGCCATCGGGTCATTGATGAGAGCGGTTGTTTCAGGCGGCATGATGTCCTTCCGGTAGTCCTGTGAGTAGTGCGTAGTCAGGCCCTGGTAGCACCATCTTAGACGCCAACTTACGGGGACACACGATACGTGTGTCCCCGCTCAATCTGAATTTGTCCTCGTTTAGTTCCGACCTACTGCGTATCGAAGAGGTCTTAGCTGGCTACCCGGAAGGGAACCGTCGCCACCTGGTCGTCCCACCAGATAGTCAGGTCGCCACCCTGCTGCGTCATATTTGTGAACATGATGATTAACTGGTCGGCAGACCGTTGAACCGTCTGGACGTCCATGTTTGTGCGGATGACATCTCTCTCATCGTTGTAGCCGTATGCGCCCCAAAGCGCGTTTGGATTTGGCTCCTGGGGGCTCTGCTTCACGCCCCAGCTCGAGAATATCAATGTCCATGACCCCTCTTCGAGTTCAGCGAAAAGGGTGTATTCACCAGCCGAGAGGCGCTGACCGCCGAAAGTAAGGTCCGTGCCCGTATGGAAGACGGTGGTCTGGTTGGCACCAAGGCGCCAAAGCGGAGCTCCAGCCAGTAGGCCATCCCCGTAGCTGTCACCTGAGCCAAACA
The DNA here is from genome assembly GCA_002347035.1 of Gemmatimonadales bacterium UBA2982. Classification (GTDB taxonomy): domain Bacteria; phylum Gemmatimonadota; class Gemmatimonadetes; order Longimicrobiales; family Gaopeijiaceae; genus UBA2982. The sequence goes on along the minus strand of DEAM01000023.1, from coordinate 4,356 downwards.
TGCCATCTCGACCGCGTAGGATTGGACGACCGTATTCAACGGTGACCCATGAGCCGCCCTGATAGCGTCCGTCAGCATCGAATGAGCCGCCAACCTGAGTCTCCGCTTCTCCCCGAGGGCTAGGCAGTCGCTGGGCTTCTAAGCTGACAGGGATGATAAATAGAAAGGCTGCGCAGGCGCATGCTAATATTCGGGACATGGTCATCTCTCCTTCTACAGCTGTTGCTTGGTTAGTGCGAAAGTGCAGGTTGGTGACGGTCTTGTCCTATCAGCGCTCTGGTCGGAGCCACCTAAAGGACGGGGACCCAGATGCTACATACTCCATCATTGTAGGGGAAGCGGTTAGAAGGACTTCCAATGGGTTAGACGCGGTACGAGTTTCGATGCGATTACCCAAACTATCACGGAAACTATGAATAAAGCCTCCAGTGTGATCTTGGTCAGGGAGTCTGAACAGCAACTGACAGGCAGTGGCTGTTGCGGCCGATTGGAGGGTGGGTTCGTGAAACGGCCTAATGGTGAATCCATTTTTGCGGAGCAGAGAGCCATCATGGAAGAGATGGGTCCGTTGTACCGAGGACTCCGGCAGCGTTACGGAGATGGAGTGGAACTCCAGGTACTCGACCCTAGGAATTCCAGCCTGATCGTGATGCTGATTCGCGATTTTTGGCGATATCGGGTCGGTCTCAGAGAAGCACTAAGGACGCTTTTCCGGATCCCTGTTCAAGCGGTCGTAGTAAACGGTCGTCTAATCGCGCGGGGTTGCTGGCCTGAGGTTCAGAAGGTGGCTTCTATACTGGACCAGAGAACGACCGAAATCTCTTAAGGAGACCCGGGACCCTTCAATCATCACTTGATATCATGTGGGCCAGTCATGAACCTTTTTGGCTCTCAGCATTAGTCGTCTCTTATTTCTCAATTACAGGATGGCTTAGAGTCAACTTTATAATGGCGGAGAGCGTGAGGGTGATCGGTTTAGCCTTTCTGGTGATCGTAGGCCTTGGCTCTTGTATAGGGCCCTCGGAGATCACGATTGATGACGATGGAGAAGAGGGGGGGGTGGGCTCGTTGATGGTAGAGACAGTCACCACAGGCGATAATCCTGATCCGGATGGCTACATCATCTCACTAGATGAGGAAAAGAGTGAAGCCGTGGACGTGAACGGTGGTGCGTTCTTTGGCGACATCCGCGCAGGTGTGTGGCAAGTCACATTGTTAGAGGTGATTGATGCGTGCATGATCACCGGCCAGAATCCGCGATTCGTCCGGGTCACTGAGGATGAAATAGCTAATACGACCTTCGAGGTTTATTGCCCCTGACATCCCGATCCCTTCCGTACCCGTGCAGAAGGTTCTTTCTTTAAAGAGAGATTCCAGGGGTAAGTAGCCGCCCGTGGAGACGGGGCCATAGCTCAGTTGGGAGAGCGCCTGCTTTGCAAGCAGGAGGTCATCGGTTCGA
>DEAM01000023.1:491-2625 GCA_002347035.1 Gemmatimonadales bacterium UBA2982 | reverse complement strand
GGGAGAGCGCCTGCTTTGCAAGCAGGAGGTCATCGGTTCGATTCCGATTGGCTCCACTACAGTAAAGTGAAACTCTGCAAGCACTTACAGCTTGCAGAGTTTTCTCTTGTTTTGGGCTTGAGGCCAGAAAGTCAACCAATAGTTAACCATGTTTTTGGGTTATTCTTGGTGATTTGGATAGCGGCGGATACAATGAGAGCCCCGGTGATAAAGGCTCCCTAACCGAAGATCAAGAACGCGTCGTGACCATGGACCTTCAAGAACTCATTGCTGAAATCATCGCCTTCCGTGACGAGCGGGACTGGGCGCAATTCCACACGCCGCAGAACCTTGGTATGGCACTAGGGATTGAGGCTGCGGAGCTTCAACAAGAGATGCTCTGGAAGACGGACGCTGAGGTGACCGAGCTAGTCGCCTCTAGGTCCGGTCACGGGCAACTGAGCGACGAGATTGCAGATGTGCTGATCTACTCACTGCTCTTCTGTGACGCCGCGGGAGTTGACCCAGTATCGGCGATCAGAAAGAAGCTGAAGAAGAACGGGGAGAAGTACCCCGTCGAGCAGTCTAAGGGGAGCGCGAAGAAATACACGGAGCTTGGTTGAATATGAAGTTTGTTCTTCAGCCAGCCTCAAGCAGCGCTCCACAAAAACACTACCGGGAAACGATTGAACGCCGGGTGTCACTCGCTGAGATTCAGGAACTCGTCCCCGGCGACGTCTTGAGGGACCTAGAGACGATCTATCCTTCAGGGGATTTCGTCGTCTGGGGAGCCACACCCGGACAGTCCAACGACGTCAGTTTTGCTCGAATATCAACAGGTGACCAGGTCCTCTTCTATGCCCGTCATAGGTTCTTTAGCACGGCGACTGTCACGTATGCCAGGTCTGGGCTTCGGACCCTTGCGAAGGCACTTTGGGGGACTAACTCAGAGGGAAAAACCTGGGAGTTGGTTTTCTTCTTGGAGGACGTGAAGGAAATCGATGTCTCGTATGGCGACGTCTGGGACGTGATTCAGCGCGGTCCGAAAAAGATGCTCCGGGGACTGACTGTTCTGAGTCAGGACCAGTCAGCTAAGGTGGATGGTTCTTTGGGGTTAAGCACGACGATTACAGCCGCTCCCATCATCCAATACATGGCACCGGAAGGGTTGTCCCGGGCCGGGTCGTCTCCGCTGGTTCTGGTGGAGAACGAAGAGACGTACGATGGCGATTACGATTTCTGGGAAGATGAGACTGGGGTCCGCTACCAATATCCCAACCAATATCGAAACAAGGTCCAAACTGGTCGTCCATTTGTGTATTACCGGGGGGTCCGGCGAGGGGGTGGGAAACGCGCCTCCCCCGAGTATTTTGGAATTGGGACGGTGGGGGAAGTGTGGCGCGACCCCAAGATCCCTGAGGGTGCGCCCAAGCGTCAGTGGCGCTGGTACTGTGCGATTGAGGAGTATCAGTCCTTTGTAAAACCCGTGCCAGCCAAGCAAGACGAAAAAACGATTGAACCGATCACGAATCCCCTGGGGTGGCGGACGGGAGTGAGGGAAATCCCTTGGAGCATATACAACCAGATCTTAGAGCGAGCGGGGTTGTCCAATGACATTGCGCCGGAGGTGGATGGATGGGTGCAGGGCGAACTCGAAGAGGTCGTTGCCGAGGATTTGTTAGTTCTGCGCCCCAAAGACTCAGGTGGGGGCGGGGGAGGTCGCGAGGGCACTCGACGGTCCACGCAATCCAAGTGGATTGGTGATCAAGCTGAGGAAGCAGTGCGCAACCGACTTATGGCAATCCTTCCCGCTGACCAAGCGGAGACTATCGACTGGCACGCAGAAAGGGGCAACAAACCAGGCTATGATCTGAGCTACCGCAATGAGACTGGCGAACTCATCGGTGTAGAGGTCAAGGGTACTACTTTGTCTCGGTTCGCCTCAGTCGAACTTACCAGGAATGAATGGAGAGCGGCGAGTGAAATGGGTAGCCGATTCAGAATCGCTTTGGTGTCTCGGGTAGGAATGGCCGGTTCCCAGATCGCTTTCTTAGACGACCCGTTTGGGCTCGCGGAGCGCGGCCACCTCAGTGCCGTACCCAATGCTTGGCGGATCTGCGGGGTTAACGGGTAGCCTGGCGGTAAGAGACTTACT
>DEAM01000023.1:0-176 GCA_002347035.1 Gemmatimonadales bacterium UBA2982 | reverse complement strand
CAGATGGAGTGGAGCGAGGAGCAGTGGGAGAAGCTCGTCGCCTTGTTCCGCCGTAAAGCAGAGAATTTAGGGCAGGGTTCGAGCCAGACGAACTCGCTAGAACCCTCGATCAGGTCCGCGCAGCAGGAGACGAGCCAGACCCCTTCAGGGCCAGGAGACGTGTCCTCCGCGACAGA
>DEAM01000031.1 GCA_002347035.1 Gemmatimonadales bacterium UBA2982 | reverse complement strand
GATCGTGTCCTCCGTGGGTGTCACGTAGTCCGTCGTCATGCTCTTGAAGCGCTTCCAGGTCAGCGGTACCGGCACACCCACACGCCCAAACACGTCCAGGACCCCAGCAAGTGAGGCAAGGGCCCAGCGCGGGATCCGTCGGGATCGGCGGCCCCTCAGTGCCCGATTGAATCCATCGGACCACATCCCGAGTGGTATCGGAGGATCACCGAGGTAGAACACACCCTCATGAACGACCTCCGCAGGGAGCGTGAGCAACTGTTGGAGTTGCCAGCAAACGTTTCCCACGTAGCCGTAGCTCCGTATCGGATCGGTGCCGCCAGGATGCAGGTACCGGCCACTGCGTGCCACAGCCCAGAACTCCCGCTCGTATCGGAGGTGCCAGGGGCCCCAGATGTTGACCGGTCGCGCCAAACACCATACAGGGGCCGGTCGGGCGGCTCGCACTATAAGCTCAGCTGCAACCTTGCTCATGCCGTACACTGTGTGCGGAGCATATTCATAGGGGTCGGTGACGGAAATGTCCGGCCCGATCACGAACTGGGTCGAGATCATGACGAAACGCTCGACACCCCCGGACTGGCGGATAGCGTCGACAACGTTGAGGGTCCCGGTCGAGTTCAGGCGGTAGTCTGGCTCCACCACGGTCTGCTCGTCACAATCCGTGCGTGCGGCCATGTGGATAACCGCATGGGGCTCGAAACTCCTGAAGGCATCACGCAGACCATCGCGATCCATGATGTCACCCTGACGCCAGGCGCCCTGCTGCGCCGCATCGAGCGGGGGCTCCGGATCGAAGTTCATGACCTCCCACTCAGCCGCATCGATCGACGAGAGGAAATTTGTACCGATGAAGCCGGACGCCCCGGTAATAAACAGCCTACGGCGCTTCACTGGCCATCCCGGATCTCGACGCCGCGAACCTAATACGCCCCCCGCCGACGGAAGACCGCGGGGAGCGTCAGCGCGAGGATCTTGAGATCCAGCCAGAAGCTCCATGCATCGATATCATACCTGTCCTCCCTCGAGCGGCATTTGTCCTCCACCCTGCGCCAAACATACGGCTGGAGGCCACACAATGAAGTGCCGGCCCGAGGAGGCGCTATTTACATGTTTCCCCACAACACTAATGTACATCTTTTTTTTCAAGGGCCCAGTAGACGACCCGTACCGGAACCTGGGGACGTGCCCGCCAGGTTATCGGAGCCAACAAGAGTCGTCCGGTTGATGACAGCCCGTCCCCTCGCAATGATTTAGGATTGACCGCGTTACCTTCACGACGGAAGGGGCGATGTTCTCGAACGGACCTTTATGATCTATAGGGTTTCATTGCCAGGCAGTATGCCGCTTGGCATCTTTGAAAAAACTGTCAAAGTGACCTTAGAAGTCCTTTTATAGCATGGATAATGATGAAAAAGACTAAGAGAGTGCTGGTATGTGGGGCCGGTGGATTCATCGGTTCCCATCTAGTTAACCGCTTGAAATCGGAGGATTGTTGGGTACGTGGCGTAGACCTGAAATATCCTGAGTTTAGTCCGACGTGTGCCGACGACTTCATTGTGGGTGACCTCCGCGACCCGACTATCTGTCGTGGAGCTGTTGATCAGCAATTCGACGAGGTATACCAGCTGGCGGCAGACATGGGTGGTGCTGGTTTCATATTCACGGGTGATAACGATGCTGACATCATGCACAACTCAGGTTTGGTGAACCTTAACATCCTTGAGGCGTGCCATCGGAGAAACGTGAAAAGGATCTTCTATTCCTCTTCCGCTTGTATGTATCCGGAGCACAATCAGATGGATCCGGATAATCCTAATTGCTCTGAGGACTCAGCTTATCCTGCAGATCCTGACAGCGAATATGGGTGGGAAAAGCTGTTCAGCGAACGTCTTTATCTAGCTTTCGGGCGGAATTACGGAATGGAAGTGAGGATTGCTAGGTTTCACAACATCTTCGGACCTGAGGGGACGTGGGTCGGTGGCAGAGAGAAGGCCCCAGCTGCCTTCTGCCGGAAAGTGGCTATGGCTGCTGATGGAGGAGTGATTGAGATGTGGGGTGACGGTGAACAGACTCGGTCATTTCTGTATATCGATGAATGCATAGAAGGGGTTCTGAGGCTGACCCGATCGGATTGGACCGGACCAGTCAATATTGGGTCGGACGAGATGGTGTCTATCAACCGATTGGCAAGCATGACTGCTGAGGTGGCTGGAAAAGTGATCACCATCAAGCACATTCCTGGTCCTCTTGGGGTTCGGGGCCGCAACTCAGATAACAGGCTGATTGCGGAACGCCTGAAGTGGAGACCTGAGGCGCCACTTCTCGATGGCCTTTCCAAGACCTATGAATGGGTCAAGGGTCAGGTTCTTGAGCAATACTCTTCTGACCACGGCTGAAGGCGGAGTGGCGTTGCGCGGTTAAATTTGCCTCCAGCCGTCGTCAGAAGGCATCCGTGCAACCTATAAGTGGTTCCTCTCAGAGATCACAGGCTCTGTTTCCTCATACCCAGTTACTTGAGTTTTTCTTTCGCGGGCACGTCCGGCTGTTCTAGTACGACTGAACACACCTAGATTTTATGGACATGTCATCGACAACCACCACCACGTCACCCCCGGTCGTTAGCGACCTTCCAACCCCGCTCGCCGGTGCGCTCGAGGTGTATTCGAGCCGACTAGACATCAACGTGATCCGAAAGGCCCACGATTTCGCTGTCGAGGCGCATACCGGCCAGATCCGAGCGTCGGGCGACGAATACATTACGCATACAGTCGAGGTGGCATCGATTCTAGCCCAGCTTCAACTGGATACGGATACGATTGTGGCGGGCCTCGTGCACGACACGATCGAGGATACGGAGACGTCCGTGGATGATTTGAGGGAACGGTTTGGTCCTTCTGTCGCAGCTATTGTGGATGGAGTCACGAAGCTAGGAAAAGTGCGATTCCGGTCCGCTACGCATCACCAAGTGGAGAACTATCGAAAGATGTTGTTGTCCATGGCCAGTGACGCTCGCGTGATCTTGGTAAAGCTGGCAGACCGACTCCACAACATGCGAACGCTAGAACATCTACCTGAGCATAAACGTCACAGAATTTCCGTCGAAACTAGAGAGATTTATGCGCCCCTAGCTCACCGGCTTGGAATGGCTGCGATTCGCTGGGAATTGGAAGACCTGGCATTCAAATTCCTTGAGCCCGAAGGCTACGATAAGCTCAGAAAAAAGATTCGACAGCGTCGTAAGGGGCGTGAAAAAGAAATCCTTGAGATGCAGGGCCCTCTTGCAGAGGCTCTAGAAAATGCGGGTATACGGGCGACCGTTAGCGGGCGCCCTAAGCATCTTTGGTCCATTCACCGAAAGATCATTACTCAGGGTCGACCATACGAGGAAATATACGACCTAATGGCTATGCGTGTCCTGACGGACACAGTGCAGAACTGCTATGCAGCATTAGGCGTTATCCATAGTGAATGGACTCCAATTCCTGAGCATTTTCACGACTATCTAGCGACACCTAAGTCGAACATGTACCGCTCTCTACACACGACGGTTTTTGGGCCCGGAGGGAGGCGATATGAGATCCAGATTCGCACGGAGGAGATGCACCGTACCGCAGAGTATGGAATCGCAGCTCACTGGCGATACAAGCAGGACCAGGATACGAAGGGTAAAGAGAACGAAGTAGATGAAGCACTTACCTGGTTCCGGCAGGTGCTCGAATGGCAAAAAGACACCGCTGAGCCAGGAGAGTTCTTGGAGTTCCTCCGCATGGACCTATTCCGCGGTGAGATCTTTGTCTTTACTCCCGATGGTGACGTTAAGGCGTTGCCCGTTGGTTCGACGCCTATCGATTTCGCATTCTCCGTGCATACGGAGGTCGGGTACAGGTGCACGGGCGCTAAGGTCAACGGGCGCATTGCATTGTTGTCTCGGGAACTCAAGAACGGCGACGCCGTTGAGATCCTGACTAGCCCGAAGCAGCGGCCGAGTAGGGACTGGCTTCAGTTTGTGAAGACATCACGTGCACGCCAGTACATTCACCAGCGTCTTCGCCAAGAGGAGTTTGATGATGCCTTGAAGCTAGGTAAGGATATACTGGATCGAGAGCTGAAGAGGGCGAAACGCACGCTGCCGACTTCTGAAAAAGAGCTGAATCAAGGTGCGGTTTCATTAGGCTACAAGGATTTTGATCGGGTCTACGTGGGGCTAGGTCGGGGCGATGTAGGTCTCACTGCGGTCATCAAGCAGTTTCACCCTGATCACAACCCTACGGAGGTCGCGAAACAAGAGCCTTCGGCCTTTGCTAAACTGGCGGCGCGCCTGCGGATATCGGGCCGGGGTGTTCGCATTCAGGGGATGGACAACTTGATGGTTCGATACTCGCGCTGTTGTCAGGCTGTCCCTGGGGATCCAGTCATCGGTTACGTCACTAGAGGAAGAGGAGTCTCAATTCACCGAAAGGATTGTCCTAACGTACTTTCACTCTCTAGGGACCCTGATCGGCGTATTGAAATTGAGTGGGCTGCTCAGAAGGGCGATCGTTTCTTCGTTAAGCTTTACATGCAGGGCACTGACCGCCGCGGGCTCCTTACAGACGTTGCGAAGGCCATAAGTGATACGGGAACAGACATTTCACATGCGGATATGCGCGCTACTGGAGGAGGGATGCACGGCGAATTCGTGATCGAGGTCCGTGATCTAGCTCAACTTGAGAAGGTCAGGTTAGCTATAGGGCAGGTTAAGGGCGTGCTCGATGTCGAGCGAAAGGAACACTTCGATGAGGAAGACCTTGGCTGGGCTTGAGGTTTGGCGATCTGACGCTGCAGCGAACAAACAGCTGGGTGTTCAGTTGGCAATGACGGCTGTTCTTTCTTTTGTGCTCGGAGTGTCTGCTTCAGCTCAGACGCTTGGGGTGGGCAGCTCGTATGAGGATTATATCCGGGCGCTCCAGATTAGCGGGCGTAGTGATGTCGGCTCCTTTACAGTGCGTGGATTTGGATTGCAGAACGACCTCGGATCCATTGTCATTGATGGAGACCATCCGTGGCGAACCGAGCTGAATGCAGCGGCGCACGATGACGAGGATTGGGATTTCTCTTCGCTCGATCCTGAACTCAGCATTTTTAGTAACTCACGTTTTCCTACAGGCCAAAACGATGGGGCGGTTTGGCAGGGGAAAGGCCTTACGACCGCTCTTGATTTTGGCGGTGAAGCCCGCTGGAGGAACCTGAGTGTGATGGTACGGCCTGTAATCACTCACGCGCAGAACTCAAGCTTCGAGTTGGCACCTGCCGCGAACGAATTCGCCTATCCATGGAGCGGTGGCATCTATCCGTACTCCATCGACCTCCCACAACGTTTTGGGTCGGACTCCTTCTGGGAATTCGATCCCGGACAGTCGGAGATTCGACTGGATCTGGGCGGTGCTTCTTTCGGAGGTAGTACGTCAGCACTCTGGTGGGGCCCTGGGATCCGTAATGCCCTTGTAATGAGTAATAATGCACCTGGAATTCCAAACTTGTTCTTGGGAACAAATGAACCTCTCGATATAGCCGTTGGGGAGTTGGAAGCGCGCTGGATCTGGGGGAACCTGGATCAGTCCGATTGGTTCGACCCGTCAGTTGCCAATACCGATCGATTCCTCACCGGTATCGTCGCCACATACTCGCCTGACTTTTTCGAAGGACTGTCGCTTGGTATGACGAGAGTTTTCTACGGCTGGGTTCCCGACGGAGGGTCCCCCTTCGGAGACTACTTTGCTGTTTTTCAGGGTCTGCGGAAGAAAGGCCTTGCGACAGAGGAGAATCCACATGGGAATGATGAACATGACCAGCTGTTATCACTTTTCAGTCGGTGGGTTCTTACGGAGAGTGGCCTAGAGATTTACGCTGAGTGGGCGCGCAACGATCATGCGTGGGATTTGCGTGACTTCCTTCTGGAACCGGAGCATTCGCGAGCCTTCACATTCGGTCTACAAAAGGCTGTTGATATGGGGTCAAACCGTATTCTCAGCTTGAAAGGTGAAGTCACTAGCCTTGAGCGCGGATCAACACTGCAGGTACGAGCAGTCCCGGTATACTACATGCACCACCGTGTTGCCCAAGGGTACACTCAACGGGGCCAGATTATTGGAGCAGGTATCGGTCCTGGAGGTAGTGTCCAGTTCATCGGTGGAGATTTGTACACTTCCTGGGGACTTGTTGGCACGTACTTTGAGCGTCAGGTACATGACAACGATGCGTATTACCAATGGGCGCGTGCAAATGATGCTGGTTTCTGGCGACACGATGTATCATTTCGCTGGGGTGCGCACGGTTTGTTATTTGTTGGTGACTTCGATGTCAGCAGTGGTCTAGTGGTCACGCGTGAGTTTAACCGGTACTTCTCCGGGCCCGATCTCTGGAATCTGAATCTCAGGTTCTCAGCACGGTGGCGGCCAAGATAGATCCTGTGCCCTAGGTGAGCGGATTTCAACTCGTCTCTCCCCACGAACCGGCGGGAGATCAGCCTCAAGCGATTCATGAGCTGAACGATGGCCTCAGCAGAGGTGATCGTCACCAGGTGCTCTTGGGGGCAACTGGCACAGGCAAGACGTTTTCCATTGCGCATGTGATCGCCCAGCAAGGGCGTCCAACTCTAGTGATGTCTCACAATAAGACGCTGGCCGCGCAATTATACGGTGAACTTAAGTCCCTCTTTCCACACAACGCCGTCGAGTACTTCATCTCGTACTACGACTACTACCAGCCTGAAGCGTACGTCCCGTCCACCGACACGTATATAGAGAAGGATGCCTCGATCAATGAGGATATAGAGCGACTGCGCCTGCGTGCTACATCCTCTCTTATGGAGCGCGAGGATGTGATTGTAGTAGCATCAGTTTCCTGCATCTATGGTCTCGGGAATCCGATTGATTACCGGAGCCTGATGCTGCACGTCGAAATCGGACAGGAACTAGCCCGGAAGGAGATCTTGAAGGGGCTCGTCGATATTCAATATAAGCGCAATGACTACCTATTCGAGCGAGGGACATTTCGTGTCAGAGGAGACACGGTAGAGGTCTTTCCAGCGTACGAAGAACAAGCAGTTCGAATTGAGCTTTGGGGGGATGAGGTTGAGCGCATCAGTCGATTCGACCCCCTTTCTGGTGAAGTGATCACTTTGTTAGAGCGCACAGCGATTTATCCGGCTAGCCACTATGTCACGGCTCGAAGCACTATCGAGGAGATCGTGCCAGATATTCGAGACGAGCTTGCTGGGCAGCTTGAGGGGTTACGGAGGGATGGCCGGCTCTTAGAAGCTCAGCGGCTAGAGCAGCGCACCAAATTCGACCTTGAGATGATGCTGGAGATTGGTACCTGCCCGGGCATTGAGAACTACTCCCGCTACACTAGCCGTCGCCAGCCAGGTGAACGTCCCTCATGTCTGCTCGACTACTTCCCTGACGACTTTCTCATTGTTGTTGACGAATCTCATGCGTCAATTCCTCAAATCAATGGGATGTACAATGGTGATCGTTCCAGAAAATCGACCCTGGTAGAACACGGTTTTCGCCTCCCTTCTGCTTTAGACAACCGGCCACTCAAGTTCGAGGAGTGGGCCGAACTGGTGCCGCAAGTCATAGGCATATCTGCTACACCAGGTGATTGGGAGGTCGAGCAGGCGGGTGGGGTTGTGGTTGAGCAGATCATCCGTCCAACTGGGTTAGTTGATCCTTCATTGGATGTGCGGCCAGTTCAGGGTCAGGTGGACGACCTCCTCGCAGAGATCAGGGAAAGGGAGACCCGCAGCGAGCGGGTCTTGGTGACGACGCTGACCAAGCGAATGGCAGAGGATCTTTCTGAGTATCTCCAGTCTGTAGGAGTTCGGGTTAGGTACATGCACTCCGAGGTCAACACGATTGAGCGCATGGCGATCCTCCGGCAACTCCGCCTTGGTAAAATCGACGTACTAGTAGGGATAAATCTGTTACGGGAAGGGCTTGATCTACCTGAGGTCTCGCTGGTCGCGATCCTTGACGCTGACAAAGAAGGTTTTCTCAGAGACGCGCGTTCACTGATACAGACGATCGGTCGCGCGGCCCGCAACGTTTCTGGTAAGGCAATTATGTATGCAGATCGCATGACCGCCTCGATGCAACGCTGTATCGACGAGACGAATCGTCGGCGTGAGATTCAGATTGAGTACAATAAGGAGCACGGCATTACCCCGAAGACCATTCAAAAGAGCGTCGAAGAGATTGAGTTTTCGACGCGTGTGGCTGACGTTCAGGGGCCGCCCCCGCCCGCATCAGAGCCACTCTCCACTTATGCTGAAGAGTTCAACCGTGAGGAGTACCTCAAAATCCTCGAAAAAGAGATGGACGACGCTGCTGAGAAACTAGATTTTGAACGAGCAGCACTCCTGAGAGACCAACTCTTTGAATTGAGGGCGGCAAGTGTAAAATGACTATGAACCAAGACCCCAAGCCTGGCCTCGGCAAATGACAGTGCCTAGCTGTTATCTCCAGCCTCACCCCCAGCTTTTTCTTTAATCTCTGAATGAAGATCACGGTTATCGGGACCGGATACGTTGGACTTGTCGCGGGAGCTTGCCTCGCGGAGAGTGGTAATGACGTCATCTGTGCTGACATAGACGAGACTAAAGTCAAAAGGCTCAATTCGGGTGAAGTCCCGATTTACGAACCCGGATTAGAACCATTGATCCAGCGTAACCTGCGAGCTGGCCGCCTCAGGTTTACCACAGACACAGGAAAAGGAGTGGAGTCTTCCACGGTAATATTTATCGCTGTCGGGACGCCTCCGGAGGAGGATGGATCTGCAGATCTAAGGCATGTGCTTCAGGTAGCAAAGACTGTTGGTCTGGCAATGAATGGGGAGAAGGTTGTAATCACCAAGAGCACCGTTCCTGTTGGGACGGCTAGGTTAGTCAGAGAGGCTATTGAGGCCGAGACCGAGCACCCCGTGCATGTTTGCTCGAACCCAGAATTCCTGAAGGAAGGCGCAGCTATCGATGACTTCATGAAACCCGACAGGGTCGTACTGGGAGTCGACTCAGATCATGCAGCACAGGTCCTTGGTGAACTTTACGCCCCCTTTGTTCGCGCTGGCGCTCCCATCCTGATGATGGATGTGCCATCTGCTGAGATTACCAAGTATGCTGCCAATGCGATGCTTGCGACGCGAATCAGTTTTATGAACTCAATGGCTCAGCTCTGTGAGAGAACCGGTGCAGACATTGATGCAGTCCGTAAGGGAGTAGGGTCTGATAGCCGTATCGGACCTAGCTTCTTGTTTCCCGGTATAGGCTACGGTGGTAGTTGTTTCCCAAAGGACGTGAAGGCCCTCCGCAAGATTATGGACCAACTAGATGTTAATGGGTCAATTTTGGATGCCGTAGAGGACGTAAATTCTATACAGAAGGAGACCCTGCTTGAGCGTCTAACTCAACGTTTGGGCGACGATCTCGAGGGTCGGATTATCGCTATTTGGGGACTCGCCTTTAAGCCTAACACGGACGACATGCGAGAAGCTCCGAGTATCGTCACGGTCGAGGGCCTCCTTCAATGCGGGGCGGAGGTTAGGGCCCATGATCCTGCAGCTGGAGAAGAAGCGCGTGCTCTTTTTGGGGATCGGATTCAGCTAGTGTCATCTGCTTATGATGTTCTGGATGAAGCAGATGCGCTGGTAATACACACCGAGTGGCATCCATATCGTCACCCCGACTTCACCCGGATGAAAAACCTGATGGCTGAGCCACTCATTTTTGACGGACGAAATATCTACGACCCTGAAACCATGGATCGGGAAGGGTTCGAGTACCACAGTATCGGACGACGCACGGCGGGTCTCTAGAGTGCGCGTCCTAGTGACTGGTGCTGCCGGCTTCCTCGGGTCACACCTTGCGGAACGGTTCCTGAATGAGGGACACGAGGTCATAGGGTTAGATAATTTTGTAACTGGTTCCCGGGATAACGCTCTCCACCTGTCATCTTACCCGGGTTTTCGTCTGGTAGAGCACGATATCTCGAACGAGTACTATTTTGACGAAGAGATCGAAGGGGTTCTGCACTTCGCATCCCCTGCGAGTCCGGTCGACTATCTCAACTTACCCATTCAGACTCTTAAAGTCGGGAGTCTTGGGACGCACAATGCACTCGGAATTGCACTCGCTAAAAAGGCGCGATTTTTGCTCGCGTCTACCTCTGAGGTGTACGGTGATCCATTGGTGCATCCTCAGTCGGAAGATTATTGGGGGAACGTAAACCCTATAGGCCCGAGAGGTGTTTACGATGAAGCAAAGCGTTTCGCAGAGGCGATGACAATGGCGTACCATCGCTACCACAAGGTCGACACACGAATTGTGAGGATCTTCAACACGTATGGTCCGAGTATGCGCCCCAGCGATGGTCGCGTGGTTTCAAACTTTCTTGTTCAGGCCCTTCAGGGAAAACCACTCACTATATATGGAGATGGCAGCCAAACTCGTTCATTTTGCTATGTGGATGATGAAGTTGAAGGGATTTATCAGCTCTTTCATTCGGAGCGCACTAAACCGACTAATATTGGCAATCCGAATGAATTCACGATCCAAGAACTGGCAGATATCGTCTTAGAAGAAACGGGCAGCCAATCACCGATAGAGACGCTCCCATTGCCCGACGATGATCCCAAGGTGCGCCGCCCCGACATATCAGCGGCGAAAGCCGCTCTGGGTTGGGAGCCAAAGATTGAATTACGTGAAGGGATCAATAAAACCTTGCCTTATTTTCAGAATTCCTTGTCGCAGTCATCGGAGTCTACTGGGACTAACTAAGGAAGTATGAACTCCGTGAGTCACTTGTCGAGATTGGGTGCGGCCCGATCCTTGCTAGGACTAACGATTATGATGAAGCATCGACCATGTAGATTAGCGGTTTTGGTCCTCCTGCTAGCGAGTGGAGGATGTTCACCACGCGGGACCGAATTGAATGCCGTCTTGCGCGGCGATGAAGCGTTTGCTCAGGAAAACTTTGAGGAGGCTCTGGCTGAATATCGCTTAGCCGTGCGTCAGGGTGCTGATGACCCCAACGTCATAGTTCGAGTTGCACACACGTACGCCATGATGGGTCGAGTTGACGATTCCAGTGCTTATTATAGGGATGCAGCGGCCCGCGAGCCCGATCTAATTGATCAGGCTGTAGCGGATCTCATACACTTAGCTCAGGACGCCTACTTGAGTGAGGATCGCTTTGCGATGGCCACGGCTGTTGAGGCCGCCTTGGAGCTTCTTCCAGGCGTCGGAGTAGGTCCTCTATCTCTGCCAATTGCACGGCACTACTTCACAAATGGGGAATATGGTCGTGCCCTACCGTTTTACCAAAAGGCTATGGATGACGCTGCAGACTCGGTGCCAGAAGTTGTTTTTGAAGTGGCTCAAGCCCATGAGGAAATTGGGGACTGTAATCATGCGTTGGTATTCTTCGAGCAGTTCCGGGATATGGTTCCACCATGGGAGCGCGGTGAGGTTGACTGGTACATAGGGACCTGCGCCTTCACTATGGCGCGTGAACTAAGGGGTCAAGCCGTAGAGCCAGCAGAACTATTCCAGGCGCTAGAACTCATCGACCGCACGGTTGAAGTCGGTGAGCCTCGTAACATCCAGGCCCAGGCCTGGTTTGAGAAGGGTGAGATACTCTCGGAACTCGGTGATTGTGAGAGAGCGATGGAATCGTATATGCAAGTCCGGTACGCAGATCAGGCAGACCCGCTAATTGAACGATCCCAATCCCGATTCGATGAGATTCGTTTTGGCACCGGTCTTGAGCATCTCAGGGACGGCCGTTGCAGATAGCTTTATTTCCCAAATAGAAACCAGCAGCGCTTGCTAGTGTATCCTTTACCTATGTGGACGATTTCTTTTAGGGCTTTGGCGGTCGCTAGCGCATTGACCTTCAGTATGGGCGCGTGTAGTGGCAACGATCCGTATTTGGGTATGGATGCAGATGCACTTTTCCGTATGGCTGAGAATGAATTTGCTGAAGGAGAATATAGCAATGCGGTTGATGCTCTCGAGCGACTGCGCGTGTCATTTGGTGACTGGCCACGGATTGCTGATGCCCGACTGAGGTTAGCGGATGCCCACTTGGAAGACGGCGCTTATTTGACGGCGCGATCCGAGTATCAAAGATGGTCTGAACGTTATGTAAGCCATCCACTTTCGGTAGCGGCAGCAATCGGACAGTGCCGGTCATTGGCCGGCTTAGTCCCCAATGCACAAAGAGATCAGGGCTATACGTCCGAAGCTATCACAATGTGCGGTAATGTGGCGGTTGACTATCCCGGCACGTCTGAGGCCGAAGAAGCACGTGAGGTCAGAACGCGACTCCGTCTGACTATGGCTGAAAAAGACTATATGAATGCCGACCATTATTTCCGCAGGAAGCAGTTCGATCCGGCTATCAAGTACTTCCAGTTTGTTGTTGACGACTATCCAGATACGGATTTTGCTCCGTTAGCCCTTTTGGGGATTTACGAATCCAACAACGAGATTGGGTACGACGATCTTGCAGATAGTGCTCGAAGGCAGTTGATAATAGAGTACCCGGATTCGGAGGAAGCAGCCCAAGTGAGGGCTATAGGGACGGAATCCTGACCAAAACCGAAAACACCTTTGGCCGCATCGGGCTGTTCGGTGGCACGTTTGATCCACCGCATCTTGGACACGTGACAGTCGCTTCTGAAATTGCTGACTATCTGCAGCTCAAAAAGCTCATTTGGATTCCTGCAGGTAATCCTCCTCACAAGCAGGGTAATAAGATCACCTCGGCTGGCCTCCGGCTTGAAATGGCACGATCCGCTGCATCAGCCGACTCTCGTTTTGAAGTCTCGACTATGGAGATTGATCGTCCGGGCCCCTCCTACACTTTGGACACCGTGCAAAGGTTCCATGCCAATTTACCTGATTCTGAACTTTTCCTGATCCTGGGTGCCGATCAGGTACGAGCCCTACGAACGTGGCAAGAGCCCGAGCAGATTGTTGAGATCGTTCGGCTAGCCATCATGAACCGTCAGGGCAACTCCGCCATGCCAGCGATTCCTACTTTTCCAGGGGCTAGCAATGCCGTACACGTTCCAGTTACACGCCTGGATATTTCATCGACACAGATTCGCGGGATGATTCAAGCCAATGATGATCCTCGCGGGCTGGTCCCTGACGCGGTGAGCCAGATAATAGAGAGGGAGCGATTATATTCCAGTCCATGACTGGCCCTGGTTAGGGACCGTTGGTGAAAGGGATTACATGAGGCTGGACGAGACTGAGCTCGTGCGATGGGGCAACCACATTGGGCAGGCGATTAAGGCCCCTGCATTTATAGGGCTTTCGGGAGAGTTAGGTGCGGGGAAGTCTGTTCTAGCTAGGGCCATTGGCACCGGTGCGGGAGTAGCCGCTCCTATGCCCTCGCCATCCTATACATTGGTTCACCGGTATCCTGCAGCAGCGGGGCGAACTCTGGTTCATATAGACTTGTATCGAATCAATTCTCCTGACGATCTCTGGGAACTCGGATGGAGTCAGCTGGCTGATACGGACGAAATAGTTCTTGTAGAATGGCCTGCAAGGGCTGGTTTTCTGCTACCCGAAGACCGCTGGCTGATTGAGTTAGCATGCCCTGTCGGTCTGCCCGGGATGCGGGATGTAGAAGTCCGGAGGATTGGATCTCCACCGGAGCTTGCCGAGTTTTCAATGGTTCCTTTGGATCAATAATCATGGGGCACCCTGCAGCAGCGGCCCTACTGGCTTTAGATAGTTCGGGCCCCCAGGCTTCGGTTGCTGTTGGTGTCGGAGGTGAACTTAGAGCCGAGGTGGTTATTGAAGATTCACTTGAGCAGGCAGCGGGCTTAATTCCCGCTGTTGACAAGGCTCTTCAGGAAGCACAGGTAGCCCGAACAGAGCTGGATGGGGTGGTAGTTGGTGAGGGACCTGGATCATTCACGGGGGTCCGAATCTCTGCGGCAACCGGCAAGGGGTTGGCACAAGCCTTAAATGTGCCCCTCTGGGCTGTTCCTAGCTTATTGGCGGCAGCGCTTTCAAGTGAAGTAGGTTCGGTGCGCTATGTGCTTTTTGATGCGCGAGCTGACCGAGTATACGGAGCCTGCTACAGTATCGACGGATCTGTAGTGAAGGAGCTGGCACCCTCTCATGCGGGTACACTCAGCGAGGTGTTCGAGCGCGACATTCCTCGTGATACGGTTTTCATGGGAGATGGTGCCGAACGCCATAGGACAGCAATAGAGAAGGAAGGGTTTTTGGTAGTGCCTGACGGTAGCGACCGAACATATGCCTCCGGGCTTCTCCGGTACTTGTCTCTAGAGCCGGGCGTAGAACCTGTCGCAAGCATAGAGACTTGGGAACCTAGATACATTCGGACCTCCAGTGCGGAGCGACTATGGGCGGGCCATACGACCACGGCGTAGTGAACGTGCGGCGCATGCAGTCGGGTGACATATCAGCCGTCATTGATATAGAGACGGAAGCTTTCAGTAGCCCATGGACGGAAGAGATATATGTCCAGCTAATTGATCAGTCACGAGTGGAGCTGATAGTTCTA
The DNA here is from genome assembly GCA_002347035.1 of Gemmatimonadales bacterium UBA2982. Lineage (GTDB taxonomy): Bacteria > Gemmatimonadota > Gemmatimonadetes > Longimicrobiales > Gaopeijiaceae > UBA2982. The sequence goes on along the minus strand of DEAM01000031.1, from coordinate 60,158 downwards.
GAGGAGGAAAAGGCCGGTATCATTGGGTACGCTGTTCTATGGTGTATTCTGGACCAAGGTGAACTGGCGAACATGGCAGTCTCTCCGGAATTCCGTCGAAATGGTCTTGGGACCTATCTGATGGCGAGTGTACTTGAAACTGCTCGTGATCGGGGGGTCAAGACGATGTACCTGGAGGTAAGGGATTCGAATGAAACGGCTGTTGAACTCTACCGACGATTTGGGTTCTCTGACGTAGGTCTCCGGAAGGGGTACTACCAAGACCCGAAAGAGGATGCACGAATGATGAAGGTTGTGCTTTGAGTCGAGCTTCTACAGGGCTTGATTTCCAGAAGGTTAGATCCTGAGGAATGTCTGTAATCTGATCGAAATCTTTGGCGGGCACGGCTCTAGAGTTAATACCTACAAGGGGTCTCCACGGGGTATTGATGGACGTAAACACTCGAAGTGGATTCCAAAAAATGCGTTGACCTGAGACAGGGAAACCCGGTATCTACCCAGCACATGAAGCGATCTAAACGAAGGGTGCTCGTCACCGGGGGTGCTGGTTTCATAGGAAGCCATATAGCCGATGCCTATCTAGCGGCGGGGGAAGATGTCTGGATTGTCGATAATCTGTCTTCAGGCAGGAGGGAGAACGTCCCATCAAAAGCCGAGTTTCTAGAGCTAGATATCCGGGATGACGACGTTCGGAGCTTGTTCCAAGAAGTACGTTTCGATCTTGTCAATCATCATGCTGCTCAGATTGATGTTCGTACATCAGTGCTGGACCCGATGAAGGACGCCAGCATTAATGTGCACGGGCTTCTAAATCTTACTGAGGCGGCTATGGAGGTAGGAGTAGAGCGCTTTATATACGTGAGCAGCGGTGGGGTCGTGTATGGCGAGCCCGAGGAGCTGCCTACGCCAGAAACGGCCCCCAAGTCTCCCCTCTCACCTTACGGCGTAACTAAGCTGACTGGGGAGCATTATTTGTACTACTATCAGGCCATTCGAGGGCTTGAGTATGTGGCCTTGCGATATGCGAACGTCTTTGGTCCGCGTCAGGATCCGCACGGTGAGGCGGGTGTAGTAGCCATCTTCTGTGATCGTTTGTTGAGTGGTGAGCCTCTCACAATATTCGGTGAAGGAGAGCAGACTCGCGACTATGTCTATGTAGGGGATGTTGTAGCCGCGAACATGTTGGCTTCTGATACGTTAATGGCTGAAGGAATTGGGCTGGATACCCGAGCATTCAACGTAGGCACGGGATCTAGAACCAGTGTAAACCAGCTGGCGGACATGCTTGAGTCAATTGCTGGCAATCCATGCGGTAGAAATCGTCAGCCTGCTCGTCCGGGGGAACTTCGACATAGCGCCCTCAATTCAGGTCGACTTCGTAAGTGCGGCTGGGCCCCGGCGCACACGTTGGAAGAGGGCCTTAGAGAAACCTTCGATTACATCGCTAACCAAAGGGCGGGTGCTACTGAATGAGTCTATCAACTCTACTTCTTCAAATTCGCCCACCCCAGACAGCCCTGGATATGGTCGTTGGGGGAACACTTGCTACCAAAACCATACTAGTGATTTTGGCGTTGCTATCATTTGCATCTTGGTGGTTGATATTTCGCAAGTGGCAGCAATTTCGAGAGGTTCGGCGTGAGGGCGATCGCTTTCTTGAGTACATGGAGCAGGCTCAGCGGCTTGAGGACGCCTATAAGTCGATCCTAGCACTCCCCGAATCACCCTATGGGCGAGTCTTTCGCCAAGGAGTGAACTTTTTCTCCGAGCTGCGACCAGGGGCCTTAAGGGAGGGAGCACCATCTGGCGAGGGGCTTTCGCTAACCCAACTAGAGGTTTTGCGCCTTGTCCTGGATAAGGAGGAGGCGGAAGAACGTGAAGAGCTTGCACAAGGAGTTGGGACACTGGCCGTGATTGGATCGGTTTCACCACTTCTTGGGCTCGCCGGTACCGTCCTTGGCATCATGGATGTCTTCCTTGGCATTACCGCTGCTGGCTCAAGCAACATTGCCGCTGTGGCCCCCGGGGTTGCAGCAGCGCTGATTACCACGGTCGCTGGCCTGGCCGTAGCTATCCCAGCTGTCTGGGCCTACAACCATTTCGTCACGATGCTAAACCGTGTAAGCAGTGAACTTGAGGGCTTTTCATCGGAATTCATTGGGACATTGGCGCGCGAGGGGCGTGTATGAGTGTCGGTGGAGCGGGCAAGAGAAGCGGCCGGACCCGTAATGACCTGCCCATTAATGCGGAGATCAACGTTACGAGTTTGGTGGACGTTGCGTTCACCTTGTTGGTGATTTTCATCATTACGGCACCGATTCTGCAGGGTGGTATCGAGGTCGCTATCCCTAGGGCAGACGTGCAACCTCTGTCGTCACAGGAATCCCCTTTTTTTATCTCGATTATGGCTGATGGGCAGATCATGATGGAGGAGACAGCTGTGACGCCTGAGGAGCTGGAAGCTGGCCTACCCCAGCTGCTGGCTGCGGGTACAGTAGAACGTGTATTCATCAGGGCGGACTCTCTGGCCCCATATGGCCCGGTGCTCAGAGCTATGGCTACGACTCTCAATAGTGGTGTTCCCTGGTCTCTGGTTGCTGAGCCATATGCAGGGGGCAGCTGAGGCCTATATGAGTCGTATGGATCCATTTGATCGGAGGGCGATGACCCTCTCTCTCGGACTCCATATTTTACTGTTGGGGGGATTATGGCTCAGCACGTTTTATCAGTCGCCTGAGTTAGAATTTATCGCTTATGAGATCGAATTGGTTTCCCCTCCTCCCGCAGAACAGGCGGAGGAAGAGGAATTTGCTACAGAGGAAGTCGTCATAGAGCAGCCGGAACCGGAACCGGTGCCCCCGGAACCGGAGCCAGAGGAAGAAGAGGTAGCCGTCGAGGAGCCAGCACCAGAACCGGAGCCCTCAGAACCACCACCAGAAGTAGACGAAGAAGAGGTTTCGGCGGTGACAACTGAGGAGCCTCCAGAGGAAGAGCCTACGGAGACGGGTGAAGATTTAAATGTGCAACTCGAAGGCCTAAGGCGTGACTACCCCGAGTACTACAACAACATTATTCGGCAAATACAGCGGTGTTTTCGTCCGCCGTCTGGTGGTGGAGGATTCGAAACCACAGTTGTCTTCACTGTGGGACGAGACGGACTTGCTAGGGACATCGACTTCTCGACGAGGTCAGGTAACATTGCTTTTGACTTACAGGCGATGGGGGCCGTCGAATGTGCGGGTCAGGGTAATTTCGGTCAGCTTCCCCAAGACTACCTTTATGATGCCGTGAGGGTGAACTTCGCCTTCAGGCCTCCGGGGTAAAATATGCAGCCCTTCCCAACACCCATGTCAGGCGGGTACGCGATGAGCGCTGAAACATGTATAGGATATCGGATGCTGATGGCCCTTACGGTCTCAGTTTTATTGATGACTGGGTCAGCCGAAGCCAGAGGCCAGCAGACAGACCAAATACCTGGTGTGAGTCTGGGGCTCGTTTACGCTGAGTCCTATCTGCCAGCCCTAGCAGTAAAGCCGTTTTCGAGCACGTTCGGAGGTGTTGGTTTGGCTTCAGAGGTAGAGGCGATCGTCGCTCAAGATCTCCGTTACTCTGACCGTTTTGAAGTGATGGATTCCCTGCCAGCTGGACTAATCGGTGATCAGCTTGACTACACTCTCTGGGATCGACTGGGTGCTGTCTGGCTCGTAACCGGCCAATTAGAGAGTGCTGGTGAGGACTTCGTATTCGCAGCAGAGTTACACGACGTAGTGTACGGCGAGCTTAGGGAGAGCGGGAGGTTTAGGATCCCAGCCCAGAGTGATGAGGATTTCCGCATGGTCGTCCATAGGGTATCGGATGAGATCGTCCGGTGGGCGACTGGGGAGCAGGGCATGGCTGCCAGTCGAATCGCTTTCACGATGACCGATTCAGAGGGGAATAAGGACGTTCACCTTATCGACTCTGACGGCTTAAACCTCACCCGACTAACTGACTTTGGATCACTTCTAGAATCGCCGTCCTGGTCACCAGACGGGCGGAAGGTTGCCTATACGTCTTGGAGGTCAGGTTATCCGCGCATTTATGAAATGAACGTGGCCACAGGTAGTGAGCGCATGCTAGCCGCCGTGCGTGGGGCGGGAGATTACATTACGCCAGCATACCATCCAGATGGCCGCACCCTCGCTTTCTCCGTATTAGGGAGCGATGCTCGCAGTGGGATCTTCACCTATGATTTTGAGCGTGATTGCTGCCTAGCGTACCTGTCAGGCGGACCTTGGTATGACTTTTCACCCACATACTCGCCAGATGGACGGTGGATTGCATTCAACACTCAGAGGTTCGGGGATGCAGTGCCTCAAGTCATGCTCATGCCATCTGAGGGCGGCTCAGCTGAGACACTCTCACCTTATGAGTATGGTAGCGGAGGTTATTTTACAGCGCCTGATTGGTCACCGAACAGCGATCTTGTTGCGTTCCATGGTCGGATTGAGCGGGGGCGCTACCATGTCCTTGTGGCTAGCCTAGAGGATGACGGGCGTGTTCTTCGTCAGCTCACGACTGAAGGAAACAATGAGGATCCTAGTTGGGCACCGGATGGACGACACCTGGTCTTTGTAGGCGAGCGGAGTTGGGGCTACGGGCTCTTCGTGGTTGACGTAGGAACTGGACGAATTAGGTCCCTCATCGCTGGTCGTCGGGTAGGGGTCCCGGATTGGTCTCCGGCGCTACAAGCTCGATAAATTGCACCGACTATACCCGCAGGGTGCGCAGGCTAGCTGGGGCCTAAGTAATTGGGTCTATCGCAGACGTTGCGTCAGCGGAATTTTTTCAATATATGCCAGGGGGACTTTTCCCCTAGGAAAAGGACATTAGCTTCGATGCGGCGCACAGCCTCGCCTGGTGCCTGCGTGAATGAACATCACTTAGCTCAACCTGGGAGTAGGGATGATCGTCCGCCGTTTTCTCGTGCCCCTCGTGGCCGCAATACTAGTCGTTGGTGCGTGTGGAGGAGATCCACCACCACCACCGGCTCCCCCGCCGGGTCCGGACATGGATTCGCTTCGGGCATATCAGGACTCTGTCCGCCGGGCTGAGGAAGCCGCCCGCGCGGAGGCTGCTCGGCTGGCTGCTGAGCGAGCCGCTGAGGCAGAGCGCCAGCGAGCCGCTGCCGCAGCCCGTGCAACCCTCGAAGAGATGGTCTTCTTCGATTACGATATTTCCGAGGTTCGTGACGATGCTGCCACTGTGCTTCGCGCTAAGGTAGACATCCTCCGTGCAAGTCCACAGGTGCGAATTCGCATTGAGGGCCATGCTGACGAGCGCGGTGCGACAGAGTACAACCTTGCGCTCGGGAACCGTCGGGCTGAGGCGATCCGGCAATTCCTGACAGGGTTCGGTTTGTCAGAGAATCGGTTCGAAATTGTCTCGTTCGGTGAAGGCCGGCCACTTGCCCAGGGGTCGAATGAAGGATCTTGGGCGCGTAACCGGCGCGGTCAATTTGTGATCACCGCGGGTGCAAACGCTATCAATCCCGCTGAGTGAGCCAACCTGTAAGCGGTCTTAGGGCCCCTCCTCCGGTCTAACGGAGGAGGGGCCGGGCTGTATGATGAAGCCTGCATGATGAAGCATAGACAAGCTCGATCCTTTAGAGTGCAAAGGGCAAAGCCAGTGCGGTTCGGATCGCTTCTCGTACTCTCTCTTGTAGCGGGTTGTATATCAACGAAGAACGATATCCGCCAACTGCAAATGGAAGTCAGAGGGGAGCTTGAGGCCCTGTCCGCTAGGCAGGACTCCCTGATAGCTCTTCTGTTTTCGGAAGCAGAGTCAACGCAGGACACTCTCAGGGTACAGGCTAACCAGATCTTTGACTTTCGTGGTGAAATCAATCGCCAACTCAGGTCTATTACGCAGGGACTCACCACCCTGGAGGCAATTGCTGGGGAGAACCAGAGAGGGATTGCCGGCATGCGTGACCAATTGGGCAGTCTCGGGCGTGTTAACTCGGTACCGCAGCCAATTGTAGCTGGGACTTCCGCGGTCGCAGAGTCTGGTGGTGAAAACATTCTCGGTACCGGCGGCAGTGCAGAGCAATTATGGGGTGTAGCACGCGAGCAGCATCTGCGAGGATCCTATAGCACTGCTCAAGTTGCTTACGAGCAGTTTTTAGAGGATTACCCGAACCATGACCTGGCTCCTGATGCCCACTTCAACTTGGCCGACATGATTACACAGCAAGATCGATTGGAGGATGCTCTTGAAGCCTTCCAGGAGATTCAGGCGCTCTATCCGACATCTTCTCGGGTGCCGGATGCCCTTTACCGCATCGCCCAACTCCAAGTCGAAATGGGTGATGCTGATGATGCAAGGGTAACTCTAGAGAGGATTATAAACACGTATCCCGACGCCACTATCGCGATGCTTGCCCGGGATCTTATAGAAGAGATTAGCTAGTAGTGTTCGTGCCAGGGCTGGGCTCGGCCGCATTGCGGCGATAGAACATGCGTTGTCCAGAGTGCGATGCTACTGAGAATCGGGTAGTCGATACTAGATCAAGTCGAGGGGGCAGAGCCGTGCGTCGTCGTCGGGAGTGCACTGTATGTGGTGGTCGCTTTACTACCTATGAGTACGTTGAAGAGCGGCCTATACAAGTCTTGAAGCAGTCGGGTGCTATCGAGGAATTTTCCCGAAACAAGCTACTGAGCAGCATCAGAGTCGCATGTGCTAAACGTCCTGTCTCAGCTTCGGATATGGAGCGTGTTGTCGATGATATTGAAGATGCCCTCTCACGTGATGCTAGCGTCGAGGTGCCTAGCGTGCGGCTTGGGGCACTCCTAATGGAGCACCTACGTCCTTTGGATAGGGTCGCATACGTCAGATTTGCGTCCGTATATCGGAACTTCCAGGACGCCGGAGAGTTCCAGGAATTCGTCGATGAAATGGCTGCGTTGCAGGAGCGGGAAAATCTCGAAAAGAACCAAGTCGAACTCCCATTCTAATAAGTTCTTAGCCAATTGATCCAGAAACTCAAGACCTACTATTCATAAATGGCGCTCCAGCGTAACCTCAGAGGAGAGATGCCGTTCCTAGACCACCTGGAAGAGCTCAGGTGGCGTGTTCTCTGGTCGATCTTATCGATTGCGTTAGGCACCGTGATTGGTTTTGCACTCGTGTATTACTTCCAGGTTCTCGAGCTACTGATGTTGCCAATCCGCCGTGCGTGGAATGATGACACCCTACAGCTTATCTATCTGTCACCGGCAGATCCATTCTTCGTCATGCTGAGGCTTGCGGTGTACACGGGCCTCATTCTCGCCTTCCCAATAGTCGTTTATCAGGTCTGGGCATTTCTTTCTCCTGCCCTAGAGAAGCGCGAGAAGAGAGCAGTCATCCCTGCGCTTTACTTAGGCTTGGTGTTGTTCCTTGCCGGAGTGGCACTCGCCTATTTCGCTGCATTGCCAGTCACTCTCGAGTTTTTCCAGCGCTTTCTATCGGCTTCACTAGATGGCACTCTAGAGATCAATGCCACGCTTGGATTTATCGTAAAGCTTCTGTTGGCCTTTGGGGTTGTTTTCGAGTTGCCAGTTGTGATCTTGGCGCTGAGTGTTATGGGGCTCGTTACGCCGACCTTCTTAAGATCGAAGCGGCGTCATGCTGTTGTCGGGATCACTATCCTCGCGAGCTTTATCACTCCGGGTGACGCGATCACGTTGACTATCATGATGATGCTGCCCCTCGTGCTCCTATACGAGTTTGGCATTTTCCTCTCGGTTGGCGTATACAGGGGCAAGCGTAAACGTGCAGAGGAGTACGAAGCCAGTAACGAAGAAGCGCCAGGAGCTGTGGAGAGTCAGTGAGGCTTTTGCTGCTTCTTGGAGCGGCAGTCGTACTAGTGGCTGGTTTTGCACTAATGCAGCCTCTGGCTGCACAACAGTCCCAATCAGAAGAGGTCGACAGCGCTCAATATCGTGTTCTAGAGCGATTAAGGCGGCTGGCCAGGCCTCCAGGCTATGACAGCATTCTATATGTCTTAGACAGCCTACAGTTGGCGGAAGCGGCAGAAGGAAGGAGGTCAGGTGCTGCAGCCGGGATGGACTCGATCGCATCAGGCCTTGTTGGCTTAGCGGGTTACAATCTTACTGAGTACCAGGGTGGCACCGCAGATTTCCAGGCCCGTGAGCGTATTCTTGTCCTTGCAGCTCCTGAGAATGGTAGGGCTCGGGTCATTTCTGAGGGGATGCAATTCGAGGCAGACACATCGATAACATTCAATGAATCAACAGGTCGTCTGAATGGGGCCGGGAACGCCACGTTTACTCCCCCAGATGGTGATCCTGTTGATTCTCCCTCGATGGTATATGATCTCGTTGAAGAAAGGGGTTCAGCGGTAGATGCCCAAACATCGTACTCACAACAGGGTGCTGAATGGCTCGTCCGCGGAGATATGCCTTTCGCTGCCCAAGACTCGTCTTTCATGTCCCACGCTAGGTTCACATCGTGCGAGATCGATGAGCCGCATTATCACTTTCAGACAGACGAGATCAAGATTGTTGGTGGTAATGTCCTCGTAGCTCGGGGGGTGCGCCTATACTTCGCAGACGTTCCGGTATTGTGGCTCCCGTTCATAGCACAAAGTCTGTCCTCAGGTCGCTCGTCTGGGCTCCTCACTCCAAGGTTCAGCGTTAACGACATTGTACGTTCGTCGCGTGGCTACCGGCGTCGCATCAGTAATCTCGGATTCTATTGGGCCATGAGCGACTATTCTGACGGCCTGGCTGCAATCGACTGGTTCAGCAATACCTTTCTTAGCCTTACGGGCTCACTCAATTACCGATTCTCTAAGCAGTTTTTGGATGGGGGGCTGAGCTTCCGTCGGTACTGGCGTGAGGACGGATCCGCAGAGTTCGCGATGGATACGCGACATTCGTGGACATTCGATGAACGAACTGACCTCCGTATCTCAAGTCGATTTGCGTCCAGCAATGACTTCGTTAGGGAGAACTCTTTTAACCCTCGCGAGGTTACACAATCCATCGACTCAGAGGGAGGATTCAACCGTCGTTTCGACTGGGGTGCACTGTCATTCTCAGCTAACCGTAAGCAGTACCTGTCTGATGATAGGACCGAATGGACTCTGCCATCTCTGAATCTGTCGCTTTCTCCGATCACGCTCCTCAGGGCGCCCCCTTCGGACGCCCGTTTCTGGAACAACATGACCTGGTCAGGTGCCAGTGGCTTCCGAAGGAGCTTAGTCGATCGCGTCCAGCCGGAGATGTTCTCATTCGCCGACGCAAACACTGCTGCGAGTCAGGGGTCTCTTAGCAGCAATCTCAGTCTTGGCCGTCTTACATTCGGGCAGTCGCTAAGTCTCACTGAAGATCAAACTCGGAACGTTCCTGAGGCGCTACTCCTGCTCGACGATAGCGTGAATACAGCGGATATACTGACTGGTGCGCCAGCCCGCGATATTGCAGAGGCAAACTTGCGGTGGAATACTTCACTCAATTATCAACAGCAGCTGATTGGATCAACAACGCTCACTCCACGGCTTAGTCTCTCGGGGAGTATGTTCCGCTCGGATACTTCAAGCCTGGCCGAGAACTTCGTAACCGTCCCATCCCGAGTATCACTGGGAGCGCAGCTCAAGACAGATATTTATGGCTTCTTTCCGGGGGTTGGATCATTTGAGACGATACGCCATAAGTTCTCGCCCGCCTTCAATTATCAATGGAGCCCAGAATCTACTCCAGATAACCTTCAGCGACGTGTATTCGGCTCGAGAGTTCTACAGCCAAAGAACAGCCTGTCTCTAACGCTCAATCAAACGTTCGAGGCTAGGCGAGAGCCGGCTGTGGAAATGCAAGAAGCAGCTTCAGATTCCATAGAGATTGAGATGCTACAGACACCTGCAGGGCTGGCTGGCGAGCCTCGAAGGATTCCTCAAGCCCAGATAGTCAACCTGCTCTCGCTCCGCACGAGTGTCATGCAGTATGACTTTGTCGAAGCTGATTCAGCCGGCAGTTTCCTACAAGGTTTTGAAACAACCCGACTCTCTAATCAACTCTCATCGGATATCCTTCGGGGCCTTGCTGTTTCAGCGGACCACGATCTATTCGAGGATGAATTGTTACAGGATGGTCAGATTGGTTTCCGGCGTTTTGCTCCTCATCTATCACAGGTCAATCTCTCATTTTCGCTCACGCCAAGTTCCCCGATTCTCGGATGGCTGGGCTTGTTCAGTGGGGAAGATGGCGGAGAAGAAGACACTGCAGATGACGAGTTGTTCGATGAAGAGCTAGATCCATTCGCAGCTCAAGGAGCAACCGACGAGTCCTCGATCGTACCCTTGGCAACTCCTGTACCAACTTCTCCAGGCCCAGAGAGAGAGAGTAGGCCTCAGGGGAGTTGGAGTGCTAATCTTTCATACTCGCTTCAGCGCCCTCGAGATCCGAGCCGACTCGCTAGCCAGATGATAACTGGTACAGTTCGACTCCAGCCCACCGAACTCTGGGAATTGAGCTGGAGGACAGCTTACGATCTGGAGATGGGGGCTTTCAACGACCATTCAATTCGTTTGACGCGTGACCTCCACCGGTGGCAGGCGAACTTTGACTTTCTCCAAACTGCTACAGGAAACTGGAGTTTTCGTTTCGAGGTGTCACTGATGGACAATCGCGACCTGAAATTTGATTACGATCAACAGAACCTAGATGTAGGGCTTCCTTCGAGTCGGCGATGAGCAGAGCCAGCGTCACTAAAGGCTTACGCTAGGACGTCACATATACAGGACGTATGCTCGACATCAGTATTTCGTAAGCCATTGTGAATTATAGGTTTAGGTTTTCGGCATAGTGCGTGCCTTAAGGCTATCCATCTAGTGGATCGGTCTGGATTGTCCAGGAGGCATGATGAGATCTGTAGCGGTGGCTTTGTTGCTTCCGATGCTCTTGTTAGGAGCCTGTGACTACTACGACGACCCCCTGATGACTGTAGGGGGCACTCCAGCTGCTCCTGAGGCTCTGGAAGCAAGCTATTTCGCGGGGGCGGTAGTCGTATACTGGGAGCTTGGTCGTTCCTGGAACGGAGAAGCGTTCCGGATCTATTCCCGTCGGATCTCAGACTTCGATTTCTTTCTTATCGCAGAGGTGACGAACTGCTTAGATAGTGTCTGCTCATATGAAGACTGGAATATCATCTCGAATGAGACATACGAGTACTACGTGACAGCGATTGACTGGGATTCCGGTATTGAGACGGCAACGGACCGGACCGTGCAAGTGGCGATCCCTGACCAGAATCCTCCGCCTGCTCCGCTTGGCACTCTTGTAGTTACACTCGACAATGCCAACTACCTTATGTGGGACTCAAATGCTCGAATTTCTGAGGACTTTTCACACTATAGGGTGTATCAAGACTCCGGAGATGGTGGCCTGATACTTGGTGAGACGGATTCTGAGGGATTCCTCGATCTCCTGGCCGTTAATGGAACCACCTACGAATATTTTGTGACCTCATTTGATACAGGTGGTCACGAGAGTCTGGGAAGCAACCGAGCTTCGGGGACACCAAGACCAGATTTCCATGACGAATGGATTTCCGCTTTTTCGGACAATCCAGACCAAAGTGGTTTCCGCTTTCAAGTAAATGACATTACGAATCCTGTAGTGGATGGAAATGATCCTGCTCGGCACTTTCGTCTCGAGTCAGACGGAGCGCAGTGGTGGATCGTGCCAGGTCCGGGAGCATCGATCTTCCCGTCTGGGTTCCCTACAACAGCTCTTAAGTGTGGTGTGGCAGCGGATGCTGGGTGCACAGACATTTCTGTTGCACCTAGTGGAGCTTATGTGACTACCCCGCTAGAAGCTCTCGATGAGACAAGCTATGTCATGGACGTAATAGGCGAAGATGGCCTTCAGCACTTCGGGGTTCTCCGGGCTAAGTCACTAGGGTTCAATCAATCAGGACACTCTATAATGATTTTCTCATGGGCATACCAACTGCTTGCTAACAACGATGAACTGGGGTTGCCACCGGACGCCTGAGGGACAGGTTTTCCTTGTCGAGTTATGTCCAGGCTTCCCCAAAAGTCCAGGTTACTAGTTTTATCACATGGTCAAGGTGTTAGAGGCAGTCCCAAATTTTTCTGAAGGTAGGGATCTTACTAAAATAGAGGCCCTGGTCGATGTTATCCTTTCCAAGGATGTGGAGGTTCTCGATTGGTCAACTGATCCAGACCATAATCGGGCTGTGATTACCTATATAGGGGACCCTGAAGCTGTCGAAGCAGCCTCGGTAGCGGCTGCCCGGTTTGCACTAGAGCACATCGACATGCGCAATCACACTGGTGTTCATCCCCGGGTGGGTGCACTTGACGTCCTGCCCTTCGTGCCACTTGAGGGCATGGATATGGGGGAGGCTATCGCGTCTGCCCACCGTGTTGGAAGGGAAATCGGCCTTATGGGGTTGCCTGTTTTCTTTTACGGAAAGGCATCGGAGTCCGCTAATAGACGGCTGGCTGAGCTGCGTAGAGGAGGTTTTGAAGGACTCAACGCGGCACTTTCTGAAGGACTCAAACCCGATACTCCACCGGACACAGAGTCTTGTCACCCGACTGCCGGAGTCACCTGCGTTGGGGCTAGAGATATCCTTTTGGCTTGGAATGTGTTTGCTACCGGTATCCAGTTGCAGGATGCTCAGGAAATCGCAGCTGATATTCGAGAGCAAGGCGGTGGATTTAGCGGAGTTAGGGCTCTTGGGCTTTATCTTTCAGAACAGGCTCGTGTGCAAATCTCTATGAATCTTGAGGACTTGGTGAATACACATCCACTGGACGTTTTTGAAGTGATTGCTGAGAAAGTCACAAAAAAAGGCGGACACATCAGAGAAAGTCAGGTTATCGGCATGATTCCTGAAACCCTTGTGCATCGGACGATGGCGGACAGATTACTCCTTCCTGACCTGGGACCCGCCCAGGTTCTCTCCCACCGTGTTGCAGAGCATGTCATCGAGCGCACGAGTGGACTAAACGAGATTGCGGATAGGGCCGAATGAGCATTGAGTCGCTGCAGAGCGTCTGCGCCCGATGCATTTATCCCAGTGCGGCTGCGTTTTTGCATCATCCCTTTCGCCAGGGATCCTCGTGACTCAGTCGGCAACAGGTATCTCACCTGAGCTATCTGCAATCCAGGCACCGGTCCATGCCTTACTTGACCGTGTGAGTGGTGAGATTAAGCGGATTGTACTATCGGATTTTGCCCAAATCGAAGAGGTCAACGAACATTTACTTTTTATGCGGGGCAAGCTATTCAGGCCTGCCCTGCTGTTACTCTCAAGCCATGTGGGAGCGGAGCCTGACGATGATGTTTTAACGCTCGCGGCAGTCGTGGAACTGGTCCATCTCGCAACGCTAGTGCACGATGATGCTGTTGACCACTCAGTTCTCCGACGAGGGCTTCCCACGGTGAACACACTTTGGACCCACCAGGTTGCGATCATAATGGGAGATTACCTCTATAGCCGAAGCGTTTCTGAGCTTGCCCGAGTAGGTAACCTCCAAGCGCTTGAGGTCCTCGCTGGAGCTGCCAACGATATGGCGATTGGTGAAATGAGGCAGCTTACGTCGTTCGACGCGCTCGACTTTACAGAGGATGACTACTATCGACTAATCGCCGCAAAGACCGCTTCGTTAATGTCGGCTGCCTGCGAGATGGGCGCGATTGCAGGAGATCAAGGAAGTAGGCGCGCGCTGGCAACGTACGGACATAACCTCGGCATGGCTTTCCAGATCGCTGACGATCTCTTGGATTACACAGGAACCGAAGAGATTACGGGTAAGCCTACTGGCCACGATCTGAGAGAGCGGAAAGTCACGTTACCCCTCGTCGGTGCGTTAGCAAATGCCACGCCGGGTGAGGAAAAAGAGATCAGGACTTTCTTCACGATTACTGATCCGAATGATAAGGAAATCGCTCGAGTTGTAGGGATTGTTGAGGAGTGCGGTGGGTTGGCATATGCTCGTGAGCGCGCCACCCAGTATGCCGAAGCAGCACGTGACACACTTAGCGGCTTGGCCGAAGGCCCTGAGCTTTCAGCTCTAAGTGAAGCTATTGCCTACGCGGTCGACCGCAGGAGGTGACAAACCATGCTTGTCGATAGTGGGCGCAGAAGTGCTGTCCGGTTTGTGTGGGCCCTTATTCTCGGGTTGTTCTTGGGAGGGTTACTCACCAAGCTAGTTGAGTTGACACTGCCTGAGGGGACGGCTTCCCGGGAATTTCTGTTGACATCAGTCACAGCGTCGGTCGGCCCATTGTCCGTGGATTTGGTAGCGGTGGCCTTTGACTTGGGGCCAATCTCACTGGCTCTGAACTTCTTGACCCTTGTGGGTATAGCCATTGTAGCGCTGATTGTACGCTCGTGGATCTGAGAAGCTACGAGTTTAATGGGGCTCGAGTGCCCCGATGGAGGGTTGAAGTATGGGACTAGGTGGATTCGGAATGGGGGAGATGGTTTTCATCTTTCTCATCGTCTTACTCCTTTTTGGAGCCAAGCGCCTTCCTGAGATCGGATCTTCTCTGGGCAAGGGGATTCGCGAGTTCAAGGGTTCGGTGAAGGAGATTGAGCGTGAGTTTACGGTGCCTGACCAACCGAGTCAGATTCATCGCTCACATGCTCCACCAGAGCCAGTCGGTTCGGACCATGACGATGATGAAGGGGAGCCACGAAACCTTCGGGAACTCTATGTAGAAGATGACGCCGACGTTGAGGCTGAGCCTGACGGGGACGCCCAGGTGGAGGCCGGGTTAGACGGAGAGTCGGAGGCCGATCCGGCTTAGAAGACCATTGGCATCTGGACGGCATTTTCGTCTTGTGGAGCGAACACTTCGTCTCTGTTGTCCACAATCCGGGCAGAATTCCTTAGTGCTTCGAGCCACTCCTGAAGTCTCTGCTGCTGGATCAGGGACGCCATCTGCTGGCGTTGTTGAGATAGTTGACCTAGCCACGCAGTAGAATCGGCTTCGGTTTTGGCCAGGACGTCGACTATGTAGTGATTGCCTGTAGTCGAAATAACATCGCTGGTTAGGCCAACCTCTAGGCCGAAGGCAGCCCCTACGACCGCGTTGTAGCGTCCAACTCCAGGCACAAAGTCTTCTCGTGAGAACGGCCCCGCAGTACGTACTTCGAGACCCATATCAGCGGCGATATTTACTAACGCTTCCCCTGAACGGACACGGTCCACGACACTTTGTGCCTCTTCCCGCCCACGTTCCACTTTGAGATCGAAGAGCAGGGTCGACTCGATTGCTGCACTGGCATTTTCAAGGGGCAGAACACCCTCTGGCGCCAAGTTCACAAGCTCCAGTGCATAGAATGCTGTTGAGGTTTCAAAGAGGGGACTTACATCTCCTGGCGACGCCTCTTCAAAAGCCCAGTCTGCTCCCTCTGAGATTTGGCCCGCACCAGCAATAAAAGGGAACTCCAGCGCGATATCGGTTGTCTGCGATGATAACCCTAACGCAGCAGCGGCTTCGTCCAGTGCCATGGCTTCGCCTAAATCCTCTATGGAGTCAGCGACCATTAAGAGTGCTATCTCACTGTCATCGGTTCTCTCAATTGGCAATAAGATGTGTCTTGCTTGAGCACTATCCGCTCCCCAAAGGTCAGTGACCTCAATTAGGTGGAAGCCAAATGAAGTTTGAATTGGTTCAGTTAAGTCGCCGCTGGAGCTACTGAAAACGGCTGAATCAAATTCGGCGACCATACGGCCTGGAGGGAAGATTCCCAGATCACCACCTAGCGCCGCCGTTCCCTGATCAGAAGACTCAATCTGCGCTAGCTCTCCGAAGTCAGCTCCGGCCACGATCTCCTGGCGGATTGAATCAGCACGCTCCCTGGAAGCAGATGTATCTGCGGCAGTAGGAGTCTTATCGAGGACAACAAATTTGATTGTCGCGCGGGCCGGAATCTCGAATTCTTCACTGTTTTCCTCGTAATAGTCTGCAATCTCGTCTTGCGACACCGTGAATTCAGAATCCTCGTAACGATTTGCTGGATCAAGCGGGACAAAGCGTATCTCAGATAGCTCATTCTGGTCCTTCCACTGTTGCCAAAGGGCGGCGTCAGGGGGATAAATCCCCGTAGCTACCTGTCGGAGCAACTTTGTGCGTGGAATAGCGCTGCGATAATAGGCCTCAAGAACCAGGAGTTGCTCTGGGGGAAGAGTACTCAAGAAAGTTTGATAAGATGCGAGATCTAGACCACCCGTATCGTCTAGAAATTGGGGTACCAAATAATCCGGGGGGCTGAATTGAGCAGCTTCACTGATCTCTTGGCCAGTGACCGTGATACCCCTGCGCCTCAATTCCTGACCAACCAGTATCTGATCGACTACTGCTTCAAATGCTTGATCCTCGAGCTCCGCGTTCTGTTGAGAGCTAATGAAGTCTTCCTGCGAACCCTGAGCCTGGTCATAGAGTTGGCGTAAGGTAGCATTGTATGCCTCAAGCATTACCGGATCGCCATTAACCCTACCGATCTGACCTAGTCCCCCACTACTTTGGCCCGTGGCATCCATACCCCATTCAAAGACCATAAGCGCGGTGAAGGCTAGCGCTGTTATAATCATGATCCACTTGGTGTTTTCCCGCATTTGACGCATCATAGAACTACCGCTCCAGCAACGCTTTTGGTATACAAACCTGGAGATACGCAACCTGAAGCATAACTGCTTGCATTAAGGCTCTCAACGTAGTCATGCGAGCCCAGCACAACTCGACAAGCACTGAGATAGCTGCGGGTCGCGGAGTAGGAACATACGATTCTGTTGACACTTTTCTTGTGCCCTCTTTAAGCCAATTGAGAGTGAAGTGGCTGAAACAATTGAACCAACGGCAGAAGAACACGGGGCTCCTGAGCATTTGTATACTCGAACACTCGGCGAGCTCTACGTCACCCAAGGGTCATTGTCTCGGGCTCTGAAGGTTTTTCAGTATTTACATGAACGAGATCCTGTCGACCTGGAGATTGCCAGGCGCGTCGAGGAACTTGAAGGTCGTATACTCACCGAGTTGGAGTCCAAGAAAGAGGTTCAGCGGCTAGGTTACGATGTTGTTAATCAGGGTTCTCTGGGGTCTGATGCGGGGACACCAAGGGTTGACGCCAATGAGTGTCAGGGAGAAGCTGAATCTGAGCGTCCTTTAATAGGGGATTACTTTAGAGGTCTTCTGACCTGGGAGTCGCGAGAAAGCTCATGAGGATTGCAGTAATCCACGGTACTAACCTTAGGTTGCTTGGGTCACGCGAGCCTGAGGTGTATGGTACTGACACCCTAGATGATGTGAACCTTCACCTAGGGGAGGTCGCGACTGAGTTGGGCGTCGATCTCGAAACCTTTCAGTCGAACCACGTTGGAGAGATTCTTGACTTCATTGAGGAAGCCGCTGCCCGTGTGGATGGATTCATTATTAATCCGGGCGCTCTCACGCATACCTCGATCGCTTTGCTAGATGCATTTTTGGGGGTAGGGCGTCCTTTTGTCGAAGTCCATTTGTCGAATACACAGGGCCGCGAGTCGTACAGACGGCACTCCTATCTTGCTGGTTCGGCATCCGGAGTGGTTTTAGGCTTTGGGGTGCATAGCTATCTTTTAGGTTTGAGGGGCCTAGTGGCCCGTCTCGGCGGGTAGCTTTAGCGCCGGGCGACACCCAAACAGCGAGGTCGTATGGCCACCACGGCCGACTTCCGCAATGGTATGGTTATAGAGATCGATGGCGATCTTTGGGCCATTACCTATTTCCAACACGTTAAACCGGGCAAGGGGGGGGCTTTCGTCCGCACCAAGCTCAAGAATGTGCTGAACGGAGCGGTCGTTGACCGGACTTACAGAGCCGGTGAAAAGGTCAATGATGTGCGATTGGAACGACGCCCAGTGAATTACAGCTATACGGATGGGAATCTGTATCACTTTATGGACGCTAACACTTACGACATGATCCCCATTGCTGGCGATCTTCTAGGCGAAGATCAGCTTAAGTATCTCAAGGAGAACATGGCGTGTGAGGGGCTAGTCCACGACGGCAAGGTTATCAGTGTCGAGCTACCCCAGTTCGTAGAATTGCAGGTTAAACAGACAGACCCAGGTCTGAGGGGTGACACTGCTCAGGGTGCCTCGAAACCAGCTGTCCTAGAGACGGGTGCAGTCATACAGGTTCCCCTATTTGTCGAAGAGGGGGACCTTTTGAAGATCGAGCGTAAAGAAGATAAATACCTGTCCCGGGTAACTACATGATCGACCTAGAGTTTATCCAGCAACTCATTAAGGCTTTGGACGATTCTGGGGTAGATTCGTTAGAGCTGGAGCGAGGCGGCACCCGCATTCGGCTGGCGAAAACTCCACCATCAGCGAGTACCCCAGACGTAGAGATTGTCAGCACTCCTGGTTCTCTGCATAGCGGTCCCAGGGCAGGGGTAGTGTTGACTGAGGCAGACTTATCAGAATCTGTACCAAGTGATCTTATAGAGATTACCGCTCCCATGGTTGGGACTTTCTATCACGCGCCAGCTCCAGATGCACAACCCTATGTAAAGATGGGGTCGAGCGTGTCACCTGGGGACACGGTGTGCATTATCGAGGCGATGAAATTGATGAATGAGTTAGAGAGTGAAGTCAGTGGCGCCATCACTGAGATCTTAGTTGAGAATGCGCAGCCCGTGGAGTTCGGGCAGGTTCTGTTTAGAATCGACCCTACCTGATCGGGGAGACACTTGTTCAGGAAGGTACTCATCGCCAACCGCGGCGAGATCGCCTTGCGGATTGTACGAGCTTGCCACGAGCTCGGTATTCAGACTGTCGCTGTCTACTCAGAAGCTGACCGCGAGTCGCTTCACGTCCGGTTTTCAGACGAGGACGTTTGCATCGGCGGTGCAGCAGCAGTCGATAGCTACTTGAATATCCCACGTATAATAGCTGCCGCGGAGATCACTGGTGCGGAAGCCATCCATCCGGGTTATGGGTTTCTGGCTGAGAATGCTGAGTTCGCTCAAATCTGCTCACGTTCTGGGTTGACGTTTATCGGACCAACGCCGGAGCAGATCCGAGCTATGGGTGACAAAGCGATGGGCCGCCAGCAAATGGCTGAAGCCGGTGTTCCAATCACACCCGGTTCCAATTCGATCATTAACGATGTTGAAGATGCACAAGTAGCTGCCGAGAAAATCGGGTTCCCAGTAATGATTAAAGCCTCAGCAGGGGGCGGTGGTAGGGGCATGCGTGTAGCCGAAGACCCTGAGTCGTTCTCAGAACTATTCAGGGCAGCTCAGATGGAAGCTCAGGCCGCATTCGGTGATTCTGGTATCTATCTTGAACGGTGCGTTCAGCAGCCACGACATGTAGAGATCCAAGTGTTCGGTGACAGTTATGGGCGGGTCACACACTTGGGTGAAAGAGAATGCTCGATTCAGCGGCGTCACCAAAAGTTAGTCGAGGAAGCTCCTTCACCAGCACTAACACCAGAGCTACGGGACGCGATGGGCGAGGCGGCTATACGAGCTGCACAGTCGATATCGTATGTAGGGGCAGGCACGGTTGAGTTTCTTCTGGACGCTGACCTCTCATTCTACTTCATGGAGATGAACACGCGTATCCAAGTCGAGCATGCGGTCACCGAGGTCACAACTGGTATTGATCTACTAAAGGAGCAGATCCGGGTTGCGGCAGGAGAGCCGCTCGCTATACCTGAAGGAATTAGCCATCGGGTCCATGCCATCGAGTTTAGGGTTAACGCGGAGGATCCCGATCGCAACTTTGCTCCCTCTCCCGGCACCATCCAGGTCTTTCACCCACCTGGGGGCCCTGGCGTTCGTCTCGACACTCATGTGTATGCTGGGTATACCGTGCCACCCTACTACGATTCCTTGATTGCAAAGTTGATCGTGAGCGGTAATACAAGAGATGAGGCGATAGTGCGTGCACGACATGTGTTGGATCATTTCATTATCGAAGGCATCAAAACAACGCTGCCATTCTTGAGGAGGATTGTCGATAATGAAGCGTTCATTCGAGGGGATCTAGATACAGGTTTTGTAGGTCGACTTATTGCTGAAGAAGCATTACAGGGATGACGATCGAAGCCTATTTCACAAGCTTTCCAGATGCGTCTGGAGATGAAAGACCGGGTGATCACGTTGGCCTGGGACTGACAGATTTGCGATGCTGAACGTAGAGCAAAAGCGTGAGATCGGTGCTATAGCGATACTGTTGTTGTCCATCATCGTCCTTCTATCACTGCTTCCAGTCTCACTGCTCGGGGAACAGGGTGCCCAGTGGTTTCCTTCGGACAATCTGATGGTTGTTGCTGGAGGGGCGATTCGTGGTGTTCTCTCTGAGATCTTCGGATTGTCAGCCTTTCTCGTGCCAGCTCTTATGATCGTTGGTGGTCTGAGAATTGGTGATTGGCTCTCGAAGGAAATGACGATTCGATTAACTCTTCTCACAGCAGGGCTACTCATCCTCTCGCCAATGATTTTTCTAATCGTGGGCTCTGAAGAGGCTGCGGGTTCTTTGGGTTACGGCCTTGCTGATCCGCTCATTGTCCTCATGGGGCGCTTAGGAGCTTTCTTGATAACAGGTGCAGGCCTGTTAGCACTTTCGGTTGGGACCTTCGGTTGGAACCCTCTTGGATCATTCGGAAGGGGAATTGTGGCCCTGAGGGATGTTGTCCGAAGAACACTAAGATCTCTATGGAATCCTCTTAGGTCATTCGGAAGGGGAATTGTGGCCCTGAGGGATGTCGTCCACAAAACAGTAAAAGCTGTGGCGGAAAGGATTGAGCAAGCGCGGACTCAGAGTGCTTCAGAGCTCGGAGAAGGTGTTCCCCAGACTTTCCCGGGTATGGAGCCCGATTGGCTTGAAATGGAAGAGGTCTCTGAGCCCGAACAAGAGAAGGACCTGCAAGAGACAGGGGCTTCCACGCAAGAGGACAGCGATGCTGAGCTAGATATCGAAGAGGAGCAGGAGATAGACCCCTCACTTCTGGACCCTGATGATAAAGAGAGGCCAGAGCACGAAGTCCCTCCGATGGATCTTCTTAGCGCTCCCGAACAGCGTGATCGCGAGAGCATGGATCGGCAACTCGATGAGCTAGGTCATGTCCTTGTAGAGAAACTTCGGACGTTTAACGTCAAGAGTGAGATTGGCGGTCGAACAACCGGTCCTATGGTGACACAGTTCGAGGTTGTTCCGGCACCTGGAGTTAAGGTTAATAAAATCGCGAACCTTGATGCTGATTTGGCGCTAGCTATGAAGGCGCACGCGATTCGCATTGTGGCCCCGATTCCAGGGAAGGGTGCTGTAGGGGTTGAGATCCCGAACCCTCGCCCTGAGATCGTAAACCTGCGTGAGATTCTTGAAACACAAGTCTTCAGGAATGCGAAGGGCGAACTGCCTCTTGCCTTGGGTAAAGACCTAAATGGACGTCCCTATGTGACTACCTTAGAAAAGATGCCGCACGTACTGATCGCGGGAGCTACAGGTTCTGGAAAGTCGGTTTGTCTCAATACCTTAGTTACTAGCCTTGTTTACAAGCACACACCTGAGACTCTGAGGCTTCTGTTAATCGATCCGAAGATGGTTGAGCTATCAGTATATTCTCGGCTCCCCCACCTACGTCACAACGTTGTTACTGATCCTCGGGATGCGGCAGGTGTACTTAAGTGGGCGGTGCTAGAGATGGGTCGCCGGTATGAGCTATTGAAGACGAACTATGTTCGCTCGATCCAAGAATTCAATCAGAAGGTTCGCTCGGGTGCTGTGCTCAAACAGCACGAGCCTCACGGGCCCGAGGGAGATGAGAACCGCTGGCTCTACAAGGATGGAGTGTTGCCCTATATCGTCGTCGTGGTGGACGAGCTTGCGGATCTTATGATGACTGTGCAAAGCGAGGTGGAGAAGCCGCTGACTCAGCTCGCCCAGAAGGCACGGGCTATAGGAATTCATTTGATTGTCGCTACTCAGCGCCCATCCGTGAATGTGATTACTGGTCTTATCAAGGCGAACTTCCCAACAAGGATAGGATTTCGGGTTGCTTCCAAGACTGATTCCAGGACCATCTTGGACCAGAACGGAGCGGATGCCCTTCTGGGCAATGGAGATATGCTTTTCCTCCCTCCAGGTCGAAGTGATCCCGTGAGGATTCAGGGTGCTTACTTGCCCACTGAGGACACTGAGCGCCTCATGTCCTGGTATGTAGAGCTTTTGGAGCGGCATGGCATGAGCGAAGAGCTGGTTTATAAAGAAGGGATTGAGACCGATATTCTGGAGGACTTGCAGGGCCATGAACTCGCAACTGCCGCTGTTGTTGCGGAGGAGATTGCAGGCGACTGGGACGAGCTTTTCCGAGCAGCGGCTGAGGTCTGCATTCAAAATGGTGGCGGATCAACCTCACTGCTTCAGCGCCGCTTGAGCATCGGGTACGGACGGGCTGCACGGATTGTGGACCAACTCTTCGACGCTGGTGTGCTAGGGCCCTCCGATGGCGCAAAGGGACGAGAGATTTTAGTCGGGATAGACGACCTGGATGAGATTTGCAGCACTGGGAGTGAGCTGTGATTCAGAAGGGATTATTTGCCGTGGGCTCAGGGTTTTTCCTGCTCTCCCCATTGGTAGTGATGGGCCAAGACCGCGGAATGGACCTCATCACAGAGGCATCTAGGCAGTACGCATCAGTGTCCACTATATGCGCCGATTTCAACCAGCACTTAATGAACCCTCTTCTGCGTCAGGAGCGATCCGGTGCCGGCCGATTGTGTCAGGCTCGACCCAACC
Organism: Gemmatimonadales bacterium UBA2982; assembly: GCA_002347035.1. GTDB lineage: Bacteria > Gemmatimonadota > Gemmatimonadetes > Longimicrobiales > Gaopeijiaceae > UBA2982. The sequence continues at coordinate 37,345 of DEAM01000031.1, read as the reverse complement.
TTTTTGCCATGCGATTTACAGACCCCGAAGGTGATGTGATTGTGGCTGATGGCGAGTCGGTTTGGTACTACGTGCCAAGTACTGATGATAAGCAGGCCTTTCGAGGATCGATCGATCAGAGCACAGGTGGACCAGATTTCCATAGGGAGTTCCTCTACGAGCCGGAGACCAAGTACGACGTGACGTATGAGGCTGTAGATGAGGTAGCCGGCATAGAGACGCACCGACTGAGCCTAATACCGTTGGAGCGCACGTCCTATAGATCAGCTGTCCTCTGGCTCGACCAACGGGGGCTAGTCTTGCGACAGGTCCGCGTTACCGAAGAAAACGGGAACGAGCGAACGATCACACTGCGCGGTGTCGACTTTGATGTGGCTATTCCGGGTGACTGGTTCAGCTTCACACCGCCTCCCGGGGTGCTCGTGATTTCGCGTTGATTTTGAAACTACTATGACAGGGCGCACGAGAGATCTTCCGGTATTTCCACTCTCCGCTGAACCAATTCGTCCCGACGTGCATCCGGATGTTATGCCGGTACGTCACGAAATAGAGGTGACCGGAGAGGGAGACGGGTTGCGGATTGCATTGGTTACTCTCGGATGTGATAAGAACACTGTTGACTCAGAGCGAATGATGGCTGCTCTAGTCGGTTATGGTGCGCGAGTATCCTCAGACGTGACGGGTGCCGAAGTCGCCATAGTCAACACTTGTGGATTCATAGAGCAGGCTAAGGAACAGTCCATCGAAACGATATTGGACGCGTGTGAACTCAAAGGTCTAGGTGAGTTGAAGGCAGTTGTTGCTGTCGGGTGCCTGGTCGAACGTCATGGGAGTGAGCTCGCCGAAGAGATTCCTGAGGTTGATCTGTTTCTGGGTTTGGGAGACCTACCTAAGCTGATTCCAAAGCTTAGGGGACTGGGATACCTGCCGGAGCTTGATGAATCGATTCCTGCCATGGAGCGGCCACTTCGAATACTGTCGACAGAGACGCCTCACACATCTTATCTGAAGATCAGCGAAGGGTGTGATCATACCTGTGCGTTCTGTGCTATACCTCTGATGCGAGGACTCCATCGGTCTCATCCAGTCGACGAGTTAGTTCGTGAGGCGGCAGGTCTCGGCGAGGCTGGCGTAAGGGAGCTTAATATCGTATCGCAAGACACAACCTGGTACGGTCGTGATCTTCGGCGACATCGTCCGGACGCGCCTGACTTGTCGGAGCTTCTTCATGGGTTATTGAATGGTACGGACATACCCTGGTACCGTCTTTTCTATATGTATCCCTCTGGAATTACCAGAGGCCTGGTTGAATTAGTCGCGGCAGAGAGCCGGATTCTACCCTACCTGGATATGCCTATACAGCACGGTAGTGACCGTGTTTTAGAACTCATGCGTCGTCCAGAACGTCGTAAGACTATCCTGGAGCGTATAGCCTGGCTGAGGGACTCTGTCCCCGATCTCACTCTTAGGACAACGGTGATCGTCGGCTTCCCGGGTGAGACGGAAGAAGATTTTCAGCAGATGTTAGATTTACTCGAAGAGATTCAGTTCGAGCGTGTCGGTGCGTTCACCTACTCAGTAGAAGAAGGTACGCGAGCAGCAGGGATGGGCGGTCGGATTCCGGTTGAATTGATGTCGGAGCGACTGGAGGAGTTAATGGAAGTTCAACGGGATATCTCTTTCGAAAAAAATGCCGCTCTCGTAGGTACCAGTGCTACAGCTCTAGTTGATGAGATTCTTGATCAGGAAGAAGGCTATTTAGCGATCGCTCGGACGCAGGCACAGGCGTTGGATATTGACGGAGTGACTCGCCTTATCGGTTCAGATCCGATTCAGGCCGGAGATTTGATTAAGGTGCAGATCATTGACGCGCTGGATTATGATCTGGTCGCTGAAGTGCAGGGCGCCTGAAAAAGAGGAACTGGAATGGCGGTTCTCCGAATGTCAGTGGGTTTCATTGCCATCGCCCTGTTTTGCACATTCTCAGCGGCGCATGCACAGGACACTACGGACTTTGATTTTAACCGATTGGCCTTCCGAGGATTCGGGATTGACCTTGGCTATGTGTACCCAACTCGCACTGAACGGGCCGTGAGCTACGGCGGTCGATTTGATATGGGTTATGCGCGGCCTGGGTTACGCGTAGTGCCGCACGTTAGCTACTGGTCTGCACCCTTGCTTGTGGATGAAGTCGCAGAATTCGAGGACCGGATTGTAGCCCTTGTAGAAGGTCAAACCGGTGATCCGCTACCTCAACTTAATCTAGGGCCGATAAACTGGCAGGATGTGGCATTTGGGGTCGATACACACGTCGTATGGGATACACCTTTCGATCTCCTGACATACGGAGGTCTGGGTGTAACAGTGCATGCGCTCAAAGGGTATGGTGATGCAATACAAGGCACTTTCATCGATGAGCTGCTCAATACGGTTACCGCAGGTTTCAACCTCCACTTCGGAGCTGAGTATCCTTTTACTTCGAGCTTCCGTGCCTACGGTGTTGCCAAATACGAAGTCTTGAGTGACTTGCAGTTATTTAATCTTAGTGTGGGGTGGCAGATCATGACGGGCCCAAGCGCGCCCGGCGAGGAGCGGTGATGGGGGGCGGTTCCTCATTACGTGTCGGGGTGATTGGTACGGGAGCTGTGAGCCAGATCGTGCACGTACCGATTTTTTCCGAGCGTGAGGATGTACACCTTCTGGCCGTGGCTGATGTTGAAACGCACAAAGCAGAAACTCTATCCGAGCGTTTTGGGGTGCCCCTGGTGCTCTCTGCTGACGCACTGATCACGCATGACGAATTAGATGCGGTAGTCATTTGCACCCCAAACCACCTGCACGAAGAGATGGCGATAGGAGCTCTGGAGGCTGGAAAGCACGTTTTCGTAGAACGGCCATTGGCTGTTAGTGCGAATGGAGTGCGCCGTGTACTAGGCGCGGCGGAAAGCTCCGGCCGAGTTCTAGTGGTCGGAATGCCCCATCGCTTCCGACCCGGAGTTATGGCGCTGAGAGACTCCGTGGCTGGGAACGAACTCGGTTCTATTTATGCAGTTCGAGGAAGCTGGATGACGCGAGCCGTTCCCGGCAGGCGTTTGGACTGGCGACAGGACCCAGAACTTTCCGGAGGAGGAGCACTGGTCGACCTTGGAGTCCCAGCACTGGACCTATGCCTGTGGCTAGTTGGTTTTCCAGACGTCAGAAGGGTATCCTGTGTACTCGGGCCACCTGGAGTCTCAATAGAGGGGGCCGGGACGCTAATGGCTGAGACTAGGGATGGTGTAGCGCTCACGGTGGAGGTGAGTAATCGATTATTCGCCAGTGAGGATCAGTATTACGCAAGAGTCATGGGAACCGAAGGCTCTGGTGCTCTCCCGCCGCTAGAGGTCTTTAAGCAACTGGGTGGCCGTCCTTCAGAGGTAACCCCTCGACCACCTAGACCAAGAGGTGGTGAAAACCCCTACACTAACGCATATCGTCGCTTGCTCGACGACTTTATTAGCCGAGCGATTGGCCGTCGCGAAGTCGAACTTCCGCGTGAACAGGTGCAGCTCATGGCTCTCATCGAAGCGGCCTATCAAGCGGCAGATTCCGGGCGAGAAGTCGAACTGTGATCCGGGTGGGCCTTTTGAGGCGCTACAGAGCAGCTAAGATGCTCCTGTGGCCACGCAAAGGAGAGCGCCTGATCCCGGCTGTGTCGGGATTACTGCTCGCACTCTCTTTTCCACCTCTGCACATTCTGATTCCACCTTTTGTCGGGCTAGTGCCGCTTGCACTCTGGATAAAAGGATGCTTGCCTGATCACCAGGGGCGACAGGCAGCTGTTCGTGGGTCTATTGTTTTTGGAGCAATCTATTTCGGGATAGTTTTCTACTGGATTTTGATTGCTCTTATTTGGTTCACACCCTTGGCGGTACTGGCTTTTCTTTCCGCTCTGTTAGCATTGATAGGGATTGCAGCCCTGTTTGGGTGGACCTTCCACCGAGCTGTGCATACTGTAAGGGCCCCCCTGTGGCTTGCCTTACCAATCGCCTGGACTGCTGCAGAGTGGACGAGAGCACACCTGCCAAGCACGGTCGCCTTCCCATGGCTGGGTCTGGGCACGTCCCTAACCGGGTTTCCGGAACTGGTCGGAATTGCTGAGCTGGTAGGTAATAGGGGTGTTACTTTTTGGCTAGCTCTGGTTAACGGGCTTCTCGCAAGCTTGGTTCTTAGCTTCGTTGAGGGCGCAAGTTTGCGACGATATTTGGGTCTTGTTGCCACGATCGTGTTAGTCGTGCTTGGCCCTATGCAGTGGGGCATCTGGAGGGCAGCAACACTCGAGACTCGTGAAATCTCAACCGTTGCAGTCGTGCAGCCCAACGTTCCGGAGCATATCAAACTAGACACTCGTGTGGGGATAGATAGCACTCTTGTCTCACTGCAGAGGGAGATGCCCAGAATAAATCCGAGTTCGGTCGATTTTGTGGTAATGCCAGAGGTTACATTGAGCATCTTCCCTACCTGGGATATGCATTCTGAGTGGGTGTATCCGATTTCGGAATGGGCCCGTTACGTGAGAGCACCGATCCTGATGGGTGGCCTGGGCTATGAGGGAGATCCCACCAGTGGCGACTATACTATTTTCAATTCAGCCTTCTTGATCGATGGTGAAGGCGTGACCGATTATCAATACGACAAACGATACTTAGTGCCTTTTGTAGAGCGCGTTCCGTTCCTGCCCGTCGAATGGTTCGATGCTTTTAGGTACTTCGGTGGGTTTGGCGTTGGTGAAGGGTGGCCGCTTGCAGAAGTAGACGGGACTAAGTACGGGGTACTGATCTGCTACGAGTCATCCTACCCTGAGGCCTCTAGGAGATTCCGCCAAGAAGGGGCTGAGGTTTTGGTCAACATCACTAACGATGCTTGGTATGGACGTGAGCCCTTATACGCGCGGACCACCGCGCTTTGGCAGCACCCCGCGCATATGGTAATGCGTGCTATAGAGAACCGTACAGGGGTTGTACGTGCTGCAAATACTGGCATCTCACTCTTCATTGACCCAAGAGGCCACGTATACAATGAGACAGAGCTTTTCACGTCTGACGTGCACATTGGCATAGTGGAAACAACTGATATCCAGACTTTCTATACTCTCTATGGGGACTTGGTCGGCGGTGGCTCTGCTGTTGCAGCCCTAATCTTATTGTTGGGTTCATTCCATCTGGCCCGGCAGTCACAGTCACTGGACCCTTCTTCGCACGAAGTTTAGCTTGTTTGGCTGATGGGATTTTGGCTCGCAGGGACGGGCCTTGATCCGAAACTATACCCGTCCGGAGCAGGACATGAAGCAGGGCATCCATCCAGATTTCGTGCTGGCAGCCGTTACATGCGCGTGTGGCCATCGATTTGAAACGATGGCCACCATAGAGGAAGTTCACGTCGAGATCTGCTCAGTTTGTCACCCGTTCTACACAGGCAAGCAGCGTCTTGTCGATACAGCAGGGCGCGTAGACCGTTTCAAGAAAAAGTACGAGAAGGCCCCGGAGAAGTGAGGACGCAGGTCGGGCATACGCTCCGGCCGGCCCGTGGGAAGCATCCTAATTGGGTGGAAATCCTCACTGGAACATCCCCATGAAGTCCTTAGCGTTAGATTCGAAGCTCGAAGAGCGGCTCAGCGAGGCTGAGCGTCGTTTCGGTGAGGTTAACGAGGCTCTTACGACCCAAGATGTGCTCTCTAACCCAGGTAAGTTGCGAGACTATGGGCAAGAGAGATCACATCTAGAGCCAGTTGTAATATCTGGTCTTGATCTGCGTGGAGCATTGCAAGAGCATGAGGGTGCACTTGAGCTCCTAGAGGAGTCGGAAGACCCGGATATCCGAGTACTTGCGGAAGAGGAAATTGTTCAGTTAGAACAGCGCATCGACTCTCTGATCCAGAAAGTCCGTGAGTTGTTGATCCCACCAGACCCCCTCTCCAATCGGGCTGCAGTTGTTGAGGTCCGCGCAGGTACAGGGGGAGATGAAGCGGGCCTCTTTGCAGCTGATCTCATGCGTATGTACAGGCTTATGGCTGAGCACCGAGGATGGACGATTGAGCTCATGAGCATTTCAGAGGGCATACCTGGCTCCGTGAAGGAGGCAATCTTTACGGTGCGTGGGAAGGGCGTTTACGGACGACTCCGTTACGAGTCAGGTGTCCATCGGGTACAGCGCGTCCCGGAAACCGAAGCCCAGGGACGAATTCACACTTCCGCTGCAACGGTTGCAGTACTACCAGAAGCTGAAGAGGTTGATCTACGGATAGATCCTAATGACCTGAGGATTGATGTCTTCCGGTCTTCGGGTCCTGGGGGACAATCGGTTAACACGACTGACTCTGCAGTGCGCATCACCCATATTCCGACCGGGCTGGTAGTCTCTTGTCAGGACGAGAAGTCTCAACACAAGAATAAGGCTAAGGCGATGAAGGTACTGCGGAGTCGCCTTCTAGACCAAATGATTGCTGACCAGGAGGCTGAACGAGCCCGCGAGCGCAGGACGCAGGTTGGCACAGGAGATCGGTCTGCGAAAATTCGCACTTATAATTACCCTCAGAATCGGGTGACGGATCACCGCATTGGGCTGACGCTGTATCGTCTTGGGGAGGTGCTTGATGGGGATCTTGAAGAACTGGTGAGGGCGCTGCTGCTCGCTGAAGAAGAGGAGCGGTTGGGAGGTAAATCATGAAGACAGGCATAGGTTCGCTGCCCAAAACCAATGGTGTAGGCCAAGCTTCTAAACCTTGGACAGTTCTGCGGGTGATGCTGCAGAGTGCCGATTACTTGGCGGACAAAGGCGTCGAGAGTGCGCGACTTGATGCGGAACACCTTCTTGCCCATGTGTTGGGCATTGGGCGCTTAGAAATGTACTTGCAGCACGAACGTCAGATGCAGCCATCAGAACTAGATGACTTTCGACCGCTGTTAAAGCGCCGCGCGAGTCGAGAACCGCTCCAATATATCCTGGGTCGACAGGCTTTTCGGGATCTTGAGGTTGAAGTTGCTCCGGGCGTTTTAATCCCAAGGGCGGAGACTGAGCAGCTGGTCGGTGCGGTATTGGAGTGGGCGGAGATCAATGGCCGAGATTCCCTAGTCGGCTTGGACTTAGGGACCGGCTCGGGTGCGATCGCTCTATCTTTGCTTACGGAGGGTCCCTTCCACCGAATGGTGGCTACTGATACATCGGAGGAGGCTCTCAACTTGGCACGAAAGAACTCGACAAACCTAGGCTTAGATGACAGGCTGGAGCTGCGTCTAGGGTCACTATTCGCACCTGTACTGACCGGGGAGTGCTTTGACGTCGTGATCTCAAACCCACCATACGTACCAGACGGTGATCGAGACGACCTTCCACCTGAGGTTTTGGATTGGGAGCCGCATGAGGCATTATTTGCAGGTTCTGGTGGTGTATCTATGCTACGCAAGGTTGCTGCCGGTGCTGCTGCCGTCATGGAGCAAGGAGGGTTGTTGGCGCTGGAAGTAGGTGCTGGTCAGGCGGGAGAAGTGGCCAGCTTTATGGATAGTCAGGATAAACTTGAAGATGTGCGGGTACTTAGGGACTTAGCGGGCATAGAGCGGATCTTAACTGCAGTTTGCTCTAATGAGCGCGATGAACAAGGGTAGGGCTAGATGTCAACTATCTACGATATGGCGAAGCAGCTTGGGGGTGCTATTGCTCGGACTGACGAGTATCAGACACTTAAGCGAACGATGGATGCGGTAGGCGATGACAGGGAGATGGTGGAAATGCGTAATCGCCTTGAAGAATTAGAAGGGCGGGTCGAATCGTCTTTAAGGGCAGGAGGAGCACCGGACGATGAGATTAAAGAGGCCTACCAAGAAGCGACTGAGGCGCTGCAGTCTATGACTGGTTACCAGCGTCTGATCGCAGCACAGAGTAATTACGAGAAGGTTATGCATAAGGTGAACCAGACCGTTGCAGAAGGTATTGAGGAAGCAAGTCAAAGTCGGATCATCTTGTCCTAATAGCAGGTTTGAATCATGGATACAGAGCTGAGGAAAACGTGAAGCAGCCGTCAAAAATTGAGCCAGCCGAGGGCAAGCTCGGCATTCTCCTTCCAGGCTTGGGTGCGGTCGCAACGACGTTTGTGGCCGGGGTTGAGGCCTCCCGACGCGGTCTTGCCCAGCCTTTCGGCAGCCTTACCCAAATGAACACGATTCGGTTAGGGAAGCGCACGGATGAGCGCACGCCTCTAATAAAGGACCTAGTGCCTTTAGCTGACTTGGAGAACCTGGTTTTTGGGGCGTGGGACCCAATTCCTGACGATGGCTATTCGAGCGCGGTGAAGGCGGGTGTGCTTCACAAGGAGAACCACCTTGATCCGATCAAGGATTTTCTATCCTCTATAAAACCTATGCCAGCAGTATTCGATACGGCCTACGTGAAAAAACTGGATGGGCCAAACAAGAAATCAGGGAACAAGTTCGAGCAGGCGGAGGAACTGAGGGCAGATATCCGCCGCTTCAAAGAGGAGAACGGTTGTGATCGTTTGGTAATGGTTTGGTGTGGCTCCACCGAGGTATTTATGCGTCCAGGTGCTATACACGAAAGCCCTGAGTCCTTTGAGCAGGCTATGAAGGAAAATGATGAGAGTATTGCACCTAGCATGCTCTATGCGTATGCCAGTCTCATGGAGGGAGTACCCTATGCGAATGGAGCACCTAACCTGTCTGCGGATATACCTGCCCTCGAAACATTAGCGATCGACAACGGCGTTCCAATTGGCGGGAAAGATTTCAAGACTGGCCAGACACTTATGAAGACTATCTTGGCTCCAGGCTTCAAGACCCGGATGCTAGGTCTTTCTGGCTGGTTCAGTACCAATATTCTCGGTAACCGGGATGGAGAGGTCTTGGATGACCCTGCGTCCTTCAAGACGAAGGAAGAATCGAAGCTTGGTGCCCTAGAGCATATCCTCCAGCCCGAGATGTACCCGGACCTCTACGGTGACATGTATCACAAGGTTCGGATCAATTACTACCCGCCACGTGGAGATAACAAAGAAGGGTGGGACAACATCGATATCTTTGGGTGGATGGGGTACCACATGCAGATCAAGGTCGACTTCCTCTGTCGAGACTCTATTCTCGCTGCACCCATTGTTTTAGATCTCGCTCTCTTCTTGGATCTAGCTGCTAGAGCGGATTTGAGTGGAGTTCAGGAATGGTTGTCTTTCTACTTTAAGGCGCCACAGACTGCACCTGGGCTATACCCGGAGCATGACATCTTCATCCAGCACTGGAAGCTAAAGAACACCCTGCGTTGGCTCATGGGTGAAGAGATGATGACCCACCTAGGTGTTGAGTATTACGACTAGGTGCTGCTGGCAGGGTATTAGGAGGTATACTTGGTCATGGCTGGGCGTTTCATCGTTCTTGAGGGTGGAGACGGAGTCGGTAAGACGACGCATATCGCTCTGCTGTCTTCATGGCTTGATGCTGCCGGCATCTCACACACGGTTGTTCGGGAGCCGGGAGGAACACCTCTCGGCGAAGCGATTAGGCAGGTGGTTCTAAATAGGACTGACCTCGAGTTCTCTCCTGAAGCGGAGCTCCTGCTGATCTTAGCTGCGCGTGCAGCGCTAGTCAGGGAAGTTATTCGTCCGGCATTATTGAGAGGAGATACAGTAATAGGAGATCGCTTTGCACTCTCTACACTGGCTTATCAGAGTTTTGGACGGGGCCTAGACCTTGACCAGGTCCGACTTGCCATAGAAGTAGCAACTGGAGGGTTACAGCCAGACCTCTATGTGGTCTTGGACCTACCAGTTGAAGAGAGCGTAGAACGAGGGCGTAGAGATGGGCAGGATCTGGACCGAATTGAGCAAGAGGGGGAGGAGTTCCGACAGACCATCAGGGAGGCCTATCTTACGTTGGCGGATTCGGAGCCAGCCGTGGCTCTAGTCAGTGCGCAGGGGCCTCTTGAGGAGGTGCAGCGGCGCGTCCAGGATCTCCTCAGCGCTCGATTGCGGGGAGCATTTGTAAGGCCTACGGGAGATACGAGAGACGTTCATGCAGAGCAGTCCTGACGGAAGAAAGATGAGATGGACCATCTCAGCACCGACACTAGTGATAGTACTGTCGTCGATGGCCGGTGGCTGGTTACTCCAAGAGGGAGTTAATCGATCGGACAATGTATACGTCCGAGTCCGAGTCCTTCAGGAGGTAATGGAGCGAGTCCAGTCAAACTTCGTAGACGAGATTGACCAGGGCTCTCTATACGACTCAGCCATCGACGGTCTGATTCGGGAGCTTGATGATCCCCATTCGTCGCTAATTCCGGCGTCCGCTTATGAGGATCTTCGGATACGCACAGAAGGCGAGTATGGTGGCGTCGGCCTCGAGGTGAGCCACCGCGGCGGGTATGTAACGGTTGTGAGCCCTATCCCTGGTGGGCCAAGTGAGCGAGTCGGTATTCGCGCTGGAGATCAGTTTGTAGGGATCAATGGCGTTGTTGTTGACTCCATGGAAACAAATGAGGCTGTTGGGTTGCTTCGTGGGCGCCCAGGGACTGAGGTGAAGATCAGCGTCCTCCGGCCGGGTATCGATGATCCTATTGAGTTCACGATCGAAAGGGATGTAATCAGATTGAAAGCAGTGCCATTTTCACCGATGTTGGAAGATGGTATAGGCTATGTTCCGCTTCGCACCGTTAGCGAAACTGCTTATGACGAAGTTAGAAGTGCGATCGACTCTCTCAAGGAGCAGGGTCTTAGGGCAGTAGTCTTTGACCTTCGAGGGAATCCCGGAGGCTTGTTAGACCAAGGGATAGCAGTTACGGACCTCTTCCTGGAGGAGGGGCAGACGATTGTCGAGACTCGAGGGCGAGCACGGACCCAGAATGGATTATATGACGCGTCTTTCCCCGATCGGTATCCTGATCTTCCGATTGTTGTGCTAGTCAATGCAGCTAGTGCTTCGGCTTCAGAGATTGTGGCGGGTGCACTTCAAGATCATGATCGAGCTGTGGTAATTGGAGAGACCACTTTTGGCAAAGGGTCGGTTCAGAGCTTGTACCGCCTAACCGATGGAGATGTCCTCAGGCTTACAACCGCTAGGTGGTACACACCCATCGGGCGTTCAATCCAGATGGAGCAACCTTCAGATCACACGGTCAACGAAAGACATGTGCTCTCGATCTCGGGTCAGACGGTCCGGTCAGCAGATCGGAATGGGCGGCCGGAATTCAAGAGTTTCTCGGGCCGGGTGTTATATGGGGGAGGTGGCATCACGCCCGACCTTTTTGTCACTCCAGAATTGTTGACGCCCACAGAGGTCGAGGGAGTTCGAGGGATTTTCCCTCATTTGGGGGGCTTTACGATTGCGATGTTCAACTTCTCAGTGGAGTACCTTCAGGAGCACCCAGAGCTAGAGCCCGGCTTCCGGCTGGGCGATTCGGATTTGGATCACTTCTTCAATACGTTGTCGGAGGTAGAAGTGCTTATTAGTCAGGAGCACTTTGACGGTGCCGAGCGTTTTATTCGATATCAATTGGAACGCGATATAGCTATGCGGGCCTGGGGGGATGTTGGACAGTTTGACCAGGCCCGGTCCTACGATAGGCAGCTGGTAAGAGCTATCGGGCTGTTGGATGGAGTGACCACGGCTACTGAGCTGTTGAGAGCCGCTAGCGAGGCTGAGTCCGACCGAATCCCCTAGCGTCGGCGGGGCGCGCGGTCTTACTGGGTTATGCTTCCCTTCGGGCAGATGTTTTTTGTTGGTCTCATGGATCCTAAGCAGAGGGCCTGAATCGTGTTCGTTGATCGCGCGATCATTCAAGTCAGCGGTGGCATTGGTGGATCGGGATCAGAGGCTTTTCGTCGTGAGAAAGGGGTGCCGAGGGGCGGCCCTGCAGGTGGTGATGGGGGAAAGGGTGGTGATGTTCTGCTCGAGGCGGATGACCAGCTATCCACTCTCCTAGACTACAGTTATCGTCAACACTATAAGGCCGATCGCGGCATGCATGGGGAGGGCGGCAACCGCACGGGGCGCTCAGGTGAAGACCTTACGCTACGAGTGCCGCCAGGCACTCTCGCTTACGATGCTGATTCTGGGGAGTTGCTGGGGGAACTCTTGGGGCATGGGGAGTGCCTTGTGATTGCAGAGGGTGGTCGGGGAGGACGAGGTAATGCGCGCTTCAAGAGTTCGACGCACCAAGCACCTCGTGAGTGGGAGCCAGGTAAGGAAGGGGTTGAGCGCCGGGTCCGTCTCGAGCTAAAACTCATAGCCGATGTCGGATTGGTTGGGGAGCCGAACGCAGGAAAGTCTACGCTTTTGGCATCCTTAACGTCTGCTCGGCCCAAGGTGGCTGACTATCCCTTCACGACGCTCGAACCGAACCTTGGGGTCGTAGAGTTGTCAGACTTTCGGTCGCTCGTGGTTGCCGACATACCTGGCATCATTGAAGGGGCTCATGTGGGCAAGGGACTTGGGCACCAATTCTTGCGCCATATTGAACGCACACGAGTGCTATTATTGATAGTTCCAGTAGACTCAGCAGATCCCCAATCTGAGCTTGACCGACTCCGCGAGGAACTAGCCGCCTATTCTGCCGAGCTTTCAAGTACACCTTTTTGTGTCGGTTTGTCTAAGACGGATCTACTGAGGCCAGGGGCATCTCTTACTAAAGTGACTGCGGATAAGGCATTACGATTTATCTATTTTTCTTCAGTAACTCGTGAGGGGTTAGAAGAGTTACTAGAAGGCCTTTGGGAGGCGAGCCAAACCGCCAAGAAATCTGAGGCTGATGATCACGAGGAAGAGTGGTGGAGCCCATGAGCAAGCTAAGGGTTAGAGAAGTCCGGACCTTTATTTGTGCGCCCTAGTATGTCTGAGCCGACCACTATCGTTAAAGCGGTTTATGTCCATGCACCTTTCTGTGCTCGACGCTGCTCTTATTGTGATTTCGCTGTCACGGTTAGAAAAAAGGGTGGGCAGAGACTTTGGTTAGATGCTTTGGGGCGAGAGCTTCAGATCATAGAGCAAGAGGGGTTGTTTGGGTTGGCTCATAACCTTTCTTCGATCTATGTGGGTGGAGGGACACCGTCGCTCTTTGGGTTGGGGGCCATGGAGGGCCTGGGTCGACTGCTTGGACAGGCTCAGCGCACAGGTAATGACCTAGAGTGGACTGCAGAAGCAAATCCTGAGAGCCTAACTCACGAACTAATTGTTGATTGGAGAAAGGCCGGAGTGAACCGTGTAAGTATTGGCATTCAAAGTTTTGATGATGACGCACTCCGCTGGATGGGTCGCCTCCACGGTTCGGAAGGAGCTATATCGGCTGTCAAAGTGTGTAAGGAGGTCGGGCTGTCAAATTTGAGTGTCGACCTGATTTTTGGCCTTCCCCGTGGACTAGGTCGGTCCTGGGAGCGGGATCTTGACCTTGTACTTGAACTCGAAGTTCCGCATATCAGTCTCTATGGCCTTACCGTAGAATCCAATACGCCCCTAGGGAGAGCTGTAGCAGACGGTAAGCAGCCTCCTTTGGATGACGAACTCTACCGCGAAGAATTTCTGATTGCTTCTGGCCGTCTGTCCGAGGCAGGTTACTTACATTATGAGGTGTCGAATTTCGCCCATCCGAATCACGCAGCGCGCCACAATGCTGTGTATTGGAGTGACGTACCCTACCTGGGGTTAGGAAATGGTGCACACAGCTATTCGCATCCGATCCGTCGATGGAATGTGCGGGAGTGGGAAGAGTACTATGCTCATGTCAAATCTGGCAGTTCTCCGGAAGAGGGTCGTGAGGAGATCACCGTCACCGAGCGATCACTTGAGCGTGTGTGGCTCAGCCTCAGGACTTTAGAAGGGGTGTCTCTTGCACAGATGACCTCGAATGGCGAAAACACTACTGAAGCTTGGGTTCGAGACGGACTGGCTGTTCGTTTGCACAATCGTATTCGACTGACTCCCCTAGGGTGGCTTGAGTTGGATCGTCTTGCGCTTGAAATAGAGTCGGTGCTTCCGCACTAGTTCTGGTGCTTGGGTTGACCAGCGCCAGGACCTCTTTCGATCTTCGATTATGCCTCAATTTGAAAGACGTAAGGTGGTTGGGACCGACCTTGACGAACGCGAGCGCAAGGTGCTGGAGGCGGTAGTGCGCACATATGTGGATACGGCTGAGCCAGCTGGTAGCCGGACTGTGTCCCGCAGCTTCGGCCTGGGAATTTCTGCGGCGACGGTGCGCAACACGATGGGTGACCTTGAGGATAAGGGCTATCTCTTCCATCCGCATACCTCCGCGGGTCGGGTACCAACAGACCAAGCTTACCGCTTCTTCGTCGACCGCCTTATGGAACCTCTAGAGCCATCACCTGAAGAGCGAGCAAGCTTACAACGAGAGTTGGGGCGAACTGGCTCGTCTGCCGTTGAGCGCCTCGTGCTACATGCGACACAGGCCTTGAGTTTGATATCGAATGAACTTGGTGTTGCCCTAGCACCCCAACTAGAAGAGGCAGTGTTAGAAAAGCTTGAGTTGATTCAAGTATCTTCAAGTAAGGTCCTCTTGGTGGCCACGATTCGTGGTGGCTTGGTCCGTACGGTTTATGTGGACCTTCCTATTGAGGTGCCCCAGGATGCTCTCGTGACCGTGACGCTAGCATTAAATGAGCGGCTCGCTGGGCTAAGCATCCATGAGATACGTCGCACTCTTCCGGACCGTTTGCGTGATAGCGCTAGTGATGAAAGCGAGCAGGAGCTAATCAACATCTTTATGCAATCCGGTGCTGAATTGTTTGACTTGCAGAGTTTGGATGCATCAAAACTCCACCTAGGACCGGCAAGCGTGCTGGCTGCTCAGCCTGAGTTCGAGACAGGAGAGCGCCTCAAAGAGCTAATTGACCTAACTGAAAAACGCGATCTTCTGGCTAGCGTTGTGGGCAATCGCGAGCATGGAGGACGACTGAAAATTACAATAGGTAGTGAAAATGATTCCAGTGATCTTTCGGAATTCACTTTGGTTACCGCGGAGTACAATGCGGGAGGCCTCAAAGGTGTCATCGGTGTCATCGGCCCTACGCGTATGCCCTATGAAAAAGTTGTGACAATTGTCGGCTATACCTCTTCACTAGTCACACGCGTTTTAGCGCCATGACGTTTCTGGCTTCTTAAATGTCAGATTATTACAACCTTCTAGGTGTCTCCCGAGATGCTGGCACGAATGAGATAAAGAAGGCATACCGAAAGCTTGCCCTCGAATATCATCCTGACCGAAACAAGGGGTCCAAGGATGCTGAGGAGCGTTTCAAGGAAGTCACCCAGGCCTATGAGGTCCTCAAGGATTCTGAGAAGAGGGCTGCTTACGACCGGTACGGTGAACAGGGATTGAGAGGAGGTAGAGCCGGGTCTTCAGGATTCGACTTCAGCGATGCGATCGAAGTTTTCATGAGAGATTTTGGTGGCGTGGGTGGATTAGAAGACCTTTTTGGTATGAGCGGTGCTCGGGCAAGACGTAGCTCCGCGCAAAAAGGTCAGACCGTTCGAATACGCATGTCCATCACGTTGCTCGAGGTTTGTAGGGGTGTAACCAAAAGCGTGCGAGTCGCACTCCTGGACAATTGTCACGAGTGCGATGGCACGGGGGCTGAGAGGGGCACTGCACCAGTCACTTGTAGTCTGTGTGATGGTTCTGGTGAGGAGCGACTCGTTCAGCGGTCTGTTTTTGGACAATTTGTGAGCGTGCAACCTTGCCGTAGTTGCCATGGAGAAGGGCGTGTAGTAGAGCGAGCTTGTTCGACTTGCCATGGAGAGGGACGACTGCGGTCAGAAAAGGATATAGAAGTTGAAGTACCAGCTGGGGTTACGGAGGAAAACTTCCTTACCCTACGGGGACGTGGCAGTATAGGCCCTCGGTCTGGCACACGGGGTGACGTCGTGGTACTTCTCGAAATCGAAGACGATCCTCGGTTCGTGCGAGACGGGCCCAACCTACTACATGAACTACCTATAACATTTGCCCAGGCGTCCCTTGGTGCTGAAGTTGATGTGCCGACGATCGATGGGACTGCTAGGGTTGTGATCCCACCTGGAATCCAGAGTGGAGAGCTGATTAAGTTGAGCGGCTTAGGGGTCCCAGAGCTAAACAGTTCTTCTCGTGGTGACCAACTCATTCGGGTCCTAGTATGGACACCCGACGAACTCACATCTGATCAAGAGCGACTGCTTCGTTCATTACTCGAAGTGGAGTCACCACCACCCGAGAAAATTCGTCGGGGATCCCACAAGGGTTTCTGGTCTCGGGTTAAGGAGGCTTTCACCGGAGGATGAGCGTGGGACGCCTAAGTTGGCTGGAGTTGAGCGTCCAGAGTCCGTCCTCCATAGAGCTAGGCCCTTTGTTGGTAGAGGGTCTACTCGTCATCGGTGGCCGTGCCATCGTGGAAGCTGACGGATGGTACGTCACCTACGTCGAATTTCCTGAGGACGTCGATGTTTTCGTTCAGCGAGCGACGGAGACCCTGCAGGCCATCAGTGGTACTGAGGTACCTGAAATCCGCACAAGACGATTGGCCCATGAGGATTGGGCTGAAACTTGGAAAAGAGGTCTTGCCGCAAGGTTAATCACCGAGCGCATAATCGTCCGTCCATCTTGGATTACGGCACCGACTAATACTGCTCAAGTCGACATCGTGATTGACCCTGGAATGGCATTCGGCACAGCCGAGCATGGGACTACAAGAGGCTGTCTCAGACTCTTGGACAAGGTTGTTCAATCTGGTGACCGAGTCTTAGATGTAGGAGCTGGATCAGGAATTCTATCTATCGCAGCGGCTCTGTTAGGCGCCGAGGAGGTCGTGGCCATAGAGGCAGATTTATTTGGATTCGAGGCTTTGTGTGAGAACGTAGAGCGAAATAGCGTAACAAATCGAGTTCAATGCTTTGAGCTAGATGTCGACGCGAAAGGAATCCGCAATTTCGGTCCAGTATCTGGGGTTGTGGCGAATATCGAAATGGAGACTCTTGCGAGGTTGATGCCTGGGCTGTCCGGTGCACTGGAAAATGGGGGATGGCTGATACTATCAGGGATCCAACGTAAGGAGTGGCCTGACATGCAGGGCATTACAGAACGATTCGGGCTTAATAGCATCGAAGTAGATGCCGATGGGGAATGGCGGTCGGGGTTGTTCGTACTAAAGGGGAGCGGGAACCGAAGGTAAAGGTTCCTTTGCTAACATGAACAGCTGACAGGAGGTTATAAGGCATTTTCATGTTAGGGTCGAACGAGACTCTGGCGGTAACCTCGCGCACTAATTCACTCGCGGTTAGTCTCCTTGGATGAACGTAACCGATTGTCTTTTCTGCAGTATTGCGTCAGGTAAGATACCAGCTGATGTGGTACACGAGAGTGAGACACTGATCGCTTTCCGGGACATCAACCCACAGGCTCCGTTGCATTTACTGATCGTTCCCAAACAGCACATCACTTCTCTAGACACGGCGAAGGCACCCCATCAGAGTCTCTTGGGCGATATGGTACTGGTCGCGGCTGACCTTGCTCGCACGGAATCCGTAGCCGGGCATGGATATAGGACCGTTATCAATACAGGAGTTGATGGTGGCCAGTCGGTCGACCACCTCCACCTCCATCTAATTGGTGGTCGGCAAATGGAGTGGCCTCCGGGCTGAATTAACCGAAGACCTCGGGTGTTGGACCTAAGCCGTGCCACGGGGTAGCTTTCGTACCCCCGAATTCTCACCCGTTTAAGAGAGGCGTATAAGCTGTGGCCAGCGATCTGAAGAGCCGGCTCCAGAATGATCTGAACGAGGCCCGAAAGCAGCGCGACAAGCTCCGGATCCTCGTTTTATCTACCGCACTTGCGGAGGTGCGCAACAAAGAGATTGACCTCGGGAGTGACTCAGACGATGAAACTGTCATTCAGGTGCTTTCGCGGGGTATCAAACAGCGTAAGGATGCTGCTGAGCAGATGAGGGATGCGCGTCGTGGAGAACTAGCTGATGTAGAAGAGGCACAGGCCCAAGTTCTAAGGGCCTATCTTCCAAAGGAACTCACCGAAAGTGAAGTGAGGGGGCTAGTCAGAGAAGCAATAAGCTCGGGCATAGACCAGATGGGGCCCCTCATGGGTAGTCTCATGCCGAAGATCCGCGGACGTTTTAATGGGAAAGAGGCCAACCGGATCGTTAGAGAGGAGTTGGGCGCATGACAAGCATCCCCACATGGGGATGAACCAGCACGCGCTCGAAGTACTGGAGTTTGGGCGCGTGCTCGAAAAGGTCGCTCAACGGGCGTCGAGTGAGCCGGGTCGGAAGAGTCTACTAGAGCGCTTCCCTGGAACTGACCTAGATGGAATAGTGCGTGAACTGGGGCGAGTTGAGGCCACTGCACGCTTTCTCGAAGAACGACCGGATTGGGGGTTAGGGCCGATCCCAGACATCCGTGACGACCTTGACCAGCTTAGCACAGAAGGTGCAGTACTGGACGCATTTGGGCTTCATCAAATTTGCCTCTTTATCCGCACTTCAAGGCTTTTGAGTGTTGAGCTTAGGTCAGTGGAAGAACCTATCTCAGAGCTAGCGACAATTGCGGACAAGCTTATTGAACTGGCTTACTTAGAAGAGGAGATTGGGCGGTCTGTAGATGAAAAAGGAATGGTCCTGAACTCTGCGTCCCGAGATTTGAATCGAGTTCGGGAGAGCCTCAAGGGGGCCCACTCAAGGGTAGTTCGGAAACTTGAAGGCCATCTGGCAAAGCTGCCCGAACGCTTCGTCGTGCCTGATGGTTCAGTCACAATCATAGAGGGTCGCTATGTGATCCCGCTTCGCAGGGAGGGTCGCGGAAAAGTGGGTGGTATCGTGCATAGCGAGTCACAGACGGGAGCTACTCTTTACGTGGAGCCTCCGCTGGCCATTGAGCTTATGAACCGAGTTCGAGACCTCGAAGGAGAGGAAGCCAGAGAGGTTCTTCGTATCCTTGGGGTGCTGACGGCGTTGTTAGCCAGGGAGTCCGATAGGATTTGCGGAGCTTTTGAAGCACTGACAGAGTTCGATACTCTATATGCTCGAGCGAGGATGGCGCGCTCATGGGGGGGTGTAGCACCGGAACTGTCACAGGACGGAGAAAGAGGATTTGAGATTCGAGAAGGGCGGCATCCGCTAGTACTGGAGTCCGGCGAGAGTCCCGTTGTGCCATTCGACCTAAAGATGGCTCCAGAAGAGCGGGCACTTGTAGTTTCTGGCCCCAATACGGGGGGCAAGAGTGTCCTCTTAAAGGGCATCGGACTGATATCGGCATTGGCGCAGTCGGGGATTATACCTCCGGTGGGGCAAGGTACTCGGCTACCAGTTTTCCACTCCTTTTTTGCAGACATCGGTGACGAACAATCAATTGCCCAGAGCCTTTCGACCTTCTCAGCCCACCTCGTGAATCTCCGAGATATCGTGGCACGAGCAGACGAGTTGTCATTAGTGCTCATCGATGAAATGGGTACGGGAACAGATCCCGCTGAGGGAGCTGCTCTCGCTCGATCTATACTTGAAGATTTAGTGTCGCGAGGTTCGCTGGCCATCATCTCGTCACATCTTGGGGAACTAAAAGAACTTGATCGGGAGGGGAGTGGAGTAGTCAACGCATCCCTGCAGTTTGATTCCGATCGAATGCAGCCAACCTATCGTTTGGTTAAGGGTCGACCCGGGCGCAGCTACGGACTTGCTATTGCTCGGCGGCTCGACTTTCCCTCGCGGATCCTCGACAAGGCTGAAATGTATCGAGACGATGGGGCTGCCCGGATGGAGGAGTTGCTGTCCAGACTGGAAAATCAGGAGGAAGAGGTTAGTCAGCTGGCGCATAAGCTAGCCATTGAGAAGGACCGTACGACGCAGCTCAAGTCAGATCTCGATACTCGGGAAAGTGTGCTCCAAGAGGCGGAGAGGTCTGCCGAGGAGCGGACTCGAGAGAAAGCGCGAAAATTACTTCTGGAGGCTCGTGAGGAGGTGGAGGTTGCCATCCTAGAGTTACGGAATGCAGCGAAGCATGGCGAGACGCTCGAAGACGCTTCGCGAGTCGCCCGCAGGCGAATCGAGTATGCCGTGAGCCAACAACGCAGTCGTATCAAAGAAAAGCAAGATCATGGAGAATCTGCTAATGTTGCTCTCGGAGATAAAGTGACCATCCGCTCTTCAGGGTCTCAGGGCACGGTTGTTGATATACGCGGTAGTCGGGCGCTTGTAGAGGTTGGGTCTTTACGCCTAGAGATTACTCTGGCCGACCTGGATTTCGCCGGGTTAATCCTAGAAAAACAAGGAACGGTCTATTGTCTAGATGGTGGTGTTAATCCGGATAGTAGCTTGAGCTTCGAAGTTGATCTTCGTGGCCTGAGGATAGACGAAATGGAAGGAGTATTGGTTCGCGCCTTGGACGAGGCCGTTGTGGGTGATCTTGCCGAGTTGCGTATCATTCATGGAAAAGGAACTGGTGCTCTCCGTAATCGGGTGAGTGAGATGTTGGAGCAAGACCTGAGGGTGCAGGGTTTCCGAATGGGCAGTATCAATGAGGGTGGGGCAGGGGTAACAGTAGCGAGTTTCGGATGATCCCTGATGACATTGTGGAAGAGGTCCGGGCGAGGGCTGACATCGTCGAAGTAGTGGGGGAATTCGTTTCTCTCAAGAAGGCAGGCCGGGAGTTTAAGGCCAACTGCCCATTCCATGAAGAGCGCACACCGAGTTTCCACGTGGTTCCCGAAAAAGGGTTTTATAAGTGCTTTGGGTGTGACAAATCAGGAGACGTATTCTCCTTCGTCATGGAACGAATGGGTATGGACTTCATTGAGGCAGTGAAGCATGTGGCTGGCCGGGCCGGCGTGGAGGTGCCGCAAGTTGGTCGCAGGGCAGAGCAAGAAGATCCGAACCGAATTTTTCATGAGGTTAATGGATTCGCGCGGGACTGGTTTCGGGCACAACTACTAGATGAAAAGGCGGGTGCAGGTGCGCGCACTTACCTCGACTCTCGTGGCATAGACGAACAGATTGCCAAACGATTCGGACTAGGCTTTGCGCCTGACGAGTGGAGGACTTTACGGGAAGCCGCTGCTTCTCACGGCCTCGACGAGAAAACCATGCTCGAAGCGGGTCTTATCAAAAACAAAGAAGGAAACGGCGAGAGCTACGATCGGTTTCGGGGGCGCATCATCTTTCCGATTGATGCGGTTTCAGGAAAGGTGATTGCTTTCGGAGGCAGGGTATTAGGACAAGGATCCAAGAAGGCTCCAAAGTACCTGAACTCACCAGAGACACCCGTCTACCATAAGGGGCACAATCTCTACGGTCTGTCGGGCGCTAAGCATGCGATCCGTAGGGAAGAGAGCGCTTTAGTTGTCGAGGGGTATATGGATGTGGTTTCACTTGCTGCTCATGAATTCGATAACGTGGTAGCACCTCTTGGGACTTCCGTAACACCCGAACAGGCGAAGCTGCTATCCCGGTACTGTAAGCGGGTAATAATTCTCTTTGATGCTGATCCTGCGGGCTTGAAGGCAACGTTCCGTGCTGGAGACGTGTTCCTCGCTGCGGGTCTCCACCCTGCTGTAGTGACACTCCCGCCTGATGAGGATCCTGATACTATTGTTCGGACAGCTGGCGCTGAGGTTCTTAGGGGCCATGTAGATGACGCGGTCGATGTCCTTGATCGGAAACTTCAAATTCTGGATGAGAAAGACTACTTCTCAACGATCGAGAGGACACGCTCGGCTGTAGATCGTCTTTTGCCGACTCTTAGGTCGGTTACAGACGCTGCTCTAAGAGACATCTATATCTCCAAGGTTTCGGACTACACGGGGGTCCGCAGAGAGACCCTAGAGGTTGAGATTCAGAGCGGATCTTTGGAACCCCGATTCACTAAAAGGGAAAGCCGTGCTCAACTCTCTTCGGGATTTCGTCCGGGGACTCAAGGGCGCGGGGCGGAGCGACTTATCCTCAAGCTTATGCTAAGCGGTAAGGAGTGGGTCGAGCGTGCAGTTGCAAGGATATCAGCGAAGACCTTTGATGATCCTTACAACCGAGCCATCTTTCAGCGTTTAGTTGAAAAGCCGGAGACGGTAGTTCCGTCGCCCGACTGGGAATTCTTGGTCAGGCAGCGCTTCAATAAGATTCTCGCCGACCAAGAGCCTTTCTCACGTGGGATCAATGAAGATTTTGAGAAGTCTGTAAATCGGATGCTAGCTTCAGTGCTTGATCAAGAGATGGAAGGATTGCAGCAGCAGATCGCGGTCGCGCCAAATGATGAAAAGGCTCGATTACTTACTGAGCTGAATAAGCTATCGGGCGAGTTAAGGGATTTAGATCCGACCCTCTGGATGGCAGCAACACGAGGAATAGCTAGTAAAACCTCAACAAATTGAGCTGATGATCGACCAGGACCGAACTGATTTGATGGAGCTTCAAAAGCTCGACATCAAGATCCAAGAAACCAAGCAGCACATTGGCGCTTTTGATCCACTCTTTGAAGAGGTTGAGGAGCCGGCTCTGATTCTGGAAACAGAGTTGGGAACTGCGCGGACACGGCTTCAAGAAATGAAACTCGAAGAGAGAAGGCTTGAGCTTTCCTCCGAGGAAAAGGAGACGCGACGCAAGCGACTCGATGAGAAACTTGGGGCCGTCCGAAACCTCAGGGAGGAGGCCGCGGTCAGTGCTGAGTTAGAGATGGTTAAGCGCGCCCTGCAAACCGATGAGCAGGAAGCACTTACGCTACTCGACCAGCTCCGTAAGATCGAAGAGCGTGGCGTAGAGCTAGAAGCTGCCTATGCTGAAGCAACTGAAATTGTGGAACCCAAGCGCCAGGAGCTAATGGACCAACGTTCCGAGGCAGAAGAAGCATTAGCCTCGCTTTACAAAGAGCGTCAGCAGTTTGTAGAAAAGATGAATTCTGACGAACTGAAGGTTTATGATGCGATCAGGGCCGGAGGCCGTAAGGTAGCAGTAGCTGGGCTGACGGAGGACGGAGCTTGCGGTCATTGTTTTAGCGTGATTCCACTTCAGCTGCAGAACCAGATACGCCACGGGACAGAGTTGATACGGTGCGAGGGGTGTGGGGTGATTCTTGCCGCTGTAGAGTCCGAAGTCGAAGCTGGAAGTTCCCATGAGGAATCAGGGGGAGCTGTTTCGGGGGTTCAAACACCAGCCACTGGGGAGGAGGGCGACCCCATTGATCAAGAATTGGTAGAATCAACTGGTGGAGAAGATGCGGAGGTCGAGTCGGAAGAATCTGACTCAGACGAAATGAGCAATCCTGTGGACATTGGGACCGATAAGGATCAGGACCAGGAGTGACCCCTCCGGGGTCTAGCCAGTCCAGACCTGGCCTCCGATCTCCAAGGGCTGTATGGGCGGACGCGCCGGTAGCTGACTCGGGTCTCGTCGCCAAGCTAACCTCAGCTCTAAAGCTTCCGGAGACGGTTTGCTCCGTTCTTGCTATCAGAGGCATATCTGATGTTTCGGAGGCAAAGCGCTTTCTCAGGCCTCACCTAGACCATCTGCAAGACTCTTCGGCTCTCTTTGATGGGCCCCGCGCTGCCGAGCGAATAGCTGATGCTATCAAGACCGGGGAGAGAATCCTTGTGCATGGGGACTACGATGTAGACGGGGTTTGCGCTACCGCATTACTGACACGTTGGTTGCGCTCATTCGGAGGTAATGTCACCCCATTCGTGCCCCATCGCCTTCGAGATGGGTATGACTTTTCATCAGCAGGCGTGAAAGCGGCGACAGAGGCCGGTGCCAAATTGATCGTCACGGCGGACTGTGGTACGGTTGCTCACGGTGCCATAGCTGCAGCTCAGACCAGAGGCATAGACGTCGTGGTGACCGATCACCACACTGTGGGGCCTGAACTCCCAAACGCGTTCGCATTTGTGAATCCCCAGCGGGCGGAGTGCTCTTATCCTGAAAAGGGACTTTGTGGAACAGGTGTAGCCTATAAACTCTGTGAGCTCGTCGGAGAGCAATTAGGCGGTGGGCTTGAGAAACTGCATCGGTACCTTGACCTCGTGGCCTTGGCCACAGTTGCTGACTTAGTCCCGTTGATAGGAGAGAATCGCACTTTCGTACACTATGGCCTGCGGAGATTGGCTGATACACAGGTGCCTGGCTTGAAGGCGCTGCTTCGGTCTTCTGGGGTTGGCGACCGTGAAATTACTGCGGGCCAGGTCGGCTTCAAGCTAGCGCCTCGAATTAATGCTGCAGGTCGGATAGGCGATTCAGCTGATGCCTTGCGCCTTCTTTTGACCGACGACTTATCAGAAGCAGTGCAGTTAGCTACAGAGCTTGAGGATATAAATCGAAGGCGCCGGGCCGAAGATCAACGCACGCTCAATGAAGCACTTGAGACGTTGGTGGCCCAGTACGATCCTGACAGCGACTTTGGAGTAGTCCTAAGCGGGGATGATTGGCATCCAGGGGTTATTGGAATAGTGGCTTCACGTGTAGTAGAACGCATCCATAGACCGGTTGTGATGATTGCTTTTGATGGGGAGAGTGGGCGTGGCAGTGCTCGGTCAATCCATGGTTTCCACGTTTACGAAGCACTACAGCAGTGTCGTGAGTACCTTGGCCGCTTCGGAGGTCATCAGCAGGCTGCAGGTCTGGACATCGATAGGGCTTTTTTACCAGCCTTTAGGGAAGCGTTTAACCGTGTGGCACGGGAGCGTTTGCAGCGAGATGCCCTGAGACCAGCATTTCGGCCAGACTTGCTCCTCGAGCTCTCAGAAGTAGATCTCGACGACCTCGCTCACTGGCTGGGGTATCTAGGCCCGCACGGTATCGGGAACTCGAGTCCACTTTTCTTGGCACGAGGTGTTAGCCTAGAGCAAGCTAAGCTGGTCGGAGAAAAGCATCTCAAAGGTATGCTGAGGAAAGAAGAGGTTCTCCTAGACGTGATCGGATTCGGCTTTGCTGAACACCATCCGCCGCATTTGGTCCGTGCAGAGCCCTACGATGTCTTGTTTCGATTAGAACGAAATGAATGGAAGGGAATGATCCGTCCACAGGCCCGTCTTATTGATATGAAGCCAGCTGAATCAGGGTCATGAGGATTATCAGTGGGCGCTGGAAAGGACATGGCTTAAATGTCCTTAGAGGTAGAGGGATACGGCCAACGTCGGATCGGGTTCGCGAGGCTTGGATGTCAGCACTTGGAGATAAGCTCACGACAGCTCGTATACTAGATCTCTTTGCAGGGTCCGGGGCACTTGGCCTTGAGGCTCTAAGCCGCGGCGCCGCGTCCGCTACGTTTGTCGAGTCTGCGAAGGATCCACTCAGGATTTTGACTGCCAATATTGAGCTTCTCGGTGCCCAGTCCGAGTGCAAGATTGTACGGGCGGATGCCTTTCAATTCCTTAAAAAGCCAGTTGAAGTCTTTGATCTGGCGCTTGCTGATCCTCCCTATGTGGGTGAGGCTGCGAGGAGACTCGTCGAGCACTTCCTCCGTAAGCCATTTGCGAAGGAACTCTGGTTGGAGCATCCTTGGAGGAAGAACCTTACGCTGCCTGGAGATGCTAGAACTCGCCGATACGGTGATACTGCACTTACGACTATTCCTAATCCCTTATGAATGAACCCCACCCCGTAGTCGCAGTCTATCCAGGTTCATTTGATCCAATCACACTCGGACATGAGGAGATTGCGAGGCGTGCCCTGAGTGTTGCAGATCGACTTGTGGTTGCTGTAGCACAGACCTCTACTCACGATAAGAATGAGCTTTTTGATATTGATGAGCGCGTAGAACTAATTGAGGAAGTACTCGGAGGTGAGAGCAGAATAGAAGTGAAGTCTTTCCGTGGTCTCTTAGTAAACTTTGCCCGTCAGGAGGGTGCAGCTCTTGTTGTCAGAGGGCTACGTGCGGTTTCCGACTTTGAATATGAGTTACAGATGGCACAGATGAACCAAGAACTGGCGTCAGAAGTCGAAACGATCTTTCTGGTTCCTGGTGCGCGACACTCATTCATTTCTTCGTCTCTCGTGCGAGAAGTAGCGACGCTAGGCGGAGATGTTTCAAACTTCGTATCGGCACCGGTTATGGAGTGCCTGCGTCAGAAGTTAGGAATTTTCTAGCAGGCCGGACTTCATCAAAATAAAGAATTGAGTTCTTTTTGCGATTCTTGTCTTCGAACAGCCCGATCGGAGATATTTTGGTGCACTGGGTTTCGTTTTCAAAATACTCCAGGGGCAACCATTGGGATTTGATGTATCGCAGGTCGGTCAGGTGACGCTCTTTGAGATCGGACCGCAGTTAATAGTTGGTAACCGCGAGGAGCTCAAGGAGCACGTTCTTAGGCAGCTGAACAGTGGGGATCGCAAGTTCCTGATCGACTTTGCGCAGACTGGCTATATTGACTCTTCGGGTCTGGGTGTACTTGTAAGTTTATCCAAGGCGATCCTCGAAAAGGGCGGGGAGCTACGCTTGTCCTGCCTTGACGAGAATCTTTGTATGCTCTTCGAACTTACGAAACTGAATGCGTTGTTCCAGATCGCGGATAGTAAAGAAGAGGCACTCAAGGGATTTTAAGGCATTCGAAGAACCGTAGCTGATCGACCAACCGTCGCCTCTTTCTCAAATCTTCGGCCCAGGGGCACTGACCGCATGAATCTTATCGTTAGCCACTAAGTAAGTGACTAGCATCACACGGTCGGCCAAGCGTTCTCTCGGACAGAACTTCCTGATTGATGAGAACGTCCAACGTAAAGTTGTGGCGGCAGTCGGGGCTGGTCTGGGTGATGAAGTGATTGAGATTGGGCCAGGCCGCGGAGCTCTAACGAAACACCTCCTCGAAAATGTTGGCAGCTTAATTCTGATTGAGCTTGATGACGTCTTAGTAGAGAAACTCAAACCGATTTGTAATAAGAGGACCAACGTTAGTGTCATTCATGGAGACATCCTCAAAAAGCCCCTTGCTAAGCTGACTCCTGACCCGTCCCGAGCCTTGGTAGTCGGGAACATACCCTACAATATCACAACACCAATCATCTTCCATCTTCTGGCCCGACCAAGACCCAAGCAGATCGTACTGATGATTCAGGACGATGTTGCCAACCGCATTGTGGCTGATGTTGGCACGAAAAAATATGGAGCTCTATCCGTAGGTGTTCGGACTGTAGCCCAAGTTGAACGTTTGTTTAAGGTCGGCAGACAGGCGTTTAGGCCCGTGCCGGGAGTTGACTCGGCCGTAATCCGCATCACGCCGAACGTACCGAGCCGTATGTCCGAGTTTGAGGAGAAGAAACTCAGGCGGTTGGTGCGGGCAGCTTTCCAGTGGAGAAGAAAAAAATTGAGGCGCATTTTGCGTGATCATAGTGATCTTGGGTACTCAAGCGAAGCTATGATGGAGGCTTCAAAAACAGCTGGAGTATCACTTGATGACCGTCCAGAGCGGCTAACCCCGATCCAGTTTATAAGTCTGTGTGCCGCGTTGCCGGAAACAGAGTCTCCGTCTACCTTGTGATAGCTTTCACAAGCAGAGGATCCGAGCCTTCCGAAGCCTATCCGAGTCCCTGTGACGAGACGCATTCCAGCTAGCACCATCCGCAGGCTATCGCACTATCTTCGATCCCTCGAAGACCTGGAGCGCGATGGAGGTGAAACCGTCTCTAGCGAGGAACTTGCAGAACGGGGTCAGACCACAGCCGCGCAAGTTCGTAAAGACCTATCGCACTTTGGGTCATTCGGGAAACGTGGGCTGGGTTATAAGGTAGAAGTGCTTCGAGACTACATTCGGGAGATCCTTGGGGTCGACCGTATTTGGAATGTTGCACTCATTGGTGCTGGCCGCATTGGTGCGGCTCTCTTTGAGTACCCTGATTTTGGATCGCGCGGTTATAAGTGCGTTGCGATTATCGACTCGGATCAAGCGAAGATAGGGACGCGTTGGGGAGATTTGCAGGTTCGCAGTCCAGACGACTTACAATCCCTGATTACGGACTTGGGAGTTGAGCTCATTGTTCTCGCCGTGCCTGCGCAAGCAGCCCAGGAGGTGGCTGAACGGGCTGTCAAAGCGGGCGTGAAAGGTATCTTGAACTTTGCACCGATCCGCCTGAAGGTGCCATCCGAGGTGCATGTGGAAGACGTAAACCTGGTAATGCAGCTTGAGGCTGTCTCATTTGCTATCACGCAGCGTACCGTAGGAGCCTGATCCGGTCCCTCCAGCGGCCTTTTTTGGATATCTTGACTCATGGTGAGTACTTCCATGTGCATCTAGTTAGAGAGCATAAGACCCTGAGCGGAGAAAGCTGATGAGCAGGAGTGTGGGAGCCATGAGCACGCGGGCCTTCACGGACTTTGTGACGGATGCGTTGGGCCGCAAGAGTGTTGGAGTAGCCTCTTTTGTGCTCGGCGTATCACTCAGCGCACAAGTCGCAGTTCCTCTTCCTATGACTCCCGTACCCATGACACTCCAGCCACTATTTGTAGTTCTTGCTGGAGCGATGCTGGGGCCACGACTCGGATCACTGTCTATGGGGCTGTACGTCATGCTCGGCATGCTCGGGGCTCCGGTGTTTTCTAACGGAGCCGCTGGGCTGGCATGGCTTTTCGGTCCGACCGGTGGCTACCTCCTGGCCACACCCGCTGCGGCATATGCAGCAGGGTGGATTGCAGGGGACCATGGTAAGATGCTGCGGACACTAAGCGGACTCGTCAGCGGTTTGCTGACCATGTACGGAGGTGGAGTTGCTTGGCTGATGGTACTAACTGGGCAGACATTTACGGAGGTTGTTGCACTGGGCATCGCGCCTTTTTTGGCAGGAGACGTTGTAAAACTTTGCTTGGGCTGTGCAATCATCCGAGCCTGTCGACCCGCAGACTTTGAACGACTCTAGGGCTTCGGGCCTCTTGACCCGATGGAGCAGGCGCTAATCCTGAATCAACTCCTCAGAACAGAAAGCGGTCGGATAAGATGTGGATGGAGGCTCGTTTTTTTCGTCGTGATCATGGTAGCAGTCACAGCGGTGACTGCCACATTACTTCCGGCAGGGTTCGTGACGGCTTCCGGGGCACTACTAATTGGTGCTGTCTCATCAGGGGTGCTTTTGCTCAGGTTAGACGGACGTCCCGCAGGCGCCCTCGGTTTTTACATTAGACGGACAGTAATCTCAGAAACTTTGCTGGGAATAAGTCTGGGCACTTTGGTTGCTTTAGTAGTGATAGTGTTAATTGTGGCGTTTGGAGGACTCCGTTGGACAGCCGACGGTGGGTCAATTTTGGCGTGGGTTTTTGGGAGTCTCAGCGCTTTGACAATTTTGGCTGTCCCTGCTGCTGCTGAGGAAGCACTACTCCGAGGTTATCCGTTGCAGGCACTCGCAGAAGTGTGGGGGCCGTGGGCTGCCATTCTCGTCACGGCAGTGATCTTTGGTGTGCTTCACTTGTTCAATCCCAATCTGACGTTTATTGGGACGGTGAACATCATCGTTGCCGGGATATTTCTGGGTATTCTTTACCTACGTACGGGTAGTCTATGGTGGGCAACTGGTGCTCACTTAGGCTGGAATTGGGTGCATGGGTATGTAGCGGACGTGCCGGTAAGTGGGCTGGAGCTTCTTGATGCTCCAGTGTACGACGGCTTTTTGCTAGGACCGGAGTGGCTTAGTGGAGGGGCATTCGGGCCTGAAGGAAGTCTGTTCACAACGTTCGTGCTTGCTGTCGCTGTGGTCGTCTGCGTAAAGAGTGCTGCATTCGGCCCAAGTGATGCCGCAATGGAGGCAGGACCTCTGGTTCTCATGACAAGGAATCAGTGAGAATTCACCTTATAGCTCTAATTAATGGGATAATTTACGTCTATAAGGACTACCTAATTGGAGCAGATTAGAGGTTGCACCTTCGGGGTATCTGAAAGAGACAATGGTTAGTGGGGGTAATGAATTGCAGATGTGCAACGTAAGAATCTTTTAATACAGCGATGACATGAACGACGACCTTCGAGATGACGACCCTCAGATTTTCAATGCCATCATTTCCGAGGCAGCACGCCAAGGAGACGTTTTGGAGATGATTGCATCCGAGAACTTCGTATCCCGTGCTGTGATGGAGGCGATGGGCTCTGTGATGACAAATAAGTACGCGGAAGGGCTTCCTGGTCGACGGTACTATGGAGGGTGTGAGCATGTAGATATAGCGGAAGACCTAGCTAGAGAGCGAGCGAAGAAACTTTTCGTTGCGGAGCACGCAAATGTGCAGCCGCACTCAGGAGCTCAAGCTAATATGGCGGCGTACTTTGCCTTTCTAGATGGAGGCGAAAAAATCCTTGGAATGGACCTGAGCCATGGAGGTCACCTTACACATGGTTCTCCGGTGAACTTCAGTGGCCGATTATTTGAGGTGGTTGCTTACGGCGTTGGCAAAGAAGATGGATTAATCGACTACGATCTTGTTTGGGACAAGGCACGGTTAGAGCGTCCTAAAATGATCATCGCTGGAGCAAGTGCATATCCAAGGATGATCGATTTCGAGCAGTTTGCTCAGATCGCTCGTGAAGTTGATGCCAGATTACTGGTTGACATGGCGCATATTGCGGGCCTGGTAGCAACTGGTCATCACCCGTCCCCGATACCATATGCCGATGTAACAACGACCACGACACACAAGACCCTGCGGGGACCTCGTGGTGGGTTGATCCTCTGTGCTGAAGAAAATGCAAAATCGATTGACAAGTCCGTATTCCCGTTTATGCAAGGTGGTCCTTTAATGCATGTAATCGCAGCAAAAGCGGTTGCTTTCTTAGAAGCTTTACAGCCGGAATTCACTCTTTATTCAGGACAGGTGATTTCTAACGCCAAGGCCCTCGGGGAGCGGTTGGGGAATCACGGATTCCATTTGGTAAGTGGTGGCACAGATAACCATCTAATCCTCTTAGACTTGCGACCGAGTCATGAAGATCTTACAGGGAAGGAAGCTGAGGCAGTCTTAGAGGAGGCTGGTATCACCGTCAATAAGAATACGGTCCCCCAGGAATCGCGATCGCCGTTTGTGACCTCCGGTCTAAGAATCGGCACAGCTGCACTCACTTCTCGTGGAATGAGTGAGCTGGAGATGACCCAAATTGCAGATTGGATCTATGAGGTGCTCTCCTCTCCAACTGATGAATCCAAGATCCAGCGTGTGCGCGGAGCAGTTTCAGAACTCTGCAGTAGCTTTCCTCTGTACCCTGAGCTTTCTGGAGCCACATAAGTAGATGGTACTGCATCTGGCGAACGCCCCTAGAGAACTGCACATTTTCGATTATGAGTGACTTACAATTTGCTGATGAGGTTCTTGACCGACTCCAGGAACGCCACCCACGTTTCGATGGGCGGTCCTACATCTTCGTGCTTCAGGCACTTCATTCAGTCATCAAATCACTCGAAGAGCCGCGCCATGTTTCTGGCAAAGAGCTATCTGAAGGTGTGAAGCAACTGGCTCTGGATCGTTTTGGGCCAATGGCACGAACTGTTCTAGAACACTGGGGCATCCACGACACTGATGACGTTGGCCGGGTGGTGTTTGCTATGGTAGAGCAGGGTATCTTGATCAAACAGGACGGTGATCAACTCCAGGACTTCACCGATATTTTTGACTTCGAAGAGGTCTTCGAACTGAACTATCCGTGGGAAGCTCAGCCCTGACGGTCCGGACGTGCCACGAGGCTGGTTGAACAATCAATTATGACTCGCCTAGCAACATAGCGCATACTGACGAATCGAAGAGTTACGACGGCGATGGGAGGGGACGAATATGGCGGACCAAGAAGGTTTTCCTCAATGCCTGAAGTGCGAGAGTGGCGTGTTGCTCCCACTTTCAGATTACGGGAGAGATGGTGCAGCAATTCGCTACAAGGCGTGGGTGTGCTCGAACTCAGAATGCGGATTCAACATCCGGATCGACAATGGGGAGATCACTCTCGGACGCACCATCGGACAGAGTTACAAGTAGTAACTCTCACTTCAGTGAGGCTGGCCGACCAAGGCCTCGGCAAAGCTGATTTTCCTTTCAAAGAATTGAAAGGACTAGCCAGCACCCATCAGATCATATGAGCGGTCGCTATCCTGCGTTACGTCCTTACGCTCGCGGTGAAGTGATTGCTATGACGGCCGCCGAATCGGTCGTGTTTGACCAGCGTGCAATTGAAGAACTGGGTGTCCCACAGCCTGTGCTGATGGAAAACGCTGGAAGGTCAGCAGCTCTAGTGCTCGATGAGCTATACCCAACCGGACGGATTGTTGGTGTGATTGGGACCGGTAATAATGGGGGAGATGCGCTAGTCATGCTCCGGACCCTTCAGACCTGGGGGCGTGACGTGTACGGAGTGCTCGTGGCCGACAGGACAACTGAAGAACAGCTTCTTCATGATTGGCCTGTCCCATTGACTCTTGATTCAGATCTCGATGAAGAAGATTGGGCAGGGCTTCTGGGATCTGCGGCAGTGCTCGTAGACGGCGTGCTTGGAACGGGTGCGGATGGTGCTCCTAGAGAACGTCAAACACGAGCGATCGAGTTGATGAATAGGACGGGTTGTCCGGTTGTGGCGGTTGACGTCCCATCCGGAATAGATCCGACTACGGGTAGCGTGCCTGGTGTCGCGGTGCATGCAGACGTCACTGTCAGTTTTGGGGCATCAAAGATTGGGTGCCTTCTTCAGCCAGCGAGATCTTTTGTAGGCCGCCTTGTCACAGTAGAGATTGCTTTCCCTCCGCATAGGAAGGGGGACTCAGAGGCTTTGGTCGTGACTCCGGCCTGGGCGCATGCACGGGTTCCTATACGGACCGGAGATACGCACAAGAAAGCTGTGGGTAGTGTCTCAGTTGTTGCAGGGCAGATCGGTATGGCAGGTGCAGCGCTACTAGCCGGCAGGGCGGCCTTCCGATCCGGTGTGGGCCTTTTGCGAATTTGTACAGCCCCGGAGAACCGTGTGATAGTCCAGTCTGAGATTCCAGAGGCGATATGGGTAGACGCGTCGGACCCAATTGCGCTCGGGGATGCCTTGGAGCAGAGTGACGCTGTCGCAGTGGGCCCCGGCCTGGGAACGGATGCTGCAGCGTTGGGAGTCTTAGAACGTATAGCGCACGGTCCGGCTATCCCAACAATCCTAGATGCAGACGCACTTAACATTGCAGCGACTGGCTCATTCGACTTGGCAGAGTTTGCCGCAGGCCGCCCAGTGTTGATAACACCACATCGAGGAGAGGTCTCTAGGTTGTTATCCGAGGCCGGCAAAGGTGACACTCCAACCATTGCAAGGGTCACAGCAGCACTTTTCGGTTGTGCAGTGTTGTTGAAGGGTGCCCCGTCAGTTGTTGCGGCGCTCGACTGTGCTGTTCTGATCGACTCACAGACATCGACAGACCTCGCTGTTGCCGGTATGGGGGATGCACTGACGGGAGCGTGTGCTGCTTTTCTTGCACAAGGTCTGTCACCCCAGGAGGCTGGAGCACTCGGGCTGTTTTTCACCGGTCGTGCTGCTCATATCGCTGGTCGGGGTGCTGGTCTAGTGCCTTCTGATGTCATCCGCTGGATCCCGGAGGCACTTCTTGAGACTACCACAGCTGTTAGTGAACTGGAGCTTCCATTTGTGATTTTTGACACCGACCCACTTAGTTGAAGGTGAACATGGAAAGCCGTGGGAAGGTCCGACTTGGTAAAGGTGCTGAATTTGATATGATCCGGCGATTCATCGGCCCCAACATACGATTGCCGCCAGAGGTTCATATTGGGCCCGGGGACGATGCTGCAGTACTTGAGGGAGGTTGGGTCGTAAGCACTGATCTAGCAGTCGAAGACGTCCACTTCCGACGAACATGGCTCTCTGACTTTGAGATCGGTTACCGAGCCGGTGCCGGAGCACTTTCGGATCTTGCTGCGATGGCTGCGACTCCGGTTGGAGTTCTTGTTTCGATGGCATGCCCCGTAGACGGGGATGTTGATCTTGAAGCAGTCCAAAACGGGGTGAATGAGATTTGTAAGACCGTTGGTGCGGTGGTGATTGGTGGAGATATGTCGAATTCTCCGGGGCCAGTCTTTATAGATATTGTCGCTTTAGGTCGCACCTCACACCCAATCTTGAGGGATGGGGCGGAGCCAGGGGACGAGGTTTGGGTTACGGGAGTTCTAGGTGCCAGTTCAGCAGCTTTAAGCATGTGGCATGAAGGTGTTGAACCGTCCGAGGAACTGCGCTCGGCTTTTGTGGGTCCCGTTCCCCGCGTGGAGGCAGCACAATCTCTGGCAGATCATCGAATAGCAGGTGCGATGATCGATCTTTCAGATGGTCTGGCGGGTGACGTCGGGCATATCGCTGCAGCATCTGGTGTCAAGATTACGCTTGAGGCGGATCAGGTTCCTGTGGCTGAAGCGGCTACAGCCGTATTAGGTGTCGACCGCGCGCTCCAAGCTGCTCTCCACGGCGGTGAGGACTTCGAACTTTGCTTTGTGGCCGATTCGGGTCTCGTAGACACGAGCTACTTGCAGCGCCACCTAGGGCTACAGGTTACACGTGTAGGGCGAGTCGGCGAAGGGGAGGGCGTGTGGTTGGGCAACAGTGATGGGTCAACGCAGAGCCTTGAGCGTGGCGGCTTTGATCACTGGGGGACATAGGGCGCATGATCCGCTTACTACTTGTGGTGTTTATAGCGATACCAGTGACGGCTTGGTACGCCTGGGAGGTTATCTGGGCTGTGTTCAGGAAAGCTCCTAACCTTGACTGTGTGTGTTACCACGCCCCCAGAAAGTGGTCTAGGCTAATGCTGCGGGTGGCTGGAGTGAAAGTGGTAGTTGAAAACCTCAGTGTGATCAGCGAAACCACTCCACAAATCATTGTAGCTAATCATGTATCATGGTATGACGTATTCGCACTCGCAGCTAACGTTCCTGGGGAGTACCTCTTCGTCGCAAAGAAAGAAGTGAAGAGATTCCCTATCCTGGCGCAGGCGATATCCGCTTGTGGACATATCTATATTGATCGAGGAGACCACCAGAGCGCACTTAATTCACTGGAGCACATAAGAAAGAGACTCGCTCAGACAAATCCGACTGTGATTATGTTTCCTGAGGGGACGAGGTCAGCTACTGGAGAGCTACAGCGTTTCAAAAAAGGGGCCTTTGTTTTAGCTCTTCAGGCCCGTGCTGATGTAGTTCCCGTAGCAATTGCAGGATCTGGAGACGTTATGAATAAGAGTTCAATGCGGATCTATCCGGGGACCATACGAGTGCGCTTCGGTGAGCCCATCCTGGTTGATAAGCTTACTATGGAAAACAGAGACCAACTCATTCGGGACACCCGCGAGGCTTTAGTTGACCTTCTAGCGGTTGACTCCGAATCTAACTAAGAGGAGAAGCGCATGTCGGCGATTGTCGACGTGAGGGGTCGGGAAATAATTGATTCGAGAGGGAACCCCACAGTCGAGGCTGAAGTTACTGTGGAAACAGGTATCCAAGGACGGGCTGCCGTACCCTCTGGTGCATCAACTGGGGCCCACGAAGCAGTTGAGTTACGCGATGGGGACCAGTCTCGTTTCCTTGGGAAGGGAGTTCAGAAAGCAGTCACGAATATCAATAGGAAGATCGCGATCGCAATCCGAGGATTCGAGGTCACAGAACAGTTGGATTTAGATCGGGCCATGATTGACCTCGATGCTAGTGTTAACAAGGCTAATCTAGGGGCTAATGCTATCCTTGCAGTTTCAATGGCAGCAGCCCGAGCAGCGGCACTAGAAAATGGTCTCCCTCTATGGCGATATCTTGCGGAGGAGAACTCTGCAGATCTTCTGCCTGTGCCCATGATGAACATCCTCAATGGTGGTGCGCATGCGCCGAACAATGTTGACATCCAGGAATTCATGGTGATGCCGATTGGCGCTGATACCTTTTCTGAAGGGCTTAGGATGGGCGTCGAGGTTTTTCATCACCTCAAGGACGTACTGTCATCTAAGGGAAAGAACACTGCCGTTGGAGATGAAGGTGGTTTTGCCCCTGATCTTTCAAGTAATGAGGAAGCTGTTGAAGTAGTGTTGAAGGCAATTGAAAAAGCTGGGTATAGACCAGGTGAAGATCTCGTGATCACACTCGATGCGGCAGCAACCGAGTTCTACGAGGATGGAGAGTATGTCTTCAAATGGTCCAGTGGAGAAAAACGCGATGCAGATGGAATGGTTGAATTTTGGCAGGGCTGGGTGGCGAAGTACCCCATATGCTCTATAGAGGACCCATTTGATGAGAATGACTGGGCTGGGTGGAAAGCCCTTACTGAAGCGATTGGTGAAGATGTCCAGATCGTAGGGGACGACCTCTTTGTCACTAACGTAGAACGGCTTCAGCACGGTATTACATACGGCGCAGCAAACTCGATACTAATTAAGCTGAACCAGATTGGGACACTGAGTGAGACTCTTGAAACAATGCGGGTAGCCAGAGAGGCTGGCTATAAGAACATCGTTTCGCACAGGTCGGGGGAGACTGAGGACACACTGATCGCAGATCTCGCAGTAGCGACCGGTGCGGGGCAGATTAAGACTGGTAGTGCGAGTCGAACGGACCGGGTTGCTAAGTACAATCAGCTTATGAGAATCGAAGAACAATTGGGTGAGAATGCCCGCTACCCAGGGAAGGAAATCTGGACTGCGTAAGGAGAGGAGGTGTTCGTGATAGGTAGGATTACCAAAGTGATCATGCCGGGCCTGCTTCTGCTAGCTTTCTACTACGCGGTATTTGGTGGTGAGCATAATCTTTTCGAGCTTTTTGGTGCTCGGTCCTCCGCTGTCCAAGAACGGTCTCGGTTGACTGACCTAGAACAGAGAGTTGATTCATTGGCAGCTTGGGCCGACTCTGTTAGAGATGATCCAGCCACCCTGGAGAGGATCGCTCGAGAGCGATTCGGGATGATCCGGGAAGGGGAAACACTATACAGGTTTGCGGACCCGACTGACTCTGTTCCATCCGACACGCTACAGCTACAGACTCCGAATTAGGTGTTTGGATCATCCTTGGTTGCGGGTTCAGCTTCCACCTGGTAGGCGTTGCTGTCGATCATCACCAAAAGGTACGAGGAAGATCAGGCCCGGACCCTTGGCTCACGTGAGTTTCCCAAGACGGAAGATCAAACCGCGCTCGTACTCGAAGAGGACTCGAAGGCTTGTTAGAAGGCCCAATCCACAGAACCCGATCGCTCCGATCAAGATCAAGGTACTGGGATCCACGGGCTGTCTCCGAATAGGGTGATCGTGAGCGTGAGCGTCGCGTTGTTGTCGTTACCACGCAAGCTCTGGGTCTAGTTGACACATCCACAACACCGGATGAGCTTTTGCGCCCATCGCCGGAGTAGCTCAGCTGGTTAGAGCAGCGGAATCATAATCCG
>DEAM01000007.1:8835-8956 GCA_002347035.1 Gemmatimonadales bacterium UBA2982 | reverse complement strand
CTCGTCTGGCCATTCATAACTAGCTTCGGCCTGTTCATTTCCTCTAAGCGCCTCTAGCAGATGAGCATTGAAGGCCCTGCAATCGTTGGTCTTGTTCAGGCCCACAATCGCCCCGACACCT
>DEAM01000007.1:7334-8455 GCA_002347035.1 Gemmatimonadales bacterium UBA2982 | reverse complement strand
GCACTGTGCTGGACGTCTCGCTGACGTGAGGTGTCTCATAGGCAAAGAGATTTACTATCTGCCCGACTCCTATGAGTCCATCCAACCAGACTAGAGTCCTGTCAGAAGTACAGGGGTAGGAGACCGCCATTCTCTCAAGTGCGTCCACATCTCTGATCTCCTGCCAACCCGGAGCCGGACCGTTCACGAAGATTAGTCCGCATCCTGCTAGGAATGGGACTAGGGCGAGAGCTAGTAGGTATTTCTTCATGCCTAATTCTGCCCATGCACCCCCTGCCCCGCAACTTATTCGGGGCACCCTTAGCAGCTTCAAAACAGGGGTGGCTGATGCCACGGAGGGCTAGGGGCTAGGTCAACACGCCCAAGTACCACCAACTCCACATTCAACAAACTGAATCAGGATAATCCCCCCCACAAAGATACCGAAACCCGCTAAACCAGAGCGTACCAAGCTGATCTTCCCAATCTCTAGTAGGCGAACATCGGCCAAGCTTACCGACCCGCCTGCGGCCACGAGTTCATCGCCGTCGACCACCGGCCTGTCTAGCTCCATCTGAGTCCCGTCCTGCATGGTCACGCGGACACGCTCAGGTTGGTCTAGCTCAATGAACCGACCCGGGCTTACAGGACCTATGGACTGCCAAGTCTGACAGGCGGTCAGGTTTAGCAGCAGGAAGAGCAGCAGAACTGCACGGGGGCGGTGGCGTGTCATGGTGAAGCTCCACCTACCAAGGCTTCCATTCTCCACCGTACAACGGGAAAGCCACCCACAAGGGTATCGAGAGGCCCATACCCAGTCCAACCGCTTCCGTATACGATCCACTATAATCATCGTCTTCATTCTCATTCTCATCCTCGCCCGGCAACAATGTACCTAATGCCGCCCGTGCCAAAGGTCCTTCGATCTGATCCACCAAGACTTTAGCCACAACACCGGCGACGCCTCCCAATAGAACGGTCACCGGCAAGTTCGGACGGGGCGGGATAACGAAATATTCCGGATCTATCAAATCGTCTCTGGCTATGATGGTCCCGTCCCCCATCTCCAACTGCTGGAGGTCTGGAGTAATGACACCTTCGATCCTCGACATTGGATCAACACTACCCAGAATACCCGGAAC
>DEAM01000007.1:0-6996 GCA_002347035.1 Gemmatimonadales bacterium UBA2982 | reverse complement strand
TTGGCCAGCCTCTTGGCCGACCACCGGAGCAGCGAATATCAGGAGCAGGAAGAGCAGCAGAACAGCGTTCGTCTTATTCATGCCCTGATTCTGCCCCTGAACCCCACGACCCGCAACTGATTCGGGGGCACCTCAATACAACTTCAAAACAGGGGTGGCTGGTGCCACGGAGGGGAGCTAGGTGCTGTCTTCGAGGCCGCGCTCTCACTCCTCCACTTGACCATTGAGCCGGTGCTAGCCTGGCATGGTTTCAAAGAGGCACCCGGGAACAAACATCGCCGCTTCGTCGCACAGCTGCACTTTTACTTTCTCGTAGCATAGTCTCACCCGGTCCGTCCGGTGGTCCACACCCAGACGCTATCAGAGCCAGCACAAATAGTAGGGTTCTCGTCACCCTTTTCGGGTCGGGTAGATTACGTTCATAGGCGGGCGCGCAATCGGCCCCGAACCATTGAGAGGCCCAATGACTGACAGCGACTACGAAGTGCGTTTGAAGACCACAGGGCGAAACGACCGCTGTCTTTGTGGCTCCGGCAAGAAGTACAAGAAGTGTCACTTGGATGAGGACCAGGGCATACGCGCTGCAACGCTCAAAGTCCTCGAAGCGGAAGCCACGGCAAAGCTAAAAGCGGTAAAAAACGCCGAGAGCGAGGCCGACACGAAGGACTCGGACAAGCGCAGGTGGTGGACGAAGCGCCAAAAGAAACAGTCCGGGTTCAAAGGGCGCACCTCGGAC
The DNA here is from genome assembly GCA_002347035.1 of Gemmatimonadales bacterium UBA2982. Lineage (GTDB taxonomy): Bacteria > Gemmatimonadota > Gemmatimonadetes > Longimicrobiales > Gaopeijiaceae > UBA2982. The sequence continues at coordinate 6,260 of DEAM01000007.1, read as the reverse complement.
GGCAAACCGAAGAACATCCCGCGGCGGAGCGCTGTTTGAGGTCGTCAGCTAGGTTGAGAGGATGTGAACGATCGAAACAATGAAGGCGCACATAGAGCGACAAAGAGAAGAGGTCATGTCTCTGGACAGAATGCAGTTCTGTGTGGGAAGGCTTGAGACAGAGCGGTCGTCAATCAGTCACAATACCGATGTAGAGCATGCGGAGAGCCTTGCTAGATGGCATAGGAAGTAGTGCCTCTGACGACCCTCACAGGCCACAACGGCCGTTTCAACAACAAAAATTCCCTGAGCAAAATACTGTTCTATAGTCAGAGGCGAGTGGCGACCAAATGCTGATCCTAAAGGGACTTGTTGGGGGCCTGTTTCAAGTGGTGCTGTTCGGTGGACTGCTAGTGCTCCCCGCTGGCCTGATGCCCGGTGGTACGTGGTACTGGGATCGGGCGCTCATCTTTCTTGGCGTGTACGGAGTCATCATGGTGGGCGGTATCGTCGCGCTTGGGGTGCTTGCGCCTGACAGCCTCGCGGCGCGGACGAGCGCGCCGGACTCAAAGGCTCAACCCATGGCCGACCGCATCATCTCAACTGTCCTCATGGTGGGGTTCTTGGCCTGGTGCGTCTTCATCCCGGTCGACGTCTTTAGCTTGCGGCTGTTGCCGCCACCCTCGCCTGCGGTTTCGGGATTCGGGGGCGTAACGCTATTGATCGGACTCGCCATATGCTTCGGTACGATCTACCAGAACGCATTCGCGATACCGATCGTCGAGGACCAGACAGAGCGGGGCCAGACCCTCGTCGATACCGGGCTTTACAGTGTCGTGCGCCATCCGCTCTACTTGGGAATGCTCCTGTTTTTCGCTGGTCTCGCGCTGTGGTTGGAGAGCTACGGAGGCTTGGTCGCGGTCTCGGTACTGCTGGCTGTTCTGATCGCTCGAACTGCTGTGGAAGAGCAGACGCTGAAGAGAACGTTGCCGGGCTACACCGAGTATATGGAGACAGTACGGTACCGGCTTCTCCCGCCTATTTGGTAGTGGCGTGCGCCTGCACACTCACTTCGAGTCGACGCCTAACAAGCGATTGCTACTGTCGCGGTAGGCATCAGGCCCGCAACTCAGGACGCGCAGAAGCGTGTTTAAGTGGACCCCAAAGAGAAAACCCTACAAGCTGTAAGTGCTTGCAGGGCTTAATCTTATCTCAGTCGGGACGGCCGGATTCGAACCGGCGACCCCCTGAACCCCATTCAGGTGCGCTACCGGGCTGCGCCACGTCCCGAGAAAGGTGAAAGTAAAGTCTGGCGTTGAGAGCGGGAAGCTCAGTCGCTTCCGATCCCCAGTGGATCCTCTGGATCTACTCCAGGCATGAATTGCTTCTTCCGGTCTAGATCCGTGAACTGATAGACGAGTCCTAGCCAGTTGGCGACGATAGCCTTAGCGGTATCGCCCCAGGTGTTATCTAGGAAGCTTTCGATCTCTCTCTCTGGCATTTTAGGTAGCGGCTCGCCTTTGTCGCGTGCGTCGGTTACCGACTCCAGCCAGTCCCTTGCGAGTTGCTGAGCCTCGGGCGGGAAGTAGTCCTCCGGGAACGGCGGTGGTGTGTTGAGTTCGCCCTTGAGAAAGCGCTTTGTCTCACGCTTATACTCTTTAAGAAGGCTGTTAATGTCGTACTCGGGGTGGCCCTGGAAGTAGATGGTGCGGAACTCATCCCGGCTTGACGCCATGTGCACACCACCTTCATCGCTCTCGACTAGCACCTTGAGTCCGACGGCCTCGAGTTGATCCCGGGAAATATCGTTGTGCCTCGAGTGCGGCACATTGAAACGGGTGTTGATATCTCTTAGGAGGAGATTATCTGGGTGACGCACTCGGTGGCTGTAAATCCCCCAGAGTTTCTGAGGCAAAGGCTGACGATCAACGTTGTAGAAATGTTTGAGCAGAGCGTGGGTCGCCAGACAGGAGCACAGTGTCGAGGCCACGTTATCCTCGGCCCAGGTGACGATATCAATGAGTGGCTCCCAAAATGATTCTTGGGTGAGATCCGGATTCACCACGTTGGCGCCCGTGATGATAAGCGCATCAAGTCCATTGTCTCGGAGGTCTTCGAAGTTGCTGTAGTAACGCTCGATGTACTCTAGCGTTTCAGCACTTCTTGGGAGTTCAGGGAGCGAAAATGGGTAGACGAAGAACTGTGCGATCCGGTTACAAGAGCCAACAAGGCGAATAAACTGCCGCTCAGTTGCGGCTAGGGCAGCATCGGGCATCATGTTCAAGAATCCGATGTGCAACTCGCGAATATCCTGGTGGACTGCACGGTCCATGGTCAGGAGATCGTGCCCCTGCTCACGCAGGTGCTTAAAAGTCGGTAGTTCGGAATGGGCTACGAGTGGCATGGCGACAATTCTAACGTCGAACGGCTAATATGGATGGGGTGGGGGCGTGTAATCCGAGCTAAGCTAGCGCGGAGTGGGTCCAAGAGGTGTCTCATCAAGACCTCATAGAAGTAAAGAGCTTTTTCCAATTCAAATCCAGGCAGTTGCCGGCTTTGCCTTACGGAAAAGGAAGATCAGAACAAGTCCGGCACAAAGACCACCTATATGAGCTGCGTAGGCCACACCTCCGCTTTCTGGCAAAAGGCCTTCTACATACGACCCCAAAAACTGCATGCCTGTCCAGATACCCAAAAACACCCACGCCGGTATGGGTATGACGCGGATGAAGAATCCGAATACAAAGAGCGTTCGAATACGCGCTTTCGGATATAGAACGAAGTAGGCTCCCATGATTCCGCTAATTGCTCCCGATGCACCCACGAGTGGAAGGCTTGAGTCGGGCCACATGAACGTGTGAGCCAGCACGGCGATGAGACCTGTTAATACGAAGAAGGCCAAGAACCGTAGGTGCCCCATGGCATCCTCTATATTATTTCCAAAAATCCACAAGAACCACATGTTGCCAATCAGATGGAACCAGCTTCCATGAGAGAAGATGGAAGTAAAAAGGGTTGCCCAACTGAACCCGCCTATCGGGCATGGGCCCTGCCGTTCAGTCGCGCTCATGCTTCCAGTTAAATCAGCTGGAATAGCTCCAAGACTGCACATAGAGCTGTAGAATGTTTCCTCTGAAGTCCCTGCCCCTTGAAGAAATACCCAGACACCCGTGCATGCTGTAATGACGGCAAAGGTGCTTACGGGTAGGAGCTTAGTAGGGTTTTCGTCATAAAGTGGAAACATGGCCTAGGAAAGTGAGTGGAGCGCATTCGTAACCAGGCTAGCTAATAGAACGGGGGCCGGAAAGCTTAGCTTCCGACCCCCGTTAGACTAGCTGTTCCGGAGTCATGCCCCGGCGCGATTTTAGTTACATGCCTACTGAATACTTGGTGAATGCCCCTCCGGCGAACCGGAGTGAGTTAGGACCTTCGGCTGCGTAGACATTTCCGTCTGCGTCGACGGCGACACCTTCACCAGCTGCTCCCTGGTATGGCCTCGTCTCTGCTGGGAACGGCGGGATAAAGCCGACGATTACGTCTTCATCGATATGCCCAATGCGAACACCGTTATTCCATGCCGGGTGGCTGGTCGGGCTCGATTCGGAGTCGATGGCGTAGATCATATCATCATCGGTAATGAAGATGCCGCTGATACGACCGTAGTTATAACGTGACTCGAGGTAGTTGCCGTTCTGATCGAAGATCTCTAGGCGATGATTACCTCTGTCGGCGACCCAGAGCCTGCCCCGTGAGTCAAACTCAAGTGCGTGGGGTGTGCGGAAGTCGCCATGCAGTGTGCCAATTTGGCCCCACTCCATGAGGTAGTTTCCATCTGCGTCAAACTTGATGATGCGGCCAGTCTGGCCTGACTCGAGCCCCTCGGCAATCGCTGCTGCTGAGGTCATCCCCTGGCCGTTGTGTCCGTCACCCACGTAGATGCTCCCGTCCGGCCCGGTGACTACGTCGTTGGGCTGGTTGAACTGGCCGGGCTCGCTTCCGGGTTGCCCCGCCACGCCGAGACTCATTAGGAGTTCACCGCTCGGGCTGAATTTGTGGACCTGGTGGCCCTTGGTTCCTTCGGCGTTCCCGGCGAAGTCAGTCACCCAGACACTTCCGTCGTCTGCAGCATGGATTCCATGAGGGGTGACAAAGAGCCCTGCCCCAAAGTTGGCGAGGACCTCGCCGGTATTACGGTCGAACTTGAAGATGGGGTCGACCAGGTTGTTCTCACAGTTGAGGGAGCCCGGACCGAAGGAACTGGCACCGCACCGCTCGTATGCCCAGATGTGACCGTCATTCGGATCGATGTCGACACCGGCCGTTGAGCCCCAACCCCGACCTTCAGGAAGCTCTCCCCAATTCTCCGTAACGTTCGGAGCCGGATTGGGGATACCCTCACCGGTGATTGCGTTGCCCGCTTCCGAAGCCATTGCTGAAGGCACACTAGACCCACTGGTGCAGCCCGTTAAAAGGAAAGCCGTGCAGGCAAACATTGTGAATTTTAAAACCCGTGACGATGACATCTTAACCCCCTCACGAAGAACCACCTGCCCAATTCATGGGCAGTGCGTCAAAAATTTGGAGACAGATAGTCTCGGTCATGAGACAGTTTAGCGCTAGGCTTACGATTCCATATTAATGCCGTAGAGGGAGGCTTTTTAGGGCCAAATTCCCCTAGCTAGTGTGACTTCGGCCACTTTTTGAACGGCCACAACGAAGGCGGCAGTTCGGACATCTATTGGCACCAGCTCGTCACCAGGCCTGTGAACTTCACGTCGCGCCTCCTCGAGAGTTTCAAGTGAACTATTTACTTCCGCCTGCTTGTCGAGGACTCCATCGGTGGCCTGATTCATGGTGAGCTCGAGTTTGGCGTTCACGTCTGCCTCCGCCCATTGTTCGTTTTTGTTATTCTGAACCCATTCGAAGTAGCTGACTGTGACTCCCCCAGCATTTGCGAGAATATCCGGCAGTATCGGGATCCCTTTATCGCTCAGAATCGTGTCAGCTTCGGGCGTCGTAGGCCCGTTGGCTAGCTCTACAATCAGCCGTGCCTTCACATTCCCTGCGTTATCAGAACGCAGCTGATTCTCCAAGGCGGCAGGGATCAAGATGTCGCATGGCACGTGAAGGAGTTCTGCGTTTGTGATGTCATTAGTGTCTGTAAGGCCGCTCACTGAGCCCGTTTCTTGCTTGTGTCGGGAAGCGGCTTCCAGGTCGATCCCTCCAGGCGCATGTACTCCACCCTGTGAATCACTGACCGCTACGATGCGCGCTCCGGCCTGGGAAAAGAGTCTGGCTGCGTGTCTCCCGACGTTACCGAAGCCCTGAATTGCTAGAGAAAGGCCATCCAGATCAGTGAGGCCGGGTAGCATGCCTCGAGATAAGGCTCGGGCAGTCACAAAAAACCCCCCGCGAGCGGTCGCTTCTTCACGGCCGAGAGAACCACCGATGTGCACCGGCTTGCCTGTCACAACACCTAGGTTGTTCTCCCCCCGGTGCATGTTGTCGTAAGTATCGTAGATGATTGCCATTGTTTCAGCATTAGTGCCTACATCCGGTGCCGGTATGTCGGTATGAGGCCCAATGTTGTCACCAAGTTGAGAGATGAAGCGTCTGGTTAAGTGCTGGATGTCCGTGTGACTCAGTTTTTTGGGGTCACACACCACCGCACCTTTCGCACCCCCGAAAGGCACACTGACAACTGCACACTTCCAGGTCATCCAAGAGGCTAGAGCTCGTACCTCATCAGGCGTTACTTCCGGATGGTACCGAATGCCGCCTTTCCCTGGGCCGCGGGCTCGGTTATGGACTGCCCGGTATCCGATGAAGTTCTCGACCTCACCAGAACTCGTGACGATCGGGAACTCAACCGTAATGAGCGTATCTGGTCGCTTCAGAAACTCGAACAAGCCTGGCTCGAGATTCGGTAAGTAGCGAGCTGCATTATCGCACTGTCTCTGTGCAATGACGAAGGGATTTAGTTCTTCATCAAAAGCAGTGTGACTTTGATTGGTTTTGGTCAGCATGTATCAGCCATGTCCTTAGGTAAGCATGGAGTTCATTTGGACTTAGCTTGCCAGGGGTAAAGTAACTAGGGTGCTCTGCTTGAGATGCAGAAAACACACGTGAATTTCCTTAGTCCGATAGGGGACTTCAGTTAGCCAGCCAATGCTGCAGAAAGGTTGTAGATACTGGGTCTACCTCAACCCACTGAGCGGGTTGACCTCTCGTCAGCGGCCCGTATACCTTCCTTGTCTCTGTTGCGGGGTGGAGCAGTCTGG
>DEAM01000019.1 GCA_002347035.1 Gemmatimonadales bacterium UBA2982 | reverse complement strand
GGTAGCAGACGAACTGGAGATGATGCTGGCGCGGACTAAGCTGTGACAGTAGTGTCGTGCTCTTCAGTGTTCTGTGATCGGGGGTGAAGCCCCAGGAGATGGTTTTATGCACGTGAAATGCCTTTCGCTCCTTTGGGCCTGCTGCTTAGGCATCCTGTTCATCGGAGCCGACACACTAGTGGGCCAGGTAGTGCCGCCTGACGATGAGGGATTTATGATCGCCTCCCCCTCGGACATGGTTCCACCTGAAGGCGGTCGATCCGTGCTCGTGTATGGCAATCCTAGCGAGCCTGGTTTCTACGTGCAGCGGATTACCTTTGGTCCGGGTCAGGGCAGCCGTCCACATTTCCACAGCCAGGCCCGGCTTATCACGGTTATCAAAGGTACTTGGTATACCTCATATGGGCCGGGATCTGAGGTCTATGATCCCGACAACATGACACCGGTAGAAGAAGGCACGTTCATTTACCAGCCGCCAAATGGTCATCATTACGACATGGCCAAGGACGAAGAAGTGACGGTTCAGATCATGGGAATAGGTCCCGTCGTTACGACGTCACTTGAGAGCCGGTAAGCATTACTCGATTCGATAACAGCGGTTGTGTGGGAAGGTGGTACAACGAACACAGCGAGGCTGTGACTACTAGTTGATTGGCCTGGGCGGGGTGTGCCTAAGTGCACACTCCGCCCAGGTATCCACCCCCACCACAGTACGCTACATCCTGGATCTGGATTGAGAGTCCGTCTGGGTCACTAAAATAAAGCTCCGGAGTCCCTTCGGGTGCGCCACCTCGATTAGGCATGCGCATTGAGATCCAATGCCTTAGGGGTCCGGGACCTGCATTGTCTCTCGGCTCAATGCCATGACGCTCTAGCGCTGCCTGAACTTGCTCGACGTCGAAGTTCTCCATACTCAGGCAAGCGTGTCCCACACGAGCAGCATTTCCATCCTCTCTGCTCCCGACGAACATCAAGAAATGCACCCCAGTCCCTACACCCATCAAGGGCGAAGCTGCCTGATAGGCCTGTATGTCCGTTCCAAAAACACGTTGGTAGAACGCATTCGTCGCCTGAGGATCAGGCACATTGATTGTCAGGTGGCTCATGCCAGTGACGGCTATGTCACCAGTGGTAGGAGCAGGTTCAATATTTTCACAAGTAGCGCCGAGTGGACCGTTCCCACCACAGTACGTCGGATCCTGGAGCTGAATGACGAGTCCGTTTAAGTCCCCCATATGGATTTCTGGCGTGCTGCCTCGGATTGAGGAACGAATGCGATGTGGTCCGCCGCCCAATCCGATACCACCACGTTCCTGACGCACTCCATGGCGGGTTAAGGCGGCGATAACTGCTTCTGGATCAAAGTTCTGAACCGACATACCCCATCGGTCGATACGGGGCTCTGAGCGACCCGCTGGTGTCAGTCCAACAAAGCTTGGGCTGTCGCCAATTCTAAGCAGGACGGTGTCTCGATGACGGGCCTGAATCGGCATCCCGAACAGTCCCTGGTAAAACTCCAGCGAGCGACCTATGTCAGAGACTGCTAGCGTGACTGAGTGTAAGCCTTGCACGCTCACAGGAGGGATGGATTGGGTGAAGAGCCGATTGGCTATCCCCAGGCCGGGAAACGCCAAGAGAAACTCCTGGCGGCTAAGGGTGCTCATCCTCCTATTTTCTCGAATTTCTTGAGATTCTGGTATATGACTTCGCCAGAGTAGATGTTGCCCATGGAGTCCATAGCGACTCCCTCGGGAAGGGACTCATCAATGACGTCAATCTCCGAGAAGTCGCTAGCATTTGCTATGACGATACCCTTCCTGAGCTGGTAGTCAGCTACAAGTACAATATCATCCTCAGTGATGTGGATGCCGCTTGCCATGATTGCAGGCCAGACTGCTAGGAATCGTCCGTCTTGGTCGAAGACCTGAATGCGTTGGTTCATACGGTCGCCGACGAATAGCCGACCCTGTGAATCAAAGGCGATAGTGTGTGGTTCGTTGAACTCACCTAAGAGTGTGCCTTCCTGACCCCACTCCATAAGGTATTCACCTTCAGGAGAGAACTTCACAATTCGGTCGTTTCCGTGCCCGTCGGCGATGAAAATGTTTCCGTCTGGCGCGATTGCCACGTCTGCAGGCCCATCAAAGGTGTTTTCGCCAACCCCTGCAACTCCCGGAGTGCCGATTGTCATGAGTACTTGACCATTACGGTCGAACTTGACGACGTGATGACCCTTGCCCTCCCCACCACGTGCATCGGTAACCCAAAGATTCCCGTCCTCGTCGACAGTAGACCCGTGCGGCCACACAAACATCCCCGCACCAAAATGCCTCACGATCCTTCCATCAGCGTCGTAGTGGAGCACTGGCGAGACATTTTCCCGGCCCTGTATACAATTTCCAGCGAAACAGCGGTGGAAAACCCATAGGTGGTCTTGATCGTCGATCTCGATTCCGATGGTCTGTCCCCATCCGGTTGCGCCTCTGGGTAGCTCAGGCCAACCATCAACGAGTTCGTACTGTGCCGTAGCTTCTTGGGCTCCGAGCATCGCGGCTGCCGCCGCAACGAGGGTGAGTCCTGCTCGACTCGTCTTTGACATATGACCCTCCAACCTTGGACAGGGTAAGTTCATGTTGTGCTTAACCTGTGCCAGGTGCCCTCGAGTCGCAAATATATAGGCGAGTTGTTCGCTCGCGCGGTTTTTCACACAGGGCTAACGTCTGGTGCAGTTAGCTTTCAGGAGGAGATAGACTATGAAGCCGACACGCGCAGTGGTTGTCGCACTGCTATTTGCAGCTCCGGTTGCATGTCAGACTGCAAATGATCCGTTCTCTCAGCCGATTGCCGGCGGAGGTCCGATTGTAGTGGGTGTCACTGAGTTTGCCACGATTCCGGGCCCGGAAGACTCTGCTCCCCGTATCATGAACCTCATCGACGAGGTAGGCACAGATCGCCTATTCGTGAATGCTCAGCAAGGGCCACTCTTCAGCGTCAGCTACGATGGCCGCAGTGTGACGCTATACCTTGATACGAACGACTCACGTTGGGGGTATGAAGTGCAGTCGCAGGGTAGAGAGCGAGGTTTCCAGAGCTTCGCTTTCCATCCGCGCTTTGCCCAGTCAGGACAGCGCGGCTTTGGTAAGTTCTACACCTGGACGGATATTCTGGACACCGTTCCTGAGGCTGACTTCTTGCCGCCTCCAGGTGGGCGAAACTCGCATGATACTGTCCTCTTAGAATGGACCGCCCTAGACCCGACAGCCCCTACATACGACGGTGGGCCCCCTCGTGAACTCATGCGTTTCGAGCAACCATTCCCAAACCACAACGCTGGTCAATTAGCCTTCAATCCCACGGTCGAGCCTGACGATCCAGACTTTGCAATGCTGTATATTGGTTCAGCAGACGGCGGCAGTGGAGGTGACCCACTAGGCGTCGGTCAGGATATGATGAACGGCTTAGGGAAAATTCTTCGGATCAATCCCCTGGGTACGAATAGTCAGAATGGCGAGTATGGCATCCCATCGGACAACCCATTCGTTGGAGATGCTAGTGCACTGGACGAGATCTACGCGTACGGGGTAAGGAACCCACAACGTTTTGGGTGGGACTCTGAAAATGGCAATCTTTTCCTAGCGGATATCGGTCAGAACATCGTTGAGGAACTCAGCCAGGTTACCGCTGGAGCGAATCTGGGTTGGAATACTTGGGAGGGCAGCTACCGTTTCATTAGTCGCCAGGCAGTAGATCTTGAGAACCCGCGGAGCGACGCCTCTGTTACATACCCTGTTGCTGAGTATGGTCAGCCAGACCGTCTACTTCAGGGCCAATCTGCGGCTACTGGCGTGCACGTTTACCGAGCTAACCGCATCCCCCAGATCGCAGATATGATCTTGTGGGCCGATCTTCCAAGCGGAGAGGTGTGGGCGATTCCGGCAGACGATCTATCATACGGTGGCCAGGAGGTGATCGAGCGGATTCTGTTTGAGGATGGCGGTCAACAGAAGACACTCCTACAGCTAATCCAGGAGAAAAACCAGGAGCAGGGCAGAAATCCAGCTAGCCGGGCTGATGTGCATATTGCGTCAGGGCCGAACGGAGAACCTCTGCTGACCAATAAGGCAGATGGGGTGATACGAATGCTGACCCCGAACCAGTAGTCTAAGGATCACGGACTGAGAATGGCTTCCGATGTTAGAATAGCGGCGGGCTCTGGTGATCCTGGTATGGCCCAGCGACTAGAGAAGCAGCTCGGCCTGTGGGATGTTTACGCGATTGCGACCGGCGCGACGCTGAGCTCCGGTTTCTTCCTTTTGCCTGGACTAGCTGCGGCCGGCGCCGGTGCAGCAATGCCATTGAGTTACTTCCTAGCTGGCCTAGTGGTTGTGCCAGGTATGCTAAGCAAGGTCGAGTTGGCCACGGCGATGCCCAGAGCTGGCGGCATTTACTATTTTCTAGATCGAAGCATGGGGCCGCTTGTGGGGACCATCGGAGGCTTCGGCACTTGGATTGCTCTGATCCTAAAGGCCGCATTCGCTTTGATCGGTGTGGGGGCATACCTCAACCTCTTTCTGCCTGGTGTAGAAATGGGTCCGATCGCTGCTGGGTTCGCGATATTTTTTGGGCTTGTGAATTACTTTGGGGCCAAGAAGAGTGGGTCATTCCAGGTCTTCCTTCTCATGGGGCTTTTGATCCTTTTGCTTTGGTTCTGTGGTGTCGGCTTCCTCAATTCGGAGGTGGGCAACTTCAGCGGCTTCTTCGAGTCGGGAAGTGCTGGGATCATCGCGACTGCCGGACTGGTTTTTGTGAGCTATATGGGCTTAACAAAAGTGGCTAGTGTGGCGGAAGAAGTGAAAGATCCTGAAAGAAACCTGCCGCTTGGCATGTTCCTTGGGTTCGGAACTGTTCTCATCATTTATGTAGTTGGTACGTCCGTCATGATTAGTACTGTTGGTGTGGATGCATTAGCCGCGGACGGTGGAGTTCTGGCGCCGGTAGCCATGGTGGCGGAGCAACTAGTGGGTCCATGGGGCGCGATCCTAATGACTATAGCTGCTGTGCTGGCGTTCTCATCAGTTGCCAACGCTGGCATTCTCTCGGCCTCTCGCTACCCGCTTGCCATGGGTCGAGATAAGCTGTTGCCGGATTTCTTCGGTAGGGTTGGGGCGCAGGGTACACCGACGATTGGCATTGCAGTCACAGTCGGGCTCATTCTCTTCTCTGTAACGGTATTTGACCCAAGCGGGATAGCCAAGCTAGCCGGCGCGTTTCAGATGACGATGTTCGCACTAGCGTGCTTGGCAGTCATTGTCATGCGGGAGAGTCGGATCGAGTCGTACGATCCTGGATACAGATCTCCTTTGTACCCCGGCATACAAATTCTGGGAGTATTGGCACCCTTCTGGTTAATTGTGAACATGGGCCTCCTTCCAACACTTTTTACAGGTAGCCTTATCACATTTGGTGCCATGTGGTACACGTACTACGCGCGTGATCGGGTCACCCGTGGAGGGGCTATTCGCCATGTCTTTGAAAGGCTAGGTCAAGCTCGAGATGACGGTCTGGATCGTGAACTCCGAGAGATTATGAAAGAGCGGGGGGCCAGGGAGGCCGACCCCTTTGATGAGCTCATGACTTCAGCTGGTGTGATTGATGTAGAAGGGGCGGTTGACTACGAAAAGCTTGTTCAAGAGGTCTCTGAGAAATTGGCGCTGACAGTTCCGGTAACCGCCACACAGTTAACTGAGGGCTTTCTTGATGGCAGAAGGATAGGAGCAACACCAGTGTCGCATGGGGCAGCGCTTCCTCATTTGCGACTCGAGGACTTGGACCGCTCTCAGATCATTCTCGTACGGTCGCGCCATGGAGTGCAAATTGAGGAGGATCAGGCAGACCCGATTTATGCACTGTTCTTCCTAATAAGCCCAGATGATGACCCGGGGCGTCATCTGCGAATTTTGGCACAGCTCGCAAGCCGAATAGATCAGGATGGCTTCATGCCAGAGTGGCTTAGCGCCGAGACGGAAGAGAAAATGAAGGAGGCGCTCATCCATGACGATCGTATGTTCGTGTTCAAGCTCGCAGAAGAACTGCCTGGCGCTGATTTAATTGGATCGCCTTTAAGTGAGCTGAGTCTTCCGGAAGGCACACTTGTAGCGATGATCCGGAGGTCTGGTAGTCTCATTATTCCCAGCGGTGGGACTTCGCTCGCAGTGGGAGATCGTCTTACGGTGATTGGTCGCCCGGAAGGGATCGTTGCATTGAGGCAGAAATATGAGGATACGAGTGAGGGTGATGAGATCAACCAGAGCGCGGTGAACTGACACCTGTTTCGCTCGGACGCCGATTGAGGAGGTTGATATGAAACCGAGGACTGTAGCACTCCTCGTGATTACCGCGGGGTGTGTCACACCTAGGGATGCGACGGGTCCGGACCCATCAATCGAAGCAGACTACTTTGTCGAGTCTACACCTGAGAACGTCAGCTGGGGCTGGTATCCTATTGATAAGGAGCCCGTTCTTACTATCCAATCCGGGCAGACCGTGCGCATGAATACCCTCACGCATGTTGGCGCTACTCAGGATGAAGAGCCGGTCGCATATCTGACTGCGCGTGGAATCCCTCGTGAGCAAATCACACAGGATGTTTTGGATTTTTGGGCATCCCGTGAAGGGCGGGACCGGGAGGGTCGAAGCGCCCATGTAATTACTGGCCCCATCTACGTCGAGGGTGCTGAGCCGGGGGACATGCTTGAAATAGAGATTCTCGAGATTGAGACTCGAGTGGACTGGGGCGCTAACAACACCGGCCCCAGGGGCGGTGTCTTCTCGACAAGCTATCCGGGCTTCGAGGAGGGTGATCCTGCGTTGGATATCGCGGATGCCAGGCACATGATCCTAACGGGTAATGTAGATGGGCGTGGCGTGGCCTTTTTTTCGGAAGACATTCAGGTGCCATTGGCACCCTTTATGGGTGTAATGGCAGTCGCGCCCGACCCAGTCGTTGGTGAGCCTGGCGTGGCACAGGAAGGCATTCAGAGTTCACGGCCTCCCGGAGCTTTTGGTGGAAACCTGGATGTCAAAGACCTAACGGTGGGGACGACACTTTATCTTCCGGTCTTCCACCCAGGAGGGCTTTTCTACGTTGGGGACCCACATTCTGCTCAAGGGGATGGCGAAGTTAGTGGCACAGCGATTGAGCAGTCGCTAGTTGGAACCTTTCGCTTTGTCCTGCATAAGGATGCGAATATCTCTGGGCCTCGTGCCGAAAATGACTCCCACTACCTGATTATGGGGATCGATCTTGACCTGGATAGAGCTGCCCGACAGGCCACGTGGGAGGTTGTAGACTTTCTCGTGGACAAAAAAGGGCTCACGCCTGAAAGGGCACTTTCACTTGCGAGCATTGCAGTGGACTTCCGTGTTAGTGAGGTGGTAGACCTTACGCAGGTCGTGACAGGCTTCATTCCCAAGAGCATCTTTCTCAGATGATATCACGCTGGATAGGCGACCTGAGGTCGATGACCATCCTAATATTGTGGATGGTTGGGCTTGTAGTTGCGCTGATGACAGGCAACATGAGTGTTTATCTGATTCTCAGCGCGCTCTATTTTGGCTCTCGAGCTGTGGCTCGGAGGAAAGCTCTACAAGAAGGTAAGGGGTCACAGATTAATTCTGGCGATCCAGCTTAGTTCAGAGTTTCCCCATCCAGAGTGAAGGTCCACACGCGGGGCGGGTTAGCTCCTCCGCTACCAGCCATAATCGTTAGGTACTGACTTCCGTCGATCTCATACGTGACCGGTGATGCAGTTCCGATTCCTACCTGAGCCCTCCACACCTCTTCGCCAGTTTCCGCGTTGTGGGCCGTAAGAAGCCGACCGGTCCCTCGGAAAACTAGATTGCCCCCAGTAGATAGCGTCCCACCGTTGCCGCCCTCACCCGGTACCCTCCACATTTCGGAGTTGGTCACGGGGTCCCATGCGAGAAGCATTGTGTTAGGTCCCTCCAGCTCTGGGCGCTCAGGCCGCGTTGCAGCAGAACCACGACCAGTTCCAGTATTCCATTGGCCTGGCTGGTAGTCGACGGCAGCTCGCTCGTAGTAGAAGGTATTGTTCTGAGCTGGGAGGTAGACGTATCCGGTTGCTGGATTCCAGGACATAGGTCGCCAGTTGTGGGCACCTGTGGGCCCAGGAGAAAGGTAGACGCCTCGTCCTGTCATCCCATAGCGTGCCTCCGGTGTCTCGTTCGGGCGCCCGGTTTCTTGGTCGATTTCAGAAGCCCAGTTGACGTTGTCCGCATACGCTTGGCCTGAGAGAAACTCGCCCGTGATGCGGTCGATCACATAAAAGAATCCGTTCTTTGGCGCTTGAACGATGACGGCTCGCTGGCGCCCATCCATCACAAGATCCAGAAGCATTAAGGGCTGTACCGCTGTGTAGTCCCAGTCATCACCTGGGGTTGTTTGGTAATGCCATACGTACTCACCCGTTTCACCACGCAATGCGACTATTGAAGACAGGAAGAGGTTGTCTCCCCCACCCGGGCTCCTTTCATCCCGATTCCAAGGGGCGCCATTGCCGGTTCCGATATAAAGCAGGTCGAGGTTGGGATCGTAGGCCATACCATCCCACACGGTGCCCCCACCTCCGACAATCCACCATTCTCCTGTCCAAGTCTCAGCTGCCCGTCGCATCGCCTCATTCTCGAAGCCATCCGCAGGATTTCCTGGCACGGTGTACCAGCGCCAAGCCTGCTCGCCTGTCTCAGCATCGTAGGCGGTTATATAGCCGCGGACGCCGTACTCCGCTCCACTGTTGCCAATGATGATGTTGCCAGCTACAACCCGCGGTGCGCCGGTGATGCTATAGTCTGTCCCGGGCGGTGTAGTTTGGACTGTCCATTCAATCATGCCGGTCTCGCGGTTCAGTGCTACAAGGCGCCCATCAAGAATTCCCACGTAGACCTTATCCCCCCATACGGCGACGCCCCGGTTGACGTCTCCACAACAGATACTCGGACCACCTTCGGACTCGTCTGGGATAGCAGGATCCCAGTGCCAAAGACGTTCTCCTGTGCGTGCGTCGAGAGCAAAAACGAAGCTATGGGGGCCAGTAGCATACATGACTCCATCCACTACTACCGGAACAGCCTCTAAACGAGCACCGGTGACGGGAATGTCCCAGGTCCAAGCAATACCCAAGCGATTGACGTTATTCTCGTCGATCTGGTTGAGTGGGCTATAGTGGGTCTCTGCGTAGTCGCGTCCGTAGGTGAGCCATTCCGCCGGGTCAGCCTCTACGACTCTAAGTTCATCCACGCCCTGGGCATATGTAGCCACTGGGTTAGCAAGTATCGCCAGGTGAAGGACCGTATAGAAAGCGCCACGTGGGGACATCGGGTCTCCGTTACTGGTCTGAGGTGCTTAGGATTATTCCTGCTAGTGTTCACCCCCGCTAGCCCCTGTAGGGGAAGAGTTCCTTTCGCCACCAGGCCTAACACCAGTCGGTGTCAGGTTATTTGCGGCTAGGCGCACGAAACGTAATCAGCCCTTTGAAGGGGAATTCATGTTCCCCCCCCCCGCCAATCCTGGCCGAGAACGTGGCGGGCCTAATCGGTTGGGGGTAGGTTCGAAATTCTCAGAATTCGATGTAGCCAGAAAGTACGATACGCTGGCACTTCGAGCGTGACGCCTCACTCGCTGCGAGATGACTGAATACAAGTATAAGACTCTCGCCCCAGAGCTCTTCATCGAGGTTAGCCTTGAGATTAAGAGGATCTTCGCGGGGCACCAGAATTGATCGGGCCGCGCGGAGCGACCCGTGCAGTTAGGGTTGCGAGGCATCGTGAGAATGGTGTCAATCAATTAAGAGACACTGTAGCGGTTGAAGAGCCTCTTGAAATGAGGGTTTCATGGAGCGATGCAGCCGGCTGCCGTCACGTTGAACCCCTGGCTGTAACCATGCGCACACCTGGCGATGACTTCGAACTCGTCGCTGGTTTTTTGCATGGCGAAGGTGTTGTCTCTCACATGGATGATATTGCTCAGCTCACGTACTGCAGAGGTGCCGAGCTGCAGAAGTACAATGTCGTTGAGGCCCGCCTCTCCAACGGGGTTGAGTTCGATGCTGAAAGACTGAAGAGAAACTTCTATACCACTTCTAGCTGTGGGGTGTGTGGTAAGGCCTCATTGGAAGCTGTTAGAGATCATGGGTGTGAATCTGTAGCAGATGGCTTCCAGGTGCAGTCCGATTTGCTGCCTGAACTTCCTGATAAACTTCTGGGGGAGCAGGCTGTATTTGCACGCACAGGAGGTCTGCACGGGGCGGCAACCTTCGATGGGAGTGGTAAGCTCCTCACGGTTCGCGAGGACATTGGTCGGCACAATGCTGTGGATAAAGTGCTCGGCCACGCTTTCCTGAATCGACTGCTGCCGGCCTCAGAGCGGATCTTAGTACTCAGTGGGAGAGCTTCATTCGAACTGGTGCAGAAGGCCGTGATAGCTGGGGTGCCAGTTCTGGTTGCGGTGGGTGCACCATCGAGCTTAGCCGTCGATCTCGCCTCGAGTTTCAATCAGACGTTGGTGGGCTTTACAAGAAACAGCGGCTTCAACGTGTACTGCGGTGAGTCGCGACTGAAATGACAAGGCCATCGTTGCTTGGTGCTGTTTTAGCCGGCGGAAAAAGTCAGCGGTATGGTCGTGACAAGTCTGCAGATTCGATTGTTGGCAAGCCCTTGGCCGTGCGAGCAGCGGAGACGCTGGCAGAGGTCTTTTCCAGTGTTGTCATCGTCTCCTCCAATACGCGTGTGGTGACAGATTGGCCCCATGTGCCTGACCTCCGGGAGGGATACGGTCCGTTAGCTGGTATTGAAGCTGCGCTTCAGTACGCAGCTGATGAGGCATTGGACGGTATCTTCGTACTGGCGTGTGACCTGCCTCTGGTAGATGCGAACATTGTCCGGTGTGTCTCGCTTGCTTTAGGAGAGCAGAAAGTTGTAGCCCCGCAGAGGACAGCCTTTCCGGGCGTTGAGCCGCTCTGCGCGGCGTATCACGTTTCATGTCTAGAGACCGTAGTTGATGCTTTAGAGCGCGGCGAACTGGCTGTATATCAAATCTTTGAGACACTCAATGGTAGAGCTATCCGTCTCTCCGAAGAGAGCTTTTTGAACGTTAATACTCCCGAAGACCGAGAGGTGGCTATAGCTGCTCTCAGAAGGGAAGCAGACCAACGCGGGTTGCCCTAGAGCAGACGTCAAGGACATGTTTACCGAACACTCCTCACCCTCTCTATTCGACCGATGAGCCCTATTTCAAGACTCCTAAGCGTATTTACCTTACTGGGCGTCGCCGCGTGCGCCTCGTCCAGTGACCCCGCACCAGCACCCGCACCGGCACCGACGACTCAGGCCGCAGCGCCTGCGCCACCCGCACCGGCACCGGCACCGGCAGCTGCAGAAGAGGCCGAAGCCATCTTCTCGACGACACAGTCGAACCGCGGGCGAGACCAGTTCCGTTCGATGTGCACCGAGTGTCACACTGCGAATGAGTTCAGTGACAACACGTTCCAGCTCAAGTGGAGCCGACGGTCCGTGGGCGATCTGTTCGAGTTCATTCTCACGGCTATGCCCGATGATGCCCCAGGTATTCTGACAGCCAGCCAAGCTGTGGATCTCACTACGTATATACTTTCTATGAACGGCTTTGAGACGGGTTCGGCGACGTTACGGCCGGACCAGGGGACTCTTGACGGTATTAGCCTGTCCCGCATTCGGAGTTAAGAACTCTTAGAGCAAGGTAGGCCCCGGCCGCGTTTGACGCGGCCGGGGCCTCTGTATACCTGGACCCTCTCGATCATTTAACTGGTAGCATCGAGGTGGGATGAACGAAGAGCACAGTAGCCAAGGGCGCGTTCCACGCGCGATCAGAGTGCCGTCGCGAGGTCTGTGGGCACTCTGGTTCGTCGTGGCATCCTTAGTCGGTCTGGTTGCGATGCATGCGTATCAGGGCCGGCAGGCCACAGAGCTTGAGATCCGAAACTCTACTGTTTTGGAGGAGGCCGGGCGGCTTGGCCCTCAGATCTCACTCCTGAAGGCGCGTCAGATAGCACGACTGGAGGGTTTTCTCTTGAGTGGAGATCCATCCTTTCGGAGGCAGTATGTCGGTGCGATTGCGGATGAGGACACCCTTTTCAGTCGGCTTTACGATCTTGCCGCAGATCTGGATCTCGAAGTCCGGGAGCGACTTGCCGAACTCCGTGACGAGACTACCGCTTGGGACTTAGCAAACCAAGATGTTCTAAGCCGGGACTCTATCGGGGAGGCTTTGGCGGTCAGCCAAAGAGGATACGTTGACCTGGAGCGTAGGGCCCGGCAGCTAGACGAGGCTATTCAGAGAGAGGTCCGCGACGGTCGTCGTCAGATGGCAGAGGTGAGAGCGTGGCAGACACGGCTGACATTTGCTTTCGCAATTCTAGCGATGGGTGCCACGGTAGTCGTTGGTCGTGTGGGATGGCGATTCAGGGACCTTAGCGAACAAGCAGAGACCCGTCGGAAAGACGCTGTTGATGCACGTCGGGAGATCGACGCTGTGCTTGAAGCAACAGGAGACGGCGTGCTTGGGATCGACTTATATGGAAAGTGTACTTCCCTAAATCGTGCCGGCACCGAGCTTCTTGCTTACACGGAAAGGCAGATCAAGGGCAGGGATATCCGTGACATAGTCCATCACTCTCTGGATGACGGCTCACTCTATACTCGCGAGGCCTCACCAGTCCTTGAAGCCTTGGCAGCAGGATCTCCTTTGGATTCACCAGGTGGTGCAATTCTGTGGCGTAGGAGAGGACAGTCGTTCCCAGCTCGGTGGTCACTCAGGCCGTTGATAGATGGGACGGATCTCCGTGGTGCCGTATTGACGTTTACGGATATGACTGAGATCCATGAGAAAGAGGAGGCGATGAAGCGAGCCATCCGACAGCGTGAAGATGTAGTCTCAATTGTCTCCCACGACTTGAGGAACCCACTGGGAGTTGTGCTTGCCGCATCCGATTTGCTCGTAGACCTCCCGCTCGATGAAAATGAGCGCATGCGTCAGGCTGAGATCATCGGTCGTTCGGGTAGGCGGATGCATGGCCTGATAGAAGATTTACTTGATGTATCGCGTATCGAGGCGGACGCTTTTGTAATGCGCCCGTCGATGGAGGAAGTTTTTCCGGTACTCGAGGAAGCTCGAACTTTCTTTAGTGATCAGGCTGAGCGCGCAGGTGTCCAACTGACCGTTGAAAAAGGCGCCGCTGAGCTAACGTCTCGAATCGATCGAGATCGTATTCTTCAGGCTCTTTCTAATTTGCTTGACAATGCTCTAAGGCACACGCCACGGGGCGGAAGTGTTGCCATTGCAGCTGTGGAGGGTGACGGCTTCATTGACCTGACTGTGACGGATGACGGACCGGGGGTCGAGCCAGCTGTCCTCGAGCATCTCTTCGACAGATTTTCCCAGTCAACTAGAGGAGGAGGTGCTGGTCTAGGGCTCGCTATTGTAAAAGGTGTGGCCGAAGGTCATGGTGGAGAGGTGTCCGTAACTTCTCGGTTCGGTGAAGGAGCCATATTCAAAATTCGGCTTCCTGGAGACTGACATGGTACCTTTAGCGGACTGTTAGCATTGTCAGCTTTTGTGGATAAAGAACGCAAAAGAGACGATTTCCCTGCTTACTTGAAGAGTTCTAAGGTGCCTATAGGCTCGCCTTCCACTTCAAGAGCGTGGCAACCTGATTGGTCGTGATGCGATGCACGCCGAGATCGAGGAGACGGGCGGCATCCTTGGGGTTATCTACTGTCCACGTAGCCATGTCGATGCCCTCGCGTATCGTGTGGTCAGAAATTTTTTGGTTATCCAACAAGATGCCCGCATCGAAATTTATGAGCGCACGGGGGTCCTGAGATGCTCGCATAATCGCTTCTTCCGCTCGTGATGATTGCTCGACGATATAACCAATGTTGAGTTCGGAATGCAGCATCCGCAGGCGGTCGAGAACAGACCAGTCTATGGCAATGAAAACGATCTGATCCTCATTGCCGGTTTCCAAGACAGTCTGGGCGACACGGTCTAGGTCATCATGTTTTGCCGATCCTTTTACTTCTATGTACACACCTGTCATTCTCAGGTCTATGCGAGCAAGTGCTAATGCGAGAGTTGGGATTGGTTCTCCCTTAAACCGGGAACTAAACCAACTTCCAGCATCCAGTATCGCCAGTTCTCCAAGAGTCCGTTTGTGAATCGGTCCGGAGTCATCAGTGGTCCGGTCTAGGGTATCGTCATGAAAAAGGACTGCACATCCATCTGCACTAAACTGGATGTCAAATTCAACGGCATCGGCTCCTGCATTAATTGCAGCCTCGATTGCTGAGACAGTGTTTTCCGGTGCTGAGCTACTAAAGCCTCTGTGGGCTATGATTTCGATCTCATGCTGGACGCTAGAGTGGCCCACTATTTTGATGGTTTTGCAAGCACGGAAGTTCCTCCGTACGCGGCAGCTTCTTTAGAGTTATCCATGGGCTTTCTATATGAATATGAGGTAAGCATTGTAACACAACGTTGACCAGAACTGTCTGGTATCAATACGTTATCTCTTCTTATGCGCCGGGGGACTGAGGGCAGCATGCCAGATCTCCAGCGTTTCACCGGTTTAATCGAATATGTGCTCGGTAGCCGGTCCGGACGGGATTCACGAGAGTGAATCGAGGTTGGGAAACACCCTAGGAGACAATGCATGGTTGGTCGGCTGAAGTTAACGCTCGCTGCCTTAGCGGCTACGCTGCTCATACTTCCCGGTTTTGCTCAGGCACAGGAAGGCGGGCGGTTCCAGGTTCTGATTCCGTATTTCGAACCACGTGATGACGCGGATGATGACTTTGGGAAGGATACTTCGGAGAAGCTCCGGGAGCTGATCAATACGCTTCCCACACACATGGCCCTGGAAGAAGATGAGATCGAAGATCAGGCTGAGGCCTTCAATATGGACATTGATGACCTGAACTGTCTGTTCTCGATTCAACTAGCTGCCCAGCTAGGTGTGCCCGTTGCAATTTGTGCTACGTACACGGAGCAGGAAGAAGCGGAGCGCACCTGGACAGTGAATGCATCGATACGGACTATCGATACCAGCGAAGAGTTCGTACTGAGCGAGTTTACAGTTACTCGCGGTGATGAGGACGAAGCGGCAGCGCAGGAGATCTTTAATCAGTTCGATCGATACAACACGCAAGTTCGGTCAGCTGCGATCTGCAATGACTATGCTGCGAGTCAGCAGTGGGACAACGCTCTTCGTAACTGTGACGAATCATTGGCTATCAATCCAGATGCCATGGCGACTCGCTTTATGAGGGGTCGGGTTCTCTATGAGCTCGAAAGGGGTGACGAAGCGCTTGAGGAATTTGACCGTGTGCTTGAGGTCGACCCATTCCATGAGGACGCACTTCAACTGGCCGGGTATATTGCGACAGTTGCCGGTGACGACGCTTTAGGACGGGACTACTATTCTCGTTACCTGGAGATCAACCCTGGCAACGTGCAGATCCGAATGAGGATCGCTTATGAGATCGCTCAGGCGGGTGATCCGGTAGGTGGCATGCAGTTCATTCAGGTGGGTCTCGACGTCGATGCCGAGAGCACGGATCTCCTAGATCAGTACGCGGGTTTCGCTTTCACAGCGGCCCTAAATGCTCAGCAGGAATACGAGATGGTTTCGCCACAAGCCGAAGGAATAGCACCTGAGGCTGCTGAATACTATCGTGAAGCCATTGACGCTTATACGAAGGTGTTTGAGGCCAGAGGTGCTGAAACACAACCAGACCGTCTGAGAAATATTGTAGCCGCGCATATCCAGCTCGAAGAATTTACTGAGGCAATATCGCTAAGCGAGCGGATCCTTGAAGTGCAACCGGAAGAGGAGCGGATCTGGAGTTTGTATGCCGACGCATTGCAGCGTGGAGAGCGATTGGATGACGCGATCGCGGCGTTAGGTCGGCTCCGGGAGATTAATCCTGAGCACCCCACTGCTGCCTTAAGGCAGGGGAACTGGCTAATTCAAGCTAGCCGTCTCGAAGATGCAGTGGGTGTTCTCTCCGAGGTCGCAGCTGGAAATCCAGACCAGGCGCGCCAGGCAGCTACGATGATCTTCAATGAGGCGTACCAGAACGGTTATCAACAGGATGACTTTGCATACTCTATCAGTGGCATGACAGCAGCTAAGCAACTTCCAAACGTCCCTCCTGAGGTTGTCCACCAGCTGAATTTCTGGCACGGTTTCAGCATTCATAGGGCTGCGACAGCGGCACAGGAGGCTCAGACCTTGGAGACTGCTACGGCTACTCTGCCAAGGTTCCAGCAGGCCTTAGCACTTCTGAACGATACTGGCGAGTACCCCAGCTCAGTCAACGTTGATCTGTCTCAGCTCACCACGAATATTGGTACCTATATAGAGATCCAAGAGGCGATCATTCAAAGAGGGCGCTAGACGCCAACTCGAGAGACAGACGTCTTTTTAAGGCGCCGCGGGGGCTTTGAGCTTCCGCGGCGCCTCTCTTTTTACCCTCGGCTGAGTGGAAGAGTCACCCATCTGTCCCCACTTGGTGATTTTCCGACCTTCGGTTTTCATTCGGATTTCGTAAGAATTGGATTTTTGATCTATACGAACTTTATCGCTTAGTCAAAGGTGATTCTGACTACTCATGCTAGTTACCAGAGGGTCAATTATTTAAAAAAATCTCCCCTTGACCTTCTGGATACTCATGCCCTATCTTCTCCCATTATTCCCCATTCCATCCCACTAGATGCCACAACAGGTGACCTGTGAGCGGTTTTGTTGGGCAGTACGAGCATCAGATGGACGAGAAGGGTCGCGTCAGCTTGCCGGCGGCATTTCGGCGTGCAGCCGACGGAGACCGCTTCGTTCTTCTACAGTGGGAGCCAGACTACCTCACTCTCTTTCCTACATCGAAGTGGGTGGAAATCCAAAATCGGTTACTGGATTTCAGGCGAGGAGACGAGGAGGCGTGGAACCAGGTTCGGATGATTGTTTCACGGGCCGTGGAAGTGTCTCTGGACAATCAAGGAAGGATTCTCCTTCCTGCCGTCCTCCAGATCGCAGCCGGTCTATCCAGCACAGTTCTTTTGAGTGGGAATATCGATCGAGTAGAGCTCTGGAGTCCGGACAGGTACAAGCATCTAGTTCAGGAAAGAACTGGCGACCTAGAAGAGCTCGCTCACCGGATATTTGGCTAGATATCATGAAACGATTCCACGAGCCCGTACTAGGAGAGTGCGCCCTAGAGTTCCTTAATCCAACTGGCTCGGGTCTCTATCTTGACGGCACTGTTGGTGGTGGCGGACACACACGCAAAATCCTTGAGCGCTGTCCTGAGTGTTGTGTATTAGCAGTTGACCGGGATGCTGAAGCGATTTCCGAGGCCAAGTTAGCCTTGGCTGAATTTGACAGCCGTGTCGAATTCCTTCATCAACGGTTCGATCATGTGCCCCAAGAAGCCCAGGTCTTAAAAGCTGGCTTAGACGGGGCGCTTCTCGACCTTGGTGTCAGCTCTCACCAAATAGACCGAGACGACCGTGGCTTTGCATTCCGGAAGGGTGTGGCACTGGATATGCGTATGGACAGGTCCGAGGAGCAGAATGCTAGTCACTTCTTGGCTGAGAAGGGTGAAGAAGAGCTTGCCCAAGCGTTCCGAGACTTCGGAGAGGAGCGTAAAGCGAAACGTTTAGCAAGAGAAATTGTGAAGCGGCGGTCTTCTGGTCCGCTCCAGACAAGTGATGATTTGGTGGCTGCACTGTCCGTTTCGCTGGGTCGGTCTCCATCCGCAAGGGATAAGGCGAGGATCTTCCAGGCTGTCCGGATCGCGGTGAACGAGGAGTTGGAGGCTTTGAAGTTGGCGTTGCCTGCAATTCGTGAAGTGATGAATGAAAAGGCGGTGATGGTTGTTATCTCGTATCACTCGCTTGAAGACCGCCTTGTCAAAAATGCCTTCCGCGATTGGAGCAGCGACTGTTTATGCCCGCCGGAACTGCCTCTCTGCACGTGTCGGGGGCGCTCTCTTGGAAAAGTTCTGACCAAACGGCCAATCATGCCTTCAGAGAGAGAGGTCGTCATCAATCCGCGTGCTAGAAGCGCCCGACTCCGGGCCTGGAGGAGGGCCGCATAATGGATCCTGCTATTCTTGGTCGAGCAACGGTCGCGCTTGCAGTCTTTTTCGGATCACTCGGGTTTGTGACTTGGCGCCAGAGCCGGGCACTCGAGACTCTTGCAGAACTTGACCAGCTGTACAGCCAGGTATCGGTTGCTCGCGCTCAGGTCATAGAGTTGGACCGTGAGATTCAGGTACTCACGAGCCGAGCCCAGATCGTGCCGCGGGCTCGTGCAGCACTGGAAATGCACACTCCGGATGGTAGTGAGCAGGTTATTCTTGCTATAGAGCAGCCCTCGTGAGGCGTCGTGGCTTGGTGGATCGCCCGCCCGCCTGGCGCCGGCGTATGCTTCTGGTAGTATGGCTTATCGCCCTAGGCATAATTTGCATGCGTGCAGGACAGGTCCAGCTTGCGCAAGCCTCCGACTGGAGGTCGATGGCGGAGTCTCAGCACCGAGCGGACCAAATTGTAGCGGCCACTCGTGGCTCTATACTCGATCGGGACGGTACTCCGCTGGCGGTATCCAGGGAGCGCGTCAGAGTCAGTATTGCTCCGCGTGAGATCGAGGATATGGAGGCAACAAGGGAGCTGTTGCAGGAGCACCTTGGAGTCTCGGGAGCTACGGCTTCAAGACTTACATCACTGGAGCGTAAATGGACAGTAGCTCCTGACCTCTACGCACCGGATACCAGAGTGCTCTTCCGTGGAGTGCGTGGCGTGTATTTGGACCGGGTTCTGCAGCGTTTCCACCCACATGGAGATCTTGCACGAGGTGTGTTGGGCACCGTGCTAGAGGGTGAAGGATTGGGTGGAATTGAGCAGGCATTTGATGAACTGCTCAGAGGTACACCGGGTCGAGAGGTGATCGCTCGAGACAATATAGGACAAGCGATACCTGGGGAGCGTGTCATGATGGACCCACCAAAGGCTGGTGGGCAGGTAGTGCTAACGCTTGATATGGATCTTCAGGAGATCGTTCAACAGGCATTAGCAGAGGCTATAGAAGAAAGGGAGGCTCGAGGTGGTGATGTCATTGTGGTCGAGCCCCAAAGTGGTGAGGTGCTCGCACTGGTCTCAGTTAAGGATGGCCACACGAACTCTCTGTCTGCCGTCAACACACCACATGAACCTGGCTCTACTCTCAAGCCTTTTACGGTTGCTGGTTTGCTTCAGGAAGGTCTCGCATCAATGCAGGACTCAATTGATGTGGGCAATGGAACATGGGAGATAGAGGGTCGCACTCTTCACGACATTCATACACAGGGCATGATGACTGTGGCCGATGCCCTTCGTGAATCATCCAACGTGGGTATTGCTAAGGCAGCCCAGTCGATGACACCCGGTGTCCAATACGAGAACCTGCGCGACTTTGGCTTTGGAGCACGCACTGGGATCGAATTGCCAGGAGAGGTTCCGGGGACGTTACGCCGTCCGGATGGATGGACTCCCCAGTCTAGTGCTTCTCTAGCGATTGGCTATGAGATCTCAGTGACGTCACTACAGATGGCGATGGCATATGGTGCTCTAGCCAATGGCGGAATCCTTATGCAACCGCGGTTGATTAGCGAAACCCGTAACTCAGAAGGTGCGACGGTTAGGAGTTTTGGCTCGCAGAAGGTCCGGCAAGTTGTTAGTCAGGGTGTTGCGGGTGTGGTGAGGCAGGGTTTGGTAGATGTGGTCGAGGATGGAACAGGTACCTTGGCTCAATTGGCTTCATTCCGTGTTGCTGGCAAGAGTGGCACGGCCCGTAGCAATAGCGGCAACGGATACGAGGAAGGTGCTTACTACTCATCCTTTGTCAGTATTTTTCCTGCTGAGAATCCACAGTTGGTTATAGTCGTTGGTCTCGATCGGCCTCAAGGTGCCTACTATGGGGGCGCGGTCGCTGCTCCGGTTACCCGAGCCACTATGGAGGCAGCCCTCGCAGCCCGAGCAACGCCACTCGATCGGGGAGCGCTGGTAAAGGCAGCTCAGCCAAATCCGACCCCTCCTCAACTACAGGAAACTCGTTTTGCAGCGCGCACCTTGGAGCCTCCGGTTCTCACTCTACTGCCAGATCAGAATGGGGCCCTGGGTGTGAGCCTCCCCGATGTTTCTGGACTGGCCTCCAGGGTGGCCATCCGACGTTTACATGGTCTAGGGCTGCGTGTATTTCCTGGAGGTTCTGGGGAGATCTGGACCACCTACCCATTACCGGGTGAGCGAGTACTCCCCGGAGATACAATCCATCTTCATCTACAAGCGAAGCAAAGATGACCCAAGCCTTCGCTACAAGCTTGAGCGCGGTAGGTAACGTCCTTCGAGCAGCCGACCTCCTAGAGGAGGTTCTCGGCTCGAAGGACGTTTTGCTTTCGGGGGTTTGCCAGGATTCCCGTGTTGCTCATCCAGGCGACCTGTTCCTTGCCTGGGAGGGGACGGTTTCAGATGGTCATGACTTTGTATCTGAAGCTGTCCAGAGAGGAGCAGTTGCAAGCGTTGTAAAGCGCCCCTTGGATGTGGAGATACCTCAGTTAGTGGTTAGCAACAGCCGTCGCGCCGCTGCCTTGGCGGCTTGCACTGTAATGGGTTCCCCAGACGAAGACCTCCTGACCGTTGGTGTAACTGGGACGAACGGTAAGACGACGACTGCCCTCCTGATTCAACATCTGATAGGCCCGAAGGTCCCGACAGCGGTGATAGGTACACTCGGACTTGTAGATTCTCACGGAGTTCGACCAGGTAGCGAAGCACTCACGACTCCTGGCCCAGTACAGGTAGCCAAGTGGTTGCGAGAATTGGTAGATGGCGGCGCAGGCGCGGTAGTTCTGGAAGCTTCTTCACATGCCTTAGCCCAGTACCGATTAGATGGCATGAGCTTTGATGTCGTCGTCTTCACAAATCTGACCCAGGACCACATCGATTATCACGGGGATATTGATGCCTACTTTGCTGCGAAGACTCGCCTAGTAGAGCTTGCTGAAGCCGACGCGACAGTGATCGTAAATCAGGCAGATCCAGCGTGGGTGTCGTTAGATATTGTGGGTCGCAGGCTCCGTACCTTCGCAGTGGGTAGGAATGAAGCCGACGTTAGTGCTACCAACTTAGAGCTCTACTCTGGAGGGTCGGCCTTTCGGCTCATTGTCGACGGTGTCGAGCACCAAGTTCAGACGCCTCTCTTGGGTCGGTACAATGTCGAAAATGCCTTGGCTGCAGTGGCCGCTGCCACTGCAGCAGGTGTGACCCTTGATGAGGTCATAGAGCGACTTGGCACTACACCACAGGTCTCGGGCCGACTTGAGACAGTCGTGACCTTACCCTTCACAGTTTTGATCGATTTTGCGCACACTTCTGATGCTCTAAAAAATGCCTTGTCAGTGGTTAAGCCGTTGGCCGATGGTAAACTCATCGTTGTATTCGGAGCAGGTGGGGACCGTGATCCTACGAAGCGCCGACCAATGGCCCAAGCGGTTAGCGCAGTTGCGGACGTAATAGTCCTCACCTCGGACAATCCACGTACTGAGGATCCCGAGCGGATTCTTGATGACCTTTCTATTGGCCTAGAAGATGTGGACTACCACCGGGTCGCTGACCGGCGGCAAGCGATTAAGCTCGCTCTCGATATTGCTGATTCCGGTGATATCGTCGTCCTCGCTGGAAAAGGACATGAGACTTATCAGGTAGTCGGTAGGGAGAAACAGGCGTTTGATGAGCGACAGATTGTTTCGGATCATCTGGCGGGCGGGCGATTTTCAACATGAGCGAATTCGTCTGGACTGATGCAGCCGTTCGGAGCGCGCTTGGCCTCCGGATGGATATCGTCAGGCCTGAATTGGCCTTTACGGGGATCTCTACTGACTCCCGCCAAATCGAGGAAGGGCATCTCTATGTTGCCCTCAACGGCACGCGCTTTGACGGTCACGACTTCGTAGCAGATGCGGTGTCGAAGGGCGCGAGTGGGGCTGTAGTCTCTCGGCAGCCAACCACTCAAACCGAGACAAAGCTTTACCCAGTAGATGACACGCTAATCGCACTAGGCTCTCTGGCATCGCATCGCCGCGAGCAGCTAAAAGCTCAAGTGATAGCGATTACGGGTTCGTCGGGGAAAACAACGACTAAGGACCTTGCGGCTGCAGCACTGAGTTCCTCAAAGCGGGTTCATTCGACAGAAGGGAATCTTAATAACCGAATTGGGATGCCCCTCACGCTTCTAGCAACACCGGAAGACGCTGAGGCAGTCGTATTGGAAGTGGGATCTAATGAGCCCGGGGAGATATCTGCGTTGGCGCAGGTGGCGAAACCAGACATTGCTGTGGTGACGACTGTTGGCGAAAGCCATCTCGAAAAGTTGGGTTCTTTAGAAGGGGTCATTCAAGAGAAACTCGGACTTTTCTGTGGGCTGGCTGAAGGAGGTCTTGGTATAGTGGGTGATGAACCACCCGTGCTAGCAGAGGAGGCACGTGAGGTCTGTGACCATATACGTGTCGCTGGGTGGAGCGAGCGAGCCGATGAAGATCTTCGTCCTCAGGCCGCTGACGTGGATGTGTTTGGTCGCTACGAGTTCCAATGGAGAGGTCAGAAAGTTGCGGTGCCCCTCATGGGACGCCATGCAGTGGTCGATACTATGCTCGCGCTCGCAATCGCCGATCTGCTCGGAGTCTCACCCAAGGACGCCGCTCTAGGGCTCGCCAGCGCTGAGGCAAATCCGCTGCGCGGTGAGGTTCAGCGTATCGGTATGCTCACATTAATCGTTGATTGCTACAACGCAAATCCGCAGAGCGTGCGCGCCGCACTTGATGTCTTGGAGGGTCAGGGCCCAGCAGCACGTCGTGTGGCCGTGCTGGGAACAATGCTAGAGCTGGGAGATGCTTCAGACCGCCTACACAGAAAAGTTCTTTCTGATGCACTCGATCGCTCATTTGATCTCATAGTAGCTACGGGTGCCTTTCAGGAGGCTGCCAAATCGGTAGGTGCCACGCAGGGCACAGAGTTAATAAAGGCCCCCGACTGGAAAGTCGCTTATCCAGAACTCCGTGAGCGACTCAACGGTGATGAGGTCGTCCTACTCAAGGCGTCCAGGGGCGTCGCACTAGAGGGGATTATACCCCTCCTGACGCAGGACTTCTAATGCTCTATCACCTGCTTCCTGGGCTAAGCGACCTGAACACGGTCTTTAACGTTTTCGTGTACATCACCTTCCGGGCTGCGGGTGCCGTGGTGACGTCGCTACTCATCGCGTTTGCATTCGGTCCACTCTTGATCAAGAAACTCAGGGCTGCAGGGGTTGGTCAGGTGGTGAGGTCAGTTGGCCCTGACAATCACCAAGACAAAGCGGGTACGCCAACCATGGGCGGGCTTATTATTATCGTCGCCGCCTCCATATCCACGATTCTTTGGGCTGAGCTGACGAACTGGTATACCGTCGTTGCGCTCGTTTCCTTGCTATGGATGGGCGCCATCGGATTCCTGGATGACTACCTGAAGGTCGTCCAGGGGAAAACACGTGGTCTCGTAGCTCGATACAAGATGATTGGCCAATGGTCATTCGGGCTCGCACTTGGGGCTTTTCTGCTCTGGCGCCCGATTTCTCCGCACCCGACCACATGGACCACAATCCCCTTCTTCTCAGACCTGGCTGCTGTCTTTCTAGCTCCGGTTTTTGTCCTCTTCACAGGGGCTGTTGTATCGGGTTCTTCGAATGCGGTGAATCTAACTGATGGGCTGGATGGTTTGGCTGCTGGCTTAACTGCGATTTCAGCGAGCACGCTGGGTGTCTTCGCCTATATCGCTGGTAGAGCAGACACCTCCGAATACCTGGGGTTCTTCTACCTTCCTGGTGCTGGAGAGCTGACAATTTTTGCGGTTGCACTGGCCGGAGCAGCCATCGGCTTTCTGTGGTTTAATACTCACCCTGCTGAAGTCTTCATGGGTGACACGGGATCTCTGGCACTCGGTGGTGCCCTAGGCGTTATGGCGATTCTGCTAAAAGCTGAATTCCTGCTGGTTATCGTCGGTGGGGTTTTCGTTCTGGAGACCATTTCTGTCGCCATGCAGATCGGCTACTTCAAGTATACCCGCCGACGGTTTGGGGAAGGCCGCCGCTTCTTCAGGATGGCCCCGATTCATCACCATTTCGAAAAGCTTGGTTGGCCGGAATCACAGATAGTCGTCCGTTTTTGGATTCTGGGAGTCCTCTTCGCAATGCTGGCAGTCAGCACCTTGAAGATCCGGTGAGCCAATATGATGCGCTTTTCGGAAAGATCAGTATCAGATGAAGCATCTGGAAGGACAGAAAGTTGCCGTCATTGGCCTTGGTGCGAGCGGTGCAGCTGCTGCCCGCCTGGCCCTTATAAAAGGAGGGGATGTTTATGTCTCGGATACGAGCTCAGATGAGGCGACTTCAGCTCGTGGAGCCGCTCTCACCACCGCAGGAGCCTCAGTCGAACTGGGTAGACACGACCTTGACCGGCTGGCAGGCGCCGGGATCATCGTGGCAAGTCCAGGAATCCCTCCTGGTGCGCAAGTCCTCAGAAAGCTTAGAGAGCGGGGACAATCCTGGATCAGTGAACCAGAACTCGCCTTTCGGTTCTTTGATGGTCCACTGATTGCGGTCACAGGGACTAATGGAAAGACCACAACCACGCTACTGCTTGGCCATCTCCTCAGTAAGGCCGGAATCCGAGTGGCTGTAGGTGGTAACGTAGGTGGTGGACTGGCACCCACGGCTTCTGATTTGGCATTGATGGGTAATCCTCCTGACTGGTATGTGCTGGAGATGAGTTCTTTTCAGCTAGGGGGAGTAGAGTCATTCCAACCAGAGATTGGTGTGGTCACGAACCTCTCTCCTGATCACATGGATTACTATGGAGACTTCGGGGCCTACATGACTGATAAGGCTCAGTTGTTTAAGAACGCGTCTGAGAATAGCAAATGGGTTCTCCCGGCGGGTGATCAGGGAGTGAGACACTTAGCTAACGATGCTGCTGGAGATTACTACTTCTTCGGTGGTGATGCCGTCATGGGAGGGGATGCCTTAGTTGATCACGATGCTATAGCTCTTCGGGTTAGTGGTGAACTAAGGACGCTTCTGCCTATTGCTGAGTACTCCCTCGTTGGGTTGCACAATGTTGATAATGCCTTAGCAGCGTCTCTCGCCGCCCATCTAGCAGGGGCAACGTTTAGGCAGATTTCGGATGGCCTCAGAACGGCAATGCCTCTACCTCACAGAATGGAACCCGTAGCCGATAAGCAGGGCATTCTCTGGGTCAACGATTCCAAAGCTACCAATGTCGCAGCCACCGTTAAAGCACTCGAAAGTCTGGATCAACGAGCAGTTCTTCTGCTTGGTGGCACTGACAAGGGTGAAAGCTTCGTTCCACTTGCAGAAGCACTCAAGGAACGTGTGGGATGCAGTATCGCTTACGGAGAGGCTGGTCCTCGGATCCAATCAGAAATTGGAGATGCTGCGTCAGTCGAGCTTCTAGGTGATGATTTCAAAGCCGTTGTTGCACGTGCGACTGAGTTGGCTCGTCCGGGCGACGTCATTCTACTTTCACCGGCTTGCTCGAGTTTCGACATGTTTGAGTCCTACGAGGATCGTGGACGGAGCTTTGCTCAGCTATCTAAGGAGTCCGAGTGAGCCCGCGACCTGTAGATATTGAGCCAGCCGGTCTGGTGCAGCTCCCGGAGTCGGGGCTTGGGAAGGGGTGGGAAGCCACTGCTGTGTTTGGGCTTACCGTACTTCTCTTGTCCCTTGGCCTAGTGTTCATGTACTCCGCGTCCTCTGTTCTGGCGCTAAGGCAAGGGCTGCCGGATACCCATTATGTGCTCAGACAGTCAGCGGGCGCAGGCTTTGGGGTCGGACTCTTGATGGCCTGCGCTTTCATTCCGTATCGGTTGTGGGAGAAATGTGCCTGGGTGCTGCTAGGGTTGAGTGTGACTGGCCTTGTTCTTGTCGTGTTACCTTGGACCGAGGCAATCGCTCCTGAGGTTAACGGAGCTCGACGCTGGTTACGTATTGGTTTCTCGGTCCAGCCTTCTGAGATCGCGAAGATCGCTGTTGTCGTATGGACTGCAGCGATGGCCGTCAAGAAAAAGGATCAGTTCAAGTCGCTTCGCCAAGGACTTGGACCATTCCTGTTGGTTTGGGGGGTCGTGATAGTTCTCATCATCCTAGAGCCTGACCTTTCTACTGCGTTGGTCATTGGTGCATTAGGGGCTGTGATAGTTTTTGCAGCAGGCGCTCGACTCTCCCATTTCATTTTCCTTGCTGCATTGGGTGCCCCGCTTGTCTGGCGACAGTTTGCTGTAGGATTCAGAGCAGAGCGTATCGAAGCATTCCTGAACCCGGCATCGGATCCCGCTGGTGCGGGTTACCAAGTGCACCAGTCGTTGGTAGCTCTGGGGTCGGGCGGTCTTTCCGGATTAGGCATAGGTGAAGGTCGACAGAAATTTGGATTCCTTCCTGAAGCCCATAACGACTTTATCTTTGCAATGATAGGTGAAGAATGGGGTTTCTTGGGCGTCCTACTCGTCGTCGTTTTATACACGTTAATTGTACTCGTGGGATTCCGGATTGCGAGTCGAGCTCCTGATGCTTTCGGAGAGCTTCTGGCGATTGGATGTTCGAGCTTGATCGCATTACAAGCGTTCTTGCATATGGCTGTAGGTCTAGCACTTGCACCACCTACGGGGCTCTCTCTGCCGCTGGTTTCCTTTGGGCGCTCTAATCTTGTGATGACTCTGGTAGCTTTGGGGATACTCATTTCGGTAGCCCGTGCTGCACCAGGTGGAAAGGCGGCTTATGCGTGAGGGTCCGGTTGTCGCTTTTTCAGGCGGAGGAACGGGCGGACATCTCTACCCGGCTTTGGCTATCGCGGATGCGCTTCGGGCCAAGAGACCGGATGTCCGAGCCATGTTCTTTGGCGCTGAACGGGGGTTGGAAGCCCAGGTTCTACCAGAGCGAGGTGAACTCCATCGCCTTCTTCCTGTACACGGGATTGATAGAGCCAACCTGCTTAAGAGCTCGCGCGCCGTCACGGGTCTATTCGAGGCACTTATCCAAGTTGTGCGCTGTTTCGATGAACATCGGCCGACAGTGGTAGTGGTAACTGGTGGCTATGCGGGAGCCCCGGCAGGGATTGCCGCGGGGCTGATTGGTATACCACTTGTGCTTCAAGAACAAAATTCGGTACCGGGCCTTGTGACGAAGCTTCTAACCCGTTGGGCAACGCGCGTCCACGTGGCCTATCCGGAAGCGCTCGACTACCTGCCACAAATGGGGGATCGTGCTTTCGTCACAGGAAATCCGGTACGTCCAACTTCTGTACGACCTAGAGATAAGGTGAGGGCAGAGTATGGCGTTCCTGCACCTGCGTCTCTGATTCTTGTAGCTGGAGGCAGTCAGGGCTCACTGGCTCTTAACCAGATTCTTGGTGAAATGCTTAAGAGTCTAAATGACGGGTCGCTTGCCAAGCCCAGTGGACTCCATGTGCTTTGGGCAACAGGGCCGAAGCATATCAAGCCTGCCGAGCACTTGCTCGAAGAGTTTGGGTCTCCAGAGTGGATCCACACGAGTGCATATATCAAGGACATGCCGAGTGTTCTCGAAGCGGCTGACCTCGCTATCTGTCGAGCAGGCGCAATGTTCACAGCTGAACTACTCAATGCAGGTCTTCCGGCCGTCCTAGTGCCTCTTCCCACAGCTGCAGAAGGCCATCAGATGCAAAATGCGCTGGCGCTAGAAGCTGCTGGCGTCGCAGTGGTTTCTCCACAAGAAGGCCTCACTGGTGATGTCCTATGGGCGCAAGTCGAAAGCCTTTTCAGTTCACCTGAACGGCTAAGCGATATGACAGAGCTTGCTTACTCCTTGGCTCGCCCAAACGCCGCAAGTGCCATTGCCACGGACATAGAACTACTTCTCGATCTTAGAGAAGAAGTCTGATGATGACGCGTCTCAGAGAGCTAGCAGCAAAGGGCCCCGTCCATTTTATGGGTATTGGCGGGGCAGGGATGTGCGCTCTTGCCGAGCTTGTTCTCCGAAGTGGCGGAAGAGTAAGTGGATGTGATCTGAAACATAGCCAGGCGGGACAGGATCTAATAAAGCTTGGGGCGAGCATTGAGGTCGGACATGACCCAACACACCTAGCGGGATCCTCAGCACTGGTAATGACGTCGGCAGTACCTCAGGACCATCCTGAAGTTACCGCTGCTCGTGCTGCGGGGATCCAAGTTTTCAAGCGGGCTGAAGCACTTGGGGACTGGGTTGCAGGTGAGCATGTGGTGGCGGTTGCTGGTACCCACGGGAAAACGACAACGACAGCCATGACAACTGAGATTCTTGCTGTTGCTGGGCTTAACCCTACCGGGCTAGTTGGCGGCAGAGTTGTCGGTTGGGAAAGCAATCTTCGGTTTGGCTCCGACTCTCTTTTCGTAGTCGAGGCGGATGAATACGACAAGTCATTCCTTACACTTTCACCTGATGTGGCCCTGGTGACTAATGTCGAAGCAGACCACCTCGACATTTACTCTGATTTTTCCGGTGTGCTTGAGGGATTTGTGGAGTTTGTAAGTGGCCTTCGGGAGGGAGGCCGCGTAATCATCTGCGCAGATGATTACGGCGCAACGTCACTACTGCCCCGTCTCGGCAGCACAGGTTATACGTACGGAACTACTGCCGGATCTATGCTGAGAGCTACCGATGTTACGGTGACTCCTGAAATCACTCACTGTGTGGTGAGCGAAGGTGGAAACAACGTCGGGTATCTAGAGATCTCTGACGGTGGTCGGCATATGCTACTCAACGCACTTGGAGCGTCTGCAGTGGCTCGGTCAATGGGTGTAGAGTGGGCGGTTATTTTGCATTCACTTTCCTCTTTTCGTGGAGTCTCCAGACGATTTGAACGAATAGGGAGAATGGCTGGGGTGGAGATAATCGATGACTATGCTCATCACCCGACAGAAGTTGCTGTGACACTGGAAGCAGCAAGGTCGATTTTCCCAGGAGCTCGACTGGTAGCCGTTTTTCAGCCACACCTTTATTCACGCACAAAGCAATTTTCAGCGGAGTTTGGGACGGCGCTGTCCAAGGCGGATGTTCTATGGGTGACGGACATATTCCCAGCAAGGGAAGCTCCGATCCCGGGTGTATCGGGCGAGGTGTTAGCTAGTGCAGCACGTGCTGCCGGGAAGTCTGAAGTTCACTACCACCCTAACATTGAAACTATCTCGGAAGCATTAGTGGATGCATCACTGCCCGGCGACGTGTTATTGACTTTGGGCGCGGGATCGATTGAGTCGTTGGGCGAGTCATTGCTAGGTCAGCTGCGGCGGTCTGCCCATGCGTAGAGACGTTCAAATCTTACTTGCCACCGCTTGTCTCGGTGCAGTGGCGCTTTGGGGAGAACGTATCCTTTCGGCTATAGCTACTATGGAGGCATTCCAGGTTCGTAGTGTTGAAGTTAGAGGTGCAAGATTTCTCTCTGAGCAAGAGGTTGTAGGTCTGCTTGCGCTAACTCCAGAGTCGTCAATCTGGAGTGAGATCCAGCCGTGGACGGACCAGATAGTATCGCACCCGATGGTAAAAACAGGTCGCATTACCCGCGACCTTCCCGACGGACTTCTCGTTAGTCTTGTTGAGAGAACCCCGATTGCCCTCGCGCCAACGCCAATCCTTGAGCCTGTAGATGCTGAGGGGTACTTGCTTCCATTAGATCCAGCTACTTACCGACTAGATCTTCCGATTCTTTTTAGTCAAAAGAAAACCCCAAAAGGTGCGAGGCTTGTATCCGAAGAGATTCGCCGACTAGCTGCTGAAGTGGATCATTTGATGGCTGCGGATACAGCATTCTTACAATTAGTGTCCAGTGTCGAGTGGACTGAAAGGGGCGCCTTGTTAGTGCGCTGGACAGACCCTCGAGTCGACTTTTTGCTTCCGAGCCGAGCGTCCCCCGTCAGGTTACGAGCGGGCCTGAGTGCGCTTGCCGATGCCGTATCGAAGAATCCTGGTGCAGTACCATCTGAAATAGACCTGAGATTTTTGGACCAAGTCGTGGTCCGCCACCGAGTGGATTAGCCATGCGTTCTAAACTTATTGCCGGCCTCGATATAGGAACCACCAATACCTGCGCTGTAATTGGTGAAACTGTTGGTGATCCTAGGCGGCCTGGCCTAACGATCCTTGGGGTGGGTCAGGCAAGGACTGAAGGTCTCAGAGGCGACATTGTAACGAACATCGAAGAGATCACAGAGTCGGTCCGTTCATCTATGAAGGAAGCAGAACTGATGGCAGGTGTTTCAGTTGACCGAGTCTATGCGGGTATTGGGGGAGATTATGTAAGGGCGTGGAACTCGATGGGTGTGGTCGCGATCTCAGAAGATGAAGTCTCACGAGACGATATGGAGCGAGTACATATCGTTGCCCGCGCTGTAGCTCTGCCACCTGATCGAGAGATGGTTCATGCGATTCCGCAAGAGTATCGGGTTGATGATCAGCAAGGGATCAAGGACCCTCTTGGCATGGCCGGTGTCAGGCTTGAAGCAGAGGTTTTCTTGGTTACCTGCCAGACCGCGGGATCGACTAACATACGCAAGGCTGTTAACCAAGCTGGCTATTGTGTCCAGGAGATGGTTCTGGAGCCACTGGCGGGTGGCCGGGCAGTGCTGACCGAAGATGAAAAAGAAGTCGGTGTGGTCATGGTGGAAATCGGTGCGTCCACGACAGATGTCGTGGCGTACTACGAAGGGAAAGTTCAGCATGTCTCTATCTTGCCCTTCGGGGGGAAGACTCTAACAGCTGACCTTGTCCGAGGGCTTTCTGTTCCATATGCGGAAGCTAAGAAAGCAAAGGAACACTTCGGCATCGCTTTCGCCCAGATGGTTGATCCTCGAGAGACGGTAGAAATGCCAGGCCCCTCGCCGGGACAGATCAGGGCCATAGGTCGCGAGCTAATCGCCCACATCATCGAGCAAAGACTAGATGAAATGTTTGGGATTGTGCAGGCTGAGCTTGAGGGTCAGGGCCTCTTAGATAAGTTGGGCGCTGGCGTTGTTCTATCAGGTGGAACAGTAGCCATTCCGGGAGTTGTAGAGCTGGCCCAGCAAATCTTCGCTTCTCCCGTGCGCATAGGGTTCCCTGATGAGAGCCTAGGGGGGTTAGCCGATTCAGTTCGCCGGCCGCGGTTTGCCATAGCCACAGGCTTGGCTTTATGGGGAGCGGACCGCTTCGCGGAAACGGGCAAGGGTGCCTCGACCGTTTCCTCCGGTGTTTTCACAAAGCTTGGGACTTGGTTAAAGGAATTCTTTTAGTTCTCAAAATCCGTCACGGAGGAAGACATGATGATCTTCGAATTCGAAGAGACACCAATTCGAAATGCCCGCATGAAGGTAGTGGGTGTCGGTGGTGCTGGCGGGAACGCGGTTAACCGTATGATCGATGAGGACCTCGAAGGGGTCGAGTTTATCTCGATGAACACCGATGGTCAGGCGCTGAAGAGTTCTCAGGCCCAGACCACAATCCAAATCGGCAAGAAACTCACGAAAGGGCTAGGGGCAGGAGCCCGTCCCGAAATTGGCAGACAAGCGCTAGCGGAGAGTGAGGACGATGTCCGCAGAGCTCTCGAGGGTTCGGACTTAGTGTTCGTCGCTGCAGGGATGGGTGGCGGTACAGGCACAGGGGCAGCTCCGCTAGTCGCTGAGATCGCTCGTGAATTGGGTGCTCTCACGATCGGAATCGTCACTAAACCATTTTTCTTTGAAGGGCGTAAGCGTGCGCAACAGGCCTCGCAGGGTCTGGCAGAGTTGCGGCGCTGTGTGGA
This sequence comes from Gemmatimonadales bacterium UBA2982, assembly GCA_002347035.1. GTDB lineage: Bacteria > Gemmatimonadota > Gemmatimonadetes > Longimicrobiales > Gaopeijiaceae > UBA2982. The sequence continues at coordinate 140,775 of DEAM01000019.1, read as the reverse complement.
CACAATGATTCTTGTCCCGAATGATCGCCTTTCAGCTGTGGTTCCTAAGGGAACATCCTTTGGTGACTCCTTAAAGAAGGCTGATGAAATTTTACTCAACGCTACTAAGGGGATTTCCGACCTGATAAGCGTAACGGGTGAGATCAACGTGGATTTCGCGGATGTTAGAACAGTGATGGCAGCTCGTGGTCCTGCGCTAATGGGCTCAGGCTTTGGTGAGGGTGAGAATGGGGCACAAGAAGCTGCGCAGGAGGCAATTTCGTCTCCTCTGCTCGACGATGTTTCAATTTCTGGTGCCCGGGGAGTCCTGATAAACATCACCGGTGGGATGGATCTCGCCATTGACGAGGTCACAACCATCTCTTCGATTATTCAGGAAGAAGCTGGAGACGATGCTGAGATCATTTTCGGTGCCGTTCATGATCCTGAGCTAAAGAACCAGGTTAGGGTCACCGTAATAGCGACTGGTTTCGACTCCGGTGGAGATGGGAAGGTGATTCCGGGTGATTTCCGGAGCTCCCGTTCTCCAACAGAGGTCCCTGTTTCAGATCAGGAGTCGGCGGTTTCGGGTGTTGGTATGCCGCAGCAATCGGCGCCCGAGCACTCCGTGCCTTCGGAGGTTATGCCTCAGGAGGTGGAGCCCCGAGTAGCAGTGGCTGGAGGTGGAGGTGGGGAGCAACTGTTGCCGTTTGCGCGGTACCCGGAGCGCACCATCTCACGAGAACAGATTGAGGGATTGGATATACCGACGTTTATACGTCGCCAGATGGACTGAGCTAAGGCGGCTGTCTGGTGGCCGGAGCGAGGCGGGAGTGGAATGGTGAACCAAAACGCACGGTTGGCACTGGTAGCCGCAGCTGCAGGGTTCCTAGTGTCTTCGTGCGCGCCCGGAGTACCTGAGGCTGGGCGTCTTCAGGCAATCTACGCATTGCCATCCGAATCATTCGAGACCCTATCTCTCGGTAGGGGCCAAACTCTGGGTGAACTGCTTTATCGAGCAATCGGAGCAAATGAGCAGGAGTCGCTTTTACTAGCATTCAGTCAGCACGCTTCACCGCGCCGGATACGGCAGGGCACTGAAATCACGCTCCGCTATACGCGTGACAACCATCAGCTGAGGGGAGTGGATGTCGCGCTTACACCTGACGAGACTGTTCGCCTCTCTCGTGATCTTGTCGGGTGGGATTCAAAGCTTGTTGAGACACCCATTTACATCGATACCCTCTTCGTCGGAGGTGAGATAGAAACAGTGCTTTGGAATGCCGTGGTGGGGAACTCAGCTCTCCAGAATCTCACCTTGGAGGACCGAAACACTCTAATCGATAGACTCGACCGCGTTTTTCAGTGGCAGGTCGATTTTTCACGGCAGATCCGTGTGGGTGATACCTATCGGTTCGCGTTCGAGCGAGAGGTTCGCCCCGATGGTTCTATGCGGTCCGGGCAGTTACTAGCGGCTGAGCTTGTGAACAGGGGTACCCCGTTTTATGCCATATTATTTGACCCTAATGGGGACGGTGAAGGCTCATACTTTGACCTTGAAGGTGAGTCGGTGCGGAGGGCCTTTCTACTCAGACCTCTGACTTACAGGAGGATTTCTTCACTGTTCACCAATTCGCGTTACCACCCGATTCTAAAGACATGGCGCTCACATAGGGGTGTGGATTACGCGGCGAATGCTGGGACGGACGTTATGGCGACTTCGGATGGCGTTGTTATACATCGAGGGTTGGACGGTGCCTATGGCAACTCAATCGAGATACGACATTCGAATGGGTTCATGACTCGCTACGCTCACCTCCGTGGCTTTAGGTCTGGTATTGCTGTGGGTTCGCGGGTGAGGCAGGGAGATATTATTGGGTATGTGGGTATGACCGGACTGGCGACGGGTAATCACTTGCACTATGAGATGTTACGTGGCGGACGTCACATGGACCCCCTCTCTGTTGACTTACCTGCTGGTGATCCTGTGCCTTCAGAGGACCGAGTACAGTGGGTCCAGGATATGAGCGTTCGCGTAGCCTTCCTCGAGCGTATACCAGGTAGCGACCCGATACGATTGACAGCTACTTCAGTCGAGCAACTGAACGAAGAGCAAAAGCAAGCGCAGGGCGGGGGGTCGCCGTAGTAATCCCAGACCGCCAGGCGTGGGCCTGATTATGGCACGCTGGATCTTATTCTTTGCCCTGGCGGTTGGGGCCATGGCCTATACGTTCTGGCTCTACCTTCGCGTCGAGCTTAGGGTGCGTAGATCTCACCTTCTAGCCACCCTTCGGGCCGTTTCACTTGTCGTCATTCTTGCGCTTCTCTTCGATTTCCGGCTTCCCTTGCTTTGGGGTGATGGTGCACGTTCAGAGTGGGTGCTTCTCGACGCTTCGCTGAGCATGATTGCGACGAACCCTGGGGGTGAGTCCGCATGGGAAGTAGCAGAAGGAAGGGCTCGAGAACTAGAGAGAGAGGGCTGGACCGTTGTTGCCTTTGGAGCTAACACGGAGTCGCTGGATGAGATTGGGGTTGGTCAGCCGACGGCAGCTAGCACATTACTGGCTCCAGTACTGGGCCAGGCAGTCGAGTCTGGTGTAGACAGGGTCCGGGTCCTTTCTGACTTCCGATTTCAAGATCCTGTAGCAGTCAGTGCCGCCCTGGCATCCCTCCCACTTGAGGTTGAATTCGAACGATTTGGCGAAGGGGTTTCCAACGCCGGAGTTTCTCGACTTGAAGTACCAGACTTAGTTCGAGCTGAAGGTTCAGTAACCGCCGAATTAGAGGTCCACGGTGGCAACCCGGGAGACTCTATTACGGTCATCATATCTGAGGAAGACTCAGAGGTAGCAGAAGTGAGAGTTGTGGCTCCCTCGCCCGGCTTTAGGAGTCGACTGCCGATAGCGCTTCCTACACCATCTGAAACTGGACGGGTAAGGTACCAAGCTACGGTGGCCTTAGAGTCAGACGGGTTTCCTTCTGACGATACAGCTGTCTCCTACGCTAGTGTCGGGTACGAGGAAGAGGCGCTAGTGCTGATTTCTCTGCAGGCTGATTGGGAGCCACGGTTCCTGTTACCGGTCATGGAGGAGGTCACAGGTCTTCCTGGCCTCGGCTATCTTCGAGTGGGGCCGGATAGTTTCGTGCCTATGGGGAGGGCGGTTGAGAGAGGCTTGCCAGTTGACTCTGCCTCGGTTGGCTTAGCTGCTTCGAGTGCTGCGGTGCTTGTTCTTCACGGTTTGGGAAGTAATGCAGACGAGTGGGTACGAAACCTCTCTGTGCGGCCAGGCCGAAATGTGCTGCTCGTAGTGGATGCTGAGGGGGCTGAGTTGGCTGGTGTGCCGACGGGCGACCCTCGCGATGGTGAGTGGTACGTATCACAGGAGATTCCGGCTTCTCCTATTGCAGGATCCTTGGTCGGCGTGGACGTGCAAGGATTGCCTCCATTGACGGATGTGCTTCTGCCAACAGATCCGACACAGGTTCGAGGCTCACTTCTAACACAACTCAGGGGGACGGGGCCGCTTGAAGCCGCACTTCATCTCGATGATCGAGCTGAGGGTCGGGTTGCAGTAACACTGTCTTCAGGGTTTTGGCGGTGGGCGGCGAGACAGAGTGGGCGAGAAGCCTATCGCCGTCTTTGGTCAGGTGTTGCAGGCTGGCTTCTTGCCGGCCAAGCACTGACGAATGGTGAGGTTCGGCCTACCCAGTGGACGGTTGAGCGAGACCAACCAGTCATATGGAGTGTGCCTGACGACGGTGTTGAACCCCGCATTATCATTAGTTCAGCTGATTCTATTGTGGTGGACACAATAGTCACAAGTAATGGTCTGGTATCGACCGGAGTACTACCTCCAGGACAATATTCATATCGAATAGAGCACGATTTAGAAGAGCTGTTGGTCGAGGGCCGGTTCGACGTAGCTGCCTCTACTCTCGAAATGGTGACAGCCCCGGAGCAACCCCAGATAGTCTCATCGGACAGTACTTCGGACTCTGGTTCAGAAGAAGGTGGGTCTAGGCCGCTTAGAACCCAACCCTGGCCTTACCTGCTGGTCATTACACTGTTGTGTGCTGAGTGGGTCGGAAGGCGCAGAAGCGGCCTTCGCTGATAACTGTGGCACGCCTTTTAAAGACTGAGCAAGAGCGGACGAAGGGTTTATGGCAGCGGGTGGTCGATTTTGGATTAACAGATCTGCGAGTATTAGCCAGGGGCTTGGATCTAGAGTCGCTTGAATTGCTGGAAGAGTTTCTGCTCCGTGCAGACTTTGGGGTACGTGCCACCCTTCGACTAACGGATCGTGTAGAACAGGCCTTAAGGCGGGGCGAGGCACTTAGTCAAGTTCAACTTACCGAGACCCTGAAAGAGCAAATTAGTGAAATACTGGATCCGGCAAGAAGAGTCGAACTTATCACAGCAGCATCCGGTCCAACGGTCTACTTAATAGTAGGTGTGAACGGAGCTGGGAAGACAACATCCGTTGGCAAACTGGGTCACCTGTTAGCTCAAGGTGGTCGCCGCGTGCTCGTCGCTGCAGCTGACACTTATCGGGCTGGAGCGGTGGCTCAACTGGAATCTTGGGCTAGCCGGATCGGTGGAGAGTTCCTAAGGGGTCAGAAGGGAGGGGACCCAGCCGCTGTTGCGTTCGATGCTCTTGATGCAGCTGAGGCCCGTGGTTTGGATGTCGTTCTCATAGACACTGCAGGACGACTGCACAGTAACAAGGACCTTATGCAGGAGCTGACAAAGATCGACCGAGTTATCAGAAAAAGACTGAAGGGTGCCCCGCATGAGACCCTTCTTGTACTGGATGCAACCGTAGGACAAAATGCTCTTCGACAGCTGGAAGGGTTCTCTGCCGCAGTGGATGTGAGTGGCATCATTCTTTCAAAGTTGGATTCTTCTTCACGAGGTGGAATTGTCGTGGCTTTGCAAGAAGAATACGGCGTACCGGTCAAGCTCGTGGGAACTGGAGAAAGTCTGGCGGACATTGAGATGTTTGATGCGGGTGCTTTCTTGGAAGGGGTTTTCGCCGAGCGGTGAGCTACTCGCAGCTTGACCGGCCTGTTCAGTTTCTTAAGGGCGTAGGACCAAAGCGTGCGGATGCCTTTGCTCGCATGGGAATTTCTTCTGCCCGTGACTTGCTGTATCACATACCTCGTCGGTATGACGATGCCTCTACTGTCCAGCCCATCGGGGGACTCGAAGTAGGGATGGATGCGACTGCTCTGGGCCAGGTTAGGAGCAAAGGTGTAATTCCTACTAGAGCAGGACTTCGGATCTTCCAGGCCGTCCTCGAAGATGATTCAGGAATGATTACCGCAGCCTGGCCCGGCCAGCCCTGGCTCGATAGGAAGATTCACCAAGGAGATACAATTCTTGTGCAAGGACGCGTGAAGTTCTTTCACGGACGGCAGATTCAACCGCGTGAACTAACGATTGTCTCCAGGGATGGGGAGATCAACCAGAACGGTGGCCGGATCTACGTAACGTACCCGGCAAGTGAAGAACTTCCTCAGTGGGTTCTACGAAGAATTTTCGAGCAAAACCTTGATGCGTTACTCCAATGGGCTGACGATGACGAATATCTCACCGGCAAAGAGTTGGGAATCAGGGAGTTACCTCTTCTTTCACAGGCACTCACTTGGCTGCATCGCCCCGAGACAATTGCAGAAGCTGAAAGAGGGAGAAGGAGGCTCGCATACGATGAGTTATTTTTTCTTCAGCTAGTCCAGGCACAGGCTAAAAGGAGATTTTCCGACCTTGAACCGGGGATCCAACACCAGCGGACAAACCAGCTAATCAAGCCGCTTCACGGGAACCTTCCCTTCATGCTGACGAGTGCCCAGGCACGGGTTTTACGTGAAGTGTACGCTGATATGCAGTCACCAAGGCGCATGAGCCGCTTGCTTCAAGGCGATGTGGGTTCTGGTAAGACTGCCGTGGCACTATTCGCCATGCTACTAGCTCTGGAGGGAGGTTACCAAGCGGCCCTCATGGCACCCACAGAAATTCTTGCTGAGCAGCACGCCACAAATCTACGTGAGGTTCTCTCGCCACTTTTGGTTGACGTATTCTTACTAACGGGTAGCTCAAGTGCACCTAAAAGAAGAGCTGCTCTAGACGCACTGCGAACTGGTGATGCCCGGTTAGTGGTGGGGACACATGCACTGATAGAAGAGAGCGTCGTATTTGAATCACTGGGTTTGGTTGTTGTTGATGAACAGCATCGTTTTGGGGTGCGGCAGCGTATGGCGCTCATGGAGAGAGATGATGTGAGGCCAGACGTACTTGTTATGTCGGCAACACCAATTCCTCGTTCACTCGCCATGGCTCTGCACGGCGACCTTGATTTAAGCGTGCTCGACGAGCTTCCTCCGGGCCGAATGCCGGTTCAGACTGTCATCCGGGGCCCCAAACACCGAGATGACATCTATGAGTTTGTCCATCAACAAATTACTGAAGGTCGCCAGGCTTATATCGTCTATCCACTGGTGGCTGAGTCGGAAAAAGTAGACCTACTTGCAGCGACAGACGAGTATGAGCGACTAAGCCGGGACATCTTTCCGAACCACTGCGTAGGTCTCATCCACGGACAGCTTTCTGGCACTGAGAAGGACGCGGTAATGCGGACGTTCTTGGACGGGGAGACCGATGTTTTGGTTGCCACTACTGTTATTGAAGTGGGGATTGATGTCGGCAATGCTACGGTCATGGTCATTGAGCACCCTGAGCGCTTTGGTCTTTCCCAGTTACACCAACTTCGAGGACGCGTGGGTCGTGGAGGGACCGAGAGTCACTGCATCCTTGTCGCTGAGCTTGTGGACGAAGCGAGTGAGCGTTTGCGAGTTCTTACAGAGACGACAGATGGTTTTGAAGTAGCTCGAGCGGATCTTCGAATCCGAGGTCAGGGTGATTTATTCGGAAAGCAACAGCACGGACGAGACCCCATTCTCCGATTCGCTGATATCATCGTCGACGAGGAGCTACTTGCGGAAGCTCAGAAGGAAGCGCGAGCCCTTATCGCTTCTGACCCTGAGTTGACGTCTGCTGAGCATCAGATCGTCCATGCTCAACTTCAAGGACGCTATCGTGACCGACTTGAAATGTACGCGGTTGGCTAGTCTGAATTCCCATCATTAAATAACCTTTGCTAGGAAAGGGGACAGATCGCGTTTAGGACCACGATAATGGTAGAGATAAGAGAACTATCGGAATACATTGGTGATTCCGTCACCGTTCAGGGGTGGGTAGAACAGACGCGAACTCATGGAAAGGTCGCGTTCACCGTTGTTCGCGACGGGACAGGGCTTCTTCAGGGCGTCTTAGTACGAACTCAGGTAGATGACGCAACGTGGAGTATTCACGGCTCATTGACTCAAGAAACCCTCGTTACCTTGACGGGCGAGGTGAAGGAAGATGCCCGGGCACCCGGTGGTTACGAGTTGAGTATCACAGATCTTAAGTTGATCGCTCCAGCTCCGGATTACCCCATTCAACCCAAGGAGCACGGTGTCGATTTTTTGCTCGATCACCGGCATCTGTGGTTGCGGCACGCTACCCAGCGTGCAGGCCTAAGGGTTCGTGCTGAGGTAGAGCAATCAATCCACGATTTTCTTTATGAGCGAGGCTTTGTGAGGATCGACACACCGATTCTTACAGGGGCTATCGGAGAGCATGCAGGAACACTTTTCGAGACCGATTATTTCGGTGACAGGGCATTCCTCGCCCAGACTGGTCAGCTATATGTCGAAGCGGCCTGTCCTGCTTTTCGAAAAGTATATTGCTTTGGGCCGACCTTCAGAGCGGAGAAGTCGAAAACTAGGCGCCATCTAACTGAATTCTGGATGGTTGAGCCGGAAGTAGCCTTTGCCGATTCCCTAGAGAACATGAGACTGCAAGAGGATTTCATTTCCTATATTGTGGCACGGTCACTCGATCGGTGCGGTGAGGAGTTGAAGATCCTTGAGAGAGACACGAGTGCGTTGGAGCTCGTGAAGCCCCCCTTTCCTAGAATTAGCTACTCGGAGGCAGTAGAAGAGCTAAGGGCAGGTGGAAGTGACATAGTATGGGGCCAAGACTTAGGGGCAACGGCTGAAATGGCACTGATGGCTGAGCGAGAGTTGCCTCTATTCGTGCACGACTACCCCAAAAAAGCTAAGGCCTTCTACATGAAGGAAAATCCAGAAGACCCAAGGACCGTGCTCTGTGATGACCTTCTCGTTCCTGAGGGTTATGGTGAGATTATCGGTGGAAGTCAGCGCGAGGATGACCTTGGGCGCCTTCAGGCCAGGATCCGGGAAGAGGGGCTACCTGAAGAGGCCTATGTTTGGTATCTCGACCTGCGTAAATACGGGAGCTTTCCTCACTCTGGCTTTGGTTTGGGGATTGAACGCACTGTTGCTTGGATTACAGGCGGACATCACATCCGTGAGTTGATTCCTTTTCCACGTATGATGAATCGTCTATACCCATAAGCGAGACAGAAATCTGATGCCGCGTGCTGTGCTCGACATGATGGACCGTCGCCTGGTCTGGGCGATGCCTGACTGGGTACCTCATGAGCTTGAGGAAGCTCTCCCAGAGGACTGGGAGCTCGTTGTGATCAATGAGGAGACCGATGGGTCCGGGGATGGTATTACGCGTGTGGCACCGTCAATCCTAGCAGCTGTTGCTGAGGCTGAAATGTACTTTGGGTTTGGGATCCCAGCCGAATTACTGGAGGCGGGGCCAGGGTTGAAGTGGGTGCATTCAGGCGCTGCAGGCGTCGGCAAGTCTCTGTCAACTAAGATGCTCCAAAGTCCTGTAATTTTCACGAACTCAGCTTACGTCCACGCGCCACCGATCGCCGAAACAGTGTTGGGCATGATCCTTTTCTTCTTTCGTGGACTTGATTTTGCTGTTGAGGGGCAGGCTAAGGGAGAGTGGTTGGTTGACAAATTCTATGCTGCCGATGCTCCGATTTTAGAGTTGCCTGAGTCTACGATAGGAATACTTGGCTTCGGGGGAATTGGTAAAGAGGTGGCAAGGCGTGTGTCGAGTTTGGGGGCCAGAGTGATTGCGCTTAAGCGTACGACACCGAAGGGCGTAGAGTTCGATTTAGAGGCAGTCTCTGGAGGAGGCGGTGTGGGTTCTAGTATCGAATTGCTACAGGGAAGTAAAGGATTAGAGAGGTTGCTGCGTGAGAGTGATGCTCTTGTACTGACTGCACCTCTGACACCTGAAACGAGAGGCATTATAGATGAGGAAGCCATCTTAAAAATGAAAGAAGGCGCCATCCTTATTAATGTGGCTCGAGGTAAGTTGGTCGATCAAGAAGCGCTAGTGAAAGCCCTACAAGTCGGTCGACTTCGCGGTGCAGGGCTGGACGTCTTTGCAGAAGAGCCGTTGCCCGAAGCGCATCCTCTGTGGGAGCTTCAAAACGTGATCCTTACGCCACACGTGTCTGCTGTCACACGTGGTTTCTGGCGTCGAGAAATGGACCTCATTAAGCGAAATATCGCGTGTTTTTTTGAAGGGGCCCCACTTGATAAGTGGAAAAATGTAGTAGATAAACAGGCGGGCTACTAAGGCAAATTATCCGGCTCCTGTTTCACTTTCTCCCACAGCATATCCAGGGTCTCTAGCCCAGCTGCCGTGAGATCGATGTCTCTTTGTTTTGCGAGAGCTTCAAGATTCTCGAAGCGCTTGTGGAACTTCGTATTGGCCCGGGCGAGCGCGGTTGTGGGGTGCGCACCCGTGAGCCTTACTAGGTTGACCACTGCGAATAGGAGGTCTCCTAGTTCCTCGACAATATCCTGAGTCGAACCCGATTCAATCGCTTCAGTGACCTCTTCCAACTCTTCGGTGACCTTGTCGTGCGCACCTTGTGGATTAGGCCAATCAAAGCCGATGCCAGCGACGCGTTCTTGTATCCGATATGCTTTGGTCAGCGGATCTAGCCCTTTGGCTAGCCCATCAAGCACACCCCCAGTAGACAGCCGTTCTGCAGCTTTTAGTGCCTCCCATTCTTGGTACTCTCCGTTTCCAAATAGCTGGGGATGCCTTCCAATCATTTTGGTTTCTAAGCGTCCGTAAACTGAGTCTGCATCTAGCTGACCTACTTCCTCTGCTATTACGATCTGAAAGGCGAGATTTAAGAGAAGATCTCCTAGTTCCTCTTCAAGCTCGTTGACATCCCCCCCCCGGATAGCGTCAATCACCTCATGCGTTTCCTCAAGTAGGTGCGGGATCAAAGACTCAGGGGTTTGACTGCTATCCCAGGGGCATTCCGCTCGTAGGTATCGAACGAGAGATAGAGCACGTTCCATAGATCCGGATCCATGAAACCGATGTTCGCCATCGTCAGGTCTGATGCGTGGGTTCTGTTTTCTCACAGACGTACTCTTGGAAAGGGGAGTGGGCTCGTGTGCAACGACTGTTCTTGGCATCTTTAGAGCCACATGTCAACGAATCCTCAGGCTCGTTCTTGGATACGAGTACGTGCCGACGCTCTCAAGCAGAACTTCTCGCGTCTCCGAGATGAGGTTGGTCCGGAGACGCGTATCATTCCTATGGTGAAGGCCGACGGCTATGGTCTCGGTGTCAAGCAGACTGTGCGTACCCTGCAAGCAGAGGATCCCTGGGGATGGGGAGTGGCAACGGCAGACGAAGGACTTGAACTCCGAGAAATAGGGGTTGAGGATCCTATTATCGTCTTTTGCCCACTTACAGGAGAGTCTCTCGACCGCGCGCTCAGTGGCGATCTCCAGTTGACTGTTTCGAGCTTAATGGGTCTCGATGAGGTGATAACACGTGCCTATAAGCTGGACAGAAAACCGCATGTCCATGTGGATATCAATACCGGCATGGGTCGTACAGGGTTTGACTGGCGAGTAGCATCTTCATGGTTGCCACGGCTCCAAGAAGCTGCATCGGATAGCATCAATTGGGTGGGTTTCTTCACCCACCTACATTCTGCAGATGAAGATGAACTGAGCGTACATAATCAGTGGTCTCGTCTACAAGAGGTTCTAGCCCAACTTAAGAATCCTCCGGATGGCCTAATGGTGCATCTCCTAAACAGTTCGGGATTATTCAGGACCCCTGACTATGCAGCAGCTGCAGTTAGGCCAGGGATCTTTCTCTATGGCGGGGAAGTCGGAGTCGATCAACCTAGCCCTGTGCCGCTAGTTTCTCTGCATGCTCGAGTTATTCATGTTGGAGAGGTATCGGAAGGCTACACACTTGGTTACGGAGCAACATACAGAGCAGATGGCCCAGAACGATGGGCGACTCTGGGGATTGGCTATGGGGATGGATTGCCTCGGTCACTCGGAAATCGCGGGAGTGCTTTTCTAGGGGGTGTTCGTGTGCCGATTATCGGAAGGATCTCAATGGATATGACAGTGGTAAATATCACTGACGTTCCAAAAGTCGCGGTTGGAGATATTGCGACCCTTATTGGTGCAAATGGTCCAGAGAGGATCACTGTGGACGACGTGGCCGAACTGGCCGGCACGATCAGCTATGAGGTACTAACTGGCTTCACTGATCGTCTCCCTAGAGTGTGGACAGGCCTGAATGGATCATGATCGATTGATCTCTATAGATCGCAGAACAATGGAGCGTGCCTATGCTCTGCACTCGGGTTTCCGAGTCGGTGCGGCGGTGCCCGGAAGTGATAGCTCAGTTCACGCTGGGTGTAATGTTGAGAACGAGTCGAAGGATGAGTCCAGGAGTTGATGGGAACGACGATAAACCGGTCTAGAAGGCTATTGACGGTGACACTGGTCGCCGTCTCAGCTGGAATTGTTGGATGTCGTGAGACAATTCCCACTTCCTTGGACGACGCACAGCTTCCGGGTGAGCCATTAACTTTGGAGATTGAGCTCGACTGGAACCAATTCGGTTCTGGACTTGAAGTTTTTGGTGGATACGGGAAGCCTCAGGAGTTGGGAGCGGGGATCATAGCAGAGTCCTACGCAGGTACGCTTTCAGCCAGGACGCTGGTCCGGTTCGCAGAATATCCAACCAAAGCTAGCGTAGTTGATGCGACTGGAACGACTCGCGAGGATGACGACTTGACGTATATCGGTGGTCGAGTGATGGCTTGGTTCGACTCCGATGCAAGCACCAACACTGGGCCGGTCGACCTTGTGCTTGGTGCGGTGCAGCAAGAGTGGGACGGTGGGACCGTAAATTGGTCTTCGGCTGTCGATAGTGTGGGTGTGGATATACCCTGGGTAGAGGTCGGTGGTGGGCCGGTATCAGTCGTGGATACTGCAACGTGGGACCCGGCGGAAGGTGACACTATCTCATTTCTTGTTGATTCTGCGCAGATTGCCGCTTGGGGTGACAGTTCAGACAAGACACGGGGCGCACGCATTGAATTAGTTACTCCTGGGGAGCGACTGTTCATGCATGCCGCCTTCCTTCATGTAACAACTCGCTCCAGCATCAACCCTGATACTGTCCTGATTCTGACAACACCTGCTGATCAAGCCACCTTTATCTACGACCACGTCTCACAGCCGCCCGCGAACGGAGTCCGGGTCGGTGGTACTCCATCCTGGCGTACGGTGTTGGATTTGACTATGCCAGATGAACTTACAGGCCCACCCGAACTGTGCGCAGCGGCTGGTTGCCCGTTTGCGATCAGCCCACAGGACGTCAGTTTTGCTGGCCTTAGCCTCAGAAGCCGGGTGACAGAAGATGCTGCCTTCCAGCCATCGGACTCGATGAGGCTCGACGTTCGGGCAGTCCTAAGTCGTGATGCTCTACCAAAATCACCACTAGGAGAATCGCTAATCCAGAATCCGTTCGGCACGGTTATACCCGGAGACTTTTTTGGGTTACAGGACGGTCAGTTGGTGGAGGTTCCCATCACTTCTTTTGTGAGGGACCTCTTGAGTGAGCCTGAGGTCAGTGGACGCGATCGACCTAACACTCTCGCGCTCATCTCTAAGGCAGAACCATCGTCCTTTGCTTTTGCTTCCTTTCACGGACCTGGGAGCTCGATGGAGCCGATGCTGAAACTAATCTTGACGGTAAGTCGACCTATGGAGCTACCATGAGGTCGTATCTTGCCAGTCTCACGCTCGCTTTGGCCTGTTGTGCTGCCTCAGTAAGCGGCCAGTCGATTTTCAATTCGGCTGGGGTTGGATTGCCGGTGGAGGCTCTTGATGGGCGCGCACGAGCGTTAGGAAGCTTCGGGATCGGTCTTCCAGGGGCGTCTCTCCTTCCGGCTGATCCGGGAGGGGCAGGTCGTCTTCTGTTTCCTACAGGTGTCTTCTCCGCGCAGCCAACTTGGGCAGAATATACGGAAGACGGGTCCAGCGAGATCCGGGACTCGCAAGGAGGTCGGTTTCCGCTTATAGGCATGGCTTATCCAGTTTTTGGAGGTACAGCCACAATCCAGCTCACGTCTTTTCTAGATCAGAACTTCAGCGGTGAGCGCCCGGTAACAGTAGACCTCGGCGGTGTTCCGGCAGAAGCTGCTGACTATTTCAGACAAGATGGTTCGGTATCAACAATCTTATTCGGTTACGGGCGATACATCCTGCCTAACACCTCGTTGGGACTGAATATCGGTCGTTATGCTGGTACTGTGGAACGCAGACTGGCTCGTGATTTTGGGGACACAACTGGGAGTGGGGATGTAGCCGACTACGAGACACGGGGGCTTTGGTCCTATTCTGGCGAAGTAATTTCAGCAGGTTTGTCTTCGGACTTGTCATCTTTGATTCGAGTGGCAGCAAGTGCTACGTGGTCGAGTGGCCTAGGGGCCCAAGCAACAGAACAAACTACAGGTGTCAACCGATCATTCAGTATCCCCCTGCAGCTTATGGTTGGGGCAAGCGTGCGCCTTTCACCTGGGTTGATCGTAGTTGCGAGTGCGACTAGTGCCGACTGGTCGCAAATTGAGAAAGATCTTGTTAGTGGAGCCAAGGCTCGTGCAACCAGGGGTTTTGGTGTGGGCCTGGAATTATCACAGGCACGAGTTTTAGGTAAAGAGGCGCCACTGCGTGTGGGATATAGAAGTACTCAACTTCCATTCACGCTGCGTTCGGGTGTAGTGCAAGAGAGGATTTTCTCTGGAGGCCTTGCCCTCACTTTGAACGAGACCGATGGGGTTGTCCTAGCCACCACTGATCTGGCGGTTGAGCGCGGCCAGAGGTCTGGCGGGAGCATAACCGAAGACTTTTGGCGAGGGACCGTTTCAGTCAGGCTGGCTAGCTTCTAATCCGGGTGCTTAGACGTGAGTGTCTACTATCACACTTTCGGCTGTAAAGCCAACCAGTACGACACAGAGCGCATGCGTCAGGAGCTAGAGGCTAATGGGCTCACGACGATGGGTCTTCGCTCAGATGCAGAGGTCGTTGTGGTCAACACGTGCACAGTAACAAATCAGGCGGATGCTGATGCGCGGCGGCTTATCAGGAGAGTGCATCGGGAACAGCCTAACACGTCAATCGTGGTGGTGGGGTGTTCAGCTGCGCTTCAGCCTGCCACATATGAATCAATGAAGGGGGTCAGTGCGGTTGTGTCAGGGCACGATCCTGTAACCATAGCTCAGGCTGTCACAGCGAAATCTCTAGTGCAAATTGAGCTTAGGACAAGACTTGATCGGATCAATACCGAGCCGATCGGCGGGGAACTCCTCCAACACCGGCGAGGTGCTTCCCGGGGTTGGCTAAAAGTACAAGATGGTTGCGATCGGCGGTGCTCTTTTTGTGCCACCAGGCTCGCGCGAGGACCTTCCTGTTCGCGGCCGGTTAACCAGGTTGTCCAGGAGGCGCAGCTCCTCGCTAAAGCGCATTCTGAGCTCGTTGTGACAGGTATTCATATTGGTCATTACGGGTTGGATTTACCCGTTTCTTCCAGCCTAGCTGAACTCTGCAGCGTACTGTTGGACAGGGTCCCGAAGATCCGTTTTCGTTTGGGTAGTGTTGAGGCGACAGAAGTCGACGATCAATTGCTAGAGCTTATGGCTACGTCTGGCGGACAGTTGGCCCCTCACCTACATATGCCGCTACAGAGTGGTGCGAATGCGGTTCTTCGGTCCATGAGGCGCTGGCATACTCGAGAGCAATATCGTGCCCGTGCTCTGGAAATTGCAGCAAGAGTACAGCCCTTAGGCCTTGGGGCTGACATAATCAGTGGTTTCCCCGGAGAAACTGATGCTGATCATCGGGCGACGGTAGATCTTGTATCGGAGCTTCCCTTCACGTATTTGCATGTCTTCCCGTTTTCACCTCGGAACGGGACACCAGCAAGTGGTCTTCCTAGTGCGGTGCCTCAGCGCATTGCTGGGGAAAGGGCCCGAGAACTCCGCGAATCGGGACTAAACAAGGGTGTGGCTTATCGGGGAAATAGAGTAGGATCCCCAGCTCGTGTCGTCCTTGAGGGTGAAGGCAGGACTGGTCTCACAGGTGACTATTTGCGGGTTGAAATTCAAGGCGAAAGCGCTCGGCCAAGTGGCATATTTGACGGAACGTTGTCAGGGGATGCCGAGCACCTACGTATTGACGCCCCCCTCGAAATGTGTCCGAATTGACAGATGCTTCAGAATGCTAGTGCAAAGCGTGTCTATGTGGAGACGTATGGATGCCAGATGAATGTGAGCGACGGCGAGCTCATGGAGGGTATTCTCGCGGCTCGCGGATACACGATTGTTGAAAATCCAGAGGAAGCCGACGTGGTCCTCGTAAATACCTGTGCTATTCGAGAGCATGCTGAGCGACGTGTTCTCGGGAGAGTATCCCAGCTTAATGGGCTCAAGCGAGAAAACCCAGACCTTGTCATAGGCGTTACCGGGTGCATGGCACAGCGCATGGGTGATGATCTTCTGGAGAAGGCTCCATTCGTTGATCTGGTCATGGGTCCAGACAGTTACCGTTCACTTCCGCAGGCGATCAGAGGGCTGGATGATAAGCCCCAGGAGCGTAAGCAGCTCGCTGTGCTAGCGTTTCATTCGGAAGAGAACTATAAGGGGCTTGAACAGAGGCGCTCTGAAGGCCCAAGTGCATGGCTTCCAATCCAGCGCGGTTGTAACCACCGCTGCACCTTTTGCATCGTGCCATATGTTCGCGGACCGGAGAAGAACAGAGGTCCGCGGGACATCGTGGAAGAGGTCCGCGGACTTGTGAAAGATGGGGTATCTGAGCTGACACTGCTTGGTCAGACGGTCAACTCTTATTCTTCGGAAGGTATCGACTTCCCGGATCTGCTCCGTGAGGTAGCACGGGTTCACGGTATTCGGAGAGTTCGTTTTACTTCACCTCATCCTATCGATGTGACACCTCGCTTGGTGGAGGTGATGGCTGCGGAGGATGCAGTTTGTGAGCAGCTACATCTCCCGGCGCAGTCCGGCAATAATCGCACGCTGAGGCGCATGCTTCGTCGATACACGGTGGAACAGCTGTTGGAGAAGATCGAGATGGTGCGTGACGCGATTCCTGACATTGCGCTATCGACCGACATTATTGTTGCCTTCCCCGGTGAGACGGAAGACGAGTTCCAGGATACCCTCGAACTGATGCACACGGTGCGATTCGACGATGCGTTTACTTACAAGTATTCGCTCCGAGAAGGTACTCCTGCTACGCGTCTGCCTGAGGAAGATTTCATACCTCCTGATGAAGCCCAGGCCCGTTTGGAGCAGCTGATCGACGTGAGCCGCAGGATCCAGGCTGAGATCAACCAAGATGAGGTCGGGCGCATAGAAGAAGTTCTTATCGAGAAGTGTGGGCGGCACAAAGGCCAGGTTCTCGGTCGGACCAGAAGGAATAAGGTCGTAGTTTTCGACGGTGATCCGACTCTCATAGGTGAGTATAGACGCATTCAGCTCGAGCGGACGACTGGGGCCACATTCATCGGTGCTGAGCGCCTTGGATCTGTTGGTGCGGTAGGCGTGTGAGCCGTCTCTTGAAATGGGTAGCCATACTGTTGCCGATCGCACTGGCAATGGTATTCGCTTCCTTAAATGGGGGGCAACGAGTGACACTCAATCTAGGGTTTGTAGCCTTTTACGGGGTCTCTCTGACCGTCATCGCATTTGTTAGTTTGCTTGCAGGAATGCTCGTAATGCTTATCGCCGGCATCCATTCGGATCTCAAGGTTCGGGATATTCTTCGTGCAAGGCTCGAAGCTGAAGACCTAGAAGAGCGTAATCGCTTCGTGGACCGCGATCAGCAGGATATGTTTGTTGAGGGCGAAGAATAGTGCTGATTGATAATGCTCAACGGAATGATTTATCCTGCAGCGTGGGAGTGCTAGATCCGTTTGGAGAATCCCTTCTTGATCCCTAGGAGAACTTAGAGAGTTTGGAAGAAGGTATCCTTGTACATAAAAGCTGCTAAAGGACTTACGGGGTCATGTCCTTCTGAGCTAAAGGTGAAAGTTTAGCTTTAAGAATCTGTATTATAGACAAACAAAGAAAAGAAGATTTCAAGAATTATGCGGCCTAATGTGAGCCACTAGTTTAGCGTGGGGCGTTGACGTCCTTGTCATGACTCAGATGTTTGAGGTCATGCCTGATAGCCACGTTGTTACTATCTCTCGTTTCTTAGTGGACGAGCAGCGCTTGCACCCGGAAGCGACTGGGGCATTTACTGATTTACTGCAAGATATTGCAGTGGCTGCAAAGGTTATTGGTCGAGAGGTGAACAAGGCTGGTCTAGCAGACATTCTAGGGTCCTCGGGTGATGAGAATGTGCATGGAGAGCAGGTCCAGAAGCTAGATGTTTTTGCGGACCACGTGATCAGAAAAGCTTTGGATCATACAGGTCTGGTTGCCTGTATGGCCTCAGAGGAATCGGAAGGCCTCATTTCAATTCCTGAGAAGTTTCCCGCCGGGGATTACGTCGTAATCTTCGACCCATTGGATGGCTCGTCGAATATTGATGTAAACGTGTCGATTGGGACGATTTTCAGTATCCACCGGAAGCGATCAAAGGATGACCGAGGCACCCTTGATGACTGCTTGCAACCCGGATCACGACAGGTTGCAGCTGGTTACGTGCTTTACGGCTCATCAACTATGCTCGTGTACACGAGTGGAGCGGGAGTGCATGGCTTCACGCTGGACCCCGCGATTGGGGAATTCCTGCTTAGCCACCCGCAGATGCGTTTCCCAGAGCAGCCGCAGAAGGTGTACTCTGTGAACGAGGCCTATTTCAATCGTTGGGATCCTCAACAGCAGCAGTTGGTCACACACCTTAAGAACGATGCAGGGTTCAGCTCACGGTATATCGGCTCTTTTGTGGCAGATATCCACCGGACATTGTTACAGGGAGGCCTGTTCATGTATCCGGCCGACAATAAGAGTCCTCAGGGGAAGCTTCGCCTCCTCTATGAGGCGGCCCCCATGGCGATGATCGTAGAGCAAGCCGGAGGGCGTGCAACTGATGGCTGTCGAACCGTCTTGGAGATTGAGCCCCAGACCTTACATCAAAGGACGCCTCTTTACATGGGTTCTCGACAGTTCGTTGACCTCGCCGACTCTTTTTTCTAGAGAGTTTTAGCTCCAGGAACGGTTCGGATGATGGAGGTTGGGATCAGAGCCCCTTGATCGCCCTCAGTTCTGCTGCTGCAGCAGCCCTTCACGGGAAGCAAGTCCCTTCTCCACATCCAGAAGAGGAGCGGGGTATTCTCCTGAGAAGCAAGCCGTGCAGTATGGTCCGGCATCAGCTACGGCCTCGACCATTCCCTCTAGTGATAGGTATCCAAGAGAGTCGACTCCGAGCTTGGCCGCGATCTCGAGGATGTTTAGCTCAGAGCCAAGGAGTTCGCGGCGAGTCGGCATATCAATTCCATAGAAGCAGGGCCAGCGGACAGGAGGACTGCCAATCCGGAAGTGGACTTCTGAGGCGCCGACCTGACGGAGCATTCGAACCAGGCTTCTTGATGTTGTGCCACGCACTAATGAATCATCGACGACAACAACCCTCTGCCCGTCGATGACTTCTCGGACGGGGTTGTACTTCATACGGGCACCAAAGTCGCGATCTGACTGCTGAGGTTGAATAAATGTTCGGCCAACATAGTGATTACGTAGAAGGCCAAGTTCATAGGGAATACCACTTTCTTCCGAGAACCCGAGTGCCGCAGAGTTCGCGCTATCTGGCACGGAGATTACGGCATCAGCTTCAATTGGGTGCTCTCTAGCAAGCTGCCTTCCAAATTTTCGGCGCGCTCGATCGACACTTTCACCCCAGATACTCGAATCCGGGCGAGCAAAGTAGACTAACTCAAAGATGCATGGTGCAGGGCGGTTGGCTGGCTTGAGGGAGCGAAGCACCTCAACTGTTCCCCGGTGTATTCGGATCACCTCGCCAGGTTCAAGATCCCGAACGTAGTCGGCGCCCATGATATCCAGGGCACATGTTTCGCTGACCACGATGTGGCCCTGGTCCTTTCGACCCAGGACGAGAGGTCGGAAACCGCGCGGATCTCGGGCCGCGTAGATCGTTGAGCCAACTGAAAGGATTACTGAGAATGCTCCTTCCAGGTGCGAGAGTGCATCGTCGATCTGTGTCTCGACCGTATCGTGGCGGGATTTGGCTATAAGGTGCACCAAAGTCTCAGAGTCTGCAGAAGATCTAACTATCGCTCCTTCTTCAACCAACCGTTCTCGGAGGTCTCGGTGGTTAGTCAGATTACCGTTATGAGCCAGTGCGAGGTCTCCACTAGCATACTTTACAGTCAGGGGTTGGACGTTGGCTACGTCATTTCCACCAGCTGTTGAGTAGCGCACATGACCTACTGCTGTATCTCCTTTAAGCTGCTCGAGTGCATCTGTATCAAAGACCTCTGAGACGAGTCCGCGGCCCTTGTGAGATGAGATCGCCCCATTCTCAAAGGCAACGATTCCAGCAGCCTCTTGGCCACGGTGTTGCAGTGCATACATAGCTAGGTAGGCCTGCTGAGCGGCATCCTCGACCCCGCTGACCCCCACGATGCCACACATGTTAAGAACTCGCGGTGGTGACGGTCATTAAGCTGGAAAGTGTATCAAAGTAGGTTGAGGATAGCTTGGATAACGATGCTGAGACCATTCCTTCTCGCGTAGTAATCTGGAAGCCCTCTGATGCTTCTGTGACATACCCGATTTGTATAGCTGGGACATCGTGTTTTTTTGCAATCCGTAATACGGCCTCCAAAGACAAGGGATCACAAGACACGATTATCCGTCCTTGGCCCTCTCCAAATAGCAGTGGGACCGGACGTATCTGGTCGTCTAGGGTGATACTCGCACCGAATGGGTTATCCCCATCGCCCAAGACTGCCTCAGCCAAAGCACAGGCGAGCCCACCCTCGGAACAGTCGTGAGCTGAGCGGATCTTTAGCTCGTAGTTCATCTCCAGAACTGTTTGCTGGAGAGATCGCTCAGCATCAAGGTTAACAGCAGGTGGAGTGCCAGCTACTAGGCTGGCCGTGATGTATAGGTACTCTGAACCTCCAATTTCATTGGTATTGGTACCCAAGAGGACAATGATGTCACCGGTTCTCTGAAAGGCTTGTGGAGTAATTTTTTCTACATCTTCAATAACCCCTACCATTCCGATTACTGGTGTCGGATAGATGGCTCGACCGTCAGTTTCGTTGTATAGCGATACATTGCCACCAGTTACAGGGGTTTCAAACGTATCACATGCTTCAGCCATCCCGAGTACAGCCTCTCGAAGTTGATAATAAATGTGCGACTTAAGTGGGTTGCCGAAGTTAAGGTTATTCGTAACTGCGGTTGGAACGGCACCAACACACACTAGGTTACGGGCCGCTTCGGCCATGGCGATCTTTGCCCCTGTCCTTGGCTCGAGGTAGACCAACCTCCCATTGCAGTCTGTTGTCGCTGCAATAGCACGCGTTGTTCCCCTGATTCTGATGACTCCCGAGTCTCCCCCTGGGCGCACTGCTGTGGCTGTGCGGACTGTCGTATCGTACTGATGGTAGATCCAACGCTTTGAAGCGACGTTTGGTGAACCAAGCAGCTTTAGAAACGTTTTTGTGAGGTCACCCTCAGGAATAAGATGCTCACTTAGATCAGTATTCCTAAGGTTTTGAATTTCGGATGATTCCAATCCTTCCCGCTCATAAGTAGGGCAGCCGTCTGTAAGGGGTAGGGCAGGGATGTTAGCAACGGCCAGACCGTCCTCTAGAATCCGGAAGCGCCCGTCGTCCGTCACACATCCGATTTCTGCTGCTTCCAATTCCCATTTTTCGAGAATCTCCCGAACCTCATTCTCTCGACCCTTTTCAGCGACGACTAGCATCCGTTCTTGGGACTCAGAAAGCAGAATCTCATAGGGGGTCATGCCCTTCTCACGCACAGGGACACTACTCATTTCCATCTCGACACCGTTACCTGCTCGACCGGCCATCTCCGAAGCCGAAGATGTGATCCCTGCGGCCCCCATATCTTGAATGCCAGTAATTGCTCCACTCGCGATCAACTCTAGGCTTGCTTCTAATAGCAATTTCTCGGTGAATGGGTCTCCAACCTGTACCTGTGGGCGGCTAGACTCGTCCGAATCTTCGGAGAGTTCTTCGCTCGCAAATGTTGCACCATGAATCCCATCACGACCTGTGCGTGCCCCGACTGCCATTAGTGTGTTTCCAACACCTGATGCAGAGGCGGTGATCAGCTCTTCCTTTTTCATGAGCCCTAGGCACATCGCGTTTACGATTGGGTTGCCTTCGTATCCCCGGTCGAAGGCAACCTCTCCTCCAATGTTTGGAATTCCCACGCAGTTTCCGTAATCACCGATACCGCGAACGACACCGTCAAATAGATATCGTACCCGGCCGCTCGTGAGGTCACCAAAACGAAGTGAGTCCAAAACTGCAACCGGTCGAGCACCCATAGTAAAAATGTCTCTGAGAATGCCGCCTACTCCGGTTGCAGCACCTTGATAAGGCTCTACCGCCGAAGGGTGGTTGTGCGACTCGATCTTAAATGCAAGTGCGTACCCATCTCCTACGTCGATTACCCCAGCATTTTCGCCAGGCCCTTGAATGACCCACGGGGCAGATATCGGCAGAAGCTTGAGGAGGCGCTTCGAGTTCTTGTACCCACAGTGCTCAGACCACATAGCGCTGAAGACACCCAGCTCTGTAAAGGTTGGTTCACGCCCCATAATCCTTTGGATCCGCTCGTACTCATCCTCAGAGAGCCCGTGGTCAGCGACTAATTCGGGAGTGATGGGTGGGTCTCCCGCCCGGGCTGAGACCGGGACTTCTGTGATTGCGCCGTCAGCTTTGCTCACGGTTCTTGTTAGTGTCCAGTAGGTTAGAGGTGAATTAGTTGGTGAGCATCGCGAGGTTTGAACCCAGCGACGTAAAAAGTGCAACACCGTCCACAGAGCCTAGTAGCTGTTCCATAGATCGCTCAGGGTGCGGCATCATTCCCAGTACATTTCCTGTAGCGTTTGTGATGCCTGCGATATTGTGCCAAGATCCATTCGGGTTAGCGTCTTCAGTCGTCTCGCCAGCTTGGTCCACATAACGAAATACGACTCGACCTTCAGTTTCGAGTTGCTCGAGTGTCCTTTGGTCCGCCTCGTAGTTTCCCTCCCCGTGTGCTATAGGTACCCTGAGAGTCTGTCCGAGAGTATAACCTGTCGTGAAAAGGGTGTCGGTTCGTTCAACTCGGAGTCTCACATCTTTGCTCTGAAAGGATAGCGACGCATTCCGAACCAGAGCGCCAGGTAGAAGTCCAGCTTCGCACAGGATCTGAAAGCCATTACAGATCCCGAGGACGGCCCCTCCGTTATTGGCGAACTCAACCACATCCTCCATGATCGGACTCATTCTGGCGATTGCACCGGCCCTCAAGTAGTCACCATAGGAGAACCCACCAGGAAGGAGCACGGCATCGTAACTTTCCAAGCCTCGTTCTCTGTGCCAAACGAAACTGGCTTCGCCACCGACTTGTTGAATGGCCTTGTAAAGATCGTAGTCACAGTTTGATCCAGGAAAAGTCACAACCGCTGCTCTCATAACGGTTCAGCCTCTACTTCTTCTGAGACTGAAACTTCAAAATCCTCAGTCACCGGATTTGACAGTAACTTTCGGCACATAGCGTGGACTCTGTCGACCGCGATTTCTCTAGAGTCGGCCTCAAGTTCTAGGTAGATAACTTTGCCGACCCGGACATCCTCAATGCTATCCCAACCCAGTGAATGGAGGGCATTGTGGATAGCTTTTCCTTGAGGGTCGAGCAACCCTGGTCGAGGCTTGACCCGAATCTCCAACTGGAACTGGCTCAAGCTTGGTCCTCCATGGTTTCATGGACCTTAATCTGCGGCCTGTCAGGGTTGTGTGCGTTAAGATCAACATAATCGAGTGAACGGACTTCAAGCCCGCTTTCCTCCTCTTCCATGAGAGGGTCCCCACCCGGCAGTCGATCAAGGAGTCCGAGGAGTACAGACTTCATAAGTCCCCACGTTATATAGAGTAGGCAGAAAGAGAAGAAGTAGTAGCGGGGTACGGTGAATGCTGCGAAAAGCCCGGCTAATACCAGGACCGTATTTGCAATGCCCTTCCCGGTGTACAAGCCAATCTTTGGAAATTTCGCATAAGGCACATGGCTTACCATGAGGACACCTAGCAGGACGAGTGCGACTCCCATGATCTGCTGCCACGGCAGGTCACTCAAATAGACTTCGAATAACGATGTCTGACTCCATGGGTAAAAACTCGCTAGAGTTATCCCCGCCGCCGGGGAAGGTAGTCCATGGAAGTGTCGTTTGGGTTCGCCTCCCTCCTCGATGTTAAAGCGCGCAAGGCGCACTACTACAGCGGTCACATAGACGAATGAGAGGATCCAGCTCCACGGTGTGTCCGAAAAGAAGAGCTGATACATGATGAAACCCGGCGCGACCCCGAATGAGATTGCGTCAACCAGGGAGTCAAGTTCTGCGCCAAAACGTGAGCCGGTTCTGGTGAATCGGGCCACACTTCCGTCGAGCATATCCAAGGTGCCCGCAAATACAATGAACCAGCCTGCCCATATAAAGTCACCCCTAGAGGCCGCTACCATTGCATAAAGGCCAAAGAATAGATTTCCTAGAGTAAATGCAGACGGGAGTATCACGATCCCGCGTTGGAGGGTTTGGCGACTCGGTGGGCGAGGGGTCCTCAAGGTTCTAGTCTCACTGGGAGTCGTGCCAAAGTAGTTGCTCCAACACGAGTCCTGTCACCTACCGCACACGTGACCTCCCAATGCAGAGGAACGAACAACTCAACCCGAGACCCGAAACGAATCAGTCCGATTCTCTCACCTCGCTTAATTTCATCACCCTCAAATGCATCCGTCACAATTCGCCTTGCTATGAGGCCAGCGATTTGGCGAACTAGAATCTTTCCGTAAGGTGTGGTGATTCCCACTGAGGCTTGTTCATTGTGTTCTGAAGCCTTGTCGAGCCAAGCGGCCTGATAAGTCCCAGGCCTGTATTCACGGTGCTCAATGACGCCATCGACCGGAGAACGCTGAACATGAACGTCGAACACGTTTAAGAAGATCGAGATGCGCCTAGCAGTAGTTTGTAGGAAATTTGGTTCCTCTATCTCACAGATGTCGATTACCCTGCCCTCACCGGGTGCAACGACTGCAGTGCCATCGCTCGGGAGCTTTCTAGTGGGGTCCCTAAAAAACCAAAGAATGAACAGTGTCAAACTCGACAGTGTGACCGCGAGTGCAGTCATAACCCAGCCACCAAATTGAGCAGCCGCGAACCATCCTCCAATGGCTAACAGTAAAGCAGCAACAATGAAGGGATTGCCTTCCGGAGCAAACTTCACCCTTCAGCTCCAAAGTGAGGGGGCTTGTACGACTCTAGTGGGACACCGGTTAGCCTTTGGAAGACATCTTGATAGCGGTTTGAGGCTGCTTCTATGACCTCTTGGGGAAGGTCTGGAGCTGGGGGATTCTTGTCCCAGCCCTCTAATTCGTTTAACCAGTCTCGAATAGGTTGCTTGTCTAAAGATGGCTGTCCTCGACCAGTCGCATAAGTCTCTTTAGGCCAAAAGCGAGATGAGTCCGGAGTGAGTACTTCGTCGATCAGAAGCAACTCACCCGTAGAAGCAAATCCAAACTCAAACTTGGTATCTGCTAGAATGATGTTCCGGTGGTTAGCCACATCACGCCCGTAGGCGTAGAGGCGTTGAGAGAGGTCTCGCAACTGTTGCG
Source organism: Gemmatimonadales bacterium UBA2982 (assembly GCA_002347035.1). Taxonomy (GTDB): domain Bacteria; phylum Gemmatimonadota; class Gemmatimonadetes; order Longimicrobiales; family Gaopeijiaceae; genus UBA2982. The sequence continues at coordinate 115,621 of DEAM01000019.1, read as the reverse complement.
CGAGCTCCAGGCCAAGCAGTTCTACAACTTCATCATAGGTAATGTTCTCGTCGTGTCCTTCCTGAGCTTTTGTGGCTGGAGAGAAGATTGGAGGATCTAGCTGTTGGCTCTCTTTCAAGCCTGTAGCTAACGGCTCTCCCGCGAGAGTTCCACTCAGTTCGTACTCTTTCCACGCTGAGCCCGTGATGTACCCACGAACGACGCACTCAACCAATACGGGATCTGTCTTCCTCACGAGCATTGAGCGTCGCTTCCAGAGATCTCGTGACGCACTCAACTTCGGTTGGCGCTCTGCGATAATATCAGGATCAACCGCCAAGAGATGGTGGTCGAGATGGCCACCTAGTTGCTCGAGCCACCAGGCAGTCACGAGCGTTAGCACTTCCCCCTTGAAGGGGATGGGTTGTGGGAGCACGACGTCAAACGCGCTAACCCTATCGGACGCAACCATCAATAGCGTTTCTGAGTCGACTTCGTAGACATCTCTGACCTTACCTCTGTGCAGGAGCTTTAGGTCAAGTTCAGATTCAAGAACAGGTGCTGAATTAGACATGGATATCTGGGTCGGAGATTGGCTGCATGCGCTCCTCAGTCCGAGCTAACAATGGCTCGACTTCCTCGTTGAGGAAGCGGGTGACTTGCTCTGGTGCTCTACCGATGAACTTACGTGGGTCGGTGAGCCCTTGTAGATCATCCAGAGAGAGGCCAAAAGACTCATCTCCAGCAATCCTCTCAAGCAAATCAAGTCCCTCGCCGTCCTCTTTCACACGCTTTGCAGCCGCTAATGAATGTTGCCGAATGCGCTCGTGGAGGTGTTGTCTGTCACCACCCCTTGAGACCACGTGCATCAAGATTGTCTCTGTGGCCATAAAGGGAAGGTGTTCCAATAGGTTTTTGCGGATCATGTTCCGGTTAATGGTGATTCCGGAAGCCACATTCTCAAGAAGAACGAGGCATCCATCTAGGGTGAGAAATGCATCCGGGACTGATACGCGTTTGTTCGCTGAATCGTCGAGGCTTCGTTCTAGCCACTGAGTTGCAGCTGTGAAAGCTGCATCCTGCGAGAGAACGATGACGTGCCGGCTGAGAGCACACATTCGCTCTGCGCGCATCGGGTTCTGTTTGTAGGGCATTGCCGAAGATCCAATCTGCTCTTTTTCGAACGGTTCTTCCACCTCCCGCAGATGCGCCAGAAGGCGGAGGTCATGCCCGATCTTCGAAACTGACGTCGCTATGCCAGCCAGGGTTGAAAGAACCTGGAAATCCACTTTTCTTGGGTAGGTTTGCCCACTGACTGGGTAGGAGCCTGCGAAATCCATTCTGCGACCTACGGCAGCGTCTAGTGCGTCGACCTTATCGTGATCACCATTAAACAGCTCTAGAAATGATGCTTGCGTGCCGGTTGTTCCCCTGACGCCTCTAAAACGCAGTGAGCCAAGGCGATGCTCCATCTCATCTAGGTCTAGAATCAAATCTTGAATCCACAAGGTTGCCCGCTTCCCGACTGTGGTAGGCTGAGCTGGTTGGAAGTGGGTGTAGCCTAAAGTCGGAATAGACGCGTGAGTTCGCGCAAATTCGGACAGTTCTGAAACGCACCGAACAAGGCGAGTGCGGACGAGTTCAAGGGCTGAACGATGCAAGATCAGGTCAGTATTGTCACCTACGTATGCGCTTGTAGCACCAAGGTGAATGATTCCCTTCGCAGCCGGTGCATCCTCTCCAAAAAGATGCACGTGTGCCATCACATCATGACGGAAGCGTTTCTCGAACTCAGCTGCTCTATCTAAATCGAGATCATCGACCGCGTCACACATCTGAACGAGAGCTTCCTGAGGAATATCAATTCCCAATTCGGCTTCCGATTCTGCTAACGCGATCCAGAGCTTACGCCAGGTGCCGTAGCGGCGCCTAGGCGAAAATATTTCCTGCATCTCTCGGGAGGCGTAACGCCCCGCCAAGGGATGCTGGTAGCGATCAAGAAAATTCAAGTCACTAGCGCCTGAAAACGAGGTCACGAAAGCCCATACCTCTGTTTCTTTCGAAAGTTACGGTTACGCGGGCTTCTCCAGAAAAATTCTCGAAGATTGCGGTTAGTTCGCGGGCGCTACGTACGGGTATCCTATTGACTCCCAAGATTACGTCGCCCAATTGAAGCCCAATGCGGTCGCTCAGTTCTTCTGGGATCCCTGCAATCATCGCTCCATTTTCAGTGACCAAGTCGCGTTCAGCCCGAATTTGTGGAGACACAGTAATAAGCTGGATATCCTGAAAGAAGTCTACGCGTTCAGCCGTGAGGGAAGGGTACGCTACAGCCTTAAGCTCGACTGAACGTGCCTGCCCCTCAACGTTAAGACTCAAGGGGTCACCCGCCCGTAAATCTAGCAAAACACCTTCAAAATCTAACGGATCCGTTAGTGAGCGTGTGTTCACGGTTAGCAATCGGTCGCCAGGTTCAAGGGCAGCAAGATCACCGGGCGAGCCAGGTGCAACCCTACTGATGCGTACGCCGCGCGTTCGGCCCCAAAGATCTGCTTCAACGGGTTCGACTTCAACTCCGATCCAAGCACGACGTACCTCACCGAAGCGGAGCAAGTCATCTGCGATGCGAAGTGCCCGATCTATAGGGATAGCAAACCCTAACCCCTCGCTCCCTCCACTCCTAGAAATTATAGAAGCATTGATGCCAATGACTTCACCTTCGGAGTTAACTAAGGCACCTCCGGAGTTACCGGGGTTGATCGCCGCGTCCGTCTGAATCATTCCGAGATAGAATCCTTCCTCACCTGAAGAAGGGGCGATATTCCTGTCGAGAGCTGACACGACGCCAGCTGTCACTGTCGGTTCTGTATCTCCAACGTAAGTCCCAAGAGGGTTCCCGATCGCGATTGCCCACTCGCCTATCAGAAGACCGTCAGATGAACCTACAGGTGCCACGGGCAACTCGTCATTCTCAATTCGGAGGACTGCGATGTCAGCTCTGGCATCTGCACCAACAAGTTCAGCCTCAGCATCCATACCATTTGGAAGAGTGACTTGAATTCGGTCGGCGCCTTCGATCACGTGGTTGTTGGTCACTATGATCCCGCCCTGATCCACAATCACGCCTGAACCAAAACCTGCACTGCGCCTTTCAGCACCTCGAGGCATATAAAAGGTTTCCCAAAATGACTGTGGCCTAGTCCTTTGGGTTCGGATCACGCTGATGCTAACGACGGCGGGTGCCACTCGGCTTGCAGCACGTACAATCGCAGTGTTCCGGTCCTGGCTGAGTCGGGCTGAAGAGTTTTGCGGGCTGACTTGGGTCGTAGGTGCGACCGAAGGCGCTGGGTGGACGGTCGATAATGAAGGCGCTAATTCGTCCTCGTCTGGAGCATCTGCTGCGGGATTACACGCGGCCCAAAGATTGGCAGTGAGCAGGATGCACCACGACTGGGTAGGTCGAAGTCGAAAACTGCTTCCAATCCTATACACGAGGTCTCCAGTCAGAGATTGGCACCAAGGGTTTCCCAGTCCTTCAGGAATGCCTCGAGCCCCTGATCCGTCAGGGGATGCCGACTGAGTTGCCAGAGGACCTTGGGTGGGATCGTACAGCAATCCGCACCTAGCATCATTGACTCAGCAACGTGGACCGGGTGTCGTATTGAAGCAGCAAGAATTTCCGTAGTATACCCGAAGTTGTCATAAATTTGACGTATCTGGTGGATCAGCTGCATTCCCTCTCCAGAAATGTCATCGATTCTTCCGACGAAGGGTGATACATACGTCGCTCCTGCCTTCGCTGCTAGGAGTGCCTGCGAGACGGAGAAGCAGAGGGTTACGTTGACCCGCATTCCATCAGAAACTAACTGGCGACAGGCTTTTAGGCCGTCTTCGGTGAGTGGTACTTTCACCACTGCGTTTTCATGAATAGCCGCGAGCTTCCGGCCTTCCGTGACCATTGTATCCCGATCTACGCCCACCACTTCGAGGCTTACAGGACCATTCACGGTCTCACAGATTTCCAGGTAAATCTCTTTAGGGTCCCGATCTCCAGCCACTTTGGCGACGAGAGACGGGTTGGTTGTGATTCCATCGATAAGACCGGCGTCGGTCGCACGACGAATCTCTTTAAGGTCTGAGGTATCTAAGAAGATCTTCATGACTTGGTCCTGCTCCTCGGGGAAGATGTAGCGCGGTCCTGATTTAGTAGAACGGTGTCTGGATACTCCACATGATTCAGGAAGAGCCCTTGTGGGGGGGCTGGGGGAGATGTCGTCACATCACTCTCATTCTTTAAGAGTCTTGTCATATCTTCGGAGGGTCTTTGGCCAAGTGCGATCTCTACCATAGTACCGACTAAATATCGGACCATGCGGTGCAGATAGCGGTTGGCTGTGATAGTAAATTGAGCACCTAATTCCCAGTCCGACCACTCAGCTATGAATATGTTACAGCGATATCCACGCTCTGGTTGTCCGCTCTTCGAAAAAGCTTTGAATGAGTGCTCGCCGGACAGAGGCGCTGCTGCCTGTACCAGAGCTGGTATGGCGAGGTCTTTACACAGTGCCCAGCACCACCGTTGGTGGATAGGCGAAGCCGATTCTGAGTCTAATCCAATCTTGTAAATGTATGTTCGCGCCAACGCGTCAAACCTGGGATTAAAATCGAACGCGGCTGCTCTAGCTGACTGGACCCAAATATCCTCAGGGAGTATCGCGTTTAACGCACGCTTGAGTTCATTTGGATTCCAGCGTGTGGGTACATCAACTCCTGCTACTTGTCCGCTGGCATGAACGCCGGTATCGGTGCGTCCGGAACCCATGATGGTATGGGACTCGCCGGTAAGGCGAGCCAGGGCGTCCTGCAGGATACCCTGCACGGTCCGCTGATCGGGTTGATACTGCCACCCATGGAAAGCGGATCCATCATAGTGGACGGTAAGCAGAACACGGATCGTGTCGAGGACTTCCACACAATAATTCTAAATGGGATGTCAAGATGGCTATCATGCATTCCGGATTGGCTGAAAGGTACTGTGACTATTAGCATCTCAGCTCTTAAAGGAGAACTGGAACTATGAGTTGCAAAGAGTCTGAAGCGGATCTTAAGAGTGCGTTGGAGGCGGTTGCGGCCGGACGGCCGCTGAGTGCTGCAGAAGCCGAGACAACCTTCGACTCCTTTATGAATGGATCCGCTTCTGAGATTCAGATGGCTGGTTTTCTAGTTGGCCTTGCGGCTAAAGGTATTGAGCCGAGTGAGGTTGCGGGTGGTGTGCGGGCCTTAAGGAAGGTCATGGTGCCCGTGGCTGCATCCGATCCTTCGATCCTTGTAGACACAGCGGGTACGGGTGGAGGTGGGGTCACTACCTTCAATATTTCAACAGCGGCAGCGATTGTAACCGCAGGAGCCGGAGTACCTGTAGCCAAACACGGTAACCGTTCGTTTACGTCCCGCTCAGGGAGCGCTGATGTCTTAGAGGCTTTAGGAGTTGGGATTCAACTCACGCCCGACCGTATGAGTGAGGTGCTCGAGGAGGCAGGAGTAGTTTTTATGTTTGCGCCCTTGTTACATCCAGCTATGCGCCACGTGGGGCCTGTACGAAGGACACTCGGAATCACGACGATCATGAATATCCTTGGGCCGCTGACAAATCCTGCGGGGGTGAAAAGGCAGGTGATCGGAGTTGCAGATCCGACGCTTATCGATCTTATAGCAGGCTCACTCCTTGAACTGGGGCATATTCGAGCCCTTATCGTTCACGGAGAACCAGGGATGGACGAGGTTAGCCCGGTGGCAGAGACTAGGGTAGCGGAGGTAAGAGAGGGAGCGGTTACGAACTATAACATCAACCCTGAAGATTTTGGGTTGGAACCAGTGGAACCTGGTGAGATTGCTGGTGCGGAGCCAAGTGACAATGCAACCATCATCGAAGGGGTACTCCGAGGTGAGTCAGGACCTCCTCGTGTCGCGGTCGTAATAAATGCAGCAGCAGCCTTATTTGTTAGTGGTGTCGTAAATTCGCTCGGCGAGGGTGCACGACTTGCCGAAACGACGATAGATGGAGGTGCAGCGATGGCTGCCTTGGAACGGCTGCGCTCAGCGTCTAACTAGGCTCTCAATATTTGCGTATTACTCCTACCACAATTCCCTGCACCTGAACTTGTCCGGGATCTACAAGGATCGGTTCCATTGTGGGATTAGCCGGTTGCAGTCTGACCTGTCCACTAGTCTCACGGTAAAGCTTCTTGACCGTTGCAGCTTCATCTGCGACTAGAGCTACAACCATTTGACCATCTTCCGCCTGCTCTTGGGCCTGGACGACAATATAATCTCCGTCGCGAATTTGTTCCTCGATCATTGAGTTTCCCTCAACACGGAGCACGTAGTTGTTCGTCCTCCGACTAACCATGTCAGGTGGCACAGCTAGAGTCTCTTCTTCCGCGATCGCCTCGATAGGAAGCCCGGCGGCTACCGCTCCCAAAAGGGGTAGCTCAATTGAGGGGGCACCTGCGTCAGGTAGAGTCAGTTCTAGGGAACGGCTCTCGTTGTAAGACTTTCTTAGGTAGCCCTTGCGTTCCAAATTGCTCAAGTGCTCGTGCACAGTGGCGAGCGAAGAGTATCCGAACGATTCTGCGATCTCTTCGAAGCTAGGTGCGTATCCCTGGCTATCGATGAAGCTGCCGATGTAGTCGAGGATCTCTTTCTGACGCTTGGTGAGGGGCATTTCAGCCACCCTCCTCTCCAAGTAAACCCGAACAGGAACCGAAAAAGGTTACCCGAAGGTTGCCCGAAATGCAAGGCTTGAATTCACTTCCCGGCATACTGGCAGAAATTGTCTCTACTAAGTGGGCTGAGTTAGAAAAGCTTAGATTACGCGAGAAAGAACTTGAGTTTGCCGCTGCGTTGGCACCTCCACCTAGGGACTTCCAGAGTGTGATTTCAACCCCTGATGTCGTGGCGCTTATCGCCGAGTGCAAGAGGAGGTCACCCGGAGCCGGACAAATTTACCCAGGCCTTGATCCAGTCACCTTGACTCAGGTTTATGAGGATGCCGGTGCTGCCGCACTGAGTGTTCTTACAGACGAGGAGTATTTTGGCGGAAGCACCAAGGATCTGATAGCGGTGAAATCGGCAACGGCTATTCCTGTTCTGCGGAAGGATTTCACGCTTGATCCGCTTCACGTGCTTGAAGCCCGAGCTGCCGGGGCTGATGCCGTCCTGCTGATCGTGCGTATTCTATCGGATGAACTACTTAGATGTTTGTTTTTTGAAGCTGAGCAGCTGGGTATGTCAGTGCTTGTGGAAACTCATGACCTTAGTGAGCTGCGTCGTGCTGTTGAGCTAGGTGCCAAGATCATTGGAATTAATAATCGAGATCTTTCAACCTTTCGTTCTGATCTGCGCACAACGCTTGAGCTCTTGGATGAGGTTCCAGATGAGGTTGTAGTTGTCTCTGAGAGTGGGATTCGAAGTGCGGAAGATGTACGCTTACTGGGGGATGAGGGAGTAGATGCCATCCTAGTTGGAGAGGCGCTGCTACGCTCTCCTGACCCTAAGGTTGCAGCCGTGGCGATGAGTTCCGTGGCAAGGAGCAAAGATGCTCGTGGCTAACCAAGTCCGTGTAAAGATTTGTGGTCTTATGCGGAATCAGGATGCGCTCATAGCAGACCGATCAGGGGCGGATTACCTGGGCTTGATTCTTTCACCTGGATTTAGGAGGAGTGTTGCCCTTGAGGATTGTGCAGCGATCATTGAGAGTACGGAGGTCCCCAAGGTTGCCGTGGTGGTCGATGAAGACCCGGATGGGGCTGAGTCTGCGGCGTATCGAGTTGACGCATCCGTCATTCAATTACATGGGAACGAGCCGCTGAATGTTGTTGAAGAGCTACGGCATCGTGGGCCCTGGAAATTATGGAAGGCAGTACGTGCACGATCACTTGAAGATGTGACTGTGGCTGTAGGTTTGTACGGACCTCTAGTAGATGGCATTCTTGTCGAGGGATGGAGGGAAGGAGTGATAGGTGGCGGAGGTGCACGTGTTACACTTGAGCCGTTAGCGTTGCGATCTTTGATTCCTCGTAGTTGTGATTTTGTGCTCGCGGGGGGGTTAGGTCCGGATACGGTTGCGGAAGCAGTGGGCATTTTCTCTCCAACCGTTGTAGATGTGTCTTCAGGTGTGGAGCGACTACTCGGCGAGAAGGATCCAGAAAGCATGAGTGCGTTTATCCATCAGGCCCGGTTGAAGACCGGGCAGACTAAAAAGGACCTTGCTTTGTGACGGAGAATCCGTCCCCAATGCGCAGTGATCGTTTCGGGGCCTTCGGTGGGCGCTACGTGCCAGAAACTCTTATACGTGCGCTTGATGAGCTTAATGATGCGTACGATCAGGCGAGAGGGGATACTGAGTTCCAGGCACATCTATCAACCTTATTAGCCGACTTCGCGGGTCGACCGACCCCTTTGTATCATGCGAGAAGGCTTGGGGAGGCTGTGGGCCATGGCGCCCTCTATCTGAAAAGAGAGGACCTCAATCATACCGGCGCTCACAAGATCAACAACACCCTGGGACAAGCCTTGCTGGCTCTTAAAATGGGAAAGCAGCGGATTATTGCCGAGACCGGGGCTGGTCAACATGGAGTAGCGACTGCGACTGCATGCGCACTATTTGATCTCGATTGTGTGGTCTACATGGGGGAAGAGGACGTCGACCGACAGGCACTCAACGTTTATCGAATGGAACTGCTCGGCGCTGAGGTTCGCCCTGTGGGATCTGGCACTCGGACTCTTAAGGATGCGACGAATGAGGCGATTCGCGACTGGGTCACAAATGTGGAGACAACGCACTACATCATTGGTTCTGTGGTTGGGCCGGATCCTTTTCCTAGGATGGTGCGAGACTTCCAGTCGGTGATCGGTCGAGAAGCACGAGCTCAGCTTCTTGAGGTTTTGGGTCAGCTTCCGGCGGCGGTTGTCGCGTGTGTTGGAGGAGGTTCGAATGCGATAGGCATATTCCACGATTTCATTGAGGACGAAGAGGTCCAGCTTATTGGTGTAGAGGCGGGAGGAGCTGGGCTGGAGACCGGTCAGCATTCGGCGTCTCTGGCCGCAGGAATGCCAGGTGTCCTTCACGGTTCACTCAGTTATCTCCTTCAGGATCCAGATGGTCAGGTAGCCCCAGCTCATTCAATTTCGGCTGGCCTTGACTATCCGGGAGTTGGGCCGGAGCACTCCTTTCTGAAGGATACGCAAAGGGCGCAGTATAGTTTTGTCACTGATGATGCTGCCCTCGACGCGTTTCACCAACTTTCGGAACTGGAGGGGATCATACCCGCTCTCGAGTCAGCACATGCTGTGGCTCATGTTATTAAGCACGGGTCCGAATACGATGGTCCCTTGCTTGTATGCCTCTCTGGGCGAGGAGACAAAGACGTCGCTCACGTCGCCCGAATTGAGGGTCGGGGCTCGCTCCTTTGAGGACCTCTCAGTGAGCTACCTCAAAAGGTGTGTAGGTTACGCTTATGCAAACGCCAGAGATTGGAGTGACGGGCGAGTCACTGGAGATCAAATCCAGCCTATCTTCCTGATACTCCAGGGGATGCTGAAGATACAGACCGTACGAAGCACGAGATTGGGGTGGTGAATGTCTGATATATCGATCTCGGCTGCATTCGAAGCATGTCGCGCCAATGGTCAGTCCGCTCTCATTCCGTATATCACGGCTGGCTACCCAACACGCACCTCCACCGTGCAGGTGCTTGATGCGCTCGCTAATCACGGTGCAGATGTAATCGAACTTGGTATTCCGTTCTCGGACCCACTCGCAGACGGCCCAACGATCCAAAAGTCCTCGTTTGTCTCTCTTGAGAACGGTACCACGGTCGAAGGTGTCCTAGAGGACCTTCGTGTTTTTCGGAAGCACTCTGACATCCCTATCGTACTATTTACCTACCTCAACCCAGTTCTTCGCTATGGTTTGACCTCGTTTCTCGCGGATGCTGAAGCTGCAGGAGCTAGCGGTCTGCTTATGACCGACTTGCCGAGCGGGTCTGACCCAGAATTAGAAAGTGAGGTGATTACTTCGCCCCTTGATCTAATTCGGTTAGTGGCACCCACAACTCCGCTTAATCGAGTGCCAGGTGTAGCGAGTGGGGGTTCGGGCTTTCTCTACTACATTTCAAGGACTGGCGTGACGGGTACGCGCAGTAAGCTTCGGGATGAGCTAGAAGGAGAATTAACCTCCATTAAGAGTGCGGTGGGCATGCCTGTCGCCGTTGGCTTTGGTATCTCAACGGGCGAGCAGGCAGCAGCAGCCGGAGCGGTTGCAGATGGTGTCGTAGTCGGCAGCGCGCTCATCCAGACCCTTGAACGGGGTGGGGTGGCTGAAGCCTCTCAGTTTCTTACATCTTTGAGGTTAGCCCTTGATAGACCTTCTTAGAGGGGTAGCCTCAGCTGTTTCTGCAAGAACAGAGTTACTGTGCCTTCTAAGCCAGCAGCTCTAATAGTGCTGTTACAACGGTATCTGGTCGCTGTGCAGGGAGGTCATGTCCAGCTCTATCCACGATGCGCCGGGCCTGCATCGCCGTAAACCTGTCACGATCACCCGAAGGGTCGTTCGAGGGCCGACCAAAACCATTTTGAGCTCCACGTAATACAATTGCTGGCACACGAATCCGAGGCCGCTCAGCCAACTCTCGTTCAATGGAAAGAAACCTCTCTTCTCCTGGGGCATTCCGGTGCCGGTGCCTATATGAGTGGATCACGATATCGACGAAATCTGGGTTTTCGAATGATATCGCTGAACGGTTATAAGTCTCATCGCTGAACTCCCAGCCTGGGGACCATGTCTCCCACAGGTACCTACAGATGTCATAGCGGTTTGCTTCAAGCCCCCTTACACCGCGTTCCGTGTTGAAGTACCACTGATACCAGAGCCGTGCTTCAGCTGCTGCGGAACCCGGTCCTGAAGCAGTCACTGTGTTCTGAACCGAATAGCCGCCGATGGCGACCTGAGCTCGGACACGCTCCGGGTGAAGAATAGAAGTGATGCAAGCAGCACGATTGCCCCAGTCAAAACCTGCTAGGGCAAATTCCTGCAACCCTAGTGCATCAGCAAAGTCGATCACGTCCTGGCCGATTGCTGCTTGCTCGGCCATCCGTGATACGGAGGGATCCAGAAAAACGGTAGGACCATAGCCTCGAAGGTAAGGTACGAGTACTCGGTACCCAGCTTCTGCTAAAGGAGGAGCGACTCCGTCCCATGCTCGGATATCATAGGGAAAGCCGTGGAGTAGAATGATGGGGAAGCCATTTTGATCACCATGCTCTTCGTATCCTATCTCTAGCACTGGGGTCTGCACCCTTCGAACCTCTTGGAGCACTGGTGCTGCATTCCATGAGTAGTGCACATCGTCAGAGTTGTTTGCAAGCGCTCCCATACCTGCGAATCCAGCGTTCTTCAGAAAGTCCCTTCGACTCTGGCCCATGAAGTTTCCTCCGGTCGCGGCATTCCGCGTGTGCTCGATAGAAACCACTGCATCGTATCTGCAGAATGGATATAGGGACAGCTATTTAGGCGCACGGGACCGATCTTATGCCTGTACGGGCTTTCCAGCTATCCAGGCTTATTAGCCAGCACCGGCCACCGGCCAGACCTACAGGTTCACTGAGAGACAGTCACCTCGATGTAGCCATTAGTCCAACAACAGTGGTCGCCGGTACTGCTGTCTCCTGATCCGCGGAAGTTATCAGCGCGTGCTAGCAGCAAATACCGACCGGGCTCACTGAACGTAATTGTTGCAACAGCCTTGCCTTCACTATCAATCTGGATAGGACCAACTTCGGCCGGTCCCGGTCCCTGGTGAGTAAACCAAGTGACGACTGCAGGCACTTGCTGTCGATCGTTGATTTGCACAAAGCGATCCTGGGCCCACACCGCAAGGGTCAATGGTGTCCCTACGGTTGCTGCGCGCGTTACCGGCCTAGCGTAGCTACCACGCACCGCTACGCGCGTCGTCGAAGTCTCGCGTGGGTCACCATCAGCTGAAGATGTTCCCCAGAGTTCCGGGCCATCTTCTTCTAGTTTCAGCATTGGAGGCAGAGAACCTCCGGCCTGAGGCCCCAGCGATAGTCCATAGTTAGATACCACTTGTCCTGGTACTGAGACCTCAGTCCCCTGAGACCTGAGAGTCCAAATAACCTCGCCCCCTCCCTCTACAAAGTCCCCAGGTACAGTGACTGTAAAGTTCCCAGTATTATCTCCGTGAGAGTACCCCCTCGCGTTGCTTGGCATAAATACTGTGGGCTGGCCTCCTCCATATTCAGCTGGCTCTATTGAGTTGTTTTCCCCGATCGGTATATGGAACCCTTGTTCATGGTTCCGATTCCAGAAGCCAAATTCAAAGGTGTATGTACCGTCAGGGTTTTCGTACCAGCCTTCGAAGAGAGGGATCACAGGAAGTCCATCATCCATCATTAGCCGTGCATTCGGCGACAGCGTCCAGATAGGTCTTGTTATTTCCTGTGCATGCACGGGCTCCCAACTTGCCAGCAGGAGAGCTAATGTTACTCCTGTGAGGGTGATCTTCGGTTTCATCGCTCTGCCACAGGCCTTCCCCTGCGTGCCAGAATTTCCTCGTACTGCTCTTGGGAAAGATGGGAGACACCAAGCCAGTCGTGCGACATCTCATCGTTGGTACGGCTGCCAGGATAAACCCACTGATCTGGGGCAGGATTGTATGGGTTGTCCTCCGTGTTGTCGTACCAGTGAGTAAGGATTACTACGGCGCCAGCCGGCACTAAAGGTGCTGAGTCTTCTTCATAGATATGACTATGGGCCCACCATGTAGACCAGTTACTAATCATCGAAACCACTTCACGTTGCCCAGTCTCCGGATACAGAACCTCGATCGAAGCTCCCCGGAGCCGAAGGTGTCCGTGCGGCTGGTAGCTGTCGATGCGGATAGGGTGGTCGAACGTGTGAAAACCCTGTGTCATCGTTGTCTCGTGAGGCGGAATTAGGAGATCGCCTTCGAGGTCCCATCGATGTAAGCGCTGCTCGTACTCAGGAACGTAGCCTTCTGGGTAAAGCCAAAAGCCAAGCTCTGTAACATCGTCTTCGATCGCCGTGCCGTTGAGATGGTAGTGAACACTCCACGCGACCCATCCATCAGCAGGAATGAGACGGCCGGCGCCCTCCGGAACGATCTCACCTAACTTGTTTCCCGCATACTCCGTGAACCGCCCTCCAGAGGCGTTGTAGAGTTCTCCCGCAGGCCCTGGGCGCATGAGATTCGTATTCGCATGGTGTACAAGCCCCCGCCCCTGAACTGATGGCTTCACTTCGATAGCCCTGATGTACCGATCGCCCTCGAGCCCTGGGATTTTCACGGTGGGTTCCCACCATTTGTCGTTTCCTTCAGCTGGCACGTCGTAGGGTGTTGTCCCGACCACGATGTCTGGCTGGCCAAAGTGCTCGGCCATACGCCATTCGGCCGGGTCAGGGAAACTCTTTGCCGGTGGCATCTTGGCTGGATCACCCTCCGGAGAGCCTGCGTCGATCCACGCTAAAATTGTTGCGATCTGGTCATCGTTCAGCCGCATGTCGTGTTCGAGCGCCTGAATGCCTACTTCCTGATCGTACTGATACGGAGGCATCTCACGAGAGGCGACTTGGGTCCGAATGCGGGCCGCATACCGTCTCGCCTGTTGGTAGTTCAGCAGGGCCATTGGTCCGATGCCGCCTTCACGGTGGCAAATCTGACAATTCTCCTGCAGCAGCGGAGCGACGTCCTCAGTAAAAGTCACCTGGCGGCTCTGGTCACCTTCTTGGGCAGCTGTTTCCGTGTGGAAAGACAGCATGGCGAGCCCGATTAGGGTGAACATAGTGATCAACCCAGGATGCCAGGTGGACTTCTCGACGATTGGGGCGTCTCTCATCAGATCCCTCCGTTTAATCTTACTGAATACATCAGTCCAAGATATGAAGTTTTGAAAACCTTTGTAGCCCGAGGAAGCTAGTTCTCAGGCTTGGCCTAGTAATGTCTCACCCTCACCCCGAAACTCACTGAACGTGGGTTCTCCGAGCGATTACGGAGGCCCGGTGACAAGTTTCATAACTGCTGGAGACCTGTCTGCCGGCCGCTCCGACTAGAACAAACTCGCGATCGTGGTCTAGCAAGTCGGGCAGGGTGCCGAGTTAGGCCTCCTGTTCTAGTTACCGTTCAGTCGCACGAATTTCTGAACTCGATGCCCTGTTTGGACCTCGCCTGTGTAGAGGTTGCCGTTCGAATCGAACGCCATGTAATGCAGCCAGTCGAACTGACCCGGCCTGCGTCCGCCTGTACCCCAGGAATAGACGGGTTCTAGAGTTGTGCGGTCTAGGGCCCAAACTTTGTTATTAGTTCCATCCGGTACGTAGAGAAAGCGCTGTTCCGGATCAGTCGGGTCAAGCTCCGCACCCCAAGTCGAGCCCGGGCCATAAGTATCAGGAGCTAGTACGTTCTCCATAAGGTAGGTGCCGTCTTTCTCAAAGACTTGGAAGCGGTTGCTAGGACGGTCACTCACGTAGACTCGGCCATCTGTCGAGATTGCTAGGCCATGGACCGGTGTCCGCCACGTTCGGCTCGGCGGTGCATTGGGATCCCAAGGACCTGGGTCCTCATCGCGAGGGGTCTCACCATAGGCTCCCCAGTGTCTGAGATACTCGCCTGTATTCGCATCGAACACGATAAGTCTGCGATTTCCATAGCCATCAGCCACGTAGAGTTCATCCGTCTCCGGGTCGACTTCCATGGTGGCGGCTCGATTGACTGAGTTTGTGTCATTGCTGCCCTGGCTTACGCCCACGTCGCCAATCTTTAAAACCAGCTCTCCGTCCTGCGTAAACTTCATCAAGTGGTGGTCATCTCCACCGTTTCCTGCTACCCAAACAAATCCCTGATAATCAACGTGGATACCGTGCTCATTGTTAAACCACTGGTACTCGCCTGTGGGGCTGTCACCACCCCACGCTTGAATCACGTTGCCATCAGGGTCGAAGGCGATTACAGGCGGTGCGGTAGTGCAGCAGAGTGACTGCAAAGGGTCGTGACCCCAGCTGTTGTCCCGGCTCGTCTGTAATGGCGTCGAACCTGCGTTCGTGGCCTGGACGGTGTGCGGTCGGTGGATGATCCAAATGTTGTCGTCACTGTCGACAGAGTTCCCAGCTACCTGCCCAAGAATCCAGTTGTTGGGGAGAGGTTGGGGCCAAAATGGGTCTACCGCGAATTGTGCGACTCCCTCAGGAACCTGTGATCCTGAGGCATCTGCTGGCATGGGTAACAGCGTGTTAGCAGAAGACTGCATGGATGAAGTAGAACTCGTATCACCCATGCATGCCGACAAGCCGACGGCCATAAGGGTGGCCAGAATCAGCGTGCGGATAGACGTTTGGGGTCGAATCATAGGTCCTCTCCTTAGAGTGGGGTGAGATACTAACCCCACTGATCAGTTCGCTTCAGAACAGAAGGTCAGGTTACGGCAGGATACATCCAGACCAGTATCGCATAACACTCTACACGCGAAAAGGTTGGGTGGCCAGGATGGATCTAGCAGCAAGCACGCTCAGCTATACCAATGCTAGAGGTTAAGTGTATCTGTTTTTGCTAGCCAGACTCTCTTTAGCTCAACCAGAGCTTCCCAGTTCTGAATACGTGGCCATCCGAGCATTTTCAGCTAATGCATCCATCAGACCGGTATCTGGCTCGACAAACAGTGTTTCGACCCGGTCTGGTATCACTGTCCCTGCTAGAGATTTTCGGGGCTTGCGGACGTACTTACGTAGTGTCCAGTCAACGGGCACGCTCACTGACGTGCGAGCCTTTGAATGGAGTGCAGCGAGAGTTGCCGCTTCGCGAAGATCTCGGGCTGGAGGCCTCCCAGGTCCTTTCCAACGGAGAATGACGTGGGCACCGGCACTGTGCCTTGCATGAAGCCAAACGTCTCCAGGTGAGGAGTTGTGGAACGTAAGTTCGTCGTTGTACTTGGCGCCGCGGCCAACACGGATTTCCAGGCCGCCTGAGCTGACGTAGACTTTGTATGGACTGACAGGTTCGGTAGCCCCAGACGCTGACTTCTTGATGGCAGGCCCTAGCACCTTCTCGATCTCGGACTCGTTGGCGTCACCTGAGTGTGCAAGGGCCAAGAGTTTCTCAAGTTTGGCTTGTTCTTCACGGGCTAGGTCAATTAGCTGCGGCAGCTGTTCTCGTGCGCGCTCAGATTTTTTCGCCCGCGCGTAAAAGCGGGCCGCGTTCTTGTGCGGCGGATCCGTGGGTCTGAGTTCAACCTTTACCTCTGAGCCATCGAAATCCGTCAGCCTGATTACGGAAGAACCCTCTGGGATATCAGTGTAGTTAGCGAGAATCAGGTCCCCAATCGTACGTAGTGTGGTGGGATCTTGTAGTTTGGCGACTTCCTCTTTAAGCCTACGTGCGCGCTTTCTTGCCTGCTTCAGAGCCTTATCTAACCTTGCGATTACGTCCGGTGCGGTCGCCGCTACGGTGGGTTCTTGGTCTCTGTCATCTTTGGGTACTGTGCACGAGGAGAATCCGGTGATTAGGCTTTCCGTGGAGGACTGTTCAAAACCGGCCAGGGAAAACGGATAAGGTTGGGGACCGGAGTCCAGATCCAGCATCACCGGTTCCGGCTCACTAGTAGCCATAGCGTGCCAATGGGCATGTCCGGCCTCTAACCCTCCGGGAGTGCCGAGCAGTGTAGGAGCGTTCAGCGGTGAAGTCCAAGCAAAGGTTCGTACTAGGGTAGCCGCTCGGTCTTCTGACCGGACTGAGCCCAGGACTTTACGCCATTCGCCTAAAGTGACGTCCCCTTTCAAGCCGATACGTCCCCGAGAAGTAAAAGGTTTGTAAAGCTGGCCCACGGCCCGATTAGTAGCCTTGCCGGTACGTTGCCAAAGGACGTGGCGAGTGATGCCAGGATCACCCTCAGTGATGAGTGCGTTCCACTGATTTCCCAGAAGTTCTATGATGAGATTAACGGGATCTGACCTAACTGGAGGTAGTCCAAACCGGACAATTCGTTCGTCATCAGGTGCTTCCACGACACGGAGTTTTCCGCGAAAGCGATAGTCGCTCTTAGCTGGTGTGATCGAATTAGCGAAAACGAGGTGGCCCTTGGACGGATGGAGTCGCCATACGAGCGTCTTATCCTGAAATATTACGAGTACGTCCCGCTTCTGGCGGTCGAAGCGAATCGCTCGAAGTTGAGTTCCTTCGAGTTTTTGACGTAGCTCGTTCGTGGTGTGGCGCACGAGCAGGGAGTCCCAACGGATCGGCATGTGGTCTCTTCTGCGGAGGCAACAAAAGGTAACCACCGAGAGCGTGGACGGGCGATGGCCTTCGCAACATAAACTTAACGTAAGGGTGGATTCATACCGTAAGTCATTTTACATAGGTGTCTTATGCTACATACTGCCCTGCATCCGTCGGTCTCCGCTGCTTCGGAGGGAGTACTCCCAAAATGGGCTGTGGCAAGCGGCCAGAGACGGGAGCATATGGAGAGGGTTGCCATGCTACTGGAATCCTGGGCTGAAGACCTTGGTCTTTCAGAAGAAGACCAGTTTCGATGGCAGGCAGTCGGATATCTGCACGATTCACTTCGGGACGAGCGGCCAGAGGTTCTTAGAGAGATAGTTCCAGACGATTTTCGTCATCTAGACGGAACCTTGCTTCACGGTCCGGCCGCAGCTGAGCTTCTACAAAAGGATGGGCTTACAGACGGAGAGATGCTTAGTGCGATAGCATTTCACAGTATTGGTAGTCCGGGTCTGAAGTCACTTGGTCGAGCTCTTTACGCGGCTGACTTTTTAGAGCCTGGTAGAGATTTTTCGAGAGAGTGGCGCGCTCAGTTAAGGGAGCAGATGCCCAATAGGCTTGATGATGTGCTCGTAGAGATTATCCGAGCGAGGCTTAATCACCAGCTAGAGCGCGGTTCTAAGATCTCCGAACATACGGTCGCATTTTGGAACGGACTGATCAGCTCATGAGTTTGAACGGGGGGCGTCTGATTTTGGGCTTTGTGCTTCTTGTTGCTGTCGGTCTGTTGGCCGGTATTGCGCACTCTAGTTGGCCTGCTCCGGAGGTACTTAACGCCGAGACCGAGGTTGCTAGAGCTCCGATTGATCGAGTCCGTGTGGAAGTTCTCAACGCGGGAGGTGTGGACGGTCAGGCACGAGCTGCGATGGGAAGGTTGCGTTCCGTGGGTTTTGACGTCGTCCAGTGGGGTAATGCGGGCGAGTTTGACCGTAGTTCTTCGGTGGTGATTGATCGGGTCGGGCGTCTGGATATGGCTGGAGCCGTTGCCAACGCACTTGGAATACATAACGTCCTACGCGAGGCTGACTCGAGTCTCTTTGTAGACGTCACCGTATTGTTGGGTAATGAGTGGTCGGGGGTGATCGTGCAGGAAGAAGATTCGCTCCCTGCTCCATCTCGAACGCCGTGGGATCTTCGCGGATGGTTTAGCCGTTGAACAGAGACTCGACAGGTAGCTAGATAGTCAGGTAGCTAGATAGTGCAGAGGAAGCCAGATACAGCGGAGAGAGGTAGCTCCAGGTTGCAACGCTCAGAAAAGATTCCGGCTAATCCAGTTGTGGAGTGGATAAAGTCGATCGCGATAGCGGTCGTACTGTTCCTAGTTCTAAGGTCCTTCCTGGTCCAGACTTTCGTTATCACATCCGGTTCGATGGAAGGGACCCTGTTGGTCGGTGATATGCTTGTGGTTAACCGTGCGGCGATCGGCTCTAGGGTGCCCGCCACCAACATACGCATTCCTGGCTACTCAGAACCGAATCTCTGGGATGTGCTGGTCTTCGACCCTCCCCATGAAGAGACTCTTAAGCTCATCAAGCGATTAGTGGGTATGCCGGGCGACACCTTAGAGATGCGTAACCGTGCCCTCTACAGGAATGGCCAGGTAGTAAACGAGCCCTATGTCATCCACTCTAACGTGGCGGATGAAACCCATCCATGGATGGAGTGGCAGCGTGATTATGTGACGTCCGATATGGATCGAAACGCCTACTCGCCAACCCGCGATACTTGGGGGCCACTTGTGGTCCCGGAAGAGCATTATTTCATGCTGGGTGACAACCGAGAGCAAAGCCTTGATTCACGGTATTGGGGCCTGCTTGAGGGTTGGCGGCTCGAGGGTCGAGCCATGTTCACGTACTTCTCGTACAACAAGGGTTCCTATCGACCATTCCCATGGATCCGTGAAGTTCGCTGGGGCCGCGTACTCGACGGCATTAGTTGATCGAATCTTGTGGCTCGGCAACGTCGCTGGCTCTCTTCTCGAGAGCATGGGCGCGGAGTTGCCCGCAGGCCGCATCGATATCGGAGCCACGGGTCTCACGCACGGCAACGGAGACACCTTGTTTTGTAAGACCCTTAGCGAACGCATGGATCCGCTCTGCTGAGGATGGATGCCAGGCCTGATAGGGAATCGGATTATACGGGATCAGATTTACAAAAGCCCTTACCCTATTTGCGAGATTTGCTAGCGGCCGAATCAACTCAGGATCATCATTAATGCCACGGATCATAGTGTACTCGTAGGTGATCCTTTTTCCTCCTGAGTCTTGGAACTGTGAAAGTGCTTCAATCACGTCAGGGAGTGGGTATCGTTTCTCGAGTGGAATGAGTTCTTCTCTCAGCTTGCTCAAGGGCGCGTGTAGGGACAATGCCAGGCCGAACTGCTCAGGTCGCCTGGCCAACTCCAAGATTCCTGGCACGACTCCGACTGTAGAAACAGTGATCCTGCGCGCGCCCACCTTATAGCCTTGGTTGAGAATTGTGAGCGAATCGTGGACAGCACCAAGATTTGCAAGCGGCTCACCCATACCCATGTAGACGATATTAGTAATAGGGCCGTAGCCATTTCCCTCCGCCCATCTGCGCGATGCCCGGTATTGGGATACGATTTCACCGGCGGATAGCTGGCGCTCAAATCCTCCCCAACCGGTCGCACAAAAGGTGCAACCTAAGGCGCACCCAGCCTGACTAGAGACACATAGTGTGAGTCTTTGGCGCGTCGGGATAAGCACGGACTCCACGAGCTTTCCGTCGGAGAGCTGCCAAACGTGCTTAACAGTTCCGTCTTTACTTCTGGCTATCCTCGCGTCTCTCAGTTCGATGAGGCTGAACTGATCGCAGAGGTCACGTCGCTCTGTGAGCGGCACATCTGTCATTTGATCAATGCTCGAAGTGAGCGATTTGTAGATCCATTTCTCAACCTGCCCAACCCGATACGCGGGCAGGCCTTTTTGCTCAAAATACTTCGAGAGGGCATGACGAAGGCCCTCGGGTGTCATTGAGAGCAGGTCTTTGGAAGAGGTGCTAGGCATGTGCTTTTTCTTGAATCGACCTATCTGTACACTTAACTTAGCGCCCGAGGAAAAACGACTGAAGGTGAGGAGGTCCACAGCGGGCGCGCTATCCGAAGACAAATGTCGGGTGAACGGAATACATACGTGGGGACCTGCTACCTGGTGGGTGGCGGTCCTCTTTTTGTTGAACGGCTGGCAAGGCTTAGGTGTTCTGAGGCCTATTAAAGGCATGGGAAGATTGAGGATAAGCAGGTCTCCTCTGGATTCTAAGGGCTTCGCGTAGCCATAGGAGCTGTAGCTCGTGTACTCGTCCCACAAAGATCCACTCATGATTGCCGGTGCACCCTTAGGTACTACGGACCGTTCTCAACAGACATGTCTCTCCCGCCAATGTGTGAGCCTGGGCGGTTCGCTATCGATGGGGTTAGGGTTTATTCGGATAAGGTGTGACCGTGGTGCTATGGAGGGACGTTCAATAGCCTTTACGCTGAACTGAAAGGAACGGGTTCGATAGCCGATGTCGCAGACTAAAGCGGAACAGACTCAACTTCGTGAGCGCATGGTTGGTGGGCTTCGCTCCCAAGACGAGGGTACCAATGTCCAGCTTGCGGGTTGGGTGCACCGTCGACGGGATCTCGGGGGGCTTGTATTCGTGGATCTCCGGGATCGTAGCGGCCTCATCCAAGTTTCATTTGGACCCGACTGGGCTAACGAAGAGGTCTTTCGTATTGCACATGATCTTAGTCACGAGGACGTGATTGCGATTGAGGGTAAGGTTGAACTTCGACCAGAGGCATCTCAGAACGCGGATTTGGCTACGGGAGCCGTGGAAGTGAAGGCCACTCGGATAGAAGTGCTTTCCAATGCAAAAACACCCGCGATTCCAGTCTATAGAGCACCGGAGGATCAACTCTCAGCTGAGGAATTGAGGCTACAACATAGGGTTCTAGATCTTCGCCGTAGCGAGCTGCAGGCGAACCTTATTTTACGTCATAAACTCGTGCTTACAGCTCGCAACTATCTTGATCGTCTTGGATTTGTTGAGGTAGAAACACCTATCCTAACGAAAGCAACTCCGGAGGGGGCTCGGGATTACCTCGTTCCTAGTCGCGTGCATAGGGGTGAGTTCTATGCGTTACCACAAAGCCCACAGCTCTACAAACAGATTCTTATGGTTGCGGGTTTCGATCGTTACTTCCAGATAGCCCGGTGCTTTCGGGATGAGGATCAGCGAGCTGATCGTCAGCCAGAATTCACTCAGATCGATGTTGAGGCATCCTTTGTCGAGCCGGACGACATTCTTGTCTGGATGGAGGGGCTTGTTTCGGCTATGGCCGATGTAGCCGGAATTGATGCACCGTTGCCATTCCCGCGTATGACCTGGGCAGATGCAATGGAGCGCTTTGGTTCAGACCGTCCCGACCTTCGCTTCAATCTTGAGATTCAGGATTGGACGCAGAAGACTAAGGATATCGACTCTCACATCATCCAGAGCCAGATCAAAGCGGGAGGACGGGTTAGAGGGTTGCGGCTTGATGGAGGATCTCAATTATCTCGAAAGCAAATTGAGACAATTGAAGAACGGGCTAAGGACACGGGCGCTCCGGGACTTTTGTGGGCGAAGTATAATGAAGGTAGCCTGTCAGGTCCGCTCGGTAGGTTCCTCACCGTTGAGACGGCTGAAGCTATCGGGTTACGTGTTGGAGATCTCGCCATAGCTGCTGCAGGACCTGACAGGCTGACGTCTCCAGCACTCGCGGCAGCACGAATTGGAGCCGCAAACGCTTTGGGGCTGGCACATGAGCGAGAGCACTCCTGGCTGTGGGTCACGGACTTCCCGGTTTTCGACGAAGAAGACGGAGAGTTGAGTGCGAGCCACCACCCGTTTGTGATGCCGCACCAAGATGATTTTGAACTTTTAGAGACGGACCCCGGGGCGGTTAGGGGTACAGCATATGATTTGGTGTACAACGGTACTGAATTCGGTTCGGGTAGTATTCGTGTCCACCAGCCTGAGCTGCAGCGTCGGATCCTACGCGCACTAGGGCTTGATGATGTCGAAATCGAAGAGAAATTCGGCTTCCTGCTGGAAGCATTGCACGCTGGGGCGCCGCCTCATGGTGGCATCGCCCTGGGTCTGGACCGTATGGTTCAGCGCTTCACCGGATCTGGGAGTCTTAGGGATGTAATTGCGTTTCCCAAGACGACGGCTGCACGGGCACTCTACGAAGGTGCGCCGACCCGGATCGGCGAGAGCGAGTTGAAGGATTTGGCGCTTCAAGTCACTACATCCTGCAAGCGGGAGTAAGGGTAGTCGTGGCTAATAGTGAGACCCTGGTCGAGCATCGGTTAGAAACGGAGGGGGCAGACCCTCTAATGCTAGCGGGAGTAAATGACTGTAATGTCCAAGAGTTGGTAAGGCTCTTTGGTATCCGCGTTGTGCTTCGTGGCGACCACTTGATCCTTTCGGGTGAACTAGGAGCCGTCGAGCGTTCAGTGCCAGTTGTGCAGCATATGATCGAACTAGCGAGGCTACGGGCGCCATTTGATACGCCTGATATCGCACGGTTTACAGAAGGTGTAGATGCGCTTGGGTCGGAAGGAATAATTCATCCGCAAGATGACAACCGGATCGCACTACCTGGATCTCGACGGGTCATTGTCCCGAAATCAGGTGGGCAGCGCTCCTACATGGCCTCGATCTTCAAGAACGACGTGGTGATTGGCATTGGTCCCGCAGGGACAGGTAAAACTTACCTGGGTGTTGCATGTGCGGTTGATGCTCTCTACAAGAAGCGCGTCCGACGGATTATCCTGGCACGACCCGCAGTGGAGGCTGGGGAGAATCTCGGGTTCTTGCCGGGTGACCTGCAAGAAAAGGTGGACCCATACCTCAGGCCGTTGTATGACGCCCTCGAGGATATGATGCCCCAAGATCGTGTGCGCCGGGCTTTGGAAGATTCGACGATCGAAATTGCACCGCTCGCGTACATGCGGGGCAGGACGCTCTCGGATGCGTTTGTGATCCTTGATGAAGCCCAGAATGCCACGCGGGCGCAGATGAAGATGTTCCTGACTCGTCTAGGAATGAATTCACGGGTGGTGATCACTGGTGACAAGACACAGATCGACCTACCAAACCGTAGTGATTCTGGCTTACTCGAGGTGGAGGCGATTCTATCTGATGTTGATGGGATTTCTTTAGTCTATTTGGATGAGAAAGATGTGATTCGCCATCGCTTGGTGAAGGACATCATCCGCGCGTATGAGCGAGATCCGAGCTTGGATTCAGAGGCATGAGCCAGGTTATGGACAAGAATTCGATTCCGGGGAACTCTTTGCCTGATCCGACCCGATCTCTAGGGGACCGAGTTAGGTACCACGGTGCGCGCGCATTTCTACTCGTAAGTTTAGCTGTTGCGATCACCCTCTTTTTCCCTCCGACCGAGGCGTCAGACTCCCGCATTCCCCCTCAGGGTTCGGTGGCTCAGGAGGATGTAATTGCGGAGATCGGCTTCAGTGTTCCAAAGAATGTGAGCGAACTAGAGCGTGACTGGCAGCTCGCAATGCAGGCTGTTCCACCAACTTTCCAGTATCTAGAGGGGACTGGTGAGTCGGTAGCTGGGCGGTTGAGTACTTTCTTTGAGCAGCTTGATAGTGCTGTTTCAGCAATAGATTCTGTCAACTTCGAGGAGATTCTTCGGAACAGTCAGATCGCAGCGACTCCGTCACAGATGGAGTACATCTATAACGATGAAGCACGATCAGTGTTCAGAGCTGCATCGATGCGAGCTGCACTTGAGATAATCCCACAGGGAGTTGCTGATCCTGCGCGCCTCGTTGATTTGACAACCGAATCGGTCACGATCCGAAGGGGTGACCAAGAAGTATCAGTATCCGCAGAGAGCGTAATCACCTCAGCGGACTTCTACACTGAGGCTGTGACATTCCTGCCACCGGAATTGCCACCAGAGGCCCAGGAACTCTTCCGTCTAGTGCTTATATACCATCTTGATAACAGCCTCCAGCTGGACGTCGTGGAGACGGAGAGGGATCGCGACGCGGCGCGAGAGTCAGTGCCCCTGACCAAGGAGGACGTGCTCGAAAGTCAGGTCATTGTGCGAACAGGTGATCCTATAGGGCCGGATACACAGGAACGTCTAGATGCGCATTTCGAAGCCCTACGTATGCTAGAAGATGGGGACCCTGCGATTCTTAACCTGAGTGCGTTTGTGGGTGCCGGCCTCCTCAATCTCTTGCTTCTATCAATTTTTGGCCTGTTCATATTCTTTGCGCGTCCGGAGGTTTACGCCAATTTTCGGTGGCTTACGCTAATCGTAGTTCTCACGACCGCGTACTTCGGCACTGGCTTCGCGATTGCTCGGTGGGGGGCCCCAGCGGAGTTGCTCCCGATCACATTTGTCGCCCTCCCAATTGCAGTGCTTTGGGATACGCGAATGGCCCTTCTCCTGGTACTACTTTTGGCCGCTGTTACAGGGACCCTGTCGCCCTTCGGATCATACAGCACTGTTCTCGTATTGGTAGTGGGAGGTGCAGCCGCAGCCATGAGCGTGCGTGCAGTTCGACGGAGGTCGGAAACTTGGGTCTCGATTGCGATTATAGCTGCTGCTGCCGGCCTGGCGCTCCTAGCACACGGAATGGCTATATCACGACCGTGGATTGAAGTAGGGCAGGGGGCCTTCTTATTCGGGATCAATGCGACAGTATCAGCTATTATGGCCATGGGATTCATGTTCATCTTTGAGAAGTTTACAGGCATCACTACGGATCGCGCCCTATTAGAGTGGGCAGATCCCACGCGTCCTTTGCTCAGAGACCTCGCGATGGAAGCTCCGGGGACCTACGCACACACAATTAGCGTAGCTAATCTCGCTGAGGCGGCGGCCACACGGATTAATGCAAATAGCCTTTTATGCCGAGTTGGCGTCCTTTATCATGACGTCGGGAAGAAGCTTAAACCGCACTACTTCGTTGAGAATCAACCGGACGGCAGGAACCCTCACGACAAGTTGAAGCCCGAAACTTCAGCTTCAATAGTCCTCGAGCATGTCACCGAAGGGGTAAGGTTAGCGAAGGATGCGAAGGTTCCAGAGATTGTGGTAGACTTCATCCTTGAGCATCACGGCACTCAAAGAATTGGTTTCTTCTATGAGAAGGCGCGTGAGGAATTGGGGGACGAGGTAGATACTAAGAGATTCACTTATCCTGGGCCGAAACCACGCTCGAAAGAGACGGCGATTGTCATGCTGGCAGACTCCTGTGAATCGGCTGCACGAGCGATGCAGGAGCCAGAATCTGATCGGATTCGAGAACTTATAGATACCATCGTCGACAGTAAGGTCTCCGATGGCCAACTCGATGAGGCCCCACTGACGCTTGGCGAGATTGCTCTGATTAAGCAGCAGTTTGTGAACATTCTGTCGGGGGTTATGCACCGACGGATTGAGTACCCCGAGACCAGGCACCTCACAGATGCGAATAATGGTGAGAGCAGTGAAGTCACGGTCGGAAACAAGGAAAGCTAATGCTGCCCCAACAGCCGGAGGTCCTGATCAACACAGGACTCTTCCGGTCAGCCCCTATTGATCTCATTGAGCGAGCTATTCGGATGACCCTCGATGAAGATGGGACAATTGCGGAGATTTCTCTGGCGCTGCTCGCCGATTCTGAAATGCAAGAACTCAACCTCCGGCATCTTGGGAAGGACTCTACAACGGACGTGATATCCTTCTCACTTGGAGGAGAAGGCCTTGTTGTGGGTGACGTATATGTGGGCTTCGAGCAGGCCATACGTCAGGCCGACGAACTAGGTATTGAGGTCGGTGAAGAACTGGCACGTCTAGCTATTCACGGAACGCTTCATGTTCTTGGTTATGATCACCCAGAGGGGCCAGAGCGGTCAAAAAGTCCAATGTTCCAAGTCCAGGAACAACTACTTCGGAATCTTCTCGGCAGCGAAGTGAATGACACCTGAAGGTTTCTTTCTAGCGCAGCTAATCGAGGATTTCAGGGCCCGAAGCACAGTGGCTTTAGCTCGTGCTATCTCAATCATAGAAGATGAGACAGATGGTTTTCAGGACCTTCTTCGTACTCTCCTCGTCAGGCCACCGCTAGCAAAGCGGATCGGCGTAACAGGTCCACCTGGAGCTGGAAAGTCTAGCCTTGTAGCAGGAATAGCTACGATCTGCCTTGCACAAGGCGAGCGCACTGGGGTCGTAGCAGTGGACCCAAGCTCACCGAACTCTGGCGGAGCCTTGCTTGGTGATCGAATTCGTATGAATGATTTGTCTACTGAGCCAGGAATCTTTATTCGATCTATGGCCAGTCGAGGGTCATTCGGTGGGCTAGCCACGGCAACGAAAGATGTGCTTGGCCTTATGGATGCCTTCGGTTTTGACCGGCTCATGCTGGAGACGGTTGGCGTGGGGCAAACAGAGATGGAGGTTGTTTCAGCTACCGATACAGTTGTCGTCGTGCTAGTTCCTGAGTCAGGTGACACTATTCAGGCTATGAAAGCTGGCCTCATGGAGATCGGGGACATCTTTGTCATCAACAAAGCAGACAGGTCCGGTGCAGTAAGGCTTCAAAAAGAGATGACTGAAGCTTTGAATCTTCGTGATACTAGTATGTTTCTTAATAACTCATTTCGCTCTGACACCTACCACGAAGGAGTCTCGGAGGAGGTCACTGTCCTTCAACAAGCAGACTGGGATATTCCAGTTTTACTCACGGATGCTCTCTCTGAGGAAGGGATCTCGGAGCTTCTTAGTGCGATTGAGGCACACCATAACTGGTTGGAAGAATCAGGTGGGCTGGCATCACGTCGACGTGATCGTGCTAGGGCACATATCGGCGAAGTGGTTAATCGCGAGCTCCGCAGGACCACCTGGGCTTCGGTTGAGACAAGCTTGAGACTTGAAATGGGTCTGAACGACATAGAGGCGGGTAAGGGGACTACGTACTCCGTGGCCCAAGATATTCTTGGCGAACTACTTCGTTGACCCTTTCTTAGGCGTCGAGCCATTTTCCTAGAAAGAATCCAAAATCTCTTAGCCCAACTGCCATGCCTCACCAAGAGCCTAAGGTCCGAGTACTTGTAGCTAAGCCAGGACTAGACGGGCATGATCGGGGGGCGAAAGTGATCGCTGCTGCATTCCGAGATGCGGGGTTTGAAGTGATCTATACGGGACTACGCCAGACACCTGAAATGATCGTAAATGTCGCTGTGCAAGAGGATGTGCGCGTCGTAGCAATGTCCAGCTTGTCGGGGGCACATATGACTTTATTTCCGCGGGTTAGACAGCTTCT
Organism: Gemmatimonadales bacterium UBA2982; assembly: GCA_002347035.1. Classification (GTDB taxonomy): domain Bacteria; phylum Gemmatimonadota; class Gemmatimonadetes; order Longimicrobiales; family Gaopeijiaceae; genus UBA2982. The sequence goes on along the minus strand of DEAM01000019.1, from coordinate 87,936 downwards.
TGATGATGCGGGTGCGGATAAGGTGCTGGTGACGGGAGGTGGAATCATACCAGAGGCTGATATGCGCTCCCTTGAGTCACAGGGTATTGGAAGGCTTTTTGGGCCAGGTACGCCGACAACCGTAGCCATCGAATACGTGCGAAAGTGGTTGGTCCAGCAGGAGACGGCATGAGTCCCTTAGAAGAGTCGATAGCCGGTGGGGGCAGTGATGGCCCTAGAGGGGGATTGAGCCAGCTTTCTGCCGAACTCAAGATGCTTAGGGAGAAGCTCCGGGCAGGAGGCGGTAAACGGTCGGTGCAATACCAACATGATCAAGGGAAACTCACAGCTCGAGAGCGCATCGAACTACTTCTGGATAAAGGGGAACCTATAGTCGAAGTTGGTCTCCTAGTTGCCCACGACCTATACGATGGTCTCGCTCCCGGAGCAGGGGTCATCACATGCGTAGGCCGAGCTTCGGGCCGAGAGATCGTGGTCGTAGCGAATGATGCTACTGTAAAGGCTGGGGCGTGGTGGCCGGAGACGATCAAGAAAATTCTCCGGGCCCAGGAGATCGCCATGCGTTGCCGAATCCCCATTGTTTATCTAGTCGACTCGGTAGGTGTGAACTTCCCATACCAGAGTGGGGTTTTTCCAGGCCAGTACGGAGCGGCAAGGATTTTCTACTACAATTCGTTGATGCGCCGATATTTGCGCATTCCACAGCTTTCCGCCGTAATGGGGCCTTGTATCGGCGGAGGCGCGTACCTAGCCGCATTGTCGGATGTCGTTCTGATGGTTGATGGGACCTCCTTCATGGGTCTGGGAGGCCCTGAACTTGTTGAGGGGACCACAGGTCAAACCATTGATGCGGAGGAACTCGGGGGGGCTCGCGTCCATACAGAGGTGACTTCAGTCGCTCACTATATGGTTGAGGATGACCGTGCATGCATCGAGCACTTGCGAGTACTCCTCGAAGAGATGCCGGTCGAACGGAATAACGTAGAGCGAGTCGCGACTCCGCCCAAGCGGCTGTCCTACGAACTCTATGATTTGCTTCCCGAAGATCGCCGGCAGCCGTACGAGATTAGAGCGGTGCTCGAGTGCTTCTTAGATGGTGAAGAAATCGATGAATTCCAGCCGGAGCATGCACGGGAGATAATCTGTGGAACTGCTTTGCTGGATGGAGCACCGGTAGGAGTGATAGCTAACGCGAGAGGGATGTTTAAAAACAGCACGGGTGGCACCCCAAATTTCGGGGGTATCCTCTATGTGGAAAGTGCTCGTAAGGTCAAGTATTTCATCGAGACAATGAACCGGCATCGAACACCACTTTTGTTTGTTCAGGATGTTTCAGGCTTCATGGTAGGTCCTGAGGCTGAGCATTCAGGAATGATCCGGGCGGGTGCCGAATTCATTGAAGCTATGGCAACGGCGACGGTCCCGAAGTTGGTGCTGACCCTCAACCATGCTTTTGGTGCAGGTTATTATGCCATGTGTGGCCAAGGCTTCGACCCTGACTTTATTGTTTCTCTTCCGACTGGTCGCATGGGTATCATGGAGAGTGAGAGTTCCGTCAGCGCCCTATTCAGTGCACAACTGAATAAGCTCAAAGAAGAGGGCTCTCTTCCGGACGAGGATCTCCGCACTCGAATGGACGAAGTCCGACAGGAGCACGAGGAACAACTCGATGCGCGTTTTGCAGCTGCGAGGGGCTTCGTCGACGAAGTTTTGTTACCGGAGGAGCTACGATCAGCTCTCGGGCTCATGCTCAAAGCCGCTCTTCAAAATGCCGGTCCCCATGTGGGATCTTTTCAGATTACTGACATAGACTACTGAGTTATGGTTTTCCTAGACCGCAGTCAGAGAGCCGGTCGCTATCTTGAATGGAAGGTGCGGATTTTCATCGTGGCTGCAGTTGTCGGGCTGACGGGCATCTATCTTGAAGAGCGTTGGCTGACTGGATCAGCAATTGTGATTCTTTTTGCCGGCATTGCACTCCGCTTCATCCCAGTCCAAGGTGGATCTGAAGAGTATGACTGCAATTCACCTAATGAAGAAACGTAGTTGGCAATCTTAAGTGATTTGTCTGTCGATTGTCTGGGCGTATAGTGTTGATGTAATGTGAGGAGGAGTCAGCGCAGAAGTTGTAAGTAAGTGATTGTGAGATACCCCAAGATGGAACCTTAGTCCATTTTCAGACCTATATCGTAGAAACGTAGAACTGACGCGGTAGGTAGTTGGCGTTTGAATGAGCAAAAGGACGCTGCTTCACCGCACCCGTAAAACCGGAGGCTTGGTGGTTGCCGAGTCTGCCTTTCCGTCGCTGGCGAAGGGCAGGTGAGGAACGCACCTGGTGCCGGGGGGCATGTCGGCTCGACCTGACAATCGGAGATCTATTGGGGAGAGAAATCCTCGTTAGCGCTACGCAGCAAGAATCCTGGGTAGCGCTCTTAGAAGACAAGAAGCTCGTTGAGTTGATGTTTGACCGGCCTGATCAGGACCGGTTGATTGGTGACATCTTCCTAGGACGGGTAGATGCGGTCCTTCCCGGAATCCAGGCAGCCTTTGTCGATCTGGGCACAGGGAAAGCAGGGTTCCTGCACGTGGGTGACCTGAATCTATCGGATATTGACGGGGACATCGACGACAACGGAAGCGACCGTGGGCGGGGTCGCAGAAGACAACGGAAGCTTCCGCCAATTCAGGATCACCTGAGGAAGGGTCAGGAGCTGCTCGTTCAGGTCACAAAGGAGGCTATCGGCACGAAGGGCCCCCGGTTAACCGCGGAGGTCTCCCTTCCAGGAAGGTTCCTTGTGTACATGCCTCATGCGTCACGGGTGGGGGTGAGTCGCAAGATCGAAGGCCGTGACCAGCGCTCGAAGCTACGAAAGATGGCTCAGAGTGTTGTTCCTCCAGATAGTGGTGGAATGATTGTCCGGACGGTTAGCGAAGAGGTCACTAAGAAGACTCTCGAGAAGGAGTTCCGGCGGCTACACCAGCGGTGGCAAAAGATCCAGAGAGCGGCCGACTCTATGACGGCTCCAGCCTCTGTCCATGGTGAGGCCAAGCTTATCAGCGGTGTCATTAGGGACCTATTCAGCGATAAGTTCGAGGCATTACGTGTTGACTCTAAGGCTGTGTACAATGAGGTCCGAGACTATGTACAGAGCGTAGACCCGGACTTACTCGACCGGGTGCACCTGCACCGAGGGGCACTGCCACTCTTCGACAAGTACGAGGTTGGAGAAGAGATTCAAAAGGCATTTCAAAGGACCGTTAGACTCAAGTCCGGAGGACACGTTGTAATAGAGCCTACTGAGGCCCTCGTCTCCATAGACGTGAACACTGGGAAATTTACCGGCAAGGGTAAGAAGGACCCGGAGCAGACCATTCTCAGAACCAACCTTGAAGCGGCTAGGGAGATCGCAAAGCAACTCAGACTTCGGGACGTTGGAGGGATAATCGTCGTTGACTTCATTGACATGGCTTCGCAGGGGAATCGTGACAAGGTGCTCCGAGAACTTCGCACGCACTTGGGTCTTGACCGTGCGCGCACAAAGGCGTTTGAGGTCTCGGGTCTAGGTCTTGTAGAAATGACACGACAACGTATCCGTCCTTCCCTCTTCAATTCTATGACGGATGTTTGCAATTCATGCGGTGGAATTGGTCGGGTATATACTCCTGCGACTGTTGTGCGGCAGATAGAGCGCAGCGTGAGACGTGCGAAAGCCTCAAAAGAAGAGAAGAGGATTCTGGTACTTGTGCATCCGGAGGTAGCGCTTCGCGTGATCGAAGAGGAGCCGGGGCTATTGAAGCGACTTCGGAACCAAACACGCATCGATGTAGACATGCGCGATGATCCGCTCATGGCACTCGATGAGTTTAGACTTCTTTCAGGTCCTGCAGAGACAGACGTCACGGATAAGTATTTGACAGGATAATTTTGTCCCTGTCTTGACCGATTCTTCAACCGAATCGACATTTCTCGGCTGTCTAGCTTGAACACGTGTCCTTAAGAAAGCGCCAATCGTCAAGTATGTACGCCGTTTTTAGAACTGGTGGGAAGCAATTCCGGGCCGAACCTGGAGTCCGTATTCGGATTCCGAGTTTGGCTGCAGAACCCGGAGAGTCTGTGGTCTTTGAGCAGGTTCTCATCGCGGGGGATGGCGAGGCTTCCGTGCAGGTTGGTAATCCAACAGTTGATGGGGCATCTGTCACTGCGGAGGTCCTCCGACACGGGCGCGACAAGAAAATCATTGTGTTCAAGCGCAAAAGGCGAAAAGGTTACCGCAAGAAGCAGGGACATCGGCAAGACTTTACAGAAATTCGGGTCGACAAGGTGGCGCTCACCTGAGCGCGTGTCGGCAGAGATCTAGATAGGCAATCAGCCATGGCACACAAAAAAGGTGTGGGCTCCAGCCGAAACGGACGAGATAGCAACCCCAGTAGGCTGGGGGTGAAGCGTTTCGGTGGTCAGCCAGTCCGCGCGGGCAATATCGTGGTACGTCAGCGAGGCACCCGCATCCATCCGGGTCGTAACGTCGGTCGTGGTAAAGACGATACGCTCTTCTCTCTTATCGACGGTGTGGTAAAGTTCGAGCGCATGCGCGCTCGTAATGTCGTTTCGGTATACCCGGCCGAGTAGTCACCTAAAAACGAGGGGTCCGGACCGGCAGCTTTGTGGCTGTCCGGCCGGACCTCTTCGCATAGAGACCCTCCTGTCCAGCATGACCTCAAACCCTTTTCGGCGTGCAACTTGCAGTAACTATCACCTGAAATGTGGGAGAGAGGTGCCGATTTCCAGGAAGGTGCAAGAAGGAGGTGGACAATGTCTGCCAACAAAGTTCGTGAGAGAAGTGCTAGCTCAGATAGAGTCAAGACTGGCAAAAGGCTACAGCTGAACAAGCCATTTTTGATAAGCTTTTTAGTATCCGTTCTGCTGTCGCTATCTCTGCTGCCGTTATGGTGGTTTCAACGCAGCAGTGGTGAGGTTGAGATAAGCCCTCAGGTTTTTGTTACCGAACCAGAAATACGGCCTGCTATTCCGCTCCATGTAAATGCTCAAGTGGAGTACTGGTTAGAAGAGTTCAGGACCACGAGGAATCATGAATTGCTGGACCTCTTGGGCCGACAGGGACTCTTTGACACCCTAATTCGAGGCAAACTGCAACAGCGAGGGATGCCAGAAGATCTTGTTTACCTCGCTATGATCGAATCAGGCTTTTCGCCCTGGGCAGTCTCTCAGGTGTCTGCGGTGGGGCTTTGGCAGTTTATGGGACCTACTGCCCTCCAGTTTGGGCTTCGGGTCGATAATTACATCGATGAACGTCGCGACCCTGTTCGTGCCACGGATGCAGCATTGGATTATCTAGAGTACCTCTATACTCGATTTGATTCGTGGTATCTAGCGGCTGCTGCGTACAACGCAGGACCTGGAAGAGTCGAACGTATACTGAAACGCCATGCCAAAGGCCGGATTGGAGATGAGGAGATATATTGGGAAGTACTTAGATATCTTCCTCGGGAGACTCGTAACTACGTTCCGCGCCTTATAGCGGTGAGCATCCTCGCTGCGGATGCCAAGGCAAGCGGAGTTAAGATTCTTCCTGAGGCTCCATACGAGTATGATATGGTCTTCGTGCCAGGAGAAACGTATCTGTCCGCGGTAGCTGAGTCCTTGGGTGTTAGGGAGCGCGTACTGCAGGATCTCAACCCACACCTGACTCGTGGTCTTACACCACCGAATGAAATCTATGAGGTGCGTGTACCAAAGGGTGGAAGCTCGACAGTTGTCGCTTCGTTGGCCCCGAGACGGCTCGTGAGTACGAGTGATTAGGTAGTGTCTTCATCCACCTCAATTGAGGTGGGACCCGACTCATTGTTTCCGTCTTGCGCATCCCGAGCAGCAGCAATTATACGCCATATAACATCACGGGTGAGTTCTTCGTCCACGCCGAGGTCTCTAGCAATTTCGGCGGCCCGACGAACTACCTTGGCTTCTTGAGGCGGGTCCATCACCGGAAGGCCTAGTGCTCCTTTGGCCTGCCCAATGTCTATAGCCAGATCTCGGCGCTTGCCGATGAGTGTGACTAGTTCGCGATCCAGTTCCTGAATTTGGGAACGCAGCTTGTTCAGGCGCTCTTCACTCATGAGAAGAACCTATGGATGTGTGCTTCGTCCTGGGCGGGTGTCATGAGCGTAAAGGTAATCAGAGTGGGAATATGGACGATGAGCCCAAGGACACCCTCGTGCATATCCCAGGGCCTGAGATCAGGGTACACCCAGAAGAAGACTGATGTTGCGGTTCCTGCGAGTAGTCCCGCCAGGGTACCTAGCGTGTTTGCTCGTTTCCAGTAAAGCGCCGCAAGCACGGTAGGGGCGAACTGTGAGACGATACCATAGGATGCGAGGAGTAGCTGTACCAAAGACAGGTCAGAGACGATCGCAAGGAAGTAGGCTATGGCCCCGATAATAAGAACCAGTGCCTTGATGTAGCGGGGCTTATTTCGCTCTTCAATTTGGACATAACGTCCCGCACCATCTTCAACAAGAATCGAAGCGGAGGCGTGGAGTAAGGCATCCCCGGTAGACATTGAAGCAGAAAGGGCTCCGGCACAGAAGAGGCCTATGACTAGCGCTGGCAGCTGCGTTTCGAGGATCATAAAGGGCAGTATGAAGTCTGCTGAGGGCGGCTGGTTTGGGAAGAGAATCCCTGAAAATCCAATAAGAAACACGGGAATTAGAAACAACTGAAAGGTTGGAAAGAGAATGACCGTGCGTCGAAGTGTATCATCGTCTCTAGCGGTAAAGGCCTTCATGAAGAAATGAGGCCACATTGTCAGCCCGACCACGCTGACGATAATAGACGTCGAGAAGCCACCCCAGGTCCATGGCTCTCCATCCACTGCTAGTCCTGGAGGTATAAGTAGTTCTGGTTGTGCATCCGCAATCTGCTCGAACATTGGCCCTATCCCACCGTATAAACGTTGAGGCAGATAGAGCCCTAGGGTCCAGGCGATCACCAACATGAAGATGCCTTGAAACGTATTTGTCCAGCCGACTGCCATTGCACCGGATACAAGTACGTAAGCGATTACGACACTGTACGCGAGCAGGGCTCCCAGCCACATGGGGACGTTTCCATCAGTGACTGCTTCGATGACAATGCCGGCGCCCTCCATCTGCAGCGTGATATAGGGTACAAAGGCAATCAGGCTGAGAAGGGCCATCAATGCTGAGAGGTTATTGGATGGAAAGCGAGCGACTACCAGTTGAGCTTGAGTGACATAACCAAACCGGCGACCTAACCCTGCAGCACGCGGACCGATCCAATAGAAGGGGGCCATTCCCAGTGCGCCGTATGCAAGGATGTAGAACGCTGCTGCTCCTCTCGAATAGGCCCAGCCCGGTCCACCGAGAAATGCAAATGCGCTAAAGACCATCGCACCTGTCACAAAATACATGACGAGCAGTCCAAAACCTCGGTCTGCAGCGACGTAGCCATCCACGGTATGGGTCGAGCGTTGCCCTGCTAGAAGGCCTATAGTCAGCGTGATTCCTAGGTATGCAGTGATGACCAGCGTAATCCAAACCCATCGCTCCATCATCAGTTGCCTTCGGTTCGATGCTTTCGCTCAACCAGTTCTAGTAGGCCGAAGACAACGACACATCCAGCGACCCATGTAGCGATCCAGGCCATTGAGAAGGGTAGTCCGAAGATCAGTGGTCGTATTCGTGCGAAGGGCAATATTCCGGGCCAGGTTACCGCGAGAATGGCGAGTACTAGGTAGGTCCAAGTCAGAGCCCTTGCAGTCTTGAGTGTCATATATGGGCGACCTTGATCGGATGTAACCATAAAGGGCCTAAGGCCCCAAAGTGGCTTCGACGTCGAATTTATACGTGTAAAGAGCCCTAGTCTCCGGCAACGTTGTGTGAGGAGGAGCATATCATACCTTATCACTGGATAACTACTGGAAGGAGGAAGAGGTCATGAAGCGTCCCCTCCCTGCCATGATCCTTGTCGTTTCAACGATCACAGCTTTACTGGTAACACCCTCAGGGATGGAGGCTCAGAGCACGGTCTATCGCGTGCCCGTTACTGGAGTGGTAGAGCTCGGGCTTGCACCGTATATAGAGCGCAGTATCGAAGAGGCTGAAGTTGCGGGTGTGGACGCCGTTGTTCTCGATATGGACACGCCTGGTGGGCGGGTCGATGCGGCAGAGCGCATTGCCGATGCTATCGGTGACTCCCAGGTACCTGTCTACACTCTGGTCAATAGGAGAGCATACTCAGCGGGTGCACTGATTGCTCTTGCTACCCAGAGGATTTACATGCGCCCTGGCTCGGTAATAGGCGCAGCGACACCTGTAGACGGATCGGGGACGAAGGCGCCCGAAAAGATCGTATCAGCAATGCGGAGTCAAATGCGTGCTTTAGCGGAAGAGCAGGGCCTTGACCCCAGAGTTGCAGAGGCGATGGTCGACGAAGACGTGGAGATTGAGGGGGTCGTCGAGGTTGGGAAGCTTTTGACCCTTACAACTGAGGAAGCCATTGCAGTTGACTACGCAATGGAAGTAGAGGATCTCAACGCCCTACTAGTGTCATTAGGTGAGTCGAACGCTGACGTGATTACTATTGAGAGTAACTGGGCGGAAGGTATCGTGCGCTTCTTCTCGAATCCGGTTGTCTCTCCTTTTTTACTGACGCTTGGATTTCTCGGCCTCATCACCGAGATCAAATCTCCGACATTTGGTCTCGCTGGCGCTGCCGGGCTGCTTTCTCTGTCGTTATTTTTCGGTTCGCACCTCATCGTTGGGCTGGCGGGGCTTGAGGATCTCTTGATCTTTGGTGTCGGGTTAGCCCTGGTTGGGGTGGAAGTGTTCCTGATACCAGGTTTTGGCTTTTTCGGTTTGCTAGGAGGAATTGGGATCTTAAGCGGCCTCTATCTAAGCCTTATCGGTACGATTCCGACCACAGCCGACTTCACTACGGCTGGCCTTGTCCTTAGTACTACTGTTCTGCTGATTGTGGTGTCGGCCTGGGTTTTGATTCGCTCACTTCCTCGAAGCTCACGGTTGGCTAAGAGTGGCATCTTCCTAATGCAGCGGACCGACCGCGAGCTTGGCTATGAATCTGCTGAGCCTCGCGAGGATCTGGTGGGAGTTATTGGTGAGGCCGTTACTGATCTGCATCCTTCTGGCACAGGCCTTTTTATGAATGAGCGTATCGACGTGGTTTCTGAATCCGAGTGGATTACTGAAGGCACACCTATTCGGATAATCAGCGCAGAGGGGTACCGACACATCGTCCGTGCAGCCAGTGACGAATCAGCTGACTAGGCATGAGATAACATCTAATTCAACCCTGACTAGGGCCTAAGAATGCAAGATATACAAGCAATAATTGCACTGCTGTTGCCACTAGGACTCGTCGCACTTGTCGCGATCCTTCTGTGGGCCATTCCGGTTCGTTTGTGGATCGAGGCGCTATCGGCCGGCGTGAAGGTTGGGATAGGGACGTTGATTGGCATGAGGCTGCGAAAAGTGTCGCCTCCTGCCGTCGTACGTCCACTGATTAACGCGACCAAGGCAGGGTTGGACTTAGACACGGATCAGCTTGAGGCACATTACCTGGCCGGCGGGCGTGTCGACCGCGTAGTGGGTGCATTGATCAGCGCGGACAAAGCCAACATCGAACTAGCGTTCAACCAGGCTGCGGCTATTGATCTGGCTGGACGAGATGTCTTCGAGGCTGTCCAGGTATCGGTGAACCCAAAGGTCATCAACACACCTAAGGTCGCGGCGATGGCGAAGGATGGGATTCAGCTCATTGCTATTGCTCGGGTCACGGTCCGCGCAAACATCAATCGACTCGTGGGTGGGGCGGGAGAGGATACCATCCTAGCCCGGGTTGGTGAGGGTATTGTATCGACAATTGGCTCGGCTGACTCACATAAGGCCGTCCTTGAGAATCCTGACGCAATTTCTAAGACTGTACTCGGCAAAGGTTTAGACTCCGGAACAGCCTTTGAGATCCTTTCGATCGACATCGCGGATGTTGATGTCGGTAAGAATATCGGGGCTGAGCTTCAAACGGATCAGGCAGAGGCAGACAAACGCGTCGCCCAGGCCCGGGCTGAGGAGCGTCGTGCGATGGCGGTTGCTAAGGAACAGGAAATGAAGGCTCTGGTTGGTGAGATGCAGGCTGAGGTTGTAAAGGCTGAGGCGGAAGTTCCCCTCGCGCTCGCGGATGCTTTTCGCCAAGGCAATCTTGGAGTGATGGACTTCGTCCGCTACAAGAATATCGAGGCTGATACCGACATGAGGACCTCTATCGCGGGTCCGGACGAAGCAGATGGGACTTCGGTAGAGTAGTGCAGATGGACGATCTACTCATCATGGCGGTCATGCTCTTCTATGTGCTATCACTGATGGGTCAGGCTCGGAAAAAGAAGCAAAAAGGTAGAACCACGACGTTACCAGAGGCTTCGTACGAGTCGGACTCGGAATACGAACCGGACTCGGAATACGAACCGGACTTTTCGTATGACGAGCCCTATGAAGTGGAAGAAGCAAGTCCACATTCAGGTACAGAGTCCTCTGAATCGATGATCCCAGATAGCATTTGGGAGGAGATTCTTGACGTAGTCCAAGGGCCGACACCCAATCTTCCTGAGCCTGGAACAACACATCGGCCGCCATCGCCGACACGGACTCCGAGGCCACCACCCGAAGTCCGTGCGCAAGTTCACAGGGTCCATTCTGCACACCGAGAGTACGGCACGGATCCGTCTACGCGTTCACCGTCTGAACAGGACGGACTCGACCCACTTGCGGTCAAACTGAGTGCCGACGTAGTCGCTGTTCGCAGACAGTTACGAAGTAAGGGAGCAGGTTCTCTGCGGCAGGCAGTTATGCTACAGGAGATCTTGGGTGTTCCGGCAGCAGTGCGCCCAGACCGATTCGACGAGTAGCGTGCTCTACATCACCCCGCGGGCCATCTTTCTCAAGACCGTCTGGAGGATGCCCCCGTTAGTGTAGTACTCGATGTCAACCTCAGAGTCGAGCCTGACATTCGCTTCAAAATGGATTTGGCTACCGTCCTCTGCTGTGGCGGTAACGTCTACAGTGCATCCGGGCTCTAGCCCGTCTGCAACCCCGGTAATGTCAAAGACTTCCTTGCCTGAGAGGCCAAGTGTTTCCGGCGTCTGGCCATCCTGAAACTCCAAAGGCAGCACACCCATACCCACGAGGTTGCTTCGGTGGATTCTCTCGAAGCTCTCAGCGATGACGGCGTGAACGCCCAGAAGAATCGTTCCCTTAGCCGCCCAATCTCTAGAGCTGCCAGTCCCGTACTCTGTGCCCGCGATGACGATGAGTGGTGTGCCGGACTCCTGGTAACGCATTGAGGCGTCGTAGATGGGTAATTCGTCCCCAGTTGGGAGGTGGACCGTGTGCCCACCTTCCCGGTCATCTAGCAGCAAGTTCTTGATACGAACGTTACCAAACGTGCCGCGCATCATTACTTCGTGGTTCCCTCGCCGTGATCCAAAAGTGTTGAAGTCCTTCACTTCTACCTCGTGTTCCTGAAGGTAGGAGCCTGCTGGCTCGGCTTTCGGGATTGCACCCGCCGGTGAGATGTGATCGGTTGTCACCGATTGTCCGAGTAACGCCAACACTCGTGCACTGCTTATGTCACTTGCAGGAGCCACTTCTAGATCCATTCCTTCGAAGAACGGGGGTCGTCGCACATATGTCGAGTCATCAGCCCAGTCGTAGAGGCTGCTTTCATCTGGCACGGGGAGTGCCTGCCAGTTCTCGTCTCCCGTGCTAACGACGGAGTACCGGGACGTGAACATCTGGGGCTTGAGTGCTGAGGCCACGGTGTCACGGACTTCTTCCGGCGTCGGCCAAACATCTACAAGAAGTACCCGATTGCCATCTGAATCGTAGCCCAAGGGCTCATTGTATAGGTCTATATCCACGCGGCCTGCAAGTGCGTATGCAACCACGAGTACGGGTGAGGATAGGTAGTTAGCCCTGACCTGGGGGTGAATACGCGCTTCGAAATTACGATTTCCTGAAAGAACTGAAGCAACAACAAGCCCGTTCTCCTCAATTGCTGCGTGGATGTTGTCCGGGAGCGGGCCGCTGTTCCCGATACACGTCATGCAGCCGTAGCCTACGACGTGAAAACGAAGCTGCTCTAGGTAGGGTAACAGTCCCGACTGTGTCAGATAATCGGTGACGACCTGGCTTCCCGGCGCCATAGCTGTTTTGACCCAAGGTTTCACCTCGAGCCCTCGTTCAACGGCTTTCTTGGCGAGCAGGCCCGCGCCAACCATCACCGAAGGATTAGATGTGTTGGTGCAGCTCGTGATGGATGCGATGACGACAGTTCCGTCCTTGATTTCGACTTTCTGCCCGTTGTGCTCTGCAAGCACGGAACGAGCGTCCTCAACGACTTGGACAGTGCCACTGTCTGCGTCAACTTCCCAGCTCTCTCCTGAACTTGTCAGGCTTGTAGAGTCCGTGGCTGGAGGTAGGGAGAAACTCTTTGGTACCAGAGCCGGCAAATCCATCTCGAACTGCTTGCTCATATCCGCCAGGCGTATACGGTCCTGAGGCCGCTTGGGGCCCGCCAGGCTAGGCTCCACTGTACTTAGGTCGAGTTCCAGAGTAGAGGTGAAGTCCGGATCAGGCGTCTGGTCAGTGCGAAACAAACCGAGTTCCTTACTGATGCGCTCTACTCTCCTGACCATGTTGTCTGGCCGTCCAGTACCCCTTAGGTAGCTCAGAGTCTGATCATCTACAGGGAAGAAGCCAATTGTCGCACCGTATTCTGGGGACATATTTGCGAGAGTGGCTTTATCCGGGAGCGAAAGGTTGCTCAGGCCAGCTCCATAGTACTCGACGAACCGGCCAACGACACCGTGTGCCCGGAGCATTTCTGTCACCCTCAAGACCAGATCAGTAGCAGTTGCACCTTCGGGCAAGACTCCGCTCAGCTTCATGCCAACGACCTCGGGCAGAAGCATGTAATATGGCTGGCCCAGCATCACTGCTTCAGCCTCAATTCCTCCGACACCCCAGCCAACGACACCCAGTCCATTAACCATGGTTGTGTGCGAGTCGGTTCCGACCAGTGTATCTGGGTAGGCCATGAAGGCTCCGCCTTCGGACCGGCGGTGGATCACAGCCGCCAGGTACTCAAGGTTTACCTGGTGAACAATGCCAGTTCCTGGAGGCACAACGGAAAAGTTGTCAAAAGCTTCTTGTGCCCACCTAAGTAGGGAGTACCGCTCTCGATTTCGCTCAAACTCTTTCTCTACGTTTAGCCGGAACGCATCTTCAAAACCGTAGTAGTCAACTTGAACAGAGTGGTCGATTACTAGATCGGCAGGGACCACCGGATTGATGCGTGAGGGGTCTCCACCCAGTTCCTTGAGCCCGTCCCGCATTGCAGCAAGGTCAACCACGGCCGGTACGCCTGTGAAATCTTGCAGCACTACTCGTGAGGGCATAAACGGTATGGCGGCGCCAGAATTTGTTGGGCTCCATGCTGACACGGCATGTGCATGACCTTCTTCTACGTATGGTCCGCCCGCGTGTCTCAGAGTGTTCTCGAGGAGTATCCGGATCGAGAAGGGGAGGCGATCAAGCGAGTCGACGATGCCTTCTTCCTCCAATCGTGCCAGCTTAAAGAAAGAAGTCGATCCTTCGGGAAGGTCGACCGTGGTTAGTGCGCCGAAAGGGTCAGGGTTCAGTGATGCCACTATGGCTCCTGTGGACTCATATCAGGTTTTACTAGCCACTAATGATACCCATGTGGGCATGGGAGAGAAGCTCAAGTATAAACTTCTCCCCGAGTTGTTGAGCGGGACCTCTAGGGCGAGTTAGGTTCGATGGTCCATCTAGCCGGGGTGGCGGAACGGTAGACGCGGCGGCCTCAAAAGCCGCTGTCCTTTGGGGCGTGCGGGTTCGACTCCCGCCCCCGGCACTTGGATTCAGCCCTTTTAGTCCTAGCCGAGTCTTCTATCCGACAGGGTAATTGAAGGTCTGTCGGCAAACTCGAGTTTGTATGGCAGGTGTTCACCTTTTGACCTTCCCCACGGCAATTCGATGAAGTTGACATGTCGTAGATCTGGGGGTGTGCTGGTGGTCTTAGTCTCTTGCCTTCTTTTTCCTCGGCAAGCAGTAACCCAAATGGCTCATCCGGACAGTTCCATTATTCCGGACTCAGTCCAGTCGGAGTACCTCTTCTACCATGGGCGGCCATACGGTAGCGATGCCTTGTTAGGGCCCCTGGAAGTTCTACTGAACAAAGGTTTTGCAGTCGCACAGTTTCAGAACCGGGATCGATTCATCTTCGACTACAACTACGGAGGGCGCCATGTTTGGAAGTCGATCACAAACCTCCGCGGGTCTGTTCAAAGGTTTGGTGGATGGAACGAAGTCCTGCGCACCGAGGTCCTTCCTATCTCCTTCGAATGGAAGAATTGGAAGTGGGCACCCAACTACATTGGGCACGTCTTCGAAGGCGGGGTGACTAACCGGAAAATTGAAGAGTGGTATCGAGTGCACGGCATTCCAATGCCGGGTGTAGCAGCGTTTTTGACCACGATGACTTCAGCTGTGATCAACGAGATGTATTCGCATCCGGGAGTCAATCAGGGAAGTGCTTCAACCGCTATGGATCTGCTTCTCTTTGATCCATTGGGAATCCTTTTGTTCCGGCATGATAGGGTCTCACGTTTCTTCTCTGAGCGCCTAGGGGCGCGGATATGGTCGGGCCAGGCTGGACTCACTCCTAGTGGCGAGCTTGTAAACAACGGGAACAACCTGATCCTCAAGGTTCCACTATCGCTGATTCCTGGCACTTCGTTCTTCACGCGTGCAGGGCTTGCATTCACTCCGGGTTTCACCTTCCACGGTACTAACGGTCTAGACGTGAGCTTTGGGTTTGGCGCTGAGGGGCGTATACAAGATATCGACCCAATGACAGGTGAGGAGATTCCCCAATTAGCTTTCGGGGGGGGTGTATTTCTCGACAGAGAGGGCTCGCTACTTGCCAGTGTACTTGCGTCTGAGGTCGAACATCGACGACTTGTGGTCAATATTTATCCCGGCGTGATACCTGTGTTAGGTGGACGGTTCGGTACTTGGTTTATTCTCCGGGAAAGTGGTGCGTTGAGGTTCGGTGTAAGCGCCAGAGGGGCACTAGGCGTAGGCTTGGGTGGTGGGATTAACTGATCTGCCAAGGCTGCTAGTACACGAAAGTTGCAGTGATTCAGATATCTTTCCGGTGCCTAGAGCAGATGAAAAAGTAATAAAAAAGGTTAAACTTGCTTTATGTCTAATTACAGTAAGCATAAAACAATATATTTATATTATTAAATATGTTATTCGATATATAATCCCAGAGATCTGATTAGTGTGGACGACATTAGAGCTGTTTTTAGACTATAGACCACAATAGCTATGTTTGGATGCTTAAGAAGGTCATAGGAAAAACGGCTGCCGGGGGGGCGCCATGCCAAGACCAAAACGGGTACCTGATCCGGGTCTGCCGCACAGATTGGAGCGTGTGCGCAAGGAGACCCACCTTTCGCTGAAGGATTTTTGGAAAGAATTAGGGGGTGAGGAGGTTTGCTCCTACCAGAGCGCACAGAATTATCACTATGACAGGGACCCACCTGTCGCGTACCTGGTCGCGGTCTCGAAGTCTTTTGGGACGACTGTGGAGTGGCTGGCTACGGAAACCGGTCCTATGCATTGGCCCGAGATTGAAAAAATCCCAATCGATCTTCAGTGGAGGGAACGCAGCGGGGAGGCTTTGGGAGTCTTCAGAGATAACAAGGCTTCGGAGACGATGGATGCCGACACTTTCTTTGACCAGGTCACATTGCTTACACGGGCGGCGGAAGAATTGTTAGAGGAGTTAACGCGCGAACGGGGCTACCGGGCGTCATATGCTCTTGAGACCAATCAAGAAGACAAGGGGGGTGAGGTTGGCACTCACGTGAAGGGTGATGTGGATGCCATTCAAATCGATTGGTGGCTAGAAGAAACAGAAGAAGAGCAAGAATGGCGAGAACAGCAGGAAAATGCTGCGCGAACCGAGCCATCCGTTGCCTGGCAACTTTTAGTTCCCCTCCTAGCCAATGGATATGGAACGGTTTGGAATGGAGTCGTGGAGTTTTGTGAGATCACTGGGCTTGGCACGGATCATCTTACCCTTGCGTCGCGCGACAGTGCATTGCGTCGCATTACGGGGCTCATTCAGGACCTTCTGCCAGACCCAGGTATTCCTCGCTCTGCTATGCGAAGCCCGGACACGGTTCTGAAGGTGGTAGACTCAGTCCAAGGTCAGTTTGTCATAGACAGCCCAGAGTGAAGTCAGATCTTCTGTAATCTCTCATGATTTCCTCTTTTTGAGGTGTTGGTTGGAAGGGGATTCCATTGCTTTTCGAAGTGGGTGCCGGGTTAGTTGAATCGGTATTGGAGTGAGTCAACCCGCTGCCCCACCTTGGGGGCTGGTCAACTCGTCGATATAATTGATGGCTGTATTGGCTACTCACATTGGGCTCACTACGACCAGCCCGTACTCGGAGAGATAGATGGGAGAGACGGGAAGCGAAGGACGCGACACCCTTTTGATTCGTGACAACCGAACAGGACGTGAGTACGAGATAGACGTCCTCGAAGGGGATGTGATCCGCTCAATGGATCTGCGACAGATCAAAGTCAAGGACTCAGACTTCGGCATGATGACGTACGATCCTGCCTTTAGTAACACTGCTTCAACTCGAAGCACGATCACATATATCGACGGAGGCAAGGGAATTCTCCGCTATCGAGGATATCCCATTGAGCAACTCGCAGAGCGAAGCACCTATCTAGAGGTTGCCTACCTACTCCTTAAGGGTGAGCTGCCGACCGAGAGCCAATTGAGTGACTTCGTGCAGGAAGTCACTTTCCATACTTATGTGCATGAGAATATCAAAGAGTTGCTTGGCGGCTTTCGATATGATGCGCACACAATGGGAATGGTAATTAGCGGCATCGCGGCACTCTCGACGTTTTATCCGGATGCTGATGCAGTGGGCGACCCAGATGTACGTTGGCAGCAGATTGTCCGCTTGATCGCCAAGATGCCCACCATGGCGGCATACGCATACCGGCACCACCGGGGGCTACCATTGGTCTACCCGGAGAATGAGCTCTCTTACACCGCTAATTTTCACAGCATGCTTTTCAGGGTTGGCACCAAGGAATACAAGCCGAGTCCTGTGCTAGAGCGCGCACTAGACGTGTTATTCATTTTGCATGCTGATCACGAACAGAATTGCTCGACTACAGCGATGCGGGTAATTGGTTCATCAAAGGCCGATCCTTACTCAGCTTTGTCCGGTGCGATGGCCGCACTGTGGGGCCCGCTTCATGGGGGTGCGAACGAAGCTGTGCTTCGAATGCTTAACCGGATTGGAAGTGTCGACAACATTCCCGATTTTATGGAAGGGGTTAGGCGTAAGGAAGAACGCTTGATGGGCTTTGGGCACAGGGTCTACAAGGCATATGACCCGCGAGCGAGCATCATCAAGCGCACAGCCGATGAGGTGTTTGAGGTGACAGGGCGTAACCCATTAATCGAAATAGCGTTAGAGCTTGAGAAGATCGCTCTCAACGAAGAGTATTTCGTGGAACGGAACCTGTATCCGAACGTCGACTTTTATTCAGGTATTATATACCAGGCAATGGGTTTCCCGGTTGAGATGTTCCCGGTTTTATTTGCGATTCCGAGGGCGGTGGGTTGGTTATCACAGTGGCAGGAGATGCTAGAGGACCCTGAACAGCGTATCGCGCGTCCTCGGCAGATTTTCCTTGGAGATGACGCACGAGACTTCGTACCGATCGCGGATCGAGGCTGATAACAACCCAAACACCGAGCTACTACATGGGACGGTGAGGTGAGCGTGCCAGTCTGCATTGATCTTTTGCACCTCGACCTCGAGGGTGCAATTGCTTGCTACCTCCTCGACGCAGAGGAGCCTACCATCGTGGACCCCGGCCCTAGCACTACCCTGGATCGACTAATTCAGCAGCTCAATTCGTATGGTATCGGCTCCGCGGATCTGCACCATATCATGCTAACACACATCCACCTAGACCACGCGGGTGCGACGGGTCACCTTGTGGAGCGGTTTCCAAGTGTGACCGTTCATGTCCACAAGGATGCCACGACACACATGGTGAATCCCGAAAGGTTGGTAGCGAGCACGAGACGGACCTTTGGAGACTCACATGACAGATTCTGGGGCGATGTGAAACCGGTTCCGCCTGGTCGGATCAATTCTTGGGGTCCAGGAGATCCGGGGCCCTGGAAAGGGCTCCGCCCAGAATCGACTCCGGGGCATATTTCACACCATGTTGCATACCTGGATGAGCGTGACGGGACGCTCTTTGCCGGTGACAGCATGGGGATCGTCCTGTCGGGCTCTCCTCCGTATGGAGCCACACCACCACCTGCGGTTGACCTGAAGGCTTGGCACGAGACTTTGGAGGAGATTCGAATTATCGGACCTGAGTGCTTTGCAGCCACCCATTTCGGTTTTCGCTCGGATGTAGAGTCTTGTCGTATCCAATTCAAGAAACACCTGCAGGCATTAGAGGATCGGGTGCGAGCCTGCATGAGGTCTGGTGATGAAGGCGATATGCAAGCATTTGGTCAGGAGGTCAGAGATGAGCTTGAGGGCTTTTTAGGGATGGACAAGACGACGAAGTTTCTGGAAGTGTTTCCACCTGCGACTGACTGGGCAGGTGTGGCCTTCTACCTCGAACGAAACTCTTGAGAAAGCCGATGATCTACGAGGCCTATCTCTCTAGTAGTTCCAAGGTGGCTATTACGGCTGCGGTGGTTGCTGTCATCATCTGTTTTGCAGCACCTGCCGCTTCCCAGACGGATACCGCCCGTGTCGCTCGAGCAATTCCCGCTGCAGTCACACCACCAATGGGGTATCAACGGGCGCTAGACCGTGGCTGGAGAAGTGAAGATGGAAGCCCGGGTAACATGTGGCAGCAGGACACCTCCTATGACATCGAAGGGAGGCTTGATACGACAACGGGAGAGCTTGAGGGCACAGTCCGTATCCGATATGTGAATAATGCCCCAGCTACCCTCCCGTCTGTGTTAATCCATCTGCACCAGAACATCCACAAGGAAGGGTCCCCGAGAAATGAGTCCGTAGAGATTACGGGTGGAGTAACGCTCACGAGTGTATCAGCAAACGGCCAGTTGCTTGAGGAAGACTCTGACGAAGATGGTCCTGGTTATGAAGTTCGTGGAACCATCATGCAGCTCCGAACAGAGAATCCGGTAGAGGAAGGTGATACCCTGCAGCTCGAAATTGGATGGAAGTTCTCAGTTCCCCAAAAGGGCGCAGGCGAGCGGATGGGGCATTCGGATCGTGAGATCTATTTCATCGCCTACTGGTTTCCGAAGATGGTGTTACTCGATGATCTGGTTTTATGGAATGCAGATCCATTTCTTGGGACCAGCGAGTTCTACTATGGATTTGCCGATTACACTGCTGCGCTGTCTGTGCCTGAGAATTGGAGTGTGATGGCAACTGGCACCCTCGATAACCCTGAAGAAGTCTATTCAGCGATCACGCTAGATAGGATTGCTGAGGCGGGTGCCTCAGATGACCTAGTGACAATTGCTGGGCAGCCTGAAAGAGATGCGGGTACAGTGACTGCGTCTGGAACAAACGGTTGGCTGACGTATCGGTTCTCTGCGGACAATGTCCGTGATTTTGCCTGGACTGCTTCCAATGTACAACGCTGGGACGCGACGTCTGCACTCGTTCCGGATCGAGATGGTGATGGGGAAGATGATCGCGTACTCATCCACTCGTTTTGGAGAGAGGAACGGGCTCCGCTATGGGCAGAAGAGTGGCAGTATGCAAAGCAATCGATCGAATTCCATTCGCAGTATACCGGCCTCTCATATCCCTGGCCGCATATGACATCTGTCGAAGGTGAGGGCATCATAAATGGGGGCATGGAATTTCCGATGCTAACCCTTATGGGTGGTTATGAGGGACAGGACGGACAGGCTCTTTTTAGCGTGACCTCGCACGAGCTTGGTCACATGTGGGTTCCCATGATTGTTGGCACGAATGAAAAGCGGCATGCCTGGATGGATGAGGGCGCGACAACCTACCTAGAGAACCAGAGTGAGATTGAGCTTTGGCCTGGTGTTGATCATCACAGGATCGATGCCCAGGGATTCATTCAGACAGCACTCACCGGGCAAGAACAAAGCATGATGCGTCACGGCGATTGGTACGAGCCAGGACCGGGCTACGGTAACGCTTCGTACTGGAAGCCTGCTGCACTTATGGTCGCACTCCGTGAAGTGATGGGTCGGGCAATTTGGGAGGAGGCCTATCAGACATTCATCTCAGAGTGGGCCTACAAGCACCCAACTCCCTGGGACTTTTTCGCAACATTCGAACGTTTTGCAGAAGAAGACCTAGATTGGTTCTGGACGGCCTTTTACTACGAGACTTGGACTCTTGATCACGCAGTGCGTGAGGTAAGACCGCTTACTGGTGGCGGCGCAAGGATTGTCATTGATGATCTCGGGGTGGCCCCATTCCCAGCCACAGTTCGCATTCGTACATCAACCAGGCAGGATTTCACATACGAGATTCCAGTCGACCACTGGCTTGCAGGCAATACAACCTACGAGATCGAGGTCGAGCCCGGTGTGGGCGCGGTCACCCGGGTCGAAGTGGATCCTTCTGGTTACGCACCCGACATCGACCGGACTAACAATTTCTGGCCTCAGGGTTAAGCACTTTTAGCTTTTCCGTTGTTGAGTATGCAAAGCATACGGGGTGTGGTGCCGCAAGGTATCCTAGCCGAAGCTCTTGATTTCCGGTGGGCTCTGTCGAAGTGCAGTGAGGTAGCGGAACGGGCTTGGGGCGGAGCGTCCAGAATCAGTCCAATATTCCATAGTGTCGGGTGGTGATGTTTGGATTTCCGAAAAGCCGTTGAGGTTTTCACTAAGGTTGGCCAACTCATTCTGGCTCTTGTTATTAGTATCGTGCGAGTGTGAAGGGCGTCGGACGTGTATCGGTGTCCCAGGTACACGCAAGGTTTCTACCTGATGTGCAATGATGTTCAACGTCGCACCGTCTTTCTGTAGCCTGCCACGCACGGCGAGGAAAGGCTCCATGCGCACCGCAGAAGAGTTTTGTGCGTAGACATCAGGTTTAACAATCACATTAATAGGGCCGTGCTCATCTTCCATGAGAACAAATACATAGCCTTTGGCTGTGCTAGGCCTTTGACGTGTCGTCACGAGCCCAACCACATGCACCGTGCTTCCCTGTTGAAGATGTGTTAAGCGATCGGAAGAAACGGTGCCTGCGGGCAGAGCATTTTGGAGGAGCTTGAGAGGATGTAGCTCAGCCGAAAAGCGTAACATGCGGTACTCAGCGATCATCTTTTCGGTGGGGTCCAGGTCTGGGAACCTTATCTCGGCGTAAGGATTTTCGAGAGTGAGTTCCATTTGTGTGTGGTTTTCCCGACTACTGGAACGCTGGTTGTCAGTTTCAGGTCCCATCCAAAGACCGGTCTGCCAGAGCAGCTCTCGTCGTGTGAGGCCCAGACCTCCGAATCCGCCTACCCAGATTAGGTTTTCGATCGCGGGGCGTTTGAGAGTGGCTGGGGTGCGACGCAGGAAGTCAATCAGAGATCGGTAGGGACCACTCCGTTCACGCTCTCGGACGACCTTTCTGGCGACGTCTGCACCCCATCCTCGCACGAAGCCTAAGCCAATACGCAGATCATTACCCTCTGCTGTGCATACAACTTTACTCTGGTTCACATCTGGCAGGAGGGTTTTGATGCCGTTCCGACGCGCGTCGCGGCCCAGAGCATCCAGTGAGTAAAACCCCATTGGTTGGTTATTGAACAGTCCCACGTAGAACTCGATCGGGTAGTAATGGCGAAGCCAGGCGGATTGATATGCTAGCAGAGCAAATGCAGAAGCGTGCGATTTGGGGAAGCCAAATTCAGAAAATGCGGTCACCTGTGCGAATACCTCGCGAGCGATTGTTTCATCAACACCATTCGTAAGAGCACCTTCGCGGAATGCGTTCCAGTGTGCGGCGAGCGCCTCCTTAGATCGCTTACGACTCATTGCCCGCCTCAGGCTCTCAGCCTGTCCGTCCGTGAAGCTGGCAAGTGCTTGGCAAACTTTGAGTACCTGATCCTGGTAGATGATGACACCCAAGGTTTCTCCCAGCGCCTCTTCAAGTAACGGGTGCTGATAGGTCACTTTGTATCCAGGAGTCTCTCTTAGCATTTCACGGCGGCGCACGTATGGATTTACTGCGCCACCGACAATTGGTCCTGGGCGTACGATCGCTACTTGGACGGCAAGATCATCCAGGTTTCTAGGTCGAGTGCGACGAAGCATTTGGATTTGCGCTCGACTCTCGATCTGGAAGAGCCCGACGGTATCTCCAGAACAAATCCGGTCGTAGATAGCCGGGTCATCAAGATTGATTCGTGAAAGATCCGGTGCTTCTCTGAGTTTGCCAGCAGTACCACGTTCGGCGATCAGGTCGATGCTTTCCTCAACGAGCGATAGCATGCCAAGCGCAAGAAAATCAATCTTGATGAAACCTGCGTCGTCGCATGAGTCTTTATCCCACTGGCACAGTACACGTCCATCTAGGGCAGCAGGCTCCAACGGTACGATCTCTAAAAGTGGCCGGCTTGAGATGATCATGCCGCCTACGTGCTGTGAGATGTGGCGGGGCAGACCGGAGATATCTTCTGCCAGGTCTCCGAGAAGTTTCCAGAGCTGGGAATCAGCTCGATTTTTGAACTCAGGCAACGTGGCGATCTCTTCAGTGAGTCGCGAGGCAGAGCGGTGCTCAGCCAGCTTGGAAAGCTTCTCGATCTCTCCAGGCGGGAGGTCCAGAGCTTTGCCGATCTCGCGTACTGCAGACTTGAGCTGGTACGTGGGGAATGTGCATACGAGCCCTGTGTGCTCGTAGCCATACTTCTCATAAACCTTGAGGATCAGCTCTTCGCGTATATCTCTAGGGAAATCGAGGTCAATGTCGGGCACGGTCCTGAGCGCTTCATTGAGAAACCGACCTAGGAAGAGATTGTTCTTAACTGGATCGACATGGGAGAGTCCGATCAGATAGCAGATGATTGAGGAGACTGAGGAGCCTCGTCCACGGCCCGGAGGAAGACCTGAGCGGGCTCTAGGAGAGTCGCCACGCACTTCACAGCTGACTTGGGCAGCCAGGTTCATGATGTCTCGGTAGACTAGGAAAAAACCGCTGAGGCCATGTAGGTCGACTAGGCTGAGCTCTGTAACTAGTCGTTCTTTCGCATCCTTTTCTTCATCGCTTCCAGGTTCGTATAGCTTGCTGATCTTTGCCTGACAGATTTCAGTGAGTGTTCCGAGCGCCTTGCCATCTCCTGAACCTTCAAAGTCAGGGAACTCGTAACCTAGATCTTCCGTCAGGTTAAATGCGCTGCACCGCTCGGCAATCAGAAGCGTATTTGTGAGGGCTTCAGGACGGCTCTGGAAACGGTGGCTTACTTCCCATGGTGGCAAAAGGTGGAAGAGGCTATTGGCTTTTCTTGCGGCATGTGCACCATCGAGCGTAGTACGGTTGCGGATTGAGACCAGTACATCCTGTAGCCGATGTTTTTCGGGACTATGATAGTGCACGTTTCCAGTTGCAACGACGCCGAGTCCCAGTCGTCCAGCCAATCGTGCAAGCCCTTTATTTCGGGCTGCATCTCCCTTGATTGTATTATCCTGCAGTTCCATGAAGACGTTTCCGGGCCCGAATGCTGTGATGAGTTGCTTCGTGAGTTTTTCGGCTTCTGCCACTGAGGAGCTAAGAGCGGCTGCCACAGGGCTTTTACGACATCCCGTGAGTAGAATGAGACCCTGTGCGAGTTCTAGAAGCGATTCGAGCTGAAGCCGAGGGTCAGTACGCGCTGAGCCCATGTGTGCTTCCGTGAGTAGGCGACAGAGGTTGGCGTACCCGACTGGGTTTTCAGCTAAAAGGGTGATGTGGTAGCCATTTTTAGGTTCTTCAATACCTGGAAAGCATTCTCTGAGTGTTACCTCTGCTCCGGTAATCGGCTGGATGCCAAACTCATGTGCCGTGCGTGCGAACTCCATTGAGCCATAAAGCCCATTGTGGTCGGTTAACGCGAGGGCAGGGTATCCGAGTTGGACTGCTCTGAGTACTAATTCTTCGGGGTGCGAGGCACCATCTAAAAATGAGAATCCCGAGTGACAATGAAGCTCCACGTAGGGAATCGTCACAGTACCTCCATACCTGGCGCTCTTCATCTCGCTTCTCCCTTCGAGCGCGAAAGCCGAAGATAAACCGAAGACATGAAAATTGCAAAAGCTATTCTCAGGAGTGGGGGCCTTACGTCAGGTTGCTGTGTGAGCAGAGGGCGTTGCTTGAGCCTGAAGTTTAGCTCAGAATGCCTGAACTTTAATTGTTGGGGAATACATGTCCGAAGTCGTTTATTCAGCAGACATCCGGATTGACCGTATTAAAGGAACCTTCCGTCATGCCTGGTTGCCCGCTCATGAAGGGCCTGTGGAGTTCGGAGTCCACGGGGCAATTAAGGAGCATTACGGCGTCGAGCCTGAGCGCGATATTACGACTACGCTCGACTATGTCATCGCTGCTACTGGCGGCTGACTGATCGGGACCTTCGGAGGCGCGCTGGAGGCGCGCGGGATCAATGCAAGTGGTGGGGCGCTAACAGCTGATGTGCATGGAGAAGTGGAGAAGGATGAAGGCGTGCTCATGATCCGAAAGATCCACGTCGTCTACCGCTTGAAGGCTGGCGAAGAGGACCGGAAAGTCGTTGAGCGTGCGCACGAAATTCACGCTGAAAGGTGTCCAGTCTATCGGAGCATATACACATCAATCGATATTACAACCGAGTGTCAGTTAGATAACTGAGACACCACTAGTGTCTTATTAATGTAAGACCTTAGGTATGATCTTTATATAACTGCATTATATAGAGATAGGGCATAGCTATTTGGGCTTCTAGGAGGCCTGCACATATCGCTCGACTAGATCTGTCTGAAGAGCGTATTTCCCGCACTCAGTAAGTCGCTGCAGGCTACACACACACGCGCTGACATTGATTCTTCAGCAGCCTTAAGGTAGGACCTTGGGTCATACAGTTTTTTATTGCCGATTTCCCCGTCGATCTTCAGTACGCTCTCATAGTTGGTCATCATGTGGTCGACGATCGGACGCGTGAACGCGTACTGCGTATCGGTATCCACGTTCATCTTTATGACACCATAGTCCAGTGTCTCGCGAATTTCCTCCAGCAAGCTTCCACTTCCACCGTGGAAGACCAGATTCATCTCGGCATTTGACCCATACTTCTCCATGACTGCGGCCTGACCATGCTTCAGAATCTCAGGCCTGAGTTTTACAGCACCAGGTTTGTAATGGCCGTGAACATTTCCGAAGGTGGCAGCAAAGGTGAAGGGTCCCAAATCATGAAGTGCTTCATACACAGCTAGCATATCCTCAGGCGTTGTATACAGGCTTTCCTCAGGCATATCCTCACTTCCTGCCGCTCCGTCCTCTTCTCCACCGACAACCCCCGCTTCAACTTCCAGCACAATCTCATTTGTTGAGCAAAGACGAAGGTATTCCGTCGAAATTGCCAGGTTGTCCTCTAGTGAGAGGATCGATGCATCGAGCATATGGTTCTGGAAAAGATTATTTTCGCCTTTAGCCCTGCGGTCGACTGTGGCTTGGATCAGAGGCTTGAGAAACTCTTCAGCTTTATCAGGCTGGCAGTGGTCTGTATTGAGTGCGATTAGCACATCGTATTGCTCGGCAAGCTTGTGGGCAGCTTCTGCGAGGACAATGCAGCCATATGCGGCGTCTTTATTAGCAAGTCCTGATGCGAATTGGCCCGCCCCTGTCGAAAACTGGATTATCCCGTCTGATTTCGACTCTGCAAACCCCTTCATGGCCGCGTTCAAGGTCATGATAGAAGTGACATTAATGGCGGGAAACGCATAACTAGATTCTTGGGCAGAATCGAGCATCTGCTTGAACTGCCCAGGCGTGGCTATGGGCATAGCTAACACGGGGTTGAAGACGAATACGAGAAGCTACAGGATCAATCTAAGCGCAATCACCTAGACCCTGCACCTCATGGGGCTGGTCAGGGTCTTAAAACTCAATGCCTACATTCCTGGAGGGGTGAAACGTCCGTCGATAGCGGTCCAGCCGCCGTCGGCGAAGAGCACAGAACCCGTAACGTAGCTAGCGGCGTCTGAGGCTAGAAAGACGGTTGGGCCAGCCATCTCATGTGCTGAGCCCCAGCGCTTCAGGACGTTACGTTCCGCATACGCGCCGTACCAGTCTGGTGATCCCTTAATCGGGGCAGTCAAAGGTGTATCGATAACGCCGGGGGCGACCGCATTCACACGCACTCCAGAAGGGCCAAGCTCTGCAGCGGCCGTCCTAACCAACTGAACGATGCCCGCTTTTGTAGCAGCGTATAGACTTTGGCCTGGCTCAACCACAACAGATCGGATCGATGAAAATAGGATGATTGAGCCTGATCCTTGTTCGACCATGATTCGTCCTGCTCCCTGGATCACATGAGCGTTGCCCTTGAGGTTTACGCCAAGTACGAGGTCGATCTCCTCGTCTGTGTAATCGATCAGCTGCTTCCTGACGTTTACACCGGGAGTGCAGACTACAATGTCAAGAGACCCCTGTTCAGCATAAATATTTGAGAGCGAGTTATTTACCGCACCGGCATGGAGAATATCGAGATGACCCGCATCAGAGGATCCACCGAGGTTGCGGATGACTTCGGCGGTCGCTACGGCCTCATCAAGGTTAATGTCGAGGCACGCGACATAGGCTCCTTGCTCGGCCATTGCTATAGCCACGGCTTCACCGATCCCCGATCCGCCGCCCACTACTGCGGCGTTCTTTCCTTCCAAGCTAAACATTGGGCCCATTATAGGTCCCTCCGGGGGCGCAGACGGCGTTGACGAAGTAGAAATACGATTGCAAATGCCGCTACGGAAGCCACAATTGCTAGTAACGTCGGGTCAAATAGCCGAGAGATACTACTCAGATCAGCCAATCTGACAGAAAAGAGCACTGTAATACCTACCCCGATTGCAGAAAGCGCTTCTGGAACCCCTGGTTTGCGTGAGTACAGCCCCGCCACTATGGGGACGAAAAGGCTGACGCTAAGCACCGCGTAGAATACCCGCAGCGAGTCGATAACTGTCGGGATAACGATTGCTAGCAACACAGCGAGACAACCTCCTGCTACAGCTGCGCCTCGGGCCACCCGTAAAACTTGTGCGTTGGTAGCACGAGGGAAGGCGTATCTCTTATACAAGTCTTTTGAGAGAGATGTCGAGAGCATAAATAGGATAGCATCTGCAGAGCTGAGTTCTGCAGAAAATATTGCGGCTAGGCCGAGTGCTCCCAGTGCAACTGGCAGCCCCTCTGTCAGAACAATCGGTACTGCAAACTCAGGGTTTGAAAGCGATGGTTCGTAGACTCGTGCAATCATCCCCATTAGGACAGGAACAAAGGCGAACAGAAGTAAGAGCAGGCCTTGAAGACCAATCCCAATTCTCAGGGCGCGCTCGTCTCGGGCTCCATAAGCCTTTTGAAGGAGGCCCGGAGAGATGATGAAAGCTGGAACGATCAACGCGACCAGGACAATCCCAGAGTTTGCCCCGAGGAAGAAGTTTGACTGTTCAGGTTCAACCGGCGCGGCGGCGGCTACAGCCTCCCACCCCCCTGCGAGAGATAGGGCGAGCGGTAGTCCTATCGCAAACCCTCCGAGCAAGACACACAGCTGTACTAGGTTCACCCATGCAGACGTTAGTAGGCCGCCGGAGGCGAAATAGGCGGTCATAACGCCCCCTCCTATAAGTGCTCCAAGCCAACGGGGTGCACCAAGGACCCACTCTAGAATTTCTGACATCGCGATCAGCTGCGCTGCCAAGATTATCAGCGTGAGGAACCATAGGAGTATGGCGATAACTGCCCTTACCGAACTCCCGTAACGGTGTTCTAAGTAGTCCCCTGCCGTATAAAGACCATTGCGGGCAGCAATACGCCAGATTCTAGGGCCTATCCAGAATGCGAGCACAAGGGAACCGATTCCAGCCGACCCCACCCACCACCAGGCTGAGATGCCATCAGTATAGCCTAAGCCGGAGGCGCCGATTATGGACCCGGCTCCGATGTTCGCCGCCAGAAAAGTAGAGAATACCAACCCAGGACCAAGACTGCGGTCAGCAACAAAAAAGCTCCTGCTACCGTCCGCGCGTCTGGATATAAAGAAGCCGAAAGCTACTAGTGCTCCAGAATACCCGAGGAGAAGGCCGAGCTGGAGTACTACATGGGAGCTAGCGTCTGGGCTCAAGCTGCTGGTGCGAAGGGGTCGATGAGGTGCGTGCCCAAGGTGCGATGAGCTGCGGGTGTGGGAAAGGGACGCAACTGTGGATTGTTAGTCCTTAGTTATTGGTTATTGAGATCCGAGACTGACGGAACACCCGGAAGACCCTCCGCGAGTCTCACAGCTCGCAGGACTGCCTCGCTCATCACCTCAGCACCCAGTGCGCCGATTAATGTGAGATTTGTTGTGCCTTCCCATGTACTTGTTGCAAGGGAAAAGATGGTATCTCCATCCCCGACGGTGTGAGCGGGATATATTGTACGAGCCAGTCCATCATGGGCCATTTCCGCAAATTTGGTAGCTTCTGCAGCTGTGAGCATTGCGTTGGTTGCTACTATACCAATGGTAGTGTTGGTGCCGGGCTCATCCTGAGGCCCACGTTCAGCCCTCTGGTTCCTTAGAATTGAACGGGCGTCAGCGAGGCCCTGACCATCCTGGGTTCTGACGCCTGCGACGACCTGTCCGTTGGCTGGGTCTACGATATCACCGACTGCATTGACTGCTACGGCAGCTGCAACCGTTAATCCATTATCGAGAGTGATTGACGAGGTTCCAAAGCCACCTTTCATGGATCGGTTTGACCCACCAAGCTTTCCTACCGTAGCTCCTGCACCTGCTCCGATTGATCCTTCTCGTGGTGGTTCGGCTGAGGCGATTGACGCCGCAAGGTGGCCGCACTCAGCTCCAGGACGGATGCTAGGGTTTCCGCCAACACCCAAGTCATAGAGAACCGCAGCCGGCACAATTGGCACGACACCTGAGCCCACTGCGAACCCAACGCCTTGCTCCTCAAGGTAGTTTACAACACCGGAGGCAGCGTCTAGTCCATAGGCTGAACCTCCGGACAGGACGATAGCGTGTACTTCTATGACTCTGGTACGAGTTGGGTCCAGTAAAGCAATCTCACGGGTGCCTGGCGCACCTCCGCGAATGTCGACACCTGCTACCGCACCTTGCCGCGCTAGAACTACGGTGCATCCAGTGGGTCGCCCGCCAAGTGTGTGATGGCCAAGCTCGAGACCTTCAACTGCGGTAATGCCTCTCAAGTTTGACCCAGGTTGCTGCTGAGCCAGGCAGGGCTGTTGTGTAATTGGGGCCCCCACTAGGAGGGCCCCAATTAGAAGGGATCGTGTCCTCATACAATCTGGAATTCTGAATTAGCTCGATTCCAGAAATGTCCGAGCCAGATTACTCTTCGCGAGCGGCAAAGCAGTAGAAGTAGCCGTTACCCCCGGTGCCGATGAGATCTTCCTGACTGCAGCCACGTGAGTCGTGGGCTGAATTCCAGGAGGTCGGGTTCTGTCCGCCTCCAGTGCGGTCAAAATGGCCTACCCGAGTGCTGCCCTCACCGCCGCTTGTCCAGTTCGAACACGTATCTGAACCTTCACCAGTGTAGACTGTGCCATCGAGATTTGATCCCGTGAGGATATCATGCTGGTTGGGATCATCGCCTCGACCGTTAACCATGCGCCCTTCTTCTGTGAGAACGCTTTCCTTGGTGATGTTAGCGTTGTCCGAGTGCAGGTCAGTGGCATCCTGAGCGATCATGTCACCCGAGAAGTTGTACCAGGGCCCGCTACCGATGCGATCCCGTGCGTTCACTGCGCCCTGTCCACCACGGGCCTGAGCACTCAGGTACGCGCGCCATACTGTGTCACCGAAGCCCCGTGCATAAGCTAGGGTCTGACAATGATTGTCAGCTCCTGCTAGGCCACCGAGGTTAGCTCCATCACCGGGCCCTTGGCTTGTGAGAAAAAAACTAAAGTTGTTGGACTGTGCGGCGGCTGGGAGGGCCGTTAGCAGCGTAAGGGCTGCCAGAGTCGCGAATACCTTCTTCACTGTGATGCTCCTGCTAATGGTCGGTGCCACTGGCCGGCGGCAGTTTTCCGCCCAGCCTAGAAACTTGATAGAGTCCGCAATGTCCACGTGAAAAATGGAACGGGCAAGGAGTGGTCTCTTTCTTCACAACATCTGGTCCTTAACTTTTGCTTACTATGCTGAGAGAAGACACAGTCGACCGCTTGCTGGTTGAAGTGGAGCAGGCAAGAGAAGAATTGGTGGATTTCGTCACCGAGTTGGTCCGGATACCGACAGTCAATCCTCCAGGTGAGGCTTATCAAGAGTGTGCGCAGGTAATAGGTGACCGCCTCTCTGATTGGGGGATGGAGGTGGAGTATGTAGAGCCGGTGGGTCGTCCTGAGAACACTGTGGCCTATCCACGTGTCAACGTTATAGGTCGCAGTGCCGGAGAAGAAGCTCGGCCGTTACTCCACCTGAATGGCCACTTTGATGTTGTGCCTCCGGGAGAAGGATGGACTCTTGACCCATTCGAGGGAATTGTTCGGAACGGCAGAATTTATGGTCGGGGCGCGTCGGACATGAAATCCGGGCTAGGAGCTGCAGCATTTGCTGTAGAGTGTCTCCGCAGGACGGGTATCAAGTTGAGGGGGAGCATCGAGCTCAGCGCAACCGTAGACGAGGAAAGCGGAGGGATGGCTGGCGTAGCATCCTTATGCAGCACTGGCCACATCTCTTCTGCTCGTACTGACTATGTGATCATTCCCGAGCCTTTTGGTCCGGACCGCATCTGTGTGGGTCACAAGGGCGTTTACTGGTTTGATATTGTGGCACAGGGCAGGGTGGCTCACGGGAGCATGCCTCACTTAGGACGTAGTGCGATTGATGATATGGCTGCCTTGGTGGACTCGGTCAGGACACAACTCAAGCCACGCCTGAGTCTTCGGGAGAGCAAGGTGCCTGTGGTGCCGCCGGAGTCAGCAACTGCTTCCATAAATGTGAATGCCATATCTGGAGGACAGCCCGAGGGTCTTGTCCAGACCCCCTGCGTCGCGGATCTCGCTGTAGCCACCTTTGATCGACGTTTCTTGGCGGAAGAGACCCTGGGCGATGTGCGTGCAGAGGTTGCCGAACTTGTGAGCGCTCTAGAGGCTGAGGATCCTGGGCGTAGGTATACGATCAAAGATCGCTTGATCGTTGAGCCCGTGTCTGCACCTGATGACTCTCCTGTAGTTCGTGCTTTGGCAAATGCGATCCAGAGAGTGCGGGGAAGGTCGCCAGAGTTGGTAGTAAGTCCCGGCACTTATGACCAAAAGCACGTTGCCAGGATTGCAGGCTTGGAGCACTGCGTGGCGTATGGTCCAGGCCCTCTAGAGGAAGCCCATCAGGCTGATGAATCGTGTGCGATTGATGATCTTGTCACAGCTGCACAAACGTTGGCGGTGGCAGCCCTCGAACTGGTGGGCTGATATTGAACGGGGTTCAATGGGCTGAAAAATTGATCTAAACCGGAGCGGTATTACCAACTTAGCTTTTCACGGCAAGTTGCCGTGCGGGTAATGAGTGCTGGCTTAATGACCATTATCTAGTCGGCTTAACACAGATGCATTGCAGGACCCTAAGAGCAGGGAGATCTTCAGGAATGGACCTTACTGTGCCGGCCGATTCTCAGACGGAGTTGGCAGCCGCGTATCTACAATTGGCGGTTACCCTAGGGCTTGTTGTCTTATGCGCAGTCCTGCACCGTCGTTACCACAAAGCGTACTTCGGCCTTTGGGCAATTGCATGGGGGATCTACGCGCTCCGACTCGGAGCTATTATGACCTTCTTGCATACAGAAGCTCCGATCTGGCTTTTTTGGCACCAAGTCACGACGGGCTGGACCGCCGTCGCTCTGCTTTGGGCTGCCCTGGTCTTCTCACAGAGGATCAGCTGGAAAGGGTGGTACCTAATGGCTGTGGTCCTTCCAGTGGTGTGGTCCTATTTGGCCATCTACGTAATGGACAACTTTATTTGGGCAGCTGGCCCTATGGTGGTCTTCCTTAGTATTACCACCGCCTGGACGGGTTGGGCCTTCTTCCGGTACGACCGCCTTGTCCACTCACCTGCTGCTCGCTTGCTGTTCGTTGTCTTAGCCCTCTGGGCGCTACACCATCTGGATTATCCATTTCTACGAGCCCAAGGAGCCTGGAATCCTTGGGGATACTACCTGGATATCTTATTCGAAGTGGGTATGGGTCTAGGGATTCTTTTCCTTGTCCTCGAAGACCTAGACCAGGGCCTCCGAACGCTGACAGCTTTATCCGGAGAGCTTCAGATGAGTCCGGGACGTGATGAGTCCATGACTGAGGCCATGCTCCGTCGTGCCTTGGCTCTTCGCGGCGTACACGGTTCTGCGCTTTGGCTTACAACACCGGAGGGGGGGCGCTTTGTCCAAGGAGCTGGGATAGCTGCGCTTTGGCCGTTTGAAGATCCTCCTGATGCTGCTAACCGCAGTGCTAAGTCGGTCTGCCAATCGGGTACCCCACTTGTGGTGCGTGATGATCCTGGGGGTGGCTCAGACTCAAGGAGCTATCATCCCTATACTGCAGGGCTTCCGGTTTTGGGCGACGAGGAAGTTGTGGGTGCTCTGGTAGTCGTCGGAGAGGCAAGAGACCCGTTCACAGCGCTAGACAATCAGTTTCTGCTGGCATTTGGACAACAGGTTGGGGCTGCACTGTCGAACGAAGAACTTCAAGGCAGCCTTGAGGCGAGGACGGTCGAGCTTGAGCGGCTTCAAGAACGGATGATTCACCAGCATGAGGAGGAAAGGAACCGGCTTTGGCGTGAACTTCATGACGAAACTGCCCAGGTTCTTGCTGCCCTCAACTTGCAGCTTGGACTAGTGGCTGAGCGCGGAGGTGATTCCATGGGACCTGCACTCGAACGGGCCAAGACACTGGTAGGCGAAGGGATAAAGAGTATCCGGAGTGTGACACGGAATCTGCGGCCTATGGCCTTAGATGATCTCGGGCTTCTGCCTGCTCTGAGAGCACTTGCCCGGGACTTCGAGCAAGGGGACACGTTTGAGGTGACATTTGAGGCCCCCGACGAAATACCAACTCTGTCGGTGGATGCTGAGGTAGCCCTATATAGATCAATGCAGGAAGCACTGGCTAACGCTGCTCGACACGGATCTTGTGGTAAGGTAGAGGTGCATCTCCATAATAAGGGCAACTCAGCATCGCTAACGGTAACAGACGATGGATCAGGCTTTCCTGAGGACACGCATAGCCGACTCCGCTCAAGAGGTGGGTTAGCGGGCATCCGGGAACGTATAAGTGCCCTTGGGGGTGATTTGGTATTTGAGAATATGAATTCAGGTGGAGCCCAGGTAAGGGTCTGTATTCCTTTGGAAAAGAGTTAAAAGGTGAGTGACGAAGGGTTCCGAGTGATTATTGCCGACGACCACGCGGTAGTCCGACAGGGTATCCGAGGTGTTCTTGAGGAAGTAGAGCAACTCAAGGTTGTGGCTGAGGCAGCAGACGGCGACGAGGTATTGGCTCTCACTAAAGAGCATAGTCCTGATGTCGTAGTTCTCGACGTCACGATGCCGGGGAAGACTGGCCTAGAGGTGGCTAAAGATCTGCGGGATACGGGGAGTGGAGTCCGAGTGCTGATGCTGTCTATGCACGATGATCCAGAGTATGTGCTGCAGGCTGTGCGAGCCGGGGCGGATGGGTACGTCCTGAAGGACATGGCGCCGGAAGAATTACGGGCTGCTGTTATGGCGGTATTTGAGGGTCGTGAGTACTTCAGTGCCAGGGTAACGCACCAACTCAGTGTAGGTCTCAGGAAGGAGTTGGAGGAGGAGCAGAGACGTAGCCGGCTTGATTCGCTCACTGCCCGTGAAATTGAAGTGCTTGTAATGGTTGCTCAGGGGCATACGAACCGGAGCATTGCAGAAGAGCTCGGCATCTCTCCTCGCACAGTGGAGACGCACCGTGAGCGGGTTATGGCTAAGCTCCGGATTCGGACAGTTGCTGGGCTCACCCGATTTGTAGTAGAGCATAGTCTTGACCAAGAGTAGGCACACGCGCGTCGGAGCCCCCTTGTATAAGTGGGGTTGCTTATCAGTACTCTGGGGTCCGTCGGGGTCCGTCAGGAGAAATTCAGGCCAGGTCTATTAGGGAGTCCATAGCTTCTGAGAGGGAATCTCCTCGGAAGCCTCGCCTAACGAGGTATCCGTACAGACGTCTGCGCGCCTTTTCGCGTTTAGGTTCGGAAATGTCAGAGAGCAAAACCGCTTTGACATCCGCAGGCTGCCGTGATAGCCAGGCCTCAACTGCTGCTCTAGCTAGGTCAGTATCGCTTACTTCTTCTTCCTCAAAGACCTGCTCAATTATTTCTTGTGCCAGGTCTGCACCAACTCCTTTGGCTCTTAGTTCAGACATGAGCTGAGCCCTGCCTCGCGGACGGAGCCGGAGCCGGTCCCTGACAAAGGCAGTAGCGACAGTTGCGTCATCGAGCAGGCCTCGCGCAGCAAGACGTTCCAAGCAGGGATCAATACGAGTGGGGCTAAAGCCTTTCTGGCGGAGCCTTAGCCTGAGCTCTTGCCGTGTCCGCGCTCGGTACGAAAGGAGGTTGAGGGCGGCCTGGCGTACGCGCACATCTGCGTCAGCATTGAGCAGGTTGTGGCGGGTCGGTGGTGTGAGTGTGTCCCCAACCCCGAGTCGACTCAGTTCGAGGGCCTCGAGTGTGACCTCGAGGGGCTCGTCACCGTCGAGGTGTATGCGGACACACAGACCACGGGGCCGAAGGGGCTCGATCCGGGTGATCAGAGGGGTAGGGGGGTCCGTCACGGTATAGGGCGCATGAGGTGGCGAAATATGGCAGACGGCATAGGTCGGTGGAATGTCATGGCTCCGAACATCCAAGTTCTGTGCCGGCCACTCAGGCCCGCAACAGTCGGTCTAGGCCCAAGAAATCACCGCTAATGCTTCATTTTTCTAGACCGAGCGGGTAACGCAGCGGATAATGCCCAACATTTATAAAACGTAAGACGTTGTACTACAACAGGTTAGGTGTATTGTCAGCCCTTCTGCGTATACCACGATCCATCTACTAGGTCATGGTAGAGCGTGAGTGCACGTCCGTCATCGAGGACTACAGCTATATATTCCCTGGATATTGGCTTTCTCCACCACTCGTCATCAATGCGCCAGCGCTCACGCACAGCTTCCACTTGCCGGGCAGGTTTCCCCGGCAGTCGCACGTGGACGGGTTCCCCATGCTTGTCGGTGTGTACGGTCACAGTACAAGGTTGATCAAGGGGCCTCAGGTGGTGCCTGTCGCTGCTACTCATGGATCGAAACTCATGAGTGCGTGGCGGCGCTCAGGGATCCGTGACCAAGGGTCGACTTCAACCACCCTATAGAGTGGTGAGTGTCCTAGGCGAAGCTTGAGTTCCCTTACAGCGTCACGTACGGAAGGCGGAACTTCACCCTGGTTGAATTTGTGGCCACCTATTGCACGATCACTCTCCTCTTTACGGTCGAAGAGGTTCGTTTGGGTGCTGGGTGCGCCGAAATGAGTGAGTTCGAACAGAAGCGTCTCTACAGCTTTTGGAGGAGGTGCGATTGCCATCTTTGCACGTAGAGGCGCAGAGATCTTCTTGTGGTTGGACGTAGGCTCACGGAGCACAGCTTCCACGAACCAGGATCCTCCTCCTTCCAAGCGCGCACCCATACGTACGCCAGTGATGCTCCTTCTGCGTCGTGCTGCATGGGAGAGTGCACACTCGATTAACTGGTCCAAGGCTCCATAGAGTGTCTCTATGAGTCCTACCGGATTGCAAAAGTCCAAAGATGTACGTATAGGCTGCTGACGTTGCCATGGGCGTACAGGGTCGATACGAAAACCTCTGGACCAAGCGAGTAAGCTCCGGCCTTCCTCGCCGAATTGTGCAACAAGCGAAGTCTCAGGGAAGCGACGAAGGTCACCTAGTGTTTGGATGCTAAGACGTTCCAGGCGCTGAACGATGAGTGGGTCTGTCGGTAGAACGCTTACTGGGCAGCGACTGAGAAACAGGGCTAGCTTTTCCTTGGAGACGATGATTGGCTCACCTGTTCGTGACGCTGCTGCTGCAACCCAGGAGCCGAACTTTCCCGGTGCCATTCCTGCTCGGGTTGCTGCGACTAGAGGAGAGGGGAAGATCTTAAAGAGTAACTGGAGTGCTCGGTCCACCTGCTGAGGAGGTGAACCGAAAAGGCGGTCGAGGCCATCCATTCCCAAAAAGACACGTCCCCTACCCGCAGGCTCAAGGGCTGGCGTCAGTTCAGCGAGTACCTCAAGCATAGTATTCGAGGCTGCGTCGTAGTGGGCAGGGTCAGGTTCGAGAAGTGTGAGGGAGGTGCAAAGCGAAATGGCCTGTGATACCAGCTGTCCGGAGCGGACCCCTGCTTCGTGAGCGCGCTCTGATACCTGCCAGATTGTTTGCTGAGTGCTTGCACTTGGTGAGAGCAGTGCAACTGAGGTATTGTCGAGCTGGGGAGAACGGACCAACTCGAGCCGAAGCTCAAAGGTAGGTAGCCAAAGACAGAGTACTTGTTGGCTTCCGGCTTTTATATTTGGAGCTGTATCAAGAAAGGCAGTATGTGATTTTGGATCTGAGGTCCATTTGGTTTTGGGATTGTCAGTAAAGCGAGCTTGTGCTAATGGAGTCGATCTTTGACTCTGGCGGGCGGAGGTATTCTTCACATTAGAGGCAGCTTTTTCCATAGTTGCTTGGGACTATCCGTACCTGGAGACAATGGTCCCCGGTTCCTGACCGCACACTGCCACATCCACCCAACTACCATGTCAGAACCCGGGGACCCAATACCGAATAAAAACCGAAAATAAGCCAAGGAGATTTAGGTTGCAAGCACTGATCCATCGGTGATGGAGGGGTTGATCGATTTGTTTTTAGACGACTTGCCTGATAATCCCAGGGGTCGATATAGAGATGAGTAAGACTGCAGAGCGCACGGTCGAATGAAGAGCCAGATTATCTTAGAAGCCCATGACCTTTCGAAGGTCTACGATATGGGAGAGGTGCGGGTAAGGGCACTACGGTCAGTGGACCTCAAGCTTTACTGTGGGGAGTTAGCTGTGTTGCTGGGCGCTTCTGGGAGCGGCAAGTCAACTCTCTTGAATATCTTGGGAGGCCTCGACCGGCCTACGTCGGGCACGCTGAAATACAAAGATCATGACTTGAGCTATGCCGATGATGAAGAGTTAACGGAGTATCGGCGACAATCAGTTGGTTTCGTCTTCCAGCTATACAATCTCATCCCTAGCCTTACTGCCCGAGAAAATGTCTCTCTGGTAAGCGAGATCGCTGTTAGGCCTATGCTCCCGGAGGAGGCTTTGGAGATGGTTGGGTTAGGGGACCGACTTGACCATTTTCCTGCGCAGCTTTCAGGTGGTGAGCAACAGCGAGTGGCTATAGCCCGTGCGGTCGCAAAGCAGCCAGAAATCTTGCTCTGTGATGAACCTACGGGCGCCCTCGATGCACAAACGGGTAAGTTGGTGCTGTCAGTTCTCGAAAAGGTGAACCGGGAAACCGAGACAACGACAGCGATCATTACTCACAACGTTGCGATCGGGGGCCTTGGAGACCGAGTGATTCGTATGAGTAGTGGTGAGGTTACCGAGCTTGAAATCAACGAACGCCGTGTAAGTCTCGACGAAGTAGAGTGGTAGGGCCATGGTGGTCCGTGCACTAAACCGGAAGATGCTCAGGGAGCTCTGGCAGCTTCGGGGTCAGCTCTTATCCATCTGTCTGGTGGTTGCCGCGGCTGTGATGACTTTGGTCACATTGCGTGGGACTTATGAGGCGCTCGTTCGTGCTCGCGCAGAGTACTACCGTGACTACCGAATGGCACATGTGTGGTCCGCGCTCGAGCAGGCACCAGAGTCCTTGCGCGGAATCATTGGAGAGATTCCGGGCGTGGAGGCTGTCGAGACACGTGTGTCCTCGTACGCGACCCTCGATCTCCCCTGGTTGGATGTTCCAGGGCAAGGGCTCTTTCTCTCGATCCCGGAAGGGCGGCAGGCCGACGTAAATGACGTCCACATCCGCGAAGGTCGCGGTGTACGTCCTGGTCGCGCTGATGAAGTTGTTGCCAGTGAAAATTTCTTCCTAGCAAACAGTGTGGAGTTGGGGGATACACTCGATGTCGTGTTGAATGGGGTGCGACGGGAAATGTTGATCGTGGGCTCCGCAATTGCTCCCGATCATTCCTATTCGGCACCTCCCGGAGTGCTCTATCCGGACGACGAGCGTTACGGCGTATTTTGGATGAGCCGTGAAGTTCTGGGGCCAAATTTAGATGCAGAAGATGCTTTTAATGAGGTGGCGCTTCGTCTTGCAGATGGGGCTGATGACGCCGCAGTCATTCGTGATTTGGACCGGATCCTAGAGCCGTATGGCGGTCTTGGAGCTTACGGCAGACCTGACCAGTTTTCCTATAAGGTTCTCAATGATGAGCTGACCTCCAACCGTACTACAGGTACAGCCTTCCCGGCCGTATTTGTCGGAGTGGCAGCCTTCCTACTGAACCTTGTGCTTAGTCGGCTCATAGCCACTCAGCGGACTGAGATCGGGGCATTGAAGGCGGTTGGGTACACAGATGGCGAGATCGGTTTCCACTTTTTGGGCTACTCTCTCGTCGCAGTGGGCGTCGGGACTATTCTGGGCGCCGCTGGAGGTGTTTGGACAGGTGGCTGGATGGTTGGCCTATACGAGGAATACTTCAAGTTTCCCAGCCTAGAGTACCGCCTTTCTTGGACTCTGGTGCTCATCGGCAGCGGCGTCAGTCTTCTCGCTGCCTTGATGGGGGGGGTTGGCGCTGTTCGAAAGGCCGTTTCACTGCCTCCTGCTGAGGCGATGAGACCTGCGCCTCCTGCCCGGTTCAAACCGGGTTGGATTGAGAGAGCCGGTCTTGGTCAGATGCTTTCGACGGGTGGTCGACTGATTCTCAGAAACTTGGAACGGCGTCCCTTGCGGGCGCTCATGTCATCAGTTGGTGTTGCGTTCTCCGTTGCCATCCTAGTGATCGGGATGTTCATGCTCGACGGCGTAGAATTGATGATGGATCTGCAGTTTAGGGTCGGGCAAAGGGAGGACCTTGCTGTGTCATTTAACCGGGACCTTGGCCCGGAAGCGCGTCATGATCTAGAACGTATTCCGGGGGTTACTAGAGTGGAGCCCTATCAAAACGTCATGGCTCGGATAAGATCTGGTCACCGTAAGCGCGAGGTAACGATTACAGGCCTTGAGGCCGACGGTCAATTGCGGCTCATCGTGAGCGAAAATCGACGGATTCATCCAGTCCCCCTAGAGGGTCTCGTCCTCAGTGAAATACTAGCGGAGCGGCTCGGTGTGACCCATGGGGACACCCTAACGGTCCAAGCGCTGACCGGCCTGAGACGGACCAAGAATATCCCTG
This sequence comes from Gemmatimonadales bacterium UBA2982, assembly GCA_002347035.1. Taxonomy (GTDB): domain Bacteria; phylum Gemmatimonadota; class Gemmatimonadetes; order Longimicrobiales; family Gaopeijiaceae; genus UBA2982. The sequence continues at coordinate 48,133 of DEAM01000019.1, read as the reverse complement.
TTCGGGACGTAGTGAAGGATCTGATAGGGACTTCGGTATATATGAACGTTGAGGCGCTGCGGAAATTGACCCTTGAAGGTCCACGTCTGTCAGGTGCGTTCCTACTAACCGATCCTGCCCGGGTCGGTGACGTTAATGCTGAGTTGAAGAGGGCACCTGCGGTCGCTAGCGTGGTTTCACCTATGACTATGTTTGAGTCCTTTGAGAGTCAGCTTGAAGACACTTTGTTCATTGCGGTGTTTTTTCTTATAGGCTTTGCCATGCTGATTTCCGTAGCCGTGATCTACAATGGAACGCGTATCGCCCTTTCCGAGAGGGGACGCGAACTTGCGAGTCTAAGGGTTCTAGGCTTCAGTAAGAGCGAAATAGCCACGCTTCTTTTTGGTGAGCAGGCGATCGTTACTGTGATTGCGATCCCCTTCGGATGGGTGATTGGCTATGGGTTAGCTTATCTTCTAGTCACCGGAATGGCTTCGGAGACCTACAGGATTCCGCTTATTGTGAGTACACAGACGTACCTCTGGACGGCGATCATCACTATAGCAGCGGCCTGGGGTAGCGGACTTTTAGTCCATCGCAGGCTAAATCAGATGGACCTCATCGCTGTACTCAAGACCAGAGAATGACTTACCCAAGTAGGCGGACGGCAATTATCATCGGGGTGGTTGTACTTTCTCTGATTACTCTAGTGGTCAGCCAGCGCGGAAGCGTAATCGTTACCACTGCCGTAGCTGAATCAGACACCCTGAGCATGTCGATATCCACGGAGGGTGTAACTCGAGCGCGTGACCGCTTTACGATAGCAGCTCCAATTTCCGGCAGGCTCACGCGGTTAGACGTAAAGGAAGGCGAGCTCGTTGACGAAGGTCAGCTGATAGGCCGCCTTTACCCGGCCCCCGAGGACCCACGGATTATCGCCACCGCGCACGCCGAAGTGAGTGCAGCTGAGGCACGCTATCAGGAGGCGGGGGCTAGACTGACCGAAGCGGAGCTTCAAGCTCTACAGGCCAAGAGGGAAGTAGAACGCCGGCGTCCTTTACTTGAGCTAGGGGCCATCACGCGGGAAAGGATGGAGCAGGCAGAACTAGCGTCAGTTGTGGCCGAGCAGAGATATCAGTCGGCCACGGCGGGCATTGCATCTGCTGAAGCTGCTCTGGAGGGAGCACATGCTCGACTCCTAGGAGCTGAAACAGCAGACGACAATGTGATTCCGATTGACCTGGTTGCCCCTCTAGCCGGGCGTGTTCTGAATCTTTCGGACCCGAGTGAAAGGGTGGTTTTGGCAGGCTCTCGACTACTTGAGTTAGCGGACACGGACGGATTAGAGGTTGTCCTAGATGTACTTTCTGAGGATGCAGTTCAGGTCCAGCCAGGCAACGAAATCATCATAATTGGTTGGGGTGGGGAGGGCTTAATTCGGGGTCAGGTACGTGTAGTCACACTGGTGGGTTACACCAAGGTTTCTGCGCTCGGGGTCGAGGAACAGAGAGTTGATATTTTAGCCGACCTGTATGAGATCCCTCCTATGCTTGGCACGGGGTACCGCGTGTCTGGAGAGATCGTCATTTGGGAGGGCTCTGATGTATTGGTCGTCCCGGCCAGTGCCCTCTTCCGCCAAGGTGAGGAATGGGGTGTCTTTGTCGTCCAGGAAGGACGAGCTAAACGACGGTTAGTTGTAATCGGCCATCGTAACGAGAACAAAGTTGAGATAGTCAAAGGTCTAAGTGAGAATGAGGAAGTCATCGTTTTCCCGTCCGAGGAAATTGATGATGGCACTCGGATTCAAAGCCAATCACCAGGATCCTGAGTTTCCAGCAAACAGTTTTTTGTCCTACCTGGTGCCTCGAGAATCCAAACTTGACTTATACATGCGCTGACTATCGCTAGGAGGATGTCCTAGTGCTTTCGAAATAGGACAATCGGGTTAGCAATAAATGGGACCAGTGGTTTATTACGGGAGCCCTAGGTAGGGCTGGGTCTCAAATTAGTATGCTAGACCTTCGACCAAAGAGGTTTCTTCTCTATACTGACGCGCTCTGCAGACTTCTTCTCTGCCTCTAAAACCATCTAATAGAACTATTACTGTGAGCTATTCACCTCCGATCATCTATACCTGGACAGACGAAGCTCCGGCTTTGGCTACACATGCATTTCTTCCAGTAATTCGAGCCTTTGCAGGAGCGGCGGGTGTTCCGGTTGAGACCCGTAATATTTCCTTGGCTGGCCGAGTATTGGCCGTCTTCAGTGACCTACTTGATAACGGGCAAGAGCTTTCAGACGATCTTTCGGAGCTGGGGCGACTGGTTGAGACGCCCGACGCTAACATTATCAAGCTTCCTAATATCAGTGCCTCTATTCCGCAGTTGAAGGCGTGTATTGCCGAACTCCAGGCAAAGGGAATCCCGCTTCCAGAATATCCTGAGGAGCCACGTGACAGCGTGGAAATCGGCATCAAGGCAAGGTATGACCAAGTAAAGGGGAGCGCGGTTAACCCTGTGCTTCGCCAGGGGAACTCAGATCGACGCGCACCTAAATCAGTCAGAGCTTTTGCCCGAGCGAACCCTCCCCGGATGAGCCCCTGGCCAAACGACTCGAGCACTCATGTTTCAACCATGTCTTCGGGTGACTTCCGCAGTAACGAGAAGTCAATCACCCTGCTTGAGCCCACTGAAGTCCGAATTGAGCACGTTACAAAAGACTCGAGATTTACTGTGCTTAAGGAAGCTATCTTGCTGGAGTCGGGTGAGGTTCTTGACGCGAGCTATCTGAGCAAGTCTGCCTTACTTGCCTTTCTCGAAGGGCAAGTTCAGGACGCGAAGGTAAAAGACGTTCTCTTCTCCCTGCACATGAAGGCCACGATGATGAAGGTTTCCGACCCAATCATCTTCGGCCACTGCGTCAGGGTGTATTTTGCTGATGTATTTTTGAAGTACGGTAAGCTACTAGACGATCTAGGTGTCGATCCAAATAATGGCTTTGGCGACTTACTGAACAAGATCGAGGGGCTTACCCAGGAGCAGCGAAGCGTAGTCGAGGCAGACATCCAAGCAGCGTACGAAGAAGGCCCTGACATTGCGATGGTCGATTCGGACCGTGGCATCACTAACCTGCATGTCCCGAGTGACATTATCATCGATGCGTCAATGCCGCCGATGATCCGGGACTCTGGCCGACTGTGGAATGCTGCGGGAGAACTCCAGGACTGCAAAGCGGTTATTCCGGATTCAAGCTATGCGGGGATATATGATGCGGTTGTGCGTGACTGCCAACTGCACGGGCAGTTCGATCCGTCTACCATGGGTAGCGTGCCAAACGTTGGGCTCATGGCACAGAAGGCAGAAGAATACGGTTCACATGATAAGACCTTTGAAATCCCTGAGGATGGTACCGTGAGAATCGTCACAGCCGGAGGTGATACTCTGCTCGAGCACGATGTGTGTCAGGGAGACATCTGGCGAGCTTGCCGGACTAAGGAAGAGCCAGTCCAGGATTGGGTAAAGCTTGCGTTGCAGCGTGCGCGAGCCACAGGTGCACCGGCAGTTTTCTGGCTTGACAGGGATCGAGCCCATGATAACGAACTTATTCGAAAGGTTGAGGTTTATTTGGAAGAACACGAAACCGACGGTTTGGAGATCCATATTCTTGCACCGGTCGATGCGATGAAATTCTCACTTGAGCGCATTCGGAGGGGTGATGACACTATATCGGTGACGGGGAATGTACTCCGTGACTATCTCACCGACCTCTTCCCAATCTTGGAGATTGGTACGAGTGCGAGGATGCTTTCGATTGTCCCTCTATTAAATGGAGGTGGTCTTTTTGAAACAGGGGCAGGAGGATCTGCACCGAAGCATGTCCAACAGTTTGAGAAGGAAGGACATCTTCGCTGGGACTCTCTAGGAGAGTACATGGCACTGGCAGCCTCGCTTCAGCATCTGGGTGAGAAATTTGATAATAACTCAGCCCAGGTTCTGGGTGACGCGCTTGACGCAGCCACCGCGGCTTACCTCGATAACTCGCGTTCCCCATCTCGAAAGGTGCGAGAAATAGACAATCGAGGAAGCACTTTCTACTTGACGCTCTATTGGGCGCAGGCGCTAGCCGAGCAAGATGCTGATCTTGAGTTAGCGGAGCGCTTTACTCCAGTTGCTGATGCCTTGTTGGAAAAGGAGGCTCTTATTCTTTCGGAGCTGAATGAGACACAAGGGCCTCCGCAAGACTTAGGGGGGTATTACATGCCAGATGAAGAAATAGCTGAAGCAGCTATGTGCCCGAGCGACACTTTCAATACGATTCTTGACGGGGTCTAGATCATGCAATTGCGTTATATAGAGGGAGGTCGCTCAGAGGATAGCCCCGAGCTCCTTGCAATTGCGGTTCCGAAAGGAACACGAACTCTGGAGGACGAACTTAGCAGTATCGACGAGGCGCTTGATGGGGCTTTGCAAAGAGCACTCGCGACTGGGGACATAACGGGTCGTCTAACGGACGAGGTCCTTATTTATGGATCCGATCGAGGTCCTGCACGGGTGCTTTTACTTGGCATAGGACCAGCCAGTCAAGTCACTAGAGAGGTTATTCGTCGCTTCGCGGGTCGCGCCGTTCGTGTGGCGGAGAGGCTACGTCTCAAACAACTGACATTAAGTCTCGACGGTCTGGGCAATATCCCTGACGAGGACCGGGCTCAGTCAGCAACCGAAGGAGCTGCACTGGCTGCTTGGCGATTCAGCGAGCTTATGACTCCTGAAGAGGAGGATTCGCCCAGCAACATTCTAGCTGTCGATCTGGTGGGGGAGGGGGATACAGGGTCGCTGACAGCCGGTGTTGCTGCAGGAGCTGCTACTGCGCGCGGAGAGAACTTTGCTCGCACACTGCAGTCCCGCCCGGGCAACATCGCAACACCCTCTCATCTGGCAGATGAAGCGACGCGAATGGCTCATGAATTTGGGCTAGGCGTTACGGTGTTTGATGAGGCTCGTCTCGAGCGTGAGGGTATGCACGCCATTCTGGCCGTGTCTCGGGGCTCTGTTGAGGAGGCACGGCTAATTATTCTAGAGCATAAGGGTGGTGCGGACGGGCATGCCCCACTCGTTTTGGTAGGTAAGGGCTTATCGTTTGACGCGGGTGGAATCTCGCTCAAGCCCCCTGCAGGTATGGAGAGTATGAAGTTCGACATGTCCGGAGGTGCAGCGGTTATCGGTGCGATGCAGGCGATTGCTGAGTTGGAGGTGAAGGCCAACGTAGTAGGTCTCGTTCCATCTTCAGAGAATCTGCCTTCTGGCTCTGCCGTGAAACCTGGGGATGTGATTCAGAGTCTGGCTGGTAAGACAATCGAGGTCATCAATACCGACGCTGAAGGTCGCCTTATACTTGCCGATGCGCTCGCATACGGAGCGGCGCTGGAGCCTGAGGCAATGGTAGACTGTGCGACACTAACCGGTGGAGTAGTAGTCGCCCTTGGTCACCATGCAGCAGGTGTTTTGGGTAAAAATGACAGCCTTGTCAACGAACTCATTAGCGCTGGTGAAGCATCGGGGGAGCGCTGTTGGAGACTCCCTCTTTGGGATGAATACCGGAGGCAGTTGGATAGCACGACGGCTGATCTAAAGAACATCGGGGGCAGGGAAGGATCCACGATCTCGGCAGCGTGCTTTCTGGCCGAGTTCGTTAGAGATACAAACTGGGCCCATCTAGATATCGCCGGCACAGCATACGGGGATGGGAAAGTTCCGTACCAACGGGAGGGCGGCTACGGTGTCCCGACACGCTTATTGGTTGAGTGGGTGCGGAGTCGCGTGGGGTGAGCTATGCCTTCAGCCACCATCGTGCTTGCTGGTTCAGTTGGCTGATTTTAGCAGCACTGTTTTTCATCGGTTTCAGCCCGACTACTGCTCAGATAGCGACCGACACGACACAGGTTGCAGATACGCTGACTTCCCAAGAAGGGATAGAAATAGCAGAGCAGGACAGCATTTCGGCGGATACGATTTATTACAACCTCCCCGACTTGAAGCGCTGGGTCCCCTCTGGCTTCGGAACGGGTATTTGGACCTGGAGTCGTGAAGACATTATGGTCTCCGGAGCCAACACATTGTCGGAACTCGTAGCGCTAGTACCGGGAGTTATAGAGCTGCTAGGTGGTGACTACGGTACGCCGGCTGCAGTCAGTGCATTCGGTGTCGGAGGTGGCGGTGTTCGAGTTACTCGGGATGGATTTGAAGTACTTCCGGTCGAGGGTGGAGTGCCCGATTTGCAGAGAATTGGCCTAGCCGGGATCGATCAGGTAAAGTTTGAGCGAAACGGAGGTGAGCTTCTGATCGAGTTGACTTCGCACCGACATGTAGATGGTCGCCCATTCTCAGTTGTTGAGGCTGGTACAGGCCAACTTGATACGAACATGTTTCGCGGGATGTACGCTGATCCAACGGCTTTGGGTGGTAGCCTGGCCCTGGCGCTGGAGCGAGTAGATACACGAGGGTTCGGTCGTGACGAAGGTGGCAATCGCACCGGTAGCTGGTTTCGCTATCAGATGCATCGCGGTGACCGGGTTGGTCTTTCGTTAGAGTACCGCAATATGAGTTCGGGAACTCAAGTGCCAGAGTATGCTAGCTCCCTTTCCAGGCGTGATCTAACTGCACGCGTGAGGGCAGAGGTGTTGGACGGGCTGGTGGCTGAAGCTTACACAGGTTCAACAAGGCACGAGGTCAATGATACCCTGTCCAGATACGAACTTGAGGGAGGCTCTCGTGGTCAGCATGGTGTGAGGCTGGCATTCTACCGGAATGGTTTATGGGCCAGGGGGGCCTACAGGCTCTATTCCCATAGTGAGACCCCCTCGTCTCGCACCGATGGCTCAGGGGGGTACACGCATAATCTTTTTGGGGTTTCCGGTAGAGTTTCCCAGTCCTCGTGGAGTAGTGCTTTTACGAGTGAGGAGCCCACGCTGACGCAGAGCTACGGAGGGAGAGTCTGGGCTGGGCCCATGTCTGGAATCACATTCTTCGGATCTTGGGAATCTGGCTCTTATGCAGGACGTTCAGGTCCAATTTTGAAGATGTACCCGGATCAGGCGTCATCTTTTTCAAAGGCAGAGCGCACCACAACGCGCGCAGGTGGATCTTTTACTTGGTTCAACACCACGTTGTCGGTAGCCCGCCTAAGGGCGGACGCGGACATCCATCTGCCCTTGGGCCTGGAACTCGATAGGGGCTCTCAGGCTGTCGCCGGTACCGAGCGTCTCGGTGCGGAAGCTTGGGCCAGCCTGCCTACGATATGGAATAACCTGCGCTTTGTGGGTTCATACCAGCAGTGGGATCAAGACGGACCGTATCTTCCTAAGCGCATCTACAGAGGAGCATTTGTTTTCCATAAGGTCTATTTGGATTCGGGAAACTTTGAGATGTGGTGGTCACTGGGAGTTCGTGGCCATGATCCCATGAGTGTATTTGTTTCTGAAGATGGACTGGACAGCGTGTCAGGGCTCCAGGTGGTCCCGTTCTACCAAAACTGGTATGGCCGTATTCAGGTGCGTATTGTGAGCGTCCGGCTTTTCCTGGGATGGGAGAACTTCATCCGTCGTAGGAATCTGCAGAACTTCCCTGGTCGTATCCTTCCGATCACCCGGTCATTCTTTGGCCTAAGGTGGGATCTGTGGAGTTGACGCGTAACTTCTTGTGGAGGAGGGTGCCCATATCTTTTCCTACGATGCGTTACGCATGCGGTTTAGCTTTTTGTGTCTCAGGGAGGTGTGAATGATCCGGAGTATGACCGGATATGGAGAGGCAGAGTGCGAGTCGCCGATCGGTAGGCTTCGGCTCGAGGTCAAGACTGTTAACCACCGCTTCTTTAATACCAGTATCAAGACTCCATCTGGTTTTGATAAATTCGAAGGCACCATCACTGCATCACTGAAGAGACACCTTTTTCGCGGGCATGTGAACGCATTCCTATCGATTGATCGAAGTGGCCAAGAAGTACAACCTAGTATCGAGGTCGATCTTGATCGGGGAAGAGCAATTCAAACCGCGCTTGATCTGGTGCGAAACCAGCTTGGTTTGTCGGGTGAGGTAGATCTAGAGATGGTAGCGCGCCACGGGAATCTATTTCGTGCCTCAGAAGGGGACCGGGCGGCTGGAATTGAATCAGAACTTATAGCTGACCTATCAGACTCAGCAGCAATCGCTGTGCGGGTTCTCCGGGAGGCTGAGGGAGAACGCTTGGAGACGGATTTGTCAGAGAGACTTGATGCAATTGCGGGGAGCTTGAGCCTTGTTGAAGCCCGAGCGCCTAAGCGACTAACAGAGTATAGGGAGCGTTTGCAACAAGCTGTTATTGAGTTATCAGAGCAAGTGCAGGTTGAGGATGAGCGATTGGCTCGAGAGGTCGCGTATTTGGCCGAGCGTTGGGACATCAATGAGGAGTTGGTGCGCTTCCGGTCTCACGTTGATTTATTCCGCGAGACACTGACTGGAGACGGGTCAGAGCCAGTAGGAAAGCGACTCGGATTCCTAACACAGGAAATGAATCGGGAGGCAAACACGATAGGCTCTAAGGCGAATGATATAGAAGTTTCCCGCGCTTCCGTGGCGTTGAAAGAAGAGATTGAGCGCATTCGGGAGCAGGTCGAAAACGTGGAGTGAATGACTCTGTGAGTTCGCTCGTTCTAGCCGCCCCCAGTGGGACGGGAAAGACCACGCTGGCCCGCAGACTCGTGGACGGATCTGAGGAGTATGTTTTCTCCATATCTGCCACAACCCGTGACCCCCGAGAGGGTGAGAGGAATGGCATTGACTACCACTTTGTGGATCAACCCTCATTTGCGGCGATGGTCGAGCGTGGTGAACTTGCGGAGTGGGCCGAGGTACATGGCCAACTTTACGGAACACCAAGACAGGGACTTGAGGCCGCAGCTGCTAGAGGAGAGCACGTCGTCTTGGACATCGACGTCCAAGGGGCTCGTCGGCTCCGACAGACCTTGCCCAGCACGAAGCTTATTTTCATTCTGCCCCCCAGCATCGAAATTCTTATATCACGTCTAATTAGACGGGGTACGGAGAGGCCCGAGGAAGTAGCTCGCCGACTAGAATCTGCACTCCAGGAGTTGCAAGCAGCCCAAGAGTTCGACTACGTAGTAGTGAATGATGACGTTGATGGCTGTCTAGAAACCATCAGAGGAATCGCGAATGGAGCCGTCAAAGCGATGGGGCCAGAAGCGGTGGTCAGGGATATTAAGGCTTTTCGTAGAGAGATACTGCGGATCCTTGACGAAGAATATGCCGAGTACGTGAACATGATTCGATAGGAGCACTTATGAGAGTATTCACGCCTGACGATGTGGCCACCGGTACTGAAAGTAAGTACCTCGGTGTGCTCGTAGCAGCCAAGTATGCCCGAGAGCTTAATTCGCTCCCCAGGGATGCCATGCCGCTCGGGGAAGAAAAGAAGCTTACGACACGGTCGCTGGAGGCACTGACCTCCGGTCAAATCGAGTTCCGACTAGTGAAGCGGCGACGTCGCGACGAGACCTGACGGAAACTCGGAGACATTAAGGGTGGCTTCCCCCGACCTCGTGCCTTGTCGCCCGTGGCAGGGAAGGCGGGTTTTGCTCGGAGTAACCGGGGGAGTCGCAGCCTATAAAGCGGTTCAAGTCGCACGTAATCTTACCCGACTAGAAGCTCAAGTGGATGTTGTTTTGACTCGAGGTGCCCAGGAGTTCGTCGCACCCTTGTCTTTTGAAGGAGTGACAGGCAGGCCTGCTCTGACCGAGCTTTTCTCCACAGATGGCGCCGCGATGCATGTGCGTCTGGGTAGGAATGTGGACGCCGTGTGTGTTGCACCGGCCACTGCTGACTTTCTTGCTAGAGCTGCTCAGGGGAGGGCTGACGACCTTCTTGGAACCACCCTTCTCGCAACCCAAGCTCCGGTTGTAGTGTGCCCTGCGATGAATGACAACATGTTTGCCCACCCTCAGGTACAGGCCAATCTGAATATGCTCAAGGCTCGGCCTGGTTACCAAATAGCTGGTCCTACCGCAGGCCCCCTGGCAGCTGGCGAGGGTGAGGGCCCCGGAAGAATGCTCGAACCGCACCAGATTGTGGAGTTCATCGGTCGTGCGCTTGGTGAGGAAAAGGTGTTCTCAGGACTGCACATTCTAGTCACTGCGGGCCCTACGAGAGAGGCGATCGACCCCGTTCGATATCTGGGCAACCGATCCTCAGGTCGAATGGGGTTCGCAGTGGCTCGAGCAGCCTGGAGACGAGGTGCACAGGTAACCTTGATTACAGGTCCATCTGCACTGGAATACCCTGTCGGTGTCAATTCAATCGAAGTGGAGTCAGCTGAGGAGATGTACAGGGCTGTATCTGAGATCATAGGGGCGGCTGACGTTTCTATATTCGCAGCGGCGGTAGCTGACTTCCGCCCGAGTATTTCGGAGGCAGAAAAACTGAAGCGGGAATCGACAGGGGAGGAAGTTGCCTTTCAGATAGAAGCCAATCCTGATATTGCGATTGAGACTAGCTCCTCGCGTAAACCCGGGAGTGTGACGGTTGGCTTCGCGCTTGAGACATCAGACTTGCTTGCCAACGCAAAAAAGAAGCTAGACGAGAAGGAGTTCGATTTCATCGTAGCGAACGACGCCATGGGTGAAGGATCGGGTTTCGATGTTGAGACGAATCGAGTCGCGATCCTTTCGCCAGGCAGCGATCCTGAGATGCTTCCGTTAATGTCGAAAGATGCAGTGGCAGAAGAGATTTTGGACCGAGTAGGACGGCGACTGAGTAGTGAGCTTTGAGGGGTTCTAGTAAACGTCGGCCAGCAGCAGAGCGAAGTGCTCGGCTACTCCAACAGCAAATTGAACTGGGTGGCCAAGAGCTTTTTTTGAACAGGCTTACTCGTGAAGAAGTGTTTACTCATACAGAAGCTACCAAGAGTGGCACTGCTGATACTCTGGCTCTCGATTCCATTGAAAAGGTTAAGTCATTGCCGGTTTTACCGGCTTCTTACGAAGAGTTACGGTCTGCTGCCCTGAGTTGCGACCGCTGTCGCCTATCAGAGAGTCGAACCCAGGCTGTGTTTTCAGATGGTGCGGTCGATGCACGACTTGTGGTAGTCGGTGAGGCACCGGGTGCAAACGAAGACCGCACAGGCATTCCATTTGTGGGTGCTGCAGGCAGGTACCTAGACCTTCTGCTAGCGACTGTCGGAATGTCCAGAAAGGACTCAGTGTACATCTGCAACGTACTGAAATGCCGACCACCGGATAACCGAAATCCTATGCCTGATGAGATTTCGGCGTGCTCATCTTTCCTGAAGAAACAGCTAGAACTGGTGAATCCACAAGCCTTGCTCGCAGTCGGGTCATTTGCTGCCCAGCTTCTTACAGGACAAGAAAAGACTACCCTGGGGGGATTGCGAGCCGAAGTGCATTCCTACCGCGACATACCGCTTGTCTGCACCTACCACCCCGCTGCGTTGCTAAGGAACCCCAAGTGGACTAGATCCTTCTGGGAGGATCTTCAACTTCTTCGCGCCGTTCTGGACAGCGCGTAAGCCACGCACGTATCGAGCACTAGATGGAAGCTTCAGCAACCTTCGGAGAATCTGCCTTTGACCGGACTCCCCCCTATTCCATGGAGGCGGAGACTGCAGTTTTAGGTGGTATGCTGATTGACAAAGAGGCTGTGACCCGCGCGCTAGAGCACTTGGACGACAGCATGTTCTACAGTGAAGGAAATCGCAGATTGTACCGAGCAATGCTTAGGCTTTTCGAGCGTGGAGATGTGGTCGATGTCATTACCGTTTCCGAGGAGCTAAAAAAGACTTCCGAGTTGGAGGCTGCCGGTGGTTATGATTATCTGGGGGCCCTAGTCGGTGCGGTTCCGACTGCTGCAAACCTTGAGTACCATGCAGGTATTATCCGTGACAAGGCTCTCCTGCGGCGGCTTCTAGAGAAGGCGTCTCAGATTATTCGTGACGTTTACGACCAGGGCCAACAAGAAGTCGAAGAGATCCTGGATCAGGCGGAAGGAAGGATCTTTGCGGTGGCTGAAAGTCACCGGCGCGCTGGTTTCGAACCGATCAAGAAGGTTCTCTGGTCAGCTTTTGAGCATATTGAGGAAATGCAGGAGTCAGCTACGGGACTCACAGGTATCCCGACGGGCTTCCCGGATTTGGACCGCATGACCACAGGGCTCCAGAAGGGTGACTTGTGTATCGTGGCGGCACGGCCTTCGATGGGTAAGACTTCGATGGCTCTCAACATGGCTGCTAACGTAGCAATTGCCCACGAAACTCCTGTAGGGGTGTTCTCTCTTGAGATGTCCTCTGAACAGCTCGTTCAGAGACTTCTTTGTGCCGAGGGGAGGATCGACGCCCAGAAGTTGCGCAGGGGAAGGCTAAGCCAAGGTGAACACGAGCGTCTGGCCGCCGCAGCTGGCCTCATCAATACAGCACCAATTTGGATCGACGACTCTCCAGGAGCGAATGTTCTCGAGATCCGTGCGAAGGCACGAAGGCTGCAAGCTGAGCTTCGGCGTGAAAAGAAGGACCTGGGAATGCTAGTGATCGACTACATGCAGCTCATGTCTGGTTCGACTAGCGGAAGTGAGAGCAGGGTGCAGGAGGTTAGCATCATCTCTCGTGGACTTAAGGCATTAGCGCGAGAGCTTGAAGTCCCAGTTGTGGCTCTGTCACAGCTGAGCCGTGGGCCTGAGCAAAGAACAGACAAAAGGCCTATGCTTTCGGATCTCAGGGAATCAGGATCAATAGAACAGGACGCTGACGTGGTCATGTTTCTATACCGACCTGAATACTATGCACCTCCTGAGAAGCGCGAAGAGCTTGCAGGTAAGGCCGAATTGATGATTAGCAAGCAGAGGAACGGCCCGACCGGGGTCGTTCACCTCGTATTCCAAAAGGCTTACACCAGGTTCGATTCAGCTGTGGGAGGAGTTGCTCCTCCGGGGGAAGCAGGGCCCGGTTATCCAGTATGACTAAGGCCAGCAACGGTTTCATTCCGTTCGCTAAGGTAGGTGTAGCCGTCCCTGCTGCTGGATCGGGGCAGCGAATGGGGGGCACGCGGAAAGCATTTCTTGAGCTTTTGGATGAGCCGATGCTTGTACACGCTATCCGGCCGTTTTTGGCTGAAGCACGTGTAGTTGCAGTCGTCGTGGCCCTTTCAGATAAAGATATCTCGGCACTTCCCAGTTGGTCTGAGAGCATTGACTCTCGCGTAATGTTTGTCCCGGGTGGAAATACTAGAAGTCAGTCAGTGAGGGCTGCCATAGAAGCTTTGCCTGCAGAAATAGATGTAATTGCAGTCCATGACGGCGCGAGGCCATTAGTACGCTCAAGTGTTGTCAGCCGTTGTATCGATCTTGCTGCGGACGGGTTTGGTGCCATTGCAGGGACCCCGGCTGTGGACACAATAAAGCATGTGAGCGAGGACAAAATTGTCCTAAAGACTCCAGATCGAGGCTTGCTCTGGCACGCTCATACGCCGCAAGTATTTCCAGCTGGCTTGCTGCGGCGAGCCTACTCGGATATGGGTGCGGAGGGTTCAGACGATGGCGCACTTGTAGAGAGCCTGCACAGTAACCTAGAGATCAAGATGGTCGATGCGGGACGATTGAATCTCAAGGTCACTCATGGGAGCGACCTAGTGCTGGCCGAAGCGATTCTCACCAGCTTGTCAGACTCGAGGTGATAGATACTAAGCCTGAGAGGCTAGATCTTGAAGCCGATCCGGACACAGATCTCACGGTTGTTATCAATCGATTAAGAGACGGCGGTCTGATAGCATATCCAACCGAAACGGTTTATGGCCTTGGGGGGGGTACTTCTGCTTTAGCGGTGTCTCGTGTGCGTGAGCTAAAGGGGGGGCGAACGGATAAGCCGCTAATAGCACTGGTGGAATCAAAGGATGCTGTTGATCAACTAAGCTGGACTGAGGCAGCTCGAGAACTGGCTGACGTTCTGTGGCCAGGAGCGGTGACCCTGGTATTAGAAGACCCCTCGGGTATGTTTCCGCAAGGAATAAGAGAGGAGGCAACTGGTAGAGTGGGTGTTAGAGTGAGCCCTCACCCGCTTATCTCCCGTCTCTTGAAAGGCCTTGGGGGAGCACTGACTTCAACTAGTCTCAATGCACCGGGTGAGCCACCGGTATCGTCAGGTAGTGCAGCGTCTGACGTTCTTCGGCAGCTTGGTGCAAAAGACGTGATTGTTTTGGACTCAGGAACTCTGTGGCCGTCGCGTCCTTCTACGGTAGTCGACTGCACTGGTCCGCTTCCCGTAGTACTAAGAGAAGGAAGTGTCTCTATCGAACGTTTACGATACATCATACCTGAGATATATGGACAAGAGTCAGACTGAGAGGACTGCGTTTTCACTATTGTTCGTGTGCACTGGCAACACATGCCGGAGTCCAATGGCTGAGGCTATCGCTCGTAATCTTTTTGACCAGCGTGGTTGGGGTTGGGTTGAGGTGCGATCAGCGGGTGTCAGTGCTTGTGAGGGTTCACCTGCGTCAGGAGGGGCCATTCGTACGGCTGCTCAGCACCGTCTTGATCTTTCCGAACACCAATCAAAACTACTCACCGAGCCTATAGCTCAGGCAGCTGACCTCATCTTAACGATGTCCTTCAGTCATTTAACTTCTGTCAGTAATCTGGGTAGCGGAGGCCAGTCAGCACCACATATGAAGTCCTGTCTACTTACATCCTATGCGGGCATGCTAGCAGAGGACTCATCTGATGCTTCGATACCCGACCCTATAGGAGGTCCTGATGAAGCTTATGAGGCTACCTTCCAGTTACTCAGCGAAATGATTCAGCTCCTCATAGTTAGGTTGGAGAAGGAACTAGAACTGTGAGTATCACTGCGAGGACAAGGGTTCTGACCCTTTTTGGTGATCCTGTAGAGCACTCTGCCTCTCCTGAAATCCAGAATGCGGCTTTTCTAGAGGCTGGAGTCGACGGGGTCTACGTCGCGGTTAGGTGCGCCACAGAAGACCTCTCAGGCTTCATGCGTGGCCTTGCACTCGCCGGCGGCGGTGGGAACATCACACTGCCTCACAAGGAGAAGGCAGCAGCGATCGTGGATGTTTCAAGCGAGGCAGTTCGGCGCACTGGGGCTTGTAATACCTTCTGGGGAGAAAACGGGCAGGTGCACGGAGATAACACTGATGTGGAAGGATTTCGGCGTGCGCTCCAGATTTTTATGGATGGGCCATCGAAAGGTGCACGAGCACTAATTTTGGGAGCAGGTGGAGCCGCTCGAGCCACACTTGTAGGCCTTCTTGAAGAAGGGGCAGATGAAGTCTTGCTTTATAACCGGACGAGTGAACGAGCCCAAGCGGTGGCTCGTCGCATTGGTGGACAGAGAGCACGGGTCGTTCCAGTCATGGAGGAGTTGGATGGGGAGCGTTTTGATATCGTTATTAACACGACCCGCGTTGGACTTGACCCAGACGATCCCACCCCAATCGACTTTGAGCTTTTGGGTCGTGCTGGGGCCGTGATGGATCTTGTGTACGGAAGGCACCAAACGTCCTTCGTGAAGGCCGCGGAAAGATTAGGTATCCGCGCTACAGACGGCATGGAAATGCTAGTGCAGCAAGGAGCAGCGTCTTTCGAATCTTGGTGGAATAAGCCGGCACCAATCGACCTAATGAGGAACGCGATTCGGCAGTCCTTAGATCGCTGAGGGTTAAGCTGCTTTCGCTGATGCTCTCCTCTCTTGGCATAGGACCTACGCCTTCCTCCGAAGCAGGTTCTTAATGGTTATCTTACGCGTGTAACTAAATCTTCTAGCGCAATAGGAACGGATACGTATGGCCCTCAGAGTAGCGATCAACGGATTTGGACGTATTGGTCGCAACGTTCTGCGTAGTGCTAAGCAGAGCCAGCAGACTGGTATTGATTTTGTGGCTATCAACGATCTAGCAGACGCTGACACACTAGGACACCTCTTCATGTACGACTCTGTACATGGGCGGTACCCAGGTTCTGTCGCTGTTACTGAGCAAGGCCTCGAGGTAGATGGGGATGTGATTCGCATATGTGGTGAACGTGATCCCGCGAGTCTCCCTTGGGAGGATCTGGGTGTAGATATTGTCATTGAGTCAACGGGCTTCTTTGTGGATCGGGACTCTGCGGCAAAACATCTAGAAGCGGGTGCAAGCAAGGTCATTATCTCTGCCCCAGGTAAGAACGAGGACATCACAATCGTTTTGGGGGTCAACCACAAAGCTTATGATCCGAATCAACACCATGTGATATCTAATGCCAGCTGCACGACGAATTGCTTAGCACCGGTTGTGAAAGTACTCACGGAAGAGTTTGGGTTCCGTCACGGTCTTATGACAACCGTTCATGCCTACACTGGCGACCAGCGGATCTTGGATTTCCCTCACAAAGACCTCCGACGAGCGCGTGCGGCTGCAATGTCGATGATCCCCACTACAACTGGGGCTGCTAGAGCTACTGGGCTAGTGCTCCCAGAGGTAGCTGGACGTATTGATGGTATGGCCATTCGGGTGCCGACTGCGGACGTTTCTATCGTTGATCTTGTGGCTGAGTTAGAGCGTGATACAACTGAAGAAGAGGTTAATTCCGCGTTCAGGTCTGCGGCGGCAGGTGAATTACAAGGGATCCTGGGAGTGAGCGAAGAGCCGCTGGTGTCCATTGATTACACAGGTGATCCTCATAGTTCAATCATCGATGCGGTGTCTACGAGCGTCATGGATGGGCGGATGGTCAAAGTGCTGTCATGGTATGACAACGAATGGGGCTACTCGAGTCGTGTCGTTGACCTGGTGAATTTTGTCGGTGAGCATCTACTGACTAGAGCGGGGGCTTGAGGGGCATCACCCAACCTTCCGCCATCCGGAGGACTTCGGGGTGCGCCTGAAGAAGACAGTCTCCGAAATTGAGCCTTCTTGGCTCACTGGTCGGTCTGTATTGGTGCGTGCGGACTACAATGTGCCCGTTAAGGACAGATATATAACTGATGACCGACGGATCCAGCTTTCTCTGCCAACCCTAGAGCTGCTTCTTGGAGCCGGAGCCAAAGTAATTCTGCTTTCGCATCTTGGACGACCTGGGGGCAGGGTGGTTCCGGAGCTTTCGCTGGCACCTGTAGTTGACCGCCTTGGTTCACTTCTTGGAATGCCGGTCGAATTCATTACTGACACGGATCCTTCAAAGCAGGTCAGCGCGGCCCAAGAGGCTTCTTCTGAACAACTTCTTATGCTAGAGAATACGCGCTTTAATGAGGGAGATTTGACGAACGATTCTGAGTTGGCGATGGCTTGGGCTCGGCTGGGTGAGCTGTTTGTAAATGATGCATTCGGAACGACACATCGGGCTCATGCATCAACGTCAGGGCTGGCCCAGGCGATGGTAGCTCGTGGCCACGAAGCGGTATCAGGGCTACTGGTCGCCAGGGAGCTACGGTTCTTAGACGAGGCGTTGCGTACTCCTGACAGACCACTAACAGCGGTCCTGGGAGGGGCGAAAATTTCTGGGAAGATTGATGTGATAGATGCATTTCTCTCTCAGGTCGACCGTCTTCTGGTCGGTGGCGCAATGGCGAATACCTTTATGAGGGCTTTAGGGTTTGAGACGGGCAGTTCGTTGGTTGAAGAAAACTCTGTGGAGCTAGCCGCTGAGTTGATAAAAAAAGGGGCAGATCAGTTAGTGCTCCCGGTAGACTTCGTCGTCGCTAAGGAGATCAAAGCTCAAGCAGACACACGAGTATTGGACCGATCAAAGATTTCAATGGGTGACAGGATTGTAGATATCGGACCTAAGACGCGTGCTCACTTTACAGAAGTTATTGAGTGGTCTAAGTCGATCGTATGGAATGGGCCGATGGGAGTCTTTGAGATAGAATCTTTTTCAAAAGGGACGATTGAAATCGCCCATGCCGTTGCGGATGCCTGTGACCGTGGGTCCTTGGGGATAATTGGAGGAGGAGATTCAGGCGCAGCGGTAGAAAAAGCAGGTGTTGCGTCTCGCGTAACTCACGTTTCTACAGGCGGTGGGGCCTCGCTTAAGCTCTTTAGTGGGGCGACCCTGCCAGGCATCGAATCCCTTACTAATAGATGACGAGGGCTGATAAATGGCGGTGATCGCTGGGAACTGGAAGATGCACATGGCTTCGGATCAGGCCATTGAGTTTCTAGCTGAGCTAGATCTGAGTGGGGTTTCTGAAAGGCATGAGATTCTGCTGTTCCCTCCTGAAATCTATCTTGCTGCACTGGCCACTTCCGAGGCTCGAAATCCGCGGGTTCAGTTAGG
Organism: Gemmatimonadales bacterium UBA2982; assembly: GCA_002347035.1. Lineage (GTDB taxonomy): Bacteria > Gemmatimonadota > Gemmatimonadetes > Longimicrobiales > Gaopeijiaceae > UBA2982. Next base: position 29,834 of record DEAM01000019.1, on the reverse strand, counting down.
TCCACAGAATATTTATTGGGAGGATGAAGGGGCATTCACTGGGGAACTTTCAGCCAGGATGGCTTCTGAGGTGGGTGCGAACTTTGTATTGATCGGACATTCGGAGCGCCGTCATGTCTTCGGAGAGACTGACGAAGAAGTCGCTCATAAGGTAAGGGCTGCTCAAAGGCATGGCCTCGTCCCAGTGGTTTGTGTAGGAGAGACTCTTGAGGAGCGCCGCGCTAACCGTGTAGAAGAAGTCATCTTAAGACAGCTAAATGCTGTGATTGACGATCTCAGCTTAGGGCGGGCACTCATCGCGTACGAGCCAGTTTGGGCCATTGGTACCGGTGAGACGGCGACACCCAAGGACGCCTCTTTAGCTCATGAAACTCTGAGAGAAAGGCTCTCCCAATCATTAGGCACTGAAAGGGCAAGATCAGTCGCCATCCTCTACGGTGGTTCGGTCAAGCCCTCGAATGCCGGGGCCCTGCTATCTACAGCCAATGTGGATGGTGTGCTGGTCGGTGGAGCAAGCTTGGATCCAAGATCATTTGCAGAGATTGCTGCCGCCGCGTTATGAGCTGGGACCTACTCGACCGTTGACACCCTCAGTGGGGTCTCCGACGTTTCATTTTCAGACCTCAGAGGAAAAGACCAACGATGTACGGAATATTGCTCACCATTCTGGTTCTCGACGGCATCTTTATGTCGGTAGTCATCTTGCTCCAGTCTGGTAAGGGTGGGGGGCTCGCTGCAGTAGGAGGCGGTTCCGCCATGACCGAGGGGATACTTGGCGGTAGACAGGCGAGCACGGTCCTTACCCGTGCCACATGGGTGTCTGGAACGATTTTTATGGTGCTAGCGCTTGTCCTCTCGATTATGTCGTCGAGATCTGCACAGGTGGAGTCAGTGATTCAAGTGCCAACACCAGGAGCTGCTGCTCCTGCGCCCGTGCTACCCGGCCAAGGCCAACCGGTTGGTGGAGTCGAAGTAGAGCCAGTTGAGTCTGCAAGGGAACCGGCACCGAGCGGAAACTGAGCAGGATCCACACGCTAGTGGATGGGCTAAGTAGCGACATGAGAGTGGAGTGATCAGGCGTGGCTCGAATTGAAGTGCCTATGCCTCAGATGGGCGAATCCATCGCAGAAGGCACGATCTCTAAGTGGCTCAAGAGGGTGGGTGACTTAGTCGAGCGAGATGAGCCTATCCTTGAAATATCCACGGATAAGGTAGATGCGGAAATTCCCGCACCAAGTCCGGGCACGTTGGTGGAACTGCTCTTCGAAGAGGGTGAGACTGTTGAGGTCGGCACTGTGGTTGCCTATATCGAGTCTGAAGGCAACGTGCCAGCAGTGTCAGATGTTGGGACGTCAGCGCAGGTGGAGAAGCAAGCACCTGCTGTGAAAGACATGGCGCCTGAAGAAGTCCCGACGCCTGATTCTTCGAATTATTCACTGGCGCCACCTGCTCTTCCCTCTATGGTTGCAGAGGACTCTGATGAAGAGCGAATGAGCAGGCGCTCAACTCCTGTGGTGCGTCGTATTGCTGAGGAGCACGGAATCGACATTAAGACGATACCGGGTACTGGCCACTCTGGGCGTGTTACGAAGCAGGACATTCTTAGCTTTATCAAAAGTCAGGGGAAGACTTCCATCTCCGTGCCCGCTGGTGGGGATGTGGCTGGACCTTCTGCGCTGAGTGAGCTGGCTGATTTTTGGCCTGCCTTTTATAGCGAGGTCGAGCACCCTGAGTATCCAGTTCGGCAAGCAGATCGCGTTGAACCGATGGATAAGATCCGACGGCTTACCGCTGAGCATATGGTTTTGGCTAAGCGCGTAGCGCCGCATGTCAATTCTTTGATCGAAATTGATTTCTCAGTGATTGATCGGATCCGAGCAGGTAGTGGGGCTCGTTGGTCTGCTCAGGGTGCGCGTGTCAGCTATACTGCGTTTGTCGTATGGGCTGTTTCCAGAGTCCTTCGTGACTTCCCGACAGTGAATTCTGTGGTTTCGGGCGACAACATCATCTATCGCGGGAATGTGAACCTCGGGATCGCGGTCGATCTCGACCCTGGCCTGATCGTGCCAGTTATTCACGATGCTGACCATTTAGGACTGCTGGGCATTGGGAACAAGATTGTTGATCTCGCTGTCCGTGCCCGCGATCGCAAGCTGATGCCTAAAGAGATTCAGGGGGCGACATTTACCATCACAAACCCTGGTGTAATGGGCACGATCGTGGGTATGCCGGTGATTCCAAAAGGGACATCAGCTATTCTCGGGACAGGGGCTATTGAGAAACGCGTGGTCGTTATTACTGATCCTGAGACGGGCACAAACTCAACTGCGATTCGTAATCGGGCTTTTTTCGCGCTTAGCTATGATCACAGGATCGTAGATGGGGCCGATGCTGCGCGCTTTCTTGCAAGCTTGAAGGAGACGCTTGAGAGCTTTCCGGAAGATGCATGACGGTGGGTGGGACACGGATGCTCGAGGTCTATCGTAGGGGGTTAGTTCCTTATGCAGATAGTCTCATATTGCAAGATCAGCTAGTTCGCCAACGACGAGCTGGTGAAATCTCTGACACTCTTGTGTTACTTGAGCATCCACACGTCATAACCCTGGGATCAAGTTCGGACGAGGCGCATGTGCTGGTGGACGAGCAGGAGCGAGAGCGGATGGGGATTGAACTCTTTGAGGTAGGACGGGGTGGGGACGTTACGTACCATGGACCAGGCCAAGTCATAGGCTATCCTGTGCTTGACCTCAAGCCAGATCGGAAAGATTTGCATGCATACCTTCGGGACTTGGAGAAGGTGCTGATCAAGGTGGCTCATGAGGTGGGAGTCAAGGCTGAACGCCGCCCCAGTGACACTGGGGTATGGACCGAGTCAGGGAAGCTGGCTTCTATTGGCGTAAGAGTGTCTTCAGGGTGGATCACGTCACATGGCGTTGCTCTTAACGTAAACTCACAACTCAACTACTTCGATGCTATCGTGCCATGTGGCCTAGAGGGTGAATCTGTTACCTCGCTTGAGCAGGAGTTGGGGCATGGGCTTGAGGTGGGGGAAGTATCAGAAATATTGGCAAACCAGTTTGCCAATGTCTTTGAGTATGATATTCCGGTTGTGTAGACAACAAGTACAGCCTCATTCAGGGGTTATCTACCGGGGGCGATCACTCCCATTATTTCCCAAGTTCTTTAGGGTGCTATACCCTGAAATATGAATATAGGTCTCGGAAATACATATGTTTATAAACATATGTATGACATATATAAAACACTTTATATAATTACTATAAAATGTTAATTAGCAGTAGTTTGAGGCGTCATATAACTTCTTTGATCTCTTTGTTGCTACCGATCTTGCGGGGTACTGATGGATCCCCTAACGTTGCGTCGCGCTTCAGATGCGGCTCATCAAGATCGATGGCGATGGCCATCCCTGGGTGAATCTGAGCGTGAGCCGCTGGGCACGACGGTGCAGGGGCGGTAGGCAAACTAGGACTTGGGAAGCCTAGGGAGTCCGACGGGGGAGGTCGCTGGCCCCCAGCTGAAAGCCCCAAAGTAAAGAGCTCGGGGCGCCTCCAGCCGCCGACCGCGCGGCAAATGGAGGGAGGGAGAACGGCTAAGCTGCCTTCACGAAGGCAGACCCAAGCAACAGCCATGATCCCGCCAGCGCAGAGGGGTTTAGGTGCGCTTCGTGAAGAGCACTTGGGTCCTACAAGAAGGGGTGGCCCGATCGTGGGAAACTACGGTCGGGCCGCTTCGCTTTGTAGGTTGTCAGTAAGCCTTTTTCAGTAAGCCTTTTATTGGGACTGGTCTTCAGGATAGCGCTCTAGGGGGGATCTGAACTCCATGTAGTCTAAATACTGCCCTTTCTCCCGAAGACCCTCTAGCCATTCCTCGAATCCAGAAGAGACTAGCCCCGTAGATTTGGTTTGCTCTCTCGCGGCACGAGTGGCTAGAAAGTCAGCGTATTCATTTTCGGGGTGTCCCGTGTGTCCCCGAACCCAAGCGGCCCTCAGTTGGTGTCTCCTGAGCTCGTGATCAAGTTCCTTCCAGAGATCTATGTTCTTAATCTCTCCACCTTTCCGCTTCCAGCCCTTACTCTTCCACGAGGGCATCCACTCCGTTATACCCTTGGATAGGTACTGGCTATCGGACACAAACCTTACTTCACATCGCTTCTTGAGAGCTCGGAGTACCTCGATAGCACTTCTCAGGGCCATTCTGTTATTTGTGGTCTCTGGTTCGGATGTCCAGTAGTCACGCCGTTCCCAAGTACTTCCGCGCCACACTTCCACCAGACCTCCAGCACCGCCTGGGTTAGATCGTTCCTTAAACTGATTGCCGAGGCAAGATTCATCAGCGTGAACAAAGACGGTGTCCATGTAATCGGTGGGTCCAGTATCAGGTGGTAGCCGCAGAAGCTAACGCTGGGTGGAATACAGTGCGAAGCCTCGCATTACTGAGTTGACCCCTCGGGGGGTGGGGATAGCTTTGGCCACGCTGAGACACAGCATGGAGGTATAAACTGGAACGCACAGCCTATCTATTACTTGAGGACGGTCGCCGCTTTGACGGAGATATGATTGGCGCCGGGAAGCTGACGTTCGGGGAGGTTGTCTTCAATACATGTATGTCTGGGTATCAGGAGGTTCTCACGGATCCTTCATACACTGGTCAACTAGTCACGATGACGTACCCCTTAATCGGGAACTATGGGGTGAACTCAAATGATTGTGAATCACCTCGTCCTCAGGTATCCGGCTTTGTGGTTCGTGAAGCATCGAGGACTTATTCCTCGTGGCGCGCTGAAAGTAGCCTCGATGAATATCTCAGAAATAGCGGCATCACTGGCATCGCCGATGTTGATACACGTGCCCTGACGAGGCATATACGCGCCCACGGGGCTATGCGAGGTGCGATCGCACCGGTTGAGATGTTGCAGGCAGATGTGCTTTCAAAGGTGCTCGATCAGCCTTTGATGGAGGGCCTCGATTTAGCATGCGGAGTTTCCGTGAACGAACCGTACGAGGTCCCAGCTATTGGCGATGAGCAATTTCATGTCTTGGCCTACGATTTCGGGGTCAAGGCTCATTCTCCCAAGTTGCTGGCCGAGCGGGGATGTCGGGTTACGGTAATTCCTGCAGAGACCTCAGTAGACGACATCCTTAATGATCCTCCTGATGGCTTATTCGTTTCAAACGGACCCGGTGACCCGGCGGCTGTGCGGGGGGCGGAAAGAGCCATTCTAGGCCTTGCTGAGTCTGACGTACCTATTTTTGGGATTTGTCTTGGGCACCAACTCATCAGCCGAGCTTTCGGAGCATCTACCTTTAAACTTCCCTTTGGGCACCATGGCGGGAACCATCCTGTGAAATATCTGGATCGTCAAACAGTAGAGATCACGTCTCAGAATCATGGGTTTGCCGTGCGGGGAGGAGAGGGTGATAAGATTCCAGGAGCTCCTGGTCTGCGGCTCACTCACGTCAACCTATACGATGGAACTGTCGAGGGTGTCGAGCATCAGGAGTTACCAGTGTTATCAGTTCAGTATCACCCTGAGGCGGCTCCAGGCCCTCATGATAGCCGCTACTTATTCGACCGCTTTATTGAATTGATGCGAGAACGAAGCAGGCAGAAATAGCGAAGTCGAAGGTTGTCCCAAGTGTATCTATCACAACGACTCTGACCACCTTGCGGCCCCCGCGGGTGCTCGTTACCGTGGCTTCCCAGTCGGCATAACGGCAGACCGATACGGCTTTGGAGGGGGCATGACGAAGGCAGACCTTGTCGAGCAGGTGGCAGAAGCTATCGGCCCGGGAATCACGAAGAAGGACTGCGCGCTCGTTGTCGACGGTTTCCTCAACGCTGTGAAGCTTGCTTTAGCTAATGGCGATAATATTGAAATCCGCGGTTTTGGCACGTTCAAGGTACGTAAGCGTAAAACTCGTGTAGCCCGGAATCCGCGAACCGGAGACCCGGTTCGCGTGCCTTCACGATCGGTCCCAGTGTTCAAGCCCTCAAAACATGTAAGGGCTCAGGTTGAGCAGCTAGACGAACTTGGGATCTGAGCGCACAGGGCCCTAAGAACGAGCCTCACTTTAACGGCTGTGGCTCCGCTGGCATCTAAGAGTCAGTGAGGAAAAATGAGCGGGAGTGCCCAGAGCTAACTGACCGAGAGTTGATCGGGAGAGGAGTTAAGGGTGATGAGGTAGCGCTCGGAGTCCTTGTAAGGCGTCACCAAGCCGCGGCATATCGAGTGGCGCTCTCGCTAATGCAGGGGGATGATATGGCACGGGACGTAGTCCAGGATTCATTCCTGAAGGCCTTTAGGGCACTTGATAGATTCCGAGGCGACGCCTCCTTTCGTACTTGGCTTTTAACTATCACTGCTAACGAGGCGAGGGGGGCTCTACGACGGCAAGCGCGGAGGAATGAGACTGCCTTCGAAGAAGCCGGGGTGGTTCGGTCTGAGAAGATGGCGCCAGACGAGACTGCTCTGGTAGCGTTGGAGGCTGACAGAGCCAGGACCATGATGGAGAATTTGCCTGAGAAACAAAGACTCTCCTTATCACTAAGAATCGAAGAAGGACTAAGCTTTAGAGAGATTGGACGAGTAATCGGATCAAGTGAAGGTGCAGCACGCGCAAATTACTTCCATGCAATCCGACGGCTCAGGGAGTTGATGAAATGAGTTCTGAAAACTGCGCCATAGTCAGAGAGCTGATTCCTGAGTTTGTGATTAACAGACTCGGTGAGGATGAGCTTGGTTTAGTTGAATCCCATATCTCGGATTGTTTTGCATGTCGAGAAGAGTTCGAGTTAGTCGAGAGGATCTTTGCAAGCCGACCTGAAGTGCCGGGCAACCTAGAGGAATCAGTAACACGTGTGGTTATAGATGATCTAAAGTTTTCTTTCTATAGATGGCAGTGGCAGGCTCTTTCGGCGGCTGCGATAGCAGCACTTGCACTTGGTATCGGGATCTCCTTGGATTCCCCCAGGAACGCAGCCCACAATGTGCCCGACTTCGCATACGAAGTAGAGGAAGGAGATATCTGGTTAACCGATGATGCCTTGGTAGCTGGCGCACCATCTTTTGACAATCTGAGTGATGAAACTCTTGCCGACCTAATAGAAGAACTGTCGGTAGTTACATCTGGGGGAACAGCATGAGGTTTGAGAATAAATCCACGGTCATCTTCTCGTTCTTAGCCATGCTGCTGATTGCGGCGCCCGTCGAGGGACAACGTCCCGGAGGAGGTCGAGGAAGTGGCAGGGGTCCTGACCGAGAACAACTAGAGCAACGGATTCGTGCTCAGATGGGGCGCATGATGCAACAGCGTCTTGGGTTGGAGGAGACTCAAGCGGAAGAACTTTCCCAGGTGGTTCGAGGGTTTGAAAATCAGAGGCAGGAGCTCGCTAGGAGTGAGGAGGCTGCCCGGCGGCGGGTTGAGGCACTGATGCTCGACGGGAATGCCGACCAGGAGGAAGCTCGAGGACTTATAGAGAGGATGATGGAACTTCGGGCCCGAGATGCAGAACTATTCGAGCAAGAACAGGAGGCTTTATTGGCGGTTCTTGACCCTACACAGGTGTTGGAGCTGCAGGCTTTCCGTGAGGACATTGGACGTAGGATTAGGGTGCTCCGAGACAATCAGCGTGAGGCGCCGCGGCGAGGAAGAGTTCGTGAGCCGAGAAGAGGACGGAGTCACTAGCCTAAAAGGAAATGTTGACGTGTCCGTCTCGGTCGATTCATTTCTTCATCCTTGGTAACTGAGCCCCTCCTCCATCTTTGCCGTTGTCTATTCGAGCACTTTTCTTTGCCGCGTATCGTGATTTACTAGGTACTCCGCGGCTGGATGTCGACCTACCTAATGGTTCGACAGTTGCTGACTTGGTGCTCGAGCTAAGGGGGCGTGGTGCTCCTTTCGACTCATTGCCGACAGAGCCAGCAGTGGCAGTGAACCGCCATTACGCCCTGCCCTCAGACCCTTTGCAGTCTGGGGATGAAGTTGCCTTCATTCCTCCTGTGGCAGGAGGGTAAACTAATGATCCATGTAGCGGTTACTAGCGACCCAATTGATACGATAGCGGTTTTGGCTCGTGTGGGCGCAGACGACCACGGAGCGGCTCTGCTCTTCCTTGGCGTGGTGCGAAATCATGCGGATGGAAGGTCTGTAAGTGGTATGACCTACGAAGCCTACGAGGAAATGGCGACTCCCGTTCTGAAAGAGATCGCTAGTGAAGTAGTCAAGCGTTGCGGTACGGACCGAGTTACAATTGTTCACCGGGTGGGCGAACTAGCCATTGGCGAAGTGTCGGTAGCTATAGCAGTTTCCAGCCCACACCGTGCAGAAGCATACGAAGCCTCTAGGTACGTCATTGAAGAGATCAAGAAACGCCTCCCAATCTGGAAGAAGGAGCATTACACTGACGGTACTGATAAGTGGGTGGAGGGGATGAAGCCGGCAGCACCTGAGCGAGCGGGTTCACTAGCGGAGCGCCCAATATGATTGACCAATTCGGGAGATCAGTCGAGTACCTTCGCGTCTCTATCACGGACAAGTGCAACCTTCGCTGTGTTTATTGCATGCCCCTAGAAGGCCTGCCATGGCTACAGCGGGATGAACTCCTTAGCTATGAGGAAATTGAACAGATCGTTCGGGTCATGGCACCGATGGGGCTCGAAAGGTTGCGGATTACTGGTGGAGAGCCTCTGGTACGACGTGACGTTCCAGAGCTTGTAAGGCTGCTCGCGGCTGTACCGGGGATTCGTGATCTTTCTCTCTCGACTAACGCTGTCCTGCTTGCTGAACAGGCAGATGCCCTTAAGGCAGCGGGGATAAGTCGACTCAACGTGTCTCTCGATTCTTTGCAAGAAGACAGAGTAGATAGGATTGCCCGTCGCCCAGGTTCATATCCCCGAATTATGGAAGGCCTTGCGGCTGCGGAGGAGGTTGGGTTCTCTCCAATCAAGATCAATGTCGTGCTGATTAAAGGTGAGAATGACGACGAGATTCAGGATTTTGCAGAAATCACTAGAAAGCATCCTTGGCACGTGCGCTTTATTGAGATGATGCCAACAGGTGCCAATCTTGACCTTAGCGCTCAACAGTTCATTTCTTGCACCGAAGTGCTTCACCGAGTGCGTGAAATCGACAAGCTTGAGCCGGTGCCCGGACCGTTTGGTAACGGTCCGGCTGAGTACTATCAGTTTCCAGGTGCTCCAGGCACGATTGGCGTTATCACACCAATGAGCCATAACTACTGTGACAGATGCAATCGCATGCGTCTCACTGCAGATGGCCAACTTCGACCATGTTTGTTCGGGGACCTTCAAACCAACCTCCGTGACCCATTACGAGCCGGAGAGGATCTTGCCTTGCACATCCGGGACACACTCGAAGTGAAACCCGAGCGCCACTACCTCATTCAGGGAAGTGACTCAGGATCAGGAGGTCTGGTCGCCCTATCTCAGACCGGCGGGTAGACCACCGAACAGGGTTCGCTTAGACTCCTCCTGCCTGCTTCAGCAGGCCATGAATCTACCGTGAAAACACGTGCTTTGGAGAACAGACGTCTGCTATGAGCGTCAAGAAGATTACAGTGGTCGGAGCAGGTCATGTGGGTGCTACCTGCGCTCAGCTCCTGGCCCAAAAAGAGCTCGCCCGGGAAGTAATTCTAGTCGATATCGCAGACGGGATTCCCCAGGGCAAGGGTCTCGACCAATGGGAGAGTGCACCTATAGAGGGTTTTGATACACGTGTGTCGGGCAGTAACGACTACGAATCGTCTGCCGGTGCTGACATCTTCATCGTGACGGCAGGGATTGCACGTAAGCCCGGTATGAGCCGTGACGACCTACTCAAGACAAATGCTGCAGTTATCCGCTCGGTAACAGGTGAGATTAAGCGGCTTGCTCCTGAATCGATCATCATAATGGTGACTAACCCGTTGGACGTGATGGCGCAGGTGGCACTGGAAACATCAGGTTTTCCCAGGGAGCGTGTTATCGGAATGGCAGGTGTGCTTGATACTGCGCGATACCGATCGTTTATCGCCCTCGAGCTCGATGTCAGTATAGAAGATATTCAGGCGCTCGTGCTCGGAGGGCATGGAGATACCATGGTCCCGCTTGCCAGTTACACCTCCGTGAGTGGTATCCCTCTCACGCAGCTCCTCGAACAGGACCGGATTGATGCTCTCGTCGAGCGAACTCGTAAGGGCGGGGGTGAAATCGTTGGTTATTTAAAGACTGGGAGCGCTTATTATGCGCCAGCGGCTGCAGCCGTGCAGATGGCTGAGGCGATCGTAAAGGACAAGCGCCGTATTCTTCCTTGTGCTGCCTGGCTGCAAGGAGAATTCGGGATGAGTGGGATATATTTGGGTGTTCCATGTCTCTTGGGAGAGAACGGCCTTGAACAGGTTATTGAAGTTCAGCTAGACGACAATGAGCGAGATGCACTTGAGACCAGTGCAAGGCATGTTCGCTCAACAGTGGAGGCCTTAGAGGCACTCCAGTAGGGCCGTCCGTAAGCGCCGTTGACGATTGCTATCTGCAGAGCGAGACTTGAGCCGCTTACCATGAAGAAGATGGGGTGTAGCTCAACTGGCAGAGCGCCTGGCTGTTAACCAGGAGGTTGCAGGTTCGAGCCCTGCCGCCCCAGTAAAGACCAGAAGGCCTCGCTTGGCTTTTGCCGGGCGAGGCCCATTATTTTCTAGAAATAGGGTAGTAGCTCTTCTTCCCTGCAGTGAGCTTAGTAACAGAGGTTCATAAGTGACTACGACTGATAGCCAGGGTTCCGTGATGCTGCGCTGCAGCTTCTGTGAGGCACTTAATCAGCTTCAACTAGATTCTTTGGGGGATCGGCTTGAGTGCGGTGAATGCGCTCGCCGGATACTAATAGACCGTCCTGTGAAGATATCTCAAGATGATTTTGAAACGACGGTTTTAAGTGCCGGGGTGCCGGTTCTTGTCGACTTCTATGCAGATTGGTGCGCACCTTGCAAGATGGTAGCACCTATGTTGGACGAAATCGCCAGAGAGCAAATTGGAAACATGCTCGTGACTAAGGTGGACACAGATGCTGCTCCGGATATTGCAATGACTTATGAGATCCGCAGCATTCCCACCCTCATCATCTTCAGGGGAGGGGAAGAGATCGCGCGGAGTGTCGGCTTCGAGCCTGAGCTGGTTCGTGACTTGGTAGAAAGGGTGGTAGCGTGAGTAAGCGGGATCGTCACGCTCAGATACTCGCGGTTCTGCGCGAAAAACGTGTAACCAGCCAGGAGGTTCTGCGGGAGCTACTGCAAGATCGTGAGATTGAGGTTACTCAGGCGACCTTGTCTCGCGATATCCGCGAACTTCGTCTCGTGAAGATTCCGGGCGCAGGTGGAATAGGGCACTATTCAGTTCCTGACGAATGGGAGAGTACACCGACTCTTGAGTCACTCCTTCCGACGCTGTTTCACAGTGCAGACGGTGTGGGTCACCTCCTCGTAGTGCACACGATGAAAGGCGGAGCTCAGACGGTAGCAGCCGCGATCGATTGGGAGGAGTGGCCAGAGGTTATAGGCACCCTAGCAGGCGACGATACCATCATCATTGTTCTACGGGATCCTGATTCAATCGCTGTGCTGAGAGCAAGACTAGAGAGGATGGCGGGCGTGAAAGGGGTCTGAACCCAGCTCAAGGTATGTATTAAGGAAATATACAGGATAAAAAGCACCGAGTTATAGGGTTTACCGTTATGATACCTGGATAGGTGGGTCGGTGAGGGGATTGACGTAATGCACTTAAAGTGCATATTTATACCTTCTTTGTCCGGTTGGCGACGTGCGAGAGACGCCATGGGAACCGTAATAGGGGACCGGGGACGGAGGTAAGGGGCCATTGGCCCCCTGGCAGCTTTGGCGGGAAGCGGCCAGACCTCTGGCCCCGGGCCTTTTTTGACGGACAGATCCTTGTAAGTCTAAGAATCCGCGAGTGTGCGCGCTTGATGAGGGACGTGAGCATGAAGGTCGTCTTAGGATACTCAGGTGGACTTGATACATCCGTCATAGTGCCCTGGCTTAAGGAAAACTATGACGCCGAAGTCATCTGTATGGCCGGGGACGTTGGTCAACCAGGTGGGTTGGTCGGGCTTGAGGAAAAGGCATTAGCGACAGGTGCATCAGCATTTTTTGGCGAAGACTTACGTTCAGATTTTGTTGAAGACTTTGCGTGGCCGACACTGAAGATCGGAGCGGTGTATGGACGCAAGTATCTCCTCGGCACAGCTATAGCACGTCCTTTGCTTGGTCAGCGCCAGGTCGAGGTGGCGGAAAAGGTAGGGGCGATTGCGCTTTCACACGGATGCACTGGCAAGGGAAATGACCAAGTGCGTTTTGAGCTTGCTTACGCAGCGTTGGCTCCACACCTGGACGTCATTGTACCTTGGCGAGAATGGGACATTCAATCACGTGAAGAGGCATTAGCCTATGCACGGGAGAGAGATATTCCTCTCGAGGGTGTCGACGAATCAAAACTATACTCGCGGGATGAAAACCTTTGGCACATTTCGCATGAGGGTGGCCCGCTCGAAGACGTGAGTTTCGAGCCTGAAGAGTCGATGTACCAGTGGACTGTTGCCCCTGAGGATGCGCCCGATAAGCCCGAGTATGTGGAGATCGGATTTGAGTCGGGGATCCCCGTCTCTGTAAACGGTGAATTGATGGGAGGGGTCGAGCTTCTGACTTCGCTCAACCAGATTGGATCAGTGCACGGAATTGGTCGGGCGGACATTGTTGAGAATCGTCTAGTAGGCATGAAATCCAGGGGTGTCTATGAGACACCTGGAGGCACCCTACTTCATCTTGCGATCAAGGATCTGGAGTCGGTCACCTTGGACCGCCGTGCCGAGGGGCTTAAGGATCAGATGGCTCAGAGGTGGGCTGACATGTTGTACGAAGGTCGTTGGTGGACACCTGAGCGGGAGTCGATGCAAGCCATGTCTGATCTCCTTTCGAAGAACGTAACTGGATTTGTAAAGGTGAAACTCTACAAAGGGTCTGGTCTCGTGGTGTCCAGGAAGAGTCCGGTCTCTCTCTATCAGGAGGACTTGGCAAGCTTCGGTTCGACTGCCACATATGATCCTGCTGACGCGGAGGGTTTTATCCGACTCTTCGGACTTCCTATAAGGGCTGCTGTAGCCGCTAGAGGAAGGGGAGAGGAGGCTGTCTCAAATTTGATTGAAGAGGCAGCCGACGTCGTATTAGTGGATGAGTTTGAATAGGCGCAACTGGAAAATGACCCGTGAAGATACTGCCGCTTCTGAGTCCTTTGCTCAGAGGAAAGATGGGGGATCGCTCTGGGGTGGCCGCTTTGAGGAGGGTCTCGCGCCTGAGATGGTACCGTTCAACCTCAGCCTTGGCATTGATAGCAGGCTGTGGCGTGAAGACATACGGGGGAGCATTGCCTGGGTCCGAGCTCTTGCGTCTGCTCAGGTTTTGACTTCTGAAGAACAGACAACGCTGATTGATGGGCTCACCCACGTAGAGGACCGTATAGAGTTAGAGGGTCTCAACGAAGCTCCTGAAGAGGACATTCATTCGGTCATTGAGAGAATGCTGGGTGAAGCCGTAGGTCCTGTCGCAGGTAAGTTGCACACGGGGAGATCTAGGAATGACCAATCCTCAACTGGGGTGCGGTTGTATGGGATGGCCGCTGCGGACCGGATATGTGTAGAGATCTTAGGTCTTCTGCAGGCGCTCCAGGGCCTAGCAAAGAGCAGTGTTGACGTCGTAATGCCAGGTTATACTCACCTTCAACAGGCACAGCCGATACGAGTAGCGCACTGGGCGCTCAGCCACGTTTTCCGGCTTCTACGAGACGTTGAGAGAATCCAAGCGGCTAAGGTCTCGGCAGCCGTTATGCCCTTGGGAGCTGGCGCATTGGCAGGATGTCCATTTCCAGTTGACCGAGAAGCCCTGAGAGCAGAGTTGGGGTTTGAGCGGGTCAGCGAGAATTCATTGGATGCTGTAGCCGATCGTGATTGGGTCTGTGACTTGACCTATGGCGGTGCAATGATCGGTGTGCACCTGTCCTGTCTAGCGGAGGACTTGGCGATATTCTCGAGCGCTGAGTTCGGCTTTGTCCGTCTATCTGATGGGTTCAGCACCGGTTCCAGTCTAATGCCCCAGAAGCGGAATCCGGACGTTGCTGAACTCACGCGTGGTAAGGCAGGTCGACTGGTGGGTAACCTGATGACGATGCTCACTCTCCTAAAAGGATTATTTACTGGATACAACCGAGACCTTCAGGAGGATAAGGAGGCTCTTTTTGACACCGTCGACACTCTACTACTTACCCTTCCTGCCATCGCCGGAGCTATAAATACGTTGGAGCTTAGGCCAGAGCGGATGCGAGAAGGGATGGAAGCAGAGTTGCTCGCGACTGATTTAGCCGACTATTTGGTTCGGCGGGGGGTTCCTTTCCGGACAAGTCACGAGGTTTTAGGTGAGCTAGTGCGCCAGGCAGAGGAGCGAGGGATTTCCTTGAGCGAATTACCGCTGGAGTTATACCAGAAGGCGCACGAGGCCTTCGGTGACGATGTAATGGCAACCTTCGATTGGCTTGCTTCCACCGAGGCTCGTGATACGGACGGAGGCACCTCACTCCGGTCGGTGCGCAAGCAACTGGAGAGTGTGGATTCCCGGTTAGTGGAGCTGGGCTTGGTCCCTAACTTCTAGGCTCCCATCGTTCGGCCAGCTGCTGTTACGAAGGGCTTTAGGCTCTCCATCAAATCCGCGAAACCGCTGAAGGTTAGAGATTGATCCCCATCTGACGTAGCAGTCTCCGGTTTAGGATGTACCTCGATCATCAACCCATCAGCTCCGGCAGCTACGGCCGCGTATGCTAGGGGTGCCACGAGATCACGTTTCCCGCCCGCGTGAGAGGGGTCTGCTACCACTGGCAGATGAGTTTCCTTCTTCAATACGGGGATAGCAGCAAGATCAAAGGTGTTCCGGGTAGCCTTACCGAATGTTCGGATCCCACGCTCGCAGAGTACTACGTTGGGATTACCCTGGCTCATTACGTACTCGGCTGCGAGCAGAAGGTCTTCGACAGTTGCGGACATTCCACGTTTCAGGAGTACGGGCCGACGTATCCGTCCGACTTCTAGGAGTAAATTGAAGTTCTGCATGTTGCGCGCACCGATTTGAAGCATGTCCGCGTAGGATGCCACGAGTTCCACCTGTCGTGTATCCATGACCTCGGTTACGATCGGTAGGCCCGTCTCGGCACGTACCTCGGCAAGTATTTTGAGTCCTTCTTCACCGAGGCCCTGAAATGAGTATGGTGAACTGCGGGGTTTGAAGGCGCCCCCGCGAAGGGCTCGAGCTCCGTGGGCGCGAATTTCTTTGGCTGTGCTCTCGAGCATGTCTTTCCCTTCGACCGAGCAGGGCCCTGCAATGACAACTAATTCTGAGCCACCAATCTCAGCGCTACCCAAGGGAATGCGAGAGGGTTCAGCTGAGAAGTCACGGGAAGCCAGCTTATAAGGCCTCATTACCGGCTGCACAGCCTCAACACCGGGAATTGACCGTAGTGGGATGTTCTGGAGGCGCTCTTCGTCACCGACGCACGCGATAACCGTCCTGTGCTCCCCTACCACCACATGTGTCCGTAGCCCAAACGACTCTACCCTTTCTCTAATGTGGTCCAGTTCTTCTTGGGTCACCCCATGCTTGGTGACGATGATCATCTAACGGTCCCCCTTCTGGGCAAGAAAAAAGCCCCCGACCGAAGCCGAGAGCCTGTTTGCCAGTTTCGTGCGAGGTTGCGAATCAAATACGCACGAGATGGCTTAAAGCTCTCGGCTCTGTAAAGAGCCAGTATCGATACCAGTCTCGGCCTTTCTTATTCATGGCCGGAAGGATCGCAGCACTTGGGTCGAGGTGTCAACCTGATTTATCACTGGCGGCTGGTAACCCACTTGGTAGTTGAGTTACATTCGTATGGTTTAACGCCTTCGTGAGCCTTGACGATCTTTCCAGCTCATGGTCGTCAGAGAGGAGCGCACTCCATTGTTCTACCACTCAGCATGAACGTCGACGCTGATCAACTAAAGCGTGCGGCTGCTGAGGCGGCTTTCGAGTATATACACAGTGGTATGGTGCTAGGGCTAGGAACTGGGAGCACGGTAAGGCCGCTGCTAAAGCTGCTTGGGGATGCACTAGCCTCGGGATCTCTAGCTGGCATCGTAGCTGTGCCGACATCGATAGATACTGAGTTGCAGGCCAGAGCAATGGGGATTGAGCTGATCGGCCTTTCCGACCGTCCAGCTATTGACCTGACGATCGATGGTGCAGACGAAGTAACGCCTGGACTCGACCTCATCAAAGGTGCGGGAGGCGCCCTGCTCCGAGAGAAGATGGTCGCGCAGGTCTCCAGGCGCTTGATTATCATTGCTGATGATTCCAAGTCGGCTGAACACCTGGGCTTGTTATCACCCCTACCTGTCGAGGTCATCCCCTGGGAACTAAAGAGCCAGGTACGTTTTCTTGAGTCTCGAGGTGCAGAGGTAGCAATCAGACAGTCAGATGATGGCGATCCTGTAGAGAGCGACAACGGGCTGCTATTTCTCGACTGTTGGTTTCCTGGGGGAATTGATGATCCTGTTAGTTTGGAAAAGGCAATGCAGGCTAGAGCAGGTATTGTCGAGAGCGGTTTATTTCTAGGCCTCGCCGACGAGGCACTGATTGCCTCCGAGGGCGGAGTCGAGGTTCGGAGAAGGAGTGAATGAAAATCTCGCCATCGATCCTGCCATGTGACTTTGGTCGGCTAGCAGATGAGATCAAGGCGGTGGAAGCAGGCGGTGCAGACTGGATCCATATAGATGTCATGGATGGTCACTTCGTTCCGAATATCACGATTGGGCCAGTCATCACAGAAGGTGCTCGGAATGCGGCTGAGGTTCCGCTAGACGTGCACCTGATGATTGAAGCGCCAGAACGCTACCTGGAGGTTTTCGCGAAGGCCGGAGCTGATATACTGACGGTGCATCAAGAGGCTTGTAAGAATCTTGCGCCTACTATAGCCCGTATCCGAGAACTAGGAGTTCTCGCAGGTGTGGCAGTGAATCCAGATACGCCACTAGAGGACGTCCAGCACGTTCTGAAGGATGTGGATCTCCTTCTCGTTATGTCTGTACACCCTGGTTTCGGCGGACAAGCATACATCCCCAGTAGCACCTCAAAGGTCCGACGGGCTCGGCAGATGCTCGATGGCTTAGGTTCAGATGCAGAGCTCGAGGTTGATGGGGGCATAGATGAAGGAAATGCTGCTGAGGTTGCCGGGGCTGGCGCAACTGTTCTTGTGGCCGGCTCAGCAATCTATGGTCACCCCCAGGGCCCAGTTGATGGGGTGCGAGCAATCCGTCGCGCGGTCGGGGCTGAGGTAGCCTGACGTTAGCTGACCTTCAACATGCGTTTCTTGTATCGGACTGAGCTACCTGACCACGACCCCATCTACGTATTCGACTGGCACGAGCGGACTGGTGCACTTGAAAGACTGACCCCTCCATGGACACAATTAAAGGTACTTGATCGTTCGGGAGGCATTCGTGCAGGAGCTCGGGTAACCCTTAGGGTTCGGAATGGTTTGACTAGCTCCACGTGGAAGCTACGACACAGCGACTATCAGCACGGCACTCATTTTCGCGATGAGCAAGTCTTAGGTCCAATGAAGAGCTGGGTGCATAACCATCGGTTCCTCCCTAACGGCAGTGGGGGAACAATTGTTGAAGATGAGATTGAAGCCGAGCTTCCCTTCGGATCTGCCGGTGTAGGGCTCGGTTCTAGATACCTTACCCAAGAGCTGGATCGACTCTTCCGATTCAGATATCGCCGGTTATTCACGGATTTATGTCGACACCGCGATCACTCTGACCGACCACGGTTGACTGTGGCTATAACTGGCGGGTCTGGCTTAGTTGGCCAGGCGCTCACCCACTTTCTAACGACGGGAGGACATCGTGTTATTCAGCTCGTTCGTGATAAACGCCGCGTTGCTAGTGATGCCGTGTTTTGGAATCCAGCCACGGGAGACATCGACACTGACGGACTGGCAATTGCGGATGCCGTCGTTCACCTGGCTGGAACAGGAATTGCCGGGGGCAGATGGACAGAGAGTAGGAAGCGCTCTATTTGGGAGAGCCGAGTTAAGGGCACGCAACTCATCGCTCAAACAATCGCAAAGTTAAGTGGCGGACCGCAGACGCTGATTTCAGCATCTGCAGTGGGTTATTATGGGAGGAGAGGAGAGGAGTTGCTGGAGGAAGGTGCTCCGCCTGGGTCCGGCTTCTTAGCTGAGGTTTGCCAGGCTTGGGAGGATGCCACAAAGCCTGCCGAGCACGCGGGCAGAAGGGTTGCGCTCCTACGTACTGGACTTGCCTTGTCTCCAGCCGGCGGAGCTCTTGGGCAAATGTTGTTGCCCTTTAAGATGGGGCTTGGAGGCCGTCTTGGTTCGGGGAAGCAGTACATGAGTTGGATCGACCTGGATGACCTTGTCGGTCTCATTCATCACGCGCTGTACACCAATGCACTCTCTGGACCTATGAATGCGACCGCGCCGAATCCAGTGACTAACTCGGTATTCTCAGCGGCTCTGGGTCGTATGCTTGGCCGACCTGCGGTTCTGCCAGTCCCTTCTGTGGCGGTCAAGGCTGTCTTCGGGCAACTGGGGACTGAGGCGCTCCTTTCGGGGCAGAGGGTACTTCCACGCAAGGCTGCAGACTCGGGCTTTCATTTTTTCTATGATTCGGTTGAGGAATCGCTTCGATTCCAACTCGGGCGTAAGTAATAAGTAGTCAGCCTTTTTCGTTTATTATCTGGCCGTCCTCAGTCAGGGACGGATAGGGTTCTCCTTGTTTTCTTCTTGAGTGAGCGAGAGAAGGGTAAGCCCACTCGAAGAGCTTGCGATTGAATTCCTCTTTAGGGAGTCGGCTTTCATTGTACATATCAGAGGCTTGACGCTGTCTGAACGCCTCGAAGAGTAGTAACGCCGTTGCTACTGAAACATTAAGTGAGTGAGTCATCCCTACCAAAGGGATACTGACGTGTTCATCTGCGGCTTCTAGTGCTTCATCAGAGACACCATGGAGTTCAGCCCCCATAACGATCGCTGAAGGTCTTGTAAAATCCACGTCCCTGTAATCAATGGCATCCTGGTCTGGGTGTGCAGCGAGGACCCTGAATCCACCTTCTCGTAAAACTTGGAATGCCTGAGTGATCGTTGAGTGATACCTAACTGAGACCCATTTTTTCGTGCCGGCTGACGTTCTATGATGCAGATCGAGACCAGCATCAGGTACAACCACATGGGCTTCCAGCACGCCTACCGCGTCGCAGTTTCGAAGGATCGCGGAAAAATTATGTGATTTGTGAACATGGTCCATCAACACGGTGAGGTCTGGTTGACGCCGTGTAAGCGCGGACTTCAAGCGATGAAAACGTTCGGGCCTCATTAACTGTCTCTATTAATAAGTGAGCTGGCTAGCCGCGGCAGTACGACTCCAACTCCATCTTCTATCTTCACACTGGCGAGTTCATCGCCACGCGTTTGGCCGAGGGTTAAAATGCCGACTGGCATCTTTTCTTGCGAGGCTCGGTAGACAAACCTCCTGCCGGAGTAGACAGTGAGGGATGACCCTACTACCAAGAGCACTTCGCTTTTGTCGAAGATACTCCATGCTTTAGACAGGTACTCGGCAGGAACACTTTCTCCGAAAAAGACAACGTCTGGCTTAAGGAGCCCACCACATGCTTTACATTCGGGGACGATAAAATTGCGTACTGTATCTGTCGAGATCTCTGCATCACCGTCTGGCGCAGTTCTAGGGTCACTTTTCTTTGCCGTCGTCTCTGCCTTGTCCAGCCATTCACGGTTGAGATCGACGAGGGTGTGCTGCACACCACTTCGGGAAAAGACTGAACGACATTCAAGACAGCGCACATTCGCGAGAGACCCGTGCAGCTCAACCACTTGGCGACTTCCTGCAACCTGATGCAGACCATCTACGTTTTGTGTGATAATTCCTGACGCGAGCCCAGCTTTCTCAAGTTTTGCGAGGGCAGTATGTGCTGGGTTGGGTTCGGCTTCTGACATTACAGGCCAACCGATTGTACTACGTGCCCAGTAGCGTTTGCGTACCTCAGACGACTTAACGAAATCTCTGTATTGAATTGGTGTCCGGACTCTGAGTCTGCCGTCTGGGCCTCGGTAATCTGGAATTCCTGAATCTGTACTGCACCCGGCGCCCGATAGTACAACAAAACGTTTGCCTCTAAGAAGGGTGAGTAGAGACTTACAAGATGAAGCCTGAAAGTTGTTGCTAGTCTGGAACATGAAGCTGCAAGTATAGCTTAGTCTATCAATAGGGGATGAAATCCCTTGCTAACGCTGTTATTTAGGATCTTCAGTTCATAGGTGCACTTCCGATGGCTGACCAGACAAGATTAGAATGGTGGCAGATTATTGTTCTAACGGGTTGAAATCTGTTTCAAGTGAGCAGCCGGGGTGGCGAAATGGTAAACGCAGGGGACTTAAAATCCCCCGGGCTTTGGCCCTTGTGGGTTCGATTCCCACCCCCGGCACTTATAGGAGTCCTAGGAGATAGCTCTCTAGTGTGACTCATGCCGTATTTTGATCGAGGTGTCCCCTTATTAAGGCTTCGGATAAAAGCGTGTTCGAGAAAATGGCACCTGAGGCTCATAAGGCAGGTGTGATCCAGGAGCGGTCCTCAAAACACGTAATGGATAGAATCTATTGAGAAGGCTAGTGTTGGTTTTGCGCAGGCGCACAGTCTTTATACCACTTTTATTCATCCTATTATTAACGGGGTTTCAAGTTCGTCCGAGAGCCTTCTGGGGAGCCGGCGGTTGGCGATCGGATCCACTCCGAGAGGGGCTTCCTACTGCTTCGAATGGAGTAGTGCATCGAGGCTTTACGTTTTGTCGGCTTCTATATCAGAGTGTTCGAAGGGAGCCGATGGGTCATGGTTGGAACACCGACTATCCGGGCTCTGATTTCAATTTTGTCATTCGATTTGATGAGTTGACGGCCGTGCATCCCTCTAGGTGGAAAGACGGCGAACCGGGCTACGCAGTAGTCCGTCCCCAGCAGAAGGAACTCTACGAATGCCCATTTCTCTTCGCGTCTGATGCTGGCACGGTGGGGTTCAGCGCCTCTGATGTTGAGAGCCTAAGGGATTATCTGAAAAAGGGTGGCTTGATCTGGGTGGACGACTTCTGGGGCCCCGACGCATGGCGTCAATGGTCGAGCGAGATCAATCGAGTGCTACCTGAATACCAGATTGTTGATGTAGAAGCGGATCACATGATCATGCACGCGCTTTATGAAGTTCCAGAAATTCCACAAATACCTTCGATTCAGTTTTGGCGGAGGAGTGGGCGCACGTACACTTCAGAGCAGGGGAACCGAAGTTCGACTCCACACTTAAGGGCGATCTTCGATGAAGGAGGCCGCCCCCTCGTGATCATGACACACAATACGGATATCGCCGACGGGTGGGAGCGTGAAGGTGAGGACGATGACTTTTTCTACGCGTTTTCTCCCGAAGCCTACGCCTTAGGCATCAATATTATTCTATACGCGATGAGCCACTGACGGGCAGCCTGCCTGGGTTTTCCTGAGACTCAGGAGGGAGTGCTCGGTGGCGCCGGGGTATTCTCAAGACGAAGGTCTTGAAACAGAGCGTTTTCTGGCCAAAGCTGGTGCTCGCAGACCAAGTAGCACTAGTAGACACATACCTAATAGGAGGGGTAGACGAGTGTCTGCCTTGACAAGCCAGTAGTAGTGAACGACGCCGAGCATTGCAGCGAAGTAAATCCCTCTGTGAAGCGTACTCCAACGCTTTCCTAACCTACGGATCCAGCCCTTTGTTGATGTCACTGCCATGGGGATTAGGATCACGAACGCGCTGAATCCGACGGTTATGTAGGGTCGCTCAGCGACGTCCTCTAGCATGTATTGCAGATTCACTAGGTTATAGAAGACGAACCAGATCAAGAAGTGTAGGCAAGCATAGAAGAAGGCGAATAACCCCAAGGGCCGCCGCAAGCGGATCATTGGATTCCACCCACTCAGCATACGAAGTGGTGAGACAGCGAGTGTAACCAAAAGGAGCACCAACGTCGTCATCCCAGTGACGTGTGTTAGAGTCTCGACAGGGTTGGCACCTAGTGCGCCGCTGTAGAGCCCCCTTACTAGCCATCCTCCCGGTGCTAATGCGCTCAGCCAGAGAACTACCTTGAGCGCCGAGACCGCATGTATTTGTGTCATATCAACTGCAGGGGTTAGTCCCTGGTATTAGTACCAGCGACTAAGGTCCATGCCGGCGTACATGTGAGCGACCTGGTCTCCATACCCGTTGAACATCTCGGTAGGGTGGCTCTTGAAGAGACCTGGGAGGCGGATCTCACGAGCTTGACTCCAGCGAGGATGTGACACTTCAGGATTCACATTAGCATAGAACCCATACTCATTGCTCTGCATCTGTTTCCATGTGTTCAGGGGCATGTTTTCTACGAAGTCGATACTAACGATCGACTTGACCCCTTTGAACCCATACTTCCAAGGTACGATAAGGCGGAGTGGGGCTCCATTCTGGTTTGGGAGGTCCATTCCATAGAGGCCAGTGACCATAAGCGTGAGCGGATTCATGGCTTCGTCCATCCGCAACCCCTCTACATACGGCCATTGTAGGATGGGAGCCCGCTGACCTGGCATCTCTTCAGGCCGCACTATCGTCTTAAATTCTACGAATTTTGCATTTCCGGTCGGTTCTACGCGCCTAATGAGATCTGCGAGTGGAAAGCCACGCCAGGGGATTACCATCGACCAGGCTTCAACACACCGAAGTCGGTAGACTCTGTCCTCCATGCGCTGAGGTGAGAGTAAATCCTCGAGTTGGTAGTCTCCTGGTTTGTTGACTTCACCTCCGATTCTTACGGTCCATGGTGCCGGCCTAAAGTCACCCGAGTTGCGGTGCGGATCATCCTTCTGGGTGCCGAACTCGTAGAAGTTGTTGTACGTGGTGATATCGCTATAAGAGTTTAGCGGCTCGTTGAGTTCAGAACGCATACTCCTGAAGCGCGCCGGAATTTCCTGAGGCTCTTCCGATTCGAGGGTATTTAGCACGGCCGGCACAGTGGCCACACCGGCCATTCCGAAAGCCGCATTCTTGATGAACTTCCGACGGTTCACATAGACGTTTTTCGGAGTAATCTCAGAAGAACGGATGTCAGGTGGGCGCCGAATAATCATGGAGTGTCTCCGTGAAGGCTCGTCCGCACTTGCATTGAGAATAGGACCTGGACCGGAGTTCGAAAACCGGGGACGCATAATCTGTTCTGATGGGTCTTCCTTTTATGGGTTGGAACACCCTCGGAGGTCGGCTAGTTTTGGTTAAGCTATATCTGGTCATTTTACAACGTGGTCACGGCAATGATTCGCCTCACGTTCCTCGGCACGGCTGCAGCACGGCCAACAGTAGGCCGTAACGTCAGTGGGCTCGCTGTGCAGCGTGAGGGCACCCTGTTTCTTTTCGATTGTGGAGAGGGTACTCAACGTCAGATGATGCGCTACGGAAGCGGGTTCAACGTCAGCGCGATTTTCGTAACTCATATGCACGCGGATCACGTACTGGGAATTCCTGGCTTGCTTCGAACGATGGCGCTTCAAGGTCGAGAGGATCCTCTTAAGATATATGGACCACAGGGCTCGTCTCGACACCTAGAGAATCTTGTGTCTCTTGGCTTTGATAGGCTCAGTTTTTCGATTGAGATTGAGGAATGTGATCCGGGTGAGGGACTTCAGGCGGATGACTATGGTGTATATGCCTTCGCAGTCGATCATGGAACTCCGGCTGTAGGTTGGTCTCTAGTAGAGGACGCCCGCACGGGTCGGTTTGATGTTGCTCGCGCCCGTGAGGCAGGGGTTCCCGAGGGGCCACTCTTTGGTCAACTACATCGAGGAGAGGACGTAGAGGTGGAAGGGCGGATCGTCCGAGCATCTGACCTCGTGGGTCCCCCTCGCGCTGGGCGGACTCTCGTTTATACTGGTGACACGCGGCCGTCAGGAAAAACGGTGGCGCGGGCTACTGGCGCGGATGTATTGGTACATGAAGCGACATTCGCAGATGACGAGACTGACCGCGCGCGTAAAACGTTCCACAGTACGGTGGCCGAAGCCGCACATGTCGCCCGTGAAGCGGGTGTAGCGCAGCTCTTACTGACGCACATTTCCGCACGGTACTCCGATGAGCCCCATACCCTGGAGCAGGAGGCTAGAGCGATTTTTCATGCTACCCGAGTGGCTCGAGACGGATTGGTGGTCGAACTCCCAGTTAGGTCTGAAGTGGAAGGGAGTGCTGACACCGTGGCAGAGGCAAATGTATGAATGAGTTTGTCCCTTCAAAATCATTCGGTGATCTACCTGAGTCTGAGCAATTTAGACTACATATGCAGACTTCTGAGTTTGCCGAACGACGCGCTCGCAAGGAAGTCAGGGCAGCTACTTGGCGAGCCAGAGAGATTGCCGAAGTAGTGTTCGGTCGTGTGATTCAAAGTTCGCTGGTCGGCTTGCGCTTGGACGGACGCTTGAGGGGACTGATGCGACTCGACGTACCCTTTGTTGATTTACACGCCCATGAGGACCGCCAAGCACAGTTCATCGCAGCGGTCAACTTGGATCCGATCTTAAAGAGAGTGAGTTTTGTCTATGTCATCGGTCCAGAATCCCCCTGAGCATCCATACGGCCGAGTAGCGATACTCGGTTTGGGTGTTATGGGGGGGTCTCTAGCCTGTCGGCTCTCCGAACTCAAGCGTGCGCCTGATGTGGTCGGT
This sequence comes from Gemmatimonadales bacterium UBA2982, assembly GCA_002347035.1. Taxonomy (GTDB): domain Bacteria; phylum Gemmatimonadota; class Gemmatimonadetes; order Longimicrobiales; family Gaopeijiaceae; genus UBA2982. Next base: position 4,933 of record DEAM01000019.1, on the reverse strand, counting down.
TGGTCACGGAAAAGGACTGAACGAGAGAACGCGGTTCTTTCGGGTGCTATTAACAGCGCACCTGATACATGGTTAGAGGCCGTTGCAGATGCAGACTTAGTGGTTTTGGCCACACCGTTAAGAGTGACCTGCCAGCTTTTAGGGCCAGTGTCAGCTGCGGCACCTGAGAGAGCAACATTGACTGATGTAGCGAGCCTGAAGTGTCCCGTAGCTAAGGCTGCACTTGCAGCTGGAGTAACCGATAGGTGGGTGGGGTCTCACCCGATGGCTGGAAGTGAGGATTCTGGCTTTAAGGCTTCGAGACCAGATCTTTACAATGAAGCACGTGTTTGGATTGTGGCGAGTTCTAGCGCTAAATCGAAAGTTCTGGGCCTAAAGTCTTTTTGGGAGTCAGTAGGTGCTGAACCTAGAGTCATTGAGGCGGCCGACCACGATAGACTTGTAGCAATAGCAAGTCACCTTCCGCAGCTTACTGCTAATGCTTTGGCGAGCATTCTAGCAGAACGCGGCGTAATAGCTGAAGAGCTTGGCCCAGGTGGCAGGGACATGACTCGTCTCGCAGCTAGCGGTGTCGCGATGTGGCGCGACCTGCTGGAGGAATCCCCGCCGGAGTTGGTGGAGGGTTTACGATCTTTGAGTGAAGCCACTAAGACCATAGCTGATCAGATTGAAGAAGGTGATCTAGATGCATTAGAGAGACTCATGCGCTCCACTACCACTTGGGGGAGATCTACTTGAGGGTTCGTGTGCCAGGAGATAAGTCCCTTACACAGCGCTCGCTGATCCTGGCTTCTCTGGCAAATGGAAGAAGCAGACTTTCGGGTCTTTTATACGGGGGAGATTCAGCATCCACAGCCGGAGCACTGAGAGCTTTGGGTGCGAAGATAGGCAAACTGCCTGCTGATGGATCAGAGCTACTTATCGATGGCGTAGGATTAGAGGGGCTTCAAGATCCAACTTTAGACCTCGATCTCGGAAACAGCGGTACAGGTAGTAGGCTTCTGCTCGGAGTTCTTGCGGGTTCGGAAGTAGTAGCAAGGATAACCGGGGATACCTCCCTTCGCTCAAGACCGATGGCTCGAGTTACTGAGCCGCTCGTCCACATGGGGGCGAACTTTGACTGGAGTAATGAGACTGACCGCCTGCCGGTGACAGTCCGGGGGACTAGACCCCTTGCTGACTTAGCATGGACAAATCTAGTGGCGAGTGCCCAAGTGAAGAGCGCAATTCTCTTGGCCGGTCTCACGGGAGGTGCATCAGTGACAGTTACTGAGCCACGTCAGTCACGAGACCATACAGAAAGAATGCTCAACGGCCTGGGGGTATTAGTAGAGCAGCATGAAGTATCTGAAGGGTGGCGTGTCGCTATGATAGATCCACCAGATCGTATTGAGCCCGTGGACTTTATCGTTCCAGGAGACATATCCTCAGCGGCCTTTCTGCTCACCTTCGCTGCGCTCGGAGGCACGCCTGAACCGGTGACGGTCGAATCCGTAGGGCTTAATCCGACTCGATCGGCGTTCTTAGATGTGCTGAACCGAATGGGTGCAGAAGTTTCCGTGGAGATTGAGAGCAGCCTAAGCTCCGAGCCCGTCGGCTCGATTACAGTAGGGCCGACTGAACTACAGGGAGTGGAGGTTGGTTCATTAGAGGTTCCTCGGCTAATCGATGAACTGCCTCTCGTGGCAGCGCTTGGCGCTAGAGCTCACGGTGTAACAGTAATCACAGGCGCTGAAGAACTGAGGAGTAAGGAGTCAGATCGTATCTCAGCTATGGTAGATAATCTGCGTGCTGTCGGTGTCCGCGTAGAGGAATATCAGGATGGTTTAGCAATAGAGGGCACCGAGGAGCCGCTTATAGGGGCTGTGGAAAGTCGAGAAGATCACAGGATAACTATGGCCTTTGGTGTGCTTGGCGCGGTGAATCCGAACAATATTCGCATTGATGATCAGCGGACTGTGGACGTGAGCTTCCCAGGTTTTTGGTCAGTTATCGATAAGCTAGCCGGAGGGATAGGTAGAGCTTGAGCCCGGGAGTCGGAGGTCTGATCATCACGATTGATGGTCCAGCAGGTTCTGGTAAGTCCAGCACAGCCAGAGAGGTGGCTCAGCGTCTGAGCTTTAAGCATTTGGACTCAGGAGCGCTCTACCGTGCCTTGACTTATGGACTGATAGAAGCGGGAGTGGCAGAGGAAGAGTGGGCTGATCTGACCGTAAGAGAACTCCGGGGATTAGGTATTACACTCGAGTCCACTAAAACCGGATTTGAAGTGAGACTTGGAGGTCGGTTATTGGTCGATGAACTCCGCTCGGTTGAGGTTACTGATCGCGTTTCCCTCTTGGCCGGTTTACCGAGTGTGAGGGAGTGCCTTATAGGCCTGCAGCGAGAGGCTGGTTCCGGAGGTTTCCTGATCGTCGATGGACGAGATATGGGGACCGTGGTTTTTCCGGAGGCCGAATTGAAGGTCTACCTTATTGCAGATCTGAAAGAACGAGCTCGTCGGAGGCTGCTCGAAAATGGTAGAGAGGTGTTCGATGATACCGATCTTGCCGAAGAGGCCTCGGCCCTTGAGGAGCGAGACGACCTAGATTCTGGGCGTGCTATATCACCACTCAAGTCCCCTCCTGGTGCAGTCGAGATCGATACCACCAATCTTTCCTTTGAGGAGCAGGTTTCTGTCATAGTAGAACTTGTTAATGAGTTGACGCTCTGAGAACGCTCGTCTAGCTTTTCCGGCCTCGACTAAGGTTACTATGGCTTCGACTCGTTTCTCAGAAGCCTAGGCCTTCTTTTCTTCACCCGAACCCGGCGCTTGTTTCATGAGCACCGGAAAAAAATGATGTCGCGCGCTCAGCGCGACCCAGGGCACCATGACCGATACCCAGAGTGCTAAGCCAGAAGGCGAGCTCCCTTCCACCGACGCCCCTGCGACAGATGACGAAGTCGATACGACTGTTGAAGAAGTCATTGTCGATGCCATGACTGGGGAAGTCACGACTATTTCAGCTGAGGAAGCCGCTGCTGATCAGTCTATAGAGTTTTTAGAGAGAGAGGCCGCTGTTCTAGATATTCCAGAAGGCATCTCTCCTGAGCTATTTAACGACCCCTATGGGGAAGAGGAACTCGACACCTCCAAGGAGGAATTTGAGGCACTTCTTTCCCAATTCAGCGGCGATTTTCAGGATTTCAGGGAAGGCGAAATCGTAAACGCTCAGGTTCTGCGGGTTACTGATACGACAGTCATTCTGGAGTTCGGTTTTAAGAGCGAGGGTGCGGTTGCCCTGGACGAGTTTAAGGAAGCTCCTGAGTCCGGTGCAGAAGTTGAGGTGTTGTTAGAGAGCCTCGAGGATGACGACGGGGTTGTGGTATTGTCCAAAAAGAAGGCTGATTTCCTTCGAGTGTGGGAGAAAATCCGTGAGGCTCACGAGGCTGACCGGCCGGTAAAGGGCACGCTGGTGCGCAAGATCAAGGGCGGCGTGACGGTGGACCTTATGGGAGTGGATGCATTCCTGCCTGGTTCCCAGATTGCACTACGTCGTGTGCCGAACATCGAAGATCTCATTGGTGAGGTCTACAAGTTCAAGATCATCAAGCTTAACAAGCGTCGTCGTAACATCGTGGTTTCGCGTCGAGTAATTCTCGAAGCAGAGCGTGAGACGAAACGGGAGACTCTCGTCAAGGAACTCCTCGTAGGTCAGGTCCGTGAAGGTATCGTGAAGAACATCACTGATTTCGGTGCCTTCATTGATTTGGGTGGCCTCGACGGACTGCTGCATATTACGGATATGTCATGGGGGAGGGTGTCCCACCCATCTGAGGTGGTTGATATAGCATCATCGATTGATGTGAAAGTGCTGGATATCGATTGGAACCGAGAGCGTATCTCGTTGGGCGTCAAGCAATTGCTTCCCTACCCGTGGACTGAAATTGACAAGAAATACCCGGTAGGATCACGGGTTCGAGGTCGAGTTGTATCGATCACAAACTATGGTGCCTTTATTGAATTAGAGAAGGGGGTTGAGGGGCTCGTCCATATCTCTGAGATGTCGTGGACTCGTAATGTGCGACACCCGTCTAAAGTTGTCTCCATAGGAGATGAGATCGAAGCGGTAGTTTTGAAAGTGGATCTCAAGGACGAGAAAATCTCGCTAGGCATGAAGCAGATCGAGGAGGACCCATGGCTAGCACTACCGATCACATATCCGACTGGAACTAAGCTTTCAGGGTCTGTGCGCAACCTAACTTCGTTTGGAGCCTTCGTAGAAATCGAGTCCGGTATTGATGGACTCGTGCACGTATCAGACATGAGTTGGACTAAGCGGATCGATCACCCATCTGAGCTTGTTCAAAAGGGACAAGAACTCGAAGTGATGGTGCTGGATGTCGATGCCGAGAACAAGAGAATCAGCCTTGGTGTCAAGCAGCTTGAGGATGATCCGTGGCCGTCTATAGCTGAGCGTCTCTCCCCTGGAGTTGAGTCGGATGGTTCCGTGCTCCGCATCCAAGATAAGGGTGTTGCAGTTGACCTCGGTGATGATATTGAAGGCTTTGTGCCAGTTTCACATTCTGGCATAGACGATCCTGAGAAGCTGGAAGAGTACTACGGATCGGGAGACTCACTATCTCTGCGCGTGATCGAATCTGATGCTGCGAATCGTCGCATCGTATTAGAAGTCATCGACACTCCGGAACGGAAGTCTCAGGATGAGATCGATGCAGGTAGAATTGCTGCTGCAGAGGCGGCCGCAGCGGCAGAAGCTGCAGCGGCAGAAGCTGAGGATGAGGAGGAGGACGTGCTCTCTGCTGCGGTCGTTAGCCGAAGGTCCGAGCCAGATGAGAGTTCAGATTCAGCGTCATCCGAGGATCCCAAGGATATAGAACCAGCATCGGTAGCGGAGGTTGCACCACCGATCAGCCTCGTGGAAAATGAAGC
>DEAM01000003.1 GCA_002347035.1 Gemmatimonadales bacterium UBA2982 | reverse complement strand
GAAGATCTGGACGGTATTCCATAGCGGCGACCTTACCAGGCCTTGAGGGTGGCTGCAACTATAGTCAGCGTGGCTCCATCCGTGCAGCCATTGTTTCCGTCAGTGCGTTTGTCGCACAGGGTAAGCGCTATCGCTCTGTACACGTGCACAAGTCCGACGGTCGTGGACTCCTGACAGAGCGCTTTAGAACGCTTCGAGTTGATGGAAGACCTCGGTTCCGTTCTTAAACCAGTGCTCACGGAACGGATGTGAAGAGACTTCCTCGCTCAGCAGGTTAGTGGTCATGGGGTGAGGGAATAGCGTCATATCACCCTGCTCATTCTCATGGACTGTGTAATCACCGCTGATCTGCAGGATTGTCCTCAGTCGCTCCTGTCCGTTCATCATGAAGCCCTGGAGTAGATGCGTTGTGCTCTCCCAGGCCCCAGGTGTCACACTGAGATCGAAGATCGGATCACCACTCCCGAAGACGCGAATCCGAAGCCGATCTTCCGTCTCGATGAACTGCGCGTCGATGTTGTCATCGTGGTATGGGAAATGGAAGCGCTCTGACTTGATACGCCTCGCCTCCTCAGAGCTGGTTGCTGCCAGGAAGGGATAGAGGCCAGCCTTGGCATGTTGCCCCCAAGCAGCGACTAATGGCGGGACGATTACGGCAAACATCACTTCTGTATAAGGGCCCACGACACTGTCATCGAACAGGAATACATTTACTGAGAGTACACTCCGCTGATGGCGAACCTCGATTGGCTCCAAATGTGATGGGAGCAATGCGCGCGCATCTGAAGTTGCCATCTCAAAGAAAGCGCTCACTCCCGTTTGGAAGCGATGGCTGCTGACTATGGACATATGCCGTACTTCCGGAGCACTCGAATAATGATTTCTGCGCCCTCCTCTAGCTCCTCTGGTGAATGAGCTGCAGAGATCGACATGCGGAAACGAGATTTGTGCTTACCTACCGCAGGGTAACGCACCGGGTTAATGAACACACCTTCTCGGAGAAGTTCTTCTCCGATCATGAAGATGCGCGCGTCGTCCCTTACCATGATGGGAATCACATGAGACGTAGAGTCTCCAATTGGCACCTCGGCGTCCCCGAGGAGTTTTTGCATGTAGGCAACGTTTTCCCACAGCTTGGTCCGGAGTTCGGGTTCTTTTTGGGCAAGCTCCAAAGCTTTCCGGAGCCCTGCAACGACCACAGGGGAAATAGCGCAGGAGAAGAAACGAGAACGAGAGAAACCTCGGAGGTAATTGATTAAGCGGTGAGGCCCGACGATGTAGCCGCCCTGTCCCCCAAGGGATTTGGAAAACGTACCTAGGTGTATGTCGATTTCATCTTCGACGCCCTGGTCCTCCGCGACGCCCTTGCCTGTTGGGCCGAACAGAAAAGCCGAATGGGCTTCGTCAATCATAAGGCGAGCCCCGTGCTTCTTGCAGACTTCAATGATCTCAGCGAGAGGTGGCACGTCACCGTCCATGGAGTAGACGCCCTCAACGATGACCAGCTTCTTCCCATCGAAGCCTTTAAGCTTTCGGTCGAGGTCGTCTGCCTGATTGTGGCGGAAGAACCGCGACTTTGCCTTCGACAGAATCATACCATCAACCACGCTTGCGTGAGCAAACTGATCTGCCACGATCAGGTCACCTGAGCGCATCAGGCCTGAGATAGTACCAACATTAGCACTGTAGCCAGTAGGAAAAATCAGGGAGTCTTCCTGGCCCTTGAACGCTGCTACTTCCTTTCCAAATTGCGCATGTAAGTCTGTTGTACCGCTGAGGATTGGGGAGCCAGAAGCTCCCCCTCCGAATACTTCGGCCGCCTCCTGAATAGCTTTCTTGACCTCTGGGCGATATGAGAGGCCCAAGTAGTTATAGGACGCAAAATTGACCAGGCCTCGAAGGATATCCCCGGTCTTCGTGTCCTCCACATCAACCCGGGTACCGGGCTGCGAGTGCAGTGGCAGCTCAAATAAGTAGTAGCCTGCCGGCTTGACCTGACTCCACCACGTGTCAAACGGCTGCAGGAGTGCGAAGGGGTCATCTCCGGCGCCGAAGTAGAAGTTGGTGTAGTCGTACTCCATAGCAGCTGGCACAGTGGGTCGGTGCGACTCGTCGGCCATCTCCCCTTCTATACGGCTGGTTAGAGACTCGGCTTCCATCTCAGTTTTCAAATTGGAATTTTTTTTCTGACTATCAGGCATAAGCTTAACTGGAGTCAGGTTAGCATCGGGGACCGCTAAATCTCCTGTAAGCTGGCCTCTATATCAAGCACAAATTTCGACTTGCAGGTCAGCATAGCTAGCACGGTGACTCTTATATTGCCAGTCAAGGACCTATGCGAAATGTGATCTTTCCACCTGGGAGGATCCCAGTTAGCTATGAACCTCTGCCACTTATGAGTAGCTCTCGGTTTAGCTCATTTGGACAGCTTATCTCTCCGCACTACGTTGGTCGGTGCATGGGATCATATTTTTGATTCGAAGCCCTCTCTCAACCGTCAGTAACTGTCGGATGTTAATCCGGCTCAGGAAGTCCTACATGAACGAGCCTGTCCAGAGTTTAGAGAACCACGCCAAGCCCGTACCTGGCTATCTAATTACGGTCTTTATGATCTTTGTTCCAACGTGTTATTTCGTCTATATGGCTGTGACGAACTTTTCTGTCGGACGACTGGCAGTGGCTCTCTTCGCGATCGGGGTTATGTCAACTGTCTATTACTCTCGGCTTTTTCCACTGGGTGTGCAGGACCGTGTGATTCGGCTGGAAGAGAGAATTCGGATGAAAGAGCTGCTCCCTGATGATCTAAAGAGCCGGATCTCTGAATTCACGACGGATCAGCTGATCGGGCTGCGCTTCGCTTCTGATGAAGAACTCCCGGACCTTGCGCGGCAAGTGCTCGATGGTGGCATTTCGGGTCGAGCTGACATCAAGAAGGCTGTCAGCAGCTGGCGTGCCGATCATGAGCGGATCTGAACGAAAGTCAGTCCTTAGCTTGATACTAGTGGCTCATCTGCATTGGCCACTTCGCCAGTCACAGTCCCTTCAGCGAGGTAGACGTAGTACTTCGCGAGGTCTTTGGCCCAGATTCCCGGCATTGGATCAAGTCCCATCTGTTGCCGTGTCTCAGCTACCCAGCCGGGGCTCACAACGTTAACCCTGTAGCGTTGCTTGAGGTCGATCGCCGCGCCGCGTGCGAAGGCTTCGATGCCGGCACCGACCATGCTCACGGCAGATGTCCCAGCTTCGGGGTTCTGCGACAGTCCTCCAGTGGTCAGCGTAAAGGAGCCACCCTCGGCAACAATGCCAAGCCCGCTACGGACGAGATTAACCTGGCCCATCATCTTGTTTCGGATACTGAGATTAAAATCATCGTCTCCAAGTTCATCGAGTGGCCCAAACCGTGCTCGGCCTGCGGCGCAAATCACGGCATCTACAGAACCGGTGAGCGTGTAGAGTTCCTCAATCGACCTGGGGTTGGAAAGGTCGACGGTAAGCTTGCCGTGAGTGTGTCCAGCGGCTATCACGCGATGACCGTGTTCGAGGAGCGCTTCATGGACTGCATTACCGATAATGCCCGTGGCACCAACTAGTAGGATGTGCATGGAGCTAAGGTCGACATGAGTGGCCTTGTTCGCCACCCGATCTTACTCCACGGCTTTTCGGGGTCTTCGGCTTCATGGACCGAACAGGTGATTGACGGTCTAGCCGGAAGCACTGCCCCCCCGGTCTTGGTCGACCTGCCAGGCCACGGCCCTCTTCAGTCGTCACTGGCCGAGGTTGGGGTAACGCTCGAAACCACCTTGTCCCGAATTTCCGTCTCTGGTGTTTGGCCCACGGATCTCCTTGGCTACTCAATGGGCGGGCGCATTGCTCTTCACTTTGCTGCTAAGCATCCTGCGCAGGTCCGCAACCTGGTTCTAGAGTCATCATCTCCGGGTCTTGCTACGGAAGCTGAACGTTCAGCCCGTAGAGTGACTGACGAAGCTCTTGCCTTACAAATTGAAGAAAAAGGCATCGAATATTTTGTGGATTATTGGGAGGCACTGCCGTTATTCGCGTCACAACGCGGACTAGATGACTCATTACTAGATAGACAACGTGCCCTGCGTCTACAGAACGATGTCCAAGGCCTTGCCACTGCACTGCGCGCACTCGGTACGGGCAGTCTGCCGTCTCTTTGGGGTCGACTTCCAGAGATCGATGCGCGCACCTTGCTGTTAGCAGGCGGTCTAGATCAGAAATTCATAGATGTCGCAAGAAGCATGGAAGCCCTTATGCCCAACGCCACGCTTGTGGTTGTTCCTGGTGTAGGTCACGCAGTTCATCTGGAACATCCTGAAGCGTGGCTGGATGCCGTGACGTCTTTCTTAGCCGGCGTTTAAGCCAGTCCCGTGGTCGTGTTAGCGACCTAACACACTGAGATGCACGATACGGCTCCGCGCGCGCGTATCGAAGTCGACCAGCACAACCTGTTGCCACGTTCCCAGTGGTATCTTGCCAGCTACGATAGGAAGAGCGAGTGAAGGGCCAACAGTAGATGCCCGCACATGACTATGTCCGTTGTCATCATGCCATGTCTCTTCGTGCACGTAACGGGCATTCCTGGGAGCTATTCGTTCCATCGCGGCTGCAATGTCATGATTCACGAGTCCAGGTTCATATTCCAAGGTAGTCAATGCAGCTGTGGAACCGTGTACAAGAAGTGCTGCTTGCCCGGTCGACACACCCGATTCAGCTATTGCGTCGTGGACTTGGCCGGTCACATCAATGATATGATCGTTGCCTTGAGTGAGGTATTCGAGCGTGTAGTGCTCAACAATCATCGCCTTCTCTCCCAGTCTGGCTTTATCTCTTCATCCTGGAGCTACTCCCAGCCCACCGCTAGACTTGCCAATGAACAGTACCCCGTCGGGCGCAGATAAGGCCCCAGTATCGGGTCGAGATAGAACGGTCATCTACCTGTCGATCCTTACCGCACTATTCCTCGCGGCTCTGGATCAGACCATCGTTGCGACGGCACTGCCGAGGATGGTTGAAGATTTGCAGGGCATCGACCGGTACGCTTGGGTTGCGACAGCCTATTTGATGGCGTCGACCGCGCTTGCACTGGTATACGGGAAGCTTGCCGACACTTATTCGCGTAAGTTGGTGACGCTAGGTGCTATAGGTCTGTTCCTCTTGGGATCGATTCTTTGCGGCCTATCTGGGGAACTTGGAGACCTGCCCCTGCTAGGTGATGGGATGACCCAGCTAGTGATTTTCCGAGGCATCCAAGGGGCCGGTGGCGGTGGCCTGTTTGCGATGACGTTCATCGTCATCGCGGACTTATTCACACCCGCCGAGCGGGGAAAGTACCAGGGATATGTGGGTGCGGTCTTTGGCGTTGCCTCTGTACTTGGCCCGCTGATCGGTGGCCTGCTTACCGACAGAGCCGGGGGCTGGCTCCCAGGTGTAGAGGGTTGGCGTTGGGTCTTCTATGTGAATGTCCCGGTAGCCGCTGTGGCGTTGTGGTTCATCATCCGAAGGATGCCAAGATTGGAGCCTACCGGTGAGCGGCTTCCACCTGATCTGCTAGGAAGTGTGCTACTGCTCGGCGGCCTTATACCGCTTATCCTTTCACTTCAGATCGACAAACGAGCTTATCCGTGGACCTCTCCGGAGACCCTGACTCTTTTCGTTATAGGGGTGGTTCTGTTGACTGGGTTTGTCATGCGATCACGCTCCTCGCCCAGCCCAATCTTAGATCTGCGCTTATTTGGCAACCGAGTCTTTCGGACGGCGAATCTCACCACGTTTTTTTTCGGGGCAGCCTTCATGTCCGTCACTATTTTCCTGCCTCTCTTCCTGGTGAATGTGCTCGGAGTTTCAGCAACTCGAGCTGGAGCGGCGCTTATCCCATTTTCTTTGGGCATAGTGACTAGTGCGACACTGGCAGGACAGATCGTGAATCGCGTTGGATACCGCAGCCAGCTTTTCTTGGGTGCGGTGCTATTCCTGCTATCTGTCGTTCTCTTGGCGCGCATGGGTCCGGATGTCTCGTACTGGATGATCACGCTGTACATGATTCTAGCCGGTCTCGGAGCGGGGCCCTCTATGCCTTTGTTGACTCTGGCGATTCAGAACGCCGTTGACGTGCGCTTCGTAGGACAAGCCACCAGCGCATCTCAGTTCTTCCGGCAAACTGGGGCTACAGTTGGTGCAGCCATCATGGGGACCCTGCTAGCTACAACACTGGGACTTGCATTCGCAGAGATCGAGATGCCCGCGACTTGGGCGGGGGACTCGGATACACCATTGGAGGAATTGGTCTCGACTGGAGGTGCTGATTTGCCTGACAGGATCAGTTTGCTCTATCTGGGACTGGCTGAGGATGCTGCCACCCCGGCAGCTGCTACAGCATTGGTTGCAGAAGGAGTAGCTGTAACAGATCGGATTATGAGTGAGGTTCGAGAAGCTTTCAGTCTGGCTACCAGCCGGATTTACTGGCTCACAGCGCTGATAATGCTGGTGGCTGCGTTGCTAACTCTTCGAATTCCGGAGCTACCGCTAAGAACGACCCATGACCGAGTGGGGTGACACCTTAGCGAGATCTTGTCGAGCATTTTTGCCGACCGTTGCGAAAGCTATTTCAGTGCCTCTCTTACCTCGGTGCGCGAAGTGAGCTTTACTCGTGGGCGACCTCGATCTTCGCCCCGTGATACTTCCAGCTTGTCTAGGCGCATCCAGTCCTCGTAGGTCACTACCTGGGGTTGTCGCTCGCGGACCAGTGCCTCTATAGCGTCTGGATCGGAATACTTAGGAACCAAGACCACAGAAGACCTCGCATCTTCCAGCATTGCTTTAGCCGTTTCTGTTCCGTCCTTCTTGTTCGTTCCGATTACTCCTGTGGGGCCTCGCTTAATCCAGCCGCTAACGTAAATCCCGGTGCGGGGTGTACCGGACTGTACCTCAGTAACCTGCCCTGCGCTGTTGGGGATAATTCCCCAGCCGTCATGGAATGGAAGACCTTGGATAGGTACGCCACGGTATCCAACTGAGCGAAACACGAGATCCACTGGAATCTCTTCAACTTCTTCCGTGGCCCGCGGGCGTAACCTGCCGTCGTCCATACAAAGTTCATTTTTCACAAGCTGCATAGCACGCACACCACCATCTTCACCAGCGATGAGTTTGGTCGGAGAAACCAGGAAGCGGAGTGTGAGAAGCCGTTCCTTTCCCTGGCGCTCCTGCTGCGCGAATTCCTGTAAAATCTCGACCTTACGGGCGACCTTGTCGTCATCAGATTCTTCGACTTCAGCCTGGCTCAGAGCATCCAGCTTTACTTCATCTGAGAATACGCAGATATCTGCACCTTCGAGTTCTCCGAGTTCACGGACTTCCGGGTTTGTGAAGGCTGCCTGCGCGGGTCCGCGGCGACCGAGCATCGTTACTGTTCTAACGTTACTCTCACTGAGGGCTTCGAGTGCATGGTCCGCTATATCGGTCGTGGCTAGTTCTTCTGGAGTTCGGCAGAGGATTCTGGCTACGTCTACAGCGACGTTACCTACTCCGACCACAGCAACATGCTCTGCGGAGAGATCGAACTCATAATTCCGGTAATCAGGGTGCCCATTGAACCAAGCGACAAATTCGGTGGCTGGGTGACTGCGTGGAAGGTCTTCATCCGGAATTCCCATGCGCCGATCAGTCTGGGCTCCCGTAGCAA
>DEAM01000033.1 GCA_002347035.1 Gemmatimonadales bacterium UBA2982 | reverse complement strand
GTCTCCCACAGCACCTGACCTGTGACGCGATCGAGCGAGATCAGATGCGCGTCGAGCGTCACCATGAAAAGTCGGTTTCCTAGAATGCCGAAACCTCTATTTACAGGCGCACTCGCACCATACGTGAGGTCGTCAGGCAGGTCTCGCCGGTACTGCCAAAATGGTCTTCCCGTGCGAGCATCAACCGCCCAGGCATAGTTATTCGACCCGGTGACGTAGAGCACGCCGTCCAAAAACAGTGGCGTGGTTTCAAAGCCACGGCCTCTCGTTGTGGTACCGGTCTGAAACGTCCATATCGGTGAGAGATCGTCCACGTTGCTCGGATCGATCTCGGTCAGGGGGCTATGACGTTGCCCCGTGTAATCACCCGAATAGGTCAGCCAGGTCGTCGGGTCGTCGTGCCCACGAAGAATATCTTCGTAGGTCACGCCCGCGAGCCCGTCCTGTAGCCCGGGTCCGCTAGTTTGGGCAGACGACACCGCCGGAGCAGCCATAAAAGCTGCACCTAGCGCAAAGCATACGATTGAGCGCATCGACTGGATTTGGTTCATGGAAGGTTCGCCGCCTGGATCGACCCCAAATAGCCGAGAAGGTCATCCAATTGAGTATCACTGAGCCGGTTCGTGTTGAAGGCCGGCATCAAAGACGTGTCCTCGTATATAAGCTCTGCGAGGTCGGCCTTGATGTAGCCCTGTAGCCGTTGGTTGGTGTCCATCACCTGAATAGAAAAGGCGTCCTCGCCCTTCCTGAGGCCTCGGACGCGTTCGCCACTCCCTGTGACGAGCGTGACTGTCAGATAGTTACGAGCCACTGAGGCTGCCGGCTGCCGGATCGCTCGCGCGAGCACGTCCCGAGACCGCACGAGCGCGATCCGCGTGAGGTCCGGACCGAGGCTACCTCCCTCGCCACTAACCCGGTGACAGCCCATGCACGTTTCATTGAAAATCTCTCGACCTTGCTCCGCGTCACCAGAAGACTCAAAAGGATCTACCGTGCTGATACTCTTCAGCCATGCGACCATAGCCCATATCTCTTGGTCAGGCGCCTCGGTCGACGGCATCGAACTGCCGGAAACACCCTGCCGGATGCTCCGAAAGATGCGGGAGTCACTCACCCCTAATGCAAAGAGTTGAGTCAAATCAGGACCATTAAGCCCAGTTGCGTCTCCGTTGTGGCACGTAGCACACTCGTTACCGAAGAGTGCCCCACCCGCGCGGATGGCAGCCCTGTTGCCTTCGTACGGGTTCGCCGACTGTGCGCTGAGGGAAATCGGTGCCACCAGAAACAAAAGGGTGAACCCCTTCAGTACCGTTCGGCTGATCGCGGTTAGTGTCGCTAGCGAGCGCATGTCCCGGTCTCCCTGAGATCGGATCACTTAAGCTGTAACCCTGCCGAAACTAGATTCGACCGGTCCTTGGGGCCATCTCGAACAATCTACCGGGCTGTTGCCGGCTCTATTGCAACACCCACATGTTGCGCAACTTCTCTCCTCACCCTGGGATCAGGTGTGCCTATGAGACGGTTGCTTTTGGCCCTGGCTGTTACTGTAGCGCTCGTGCCACAGTCGGTCGAAGGTCAGTTCGTGCTGCGTGATGATATCGACGGTTGGGCCTGGCTTGCGATGGTGCCTGATCGTGACGCAGTCGTGCAACTCGTCCGGGGATCTCCGCAGACTGGTGACCAGTCACGACTAGATGCCGCGCTGGTCGACGAACTCCGCAATATAGGAGTACGTCGAGTCTGGGAGATCTCGGAGTTCGATGCCACGGAAAGCTCGGTCGTGGGAGAATGCACGGCAGTCGATTGGCAGCCGGAACTCGCCGGGGGAGCGAACGTAGGAATCCATGCAGAGGTGTCGTTCTGGGATCATACGCGGCTCGCGGCTACCGAGATGTACGAAGCCCTGACTTTCCTTACCATCGATTCCGACAGACTGCCAGATCAGCTTTTGGTACAGACCTGTGTGACACAACTTTCCAACGTGTTTTTCAGGCTGGGATTCAATCAAGGGTAGGAGTATACCCAACCAAACGGCGCAGAATGAGGTGGCTCTAGATAGACCGGACGTTTTAACGAAGAAAATCGGCTAGCTCGCTCCTCGTGCGCCCCATCCTTCAGCCGCTTATCATCTGTTCAGGCCCCCTGCTTTTTGGAGCTGTATGATGATCACAAGTCCGAATAAAGCCTTTTACAGCCTGACTCTGGCGGCTGCCCTTGTAGCCTTGGGCTCTGACGCACTCAATGCTCAGGCCAGCTTCCCGGCCAGCAACGATCTACCCAACCCATACATGCCAATCGATGGCTGGGCCAAGATGCCGGTAGGCAGACATTGGGGGGCCACAAGCGCTATCGACCTCGATCCCGACGGCAAGTCGATCTGGGTCGCCGAGCGCTGTGGCACGGATTCCTTGAATCCAAGGTACACGCCCCGCACATGTGCCGAATCCGATCTTCCGGTCGTCCTGAAATTCAACCCCGACGGAATCCTCGTTAAGAGTTTTGGTGGTGGCATATTTTCTCTACCACACGGCTTCCACGTAGATAGCGAAGGCAATATCTGGGTCACCGACGCCCCGTTCGTCGGAGGTGGTGCTGGCGACACCAAGGGCCATCAAATCGTGAAGTTCAGCCCAGAAGGTGAGATCCTTTTACGACTCGGCGTTCCCGGCGAGACAGGCAACGATGAGCGGCATTTCAACATGCCGTCGGACGTCCATACAGCACCTAACGGAGACATCTTCGTCGCAGATGGACATGGTGGCGACAGTAATGCTCGCATCATGAAATTCGATGCTGGCGGGAACTTTATCATGTCGTGGGGAGAAGCCGGATCGGCACCTGGACAGTTTGATACACCCCACGGGCTCGCGATGGACTCGCAGGGCCGTCTCTTCGTGGCTGACCGAGGAAATGGCCGCATTCAGATCTTCGATCAGCAGGGCAACTTCCTTAACGAATGGGACCAGTTCAGCCGTCTCAGTGGAATCTATATCGATCAAAATGACGTTCTTTACGGCGTCGATTCTGAATCGAATCAATCCCAGGGGCGCGGCGATATTACGCGAGGCATCCGCATAGGAAGTGCGCAGACTGGAGAAGTTTGGGCGTTCATACCTGATCCCGCAGACGCCAATAATGGACCGCTTAGAGGTAGCAGTGGTGGTGAAGGCGTCGTGGCAGACGTAGACGGCATCATCTACACCGCAGAAGTGGGGCCGAGGGCCGTAAAGCGCTACTTCCGCTACATCGATCCCTGATTCAGGAGCGCTTGATGAAAAAGACCGGAATCACCGTGGGTGTGCTCGGATGCAGCCTATTAGCGCTCAGCTTTATGGCCATTTTTACCAAGAACATCCAGGCACAGACCCAGGAGCAGGCAGCACAGGTCATCAACATTCAAGACGCTGAATGGGGACCGCCCGGCAACTCACCCCAATTCCCTAGTGGTGTTCGCACATCTCAACTCGGCGTGCACCCGGAGCATGGCGGGCCCTCTTATTTCTCGAGATTTCCGGCAGGCTCTCACTTCGACCTTCACTGGCACACCCATGCCGAATACGTGGTCGTGCTAAGCGGCAAGGGAACGATCGTACTCGGCGAGGACAGTCACGAACTCAGCCCAGGATCGTATATCGTTATCCCGGCAAAGCTGAATCATTCGTGGGACGTCCCGGACGGTGACACCGAACTGGTTATCCTTGTGAAACGGGACGGGCCAGCCGATTTCAACTTTGTGGACTGACCGACAACCTGGAATACGAGCAAATGCAAGAGCGTGACGAACAACGCCCCGAGGAAGAGTCCTGGCTCGACGAGCTATCTATCGCAACCAAGATCGTTCTTCTCGTTACTTTCGCGACAATCGGCTTGTTCTTAGTGGTCCTCATCTTTGAAATTGTCTTCTAGCCGGGCCCAGCCAACCGCAGTGAAGATTCGGCTGCCGTTTAGCGTTCGAAAACCATAGTCACGTAGCGGGCCGGCGACATCCTTGGAACCACCATCTTAAGGCTGTCACCCGAATGTGTGGCCGTGAGCGAGAAATAGTCGGACCATATCGTACCGATCACCGAGACATTTTCTGGTCTAGCAAGGTTGATACTGGGACCGACCTTCTCCCATGAACAAATCATGCGCTCGGTAACTGGCCCCACCTCATCTCCAAGTATCGGATCGATCAACTCATCATTCACGGAATCTCTATAGTTGATACTTACGCTTGTATAGCACTTGTTAGCGGGGGATCCTGAACTTGAACCATCAAAAATCTCAATGTATGTGGCCCGGTCACTGCCGGTCGCATAATTCTGGTTCAGATAAATCTTGGCAGAGATAGAATCACAGCAATTCGAGTCAGCCTTCGCAAAACGATACCAGCCTGTACTGGTGAGGAGCGCAGGCAAGGTTCGATCGTGAAGAGGCCACTCCACGCCATGGACTGTGACGAGGTTATACCGGCCCGCGACGGGACCCTCGCCGTATACGATATCTGGGCCCATACCTCCCTGGCTGCATGCTGCAAGGGACAGAGCAATGAATGCAGCTAGCGACCACCTCGATAGATGGAATTTCCTCAAGGCACCTGGGCTCTAGTTATTTAATAGACGGCGAGTGAACAACGCGGATCAGCGTCTTCTTGTGGGACTGCAATGCTAAGCGAACTGCACGACAATCCTACCCCGCGCTTCCCCATCCAGCAGTGTCGAAAAAGCCTCGCGAAGCCCACTCAAATCAATCTTCTGGGCCACATCGAAGAGTTCGGTCGGCTTCATATCAGTTGCGAGCCGCTTCCATATTTCACGACGTCGATCTAGCGGACACGCGGCAGAATCGATTCCTAAAAGATTCACGCCCCTCAAAATGAAAGGCATGACCGTTGTATTGAGATTTGTGCCCGCTGTAAGGCCAGAGCTTGCGATACCACCGCCATACTTCAGAGTGCGTGTGAGCCACGCGAGGATATCACCACCCACCACATCGACCGCACCGGCCCACGTAGACTTCTCCAAGGGGCGGGTACCTATTTCAAGATCATGGCGGGAAAGCACTTCTGTAGCACCTAACGATCTCAGGTGGTCGTGCTGGTCATCCTTCCCAGTCAAAGCTGTGACGTGGTAACCCAGCCCGGCGAGAAGCTCTACCGCCACACTCCCCACACCACCAGTAGCTCCTGTGACGATTACTGAGCCCTGACCCGGCCTGAGGCCATTATGCTCTAGTTGGACAATCGATTGCGCCGCAGTGAAACCAGCCGTGCCGATCGCCATGACCTCGTATGCGGAGAGCCCCTCGGGGATCGGTAGAACCCAATCTGCTGGCACCCTCGCGAGCTCAGCGTATCCCCCGTCGTGACTGACCCCCAGATCGTAGCCCATCACGACCACTGCGTCGCCCTCAGCAAATCCCGGTGCCGTGCTAGAAACCACCGACCCAGCTAGGTCGATGCCCCCAATTAGAGGAAAGCTCCGAATAATTTTCCCGGCGCCAGTAGCAGCTAGCGCGTCCTTGTAATTCACACTGGAATAGGCCGTGCGGATGACGACTTCGCCTGGGCTTAGTTCGTCTATGGTCGTCTTAACAACCTGGCCCTCAACATTCCCTTTATCTTCAAAGATCCTGTACGCATCAAACTTACTCACGCCCCTCCCCCCATTTCATCTTTCATTTGCCGCCACGCTTGGCGAGCCTCCTCGACAGAACCTTCGTCTTCGATGGTCGTTATGTCACCGGGATCTTGGCCCGTTACGACTGCCTTCAAAACCCGACGCATAATCTTCCCGCTTCTAGTCTTGGGAAGCATAGAAACGAAGTTCAGCTCTCCGATAACAGCAATCGGCCCAAGCTCATGTCGGACCTTGATGATAATCTCTTGGCGTAGTTCGTCCGATGGGGTCTGATCATTTTTGAGGACAACGAATCCGGCAATCACTTCACCCCGGGTCTCGTCTGGCCTGCCAACGACTCCGCACTCAGCAACCGCGGGATGTTTCAAGCAGGCACTCTCTACCTCGATCGTTCCCAGCCGGTGTGCTGCGATTTTAATGATCTCATCAGCTCGCCCAGCAAACCAGAAGTAACCATCCTCGTCTATATGTGCTGAATCACCGCTGTAGTAGAGTCCGGGAATCTTCTCCCAGTAATCATGTCCATACCGCTCAGGCTCCCCCCATAGGGACGCCGTGAGACCAGGAAACGGTCTTTTGAGTACCATGATTCCTGGTTCCCCTACGTCGCATGGAGTACCGTCGGGTCGAACTACCCCTGCATGGATTCCAGGCAAGGGTATGGTTGCCGATCCGGGCTTGATGGGAAGTACTTCGATACCGTAAGGATTACCGAACACGGGCCCACTCGTCTCAGTCTGCCACATGTGGTCTATCACAGGTACCTGCCCTTCCAGGATGGTGTTTTGTAGCCAATCCCACGCCGGTGCATTGAGCACCTCACCGGCGGACACAATCCGCTCGAGCTTCGAGTGATTGACACTTCCTAACGGCTCATCGCCGTAACGCATTAATGCCCTGATCGCCGTGGGCGAAGTGAAGATCCCTGTAACCCCAAAATCTTCGACTGCGGTGCGCCAATTTCCTTCAGGCTCTGGATAATCGAGCGCACCCTCGAACACGACGGTCGTGCACCCTATGAGCATCGGGCCATAGACCATGTAGCTATGGCCTACAATCCACCCAATATCGGAGGTCGCCCACCATACATCGGTCGGCTCCAGACCGAAGCACCAACGCCCCATTGAAGCAACATGCACCTGATATCCACCGTGCGTGTGAACCGCCAGCTTTGGTTTGGCGGTGGTACCAGAGGTCGCCAGAATGAATGCCGGTTCATTGGCTTCCATAGCCACCCAGTCTCCTGAATGACCTTCTGAACCAGCGAGGAAAGCATCCCACGGGATGTCCCGGTCTGGAAACAGTGATATCGGAGCACTCGCTCTCTGCAAAACGACCACATTCTCTACAAGCCCACCGACCGATCTCAACGCGTCGTCGACTAGAGGCTTAAGCGGGATCTCCTTGCCGCGTCGATACGTGATGTCAGCTGTGAACACCACTCGAGAGCCACTTGCCAAAATCCGATCGGCGAGGGCCTGCGCGCCGAAACCGGCAAAGATCACCGAGTGGATTGCGCCGATACGTACGCACGCCAGCATCAACATCACCGCCTCGGGACAGGTCGGCATTGAAAGCGTGACCCGATCACCTTTTTCAATTCCTAGAGCTCGCAATGCGGCTGCGACCCTGTTCACTTCATCGAGCATCTGAGCGTATGTGAACGTCACCCGTTCGGCACGCTCGTTGAAGTAAACCAACGCATCTCGTTGACCATGTCCCTGGGCGACATGATGGTCCAACGCATTATGGGCAATATTCGTTTCTGCACCTACAAACCAGCGGAAGGATGGCTCGTGTGGTTCGTAGACGCGGTCCCACATGCGGAACCACGGTAGTTCCAGAGCAGCCTGCTCCCAGAACCCCTCCGGATCCTCGAAGCCCTCCTCGACCAATTTCATGACCTTTGCCGAGGCAAGATTCACCTGACCCTCCCCCTCCGATAAAGGCGGGAAGGTTCTCGGGCGCCGAGGTCGTTTGCAAGGTCGGAGAGGGAAGCAGGAATCACGACTAGCCAATGCACTCATCAGTTTCGTGATGATTATCAGCTAGCACAGCCTGCTCCGAGCTCACTCCGGTCCTTGTCTCCAACCAAAGGCCTTCATACTCTGGCCCTTGTGCGACCCTGCTCCAAAACACGTGAGGTAAGGCTTTATGGGTGCTCAAGGGAAATCCCGACGCTCGTTTCTCAAAAAGTCTGCGGTCGGACTGGGAGGCGCTTGGTTTGCGGCTAACCATCCGCAGATCCTCTCAGCCGCGGAGCACGCTGCCGAACAGCCTGTAACATTGCAGCAGGCGCGTTTCGCATTCTTCACGCGAGAGCAGGCCACCGAGATTGACGCAATGACTGCGCAGATCATCCCTACCGATCAAACCCCAGGTGCCCGTGAAGCCCACATCGTGCATTTTATTGACCGGGCACTCATCACCTTTGACCAAGAGCGTCAGGGAGATTACACGCGAGGGTTGGAGGAACTATCGGCACTTGCCAGTCGCCGCTTCCCAAGCGTAACGAAGTTCTCCGATCTGATTTATGATCAGCAGTTACAAGTCCTGACTGAGATTGAGGATACCCCTTTCTTCAACCTTGTCCGGACACACACGATCACGGGGTTTTTCGCCAGCCCACTGCATGGCGGCAACCATGACAAGATCGGCTGGGAACTCGTGGGTTATGACGACTCGCTCAGCCATGAAGCACCCTTTGGCTACTACGACGCGCTTCCCATTCCACAAAGTACTACGGTCACGGGAGGTGACGCATGAAACGCTACACGCCGCAGGAACAGGTCGACTTCGTCATCGTCGGATCCGGCGCCGCCGGTGGTATCATGGCCAAACAGCTATCGATGGCAGGTTTCTCAGTAGTAGTGCTGGAACAGGGTAGCTGGGGGAAATACGGTCGCGAGCATGAATACAACAAAGATGAACTACTGAACCGAAACATCGCCGACGAAGATCGGCTGATGAGCAATCGCCAGACGCAGCCGAATACGTTCCGTCGCAGTGCTGACGAGGAAGCAGGCCCCGGCTCGCACTCTTATGGATGTGTCGTTGGTGGTGGGACGGTTACCTATGGGGGCAGCAGTTGGAGGCACCTCCCTTGGGAATTCGAGGAAGCCAGCCACGTTGGCACGATAGCAGGGACCGGCCTAGCCGATTGGCCCGTCACGTATGACGAACTCGAGCCTTATTACACTCAGGCCGAGTGGGAGATGGGGATTTCAGGCCTACGCGTTGATACGCCGTTGGTGGCACCAATGTCGAAAGAGTACCCGGTCCCGCCCGTTCCCATGAAATCTTCGGGAGCACTCTTTCACCGGGCAGCAGATAAATTAGGACTGACTGTTGTACCAGGTCCGCTCGCACTCATAACACAGCCTTACATGGGAAGGGCTGCTTGCACCAACTGTGGCGTGTGCTCCGGATATGGGTGCCATGTCAAGGCTCGCTCAAGTTCAGCAGTCACCGTGATCCCAATTGCCATTGAGACGGGAAACTGTGAAATCCGAGCGCACAGCTATGTTCGGAAGATCAATACCAATAACGCCGGTCGAGTGACCGGTGTTACATACTTCAACCGCGAGCGTGAAGAAGTATTCCAAGCAGCCAAGGCTGTAGTTGTCTCTGCCAATGGAACCGAAACGCCGCGCTTGCTCCTGATGTCCAAGTCAAACCAGTTCCCTGACGGGCTTGCTAACTCCAGTGGAGTCGTCGGTCGCTACCTCATGCTAGGAAATGGTGCTAGCGCCAGCGGTCTAATGGAGCACCCAGTCAATGACTACAAAGGTGTCGTTTCGGGTACAGCCATCGTCGACTACGTCCCTTCCGATTCGGATCGCGGCTTTTACGGGGGTGGCCGGATTACGTCTCGAGGTTATCAGTCACCCATTAGCTACGGACTCGGAGGGTTGAGCCCCAGCTCGCCTCGTTGGGGTCAGGGATACAAGGACGCACTCCGTTCAGAAGCTGGGCATAAGATCACTGCGACTTCTTTCGTAACGATGCTTCCGCTTGAATCAAACCGCGTCGATCTCGATCCAAACGTAGTCGACGCGTGGGGTCTTCCGGCAATGCGAATCACGCTAAAAAGCCACGAAGACGACATGAAGAACATCGAGTTCTTCAGACAGAAGTCGATCGAGATCCTTGAGGCTGCAGGAGCAAAAAATATTTGGGCGCCACCGGCTCGTGACTCAAGAGGGAGCGCGCACAATCGCGGAACGTGTCGGATGGGTAATGATCCGAACACTTCTGTTGTAGACCGTTATCATCGTGCTCATGACGTGCCTAATCTCTTTGTCATCGACGGAAGTAATTTGGTTACTGGTGGGCGAAACCACCCGACAATGACGATCCAAGCACTAGCGTACCGGGCTGCAGAGCACCTCGTAAGCTCAGCAAGAAATGGAGAGGTATAGATTTGAAGCTACTTACATCCAGTGTCCTCATAACTCTGGGGTCACTGACGTTCGCCAGCTGTGCAAGTACGGCGAATTCGATGCCTGTCGTCCTGACTCGTGCAGGTGAGGCCGTTAAGGTTACGGGCGACCCAGACATGGTCCGAGGCTGTGAGTACATAGACGTTGTCCCAAGTGCTAGTGCCTGGAATAACGGGCCTGGCGGAGCAATCAACGCGGAAGAGAACCCAGTTCGAGCGCTTCGGAATTCGGCTGCTGGGATCGGAGCAAACTTCGTGCTGATGTTGACGGAGCCAGCAACATCAGCACAGCGAGCGGAAGGCTACCTCTGCGCCGACTAGCCCCCAAAGCGAAGCCGCCGAGTAAATCGTGAACTGGGAGGCGGTTGGAGCCTTAGGTGAGATTGTTGGGGCTTTAGCCGTCGTGGCTTCGCTGGCATACCTCGCAGTTCAGATACGTGCTCAGAACCAGGAATCGCGAATCGCCTCGGTTCATGAGATCACAGAAGCCTTTCGGGATTCGATCACGGCCATTCAACACGCGGACCGGGCTGAGGTCTTTGCTGCCGGGTTGCACGGTTTTGACGATCTCGCAGATGCTCAAAGAATCCAGTTTTTAGCGATCTCACAGAGTATCCTGAGGGTCTGGGACGAAGCGTACTACCAGTACCAGGAAGGTCGTCTGGACGAGCGGACGTGGACGGCTATGCTCGCCCAATGGACAGACTTTCTGGCAGTTGAAGGTGTTCGTAAGGTGTGGGAACTGAGGAAACACACGTACACAGACGCTTTCCGCATATTCGTTGACTCGCTAGAAGGTGGTTCTTACTCGATTGGAGGCGCGTCCTCTAATCTGCCGGATTCTGAGTGAACCAAAGGTTGAGACGTCTTAGTAGCTAGTTCAGTTGATTGGTTCAGCCCTGACCCATCCGCTCAAGCAGGGCATCAATGATATCTGACTCTAAATGCATGTGCAGTGTGGCTCCAGTCTAGTCTGGTCCATACATTACTCGGGTCGCTCATGCGCAGGAGATAGGGCATGAAAGCACTCGCAGCTGGTGCCGCAGCACTCGGAATCTGGCTCGCCCAAGGAAGCGTGCCTGTCGCGACAAGCGCACCTACTTCATTAGCACACCCCTCGCTGCTGGCTTCCGAAGAGCTGAATGACGTCATTCAGCAGTACTGCGTGCGTTGCCACAGTGAGCCCCGGATGTCCGGGAACCTTAATCTTGAAGGTTTCGACGTGGCGAATGCATTTGGGGCAGCTGATATCGCTGAGAAGATGATCGTGAAGTTGCGAGCAGAGATGATGCCCCCACCAGGTGGCCGCCGTCCTCCCGCGGATTCGATTCTGGCCCTTGTTAAAGGTCTCGAAGCCATAATTGATGAAGCTGCAGCCTCAGACGTAAACCCGGGAGAAAGAAGGTTCCAGCGTCTCAACCGAGCGGAGTACCAAAGGGTCGTCGGAGAGCTTCTGGACCTCGATGTGGACCCGGGTCGCTGGCTACCTGCAGACACTTATCTGGGTAACTTCGACAACCTGTCTGCCGCACAGGGACTCTCAACCACTCTGCTAGAAGCATATCTCCGTGCCGCTACTGAAGTGAGTCGGCTAGCAGTGGGTAACCTGAGTGCTCTCCCGTCGACGTCGATGTATACCAACACCGTGGACGTTTCGCAGCATGCCTGGGACTACATCGAAGGAGCTCCTTTTGGAACTCGGGGCGGTATGGTCGTGACACACGACTTTCCAGCCGATGGCGACTACGTCTTCGAGGTTGCTACTCTATTCGGGCGAGGTTTGTCAGGTGAAGACATCGATATCTCCATTGACGGTGAGGGCGTTGCCCAGCTCAGCCTAGAGCATAATGGCGGAACCAACGTGCCCTCACGTACCGAACCGATTTTTGTGAGAGCCGGACAACGGCAGGTAGCAGCCGCCTTCATCCGTAAGGTTGAGGGGCCTTACGATGACCGGCTGAGCCCCCACGGATGGTCATTTGCGGGCGGTGAAGACTCCCGCGCGTGGGCTAACTACGGGGTTACCGTCTTACCACACTTGAGAGACCTCATGATCACCGGTCCCGAACGGGTCAGCGGCGTAGCCAATACACCTAGTCGCGACCGCATCTTCTCATGCTATCCAGCTACACCCGCAGAGGAACGACCTTGTGCAGAGTCCATCGTCTCTCGCATTGCGACTCAGGCCTATCGGCGCACCGTGACGGGTGAGGATGTTGCTGGCCCAATGTCGTTCTATGACGAGGCAACCCAAAACTCAGGTTTTGAGATCGGAGTGCGTACCGCTCTCCAGGCGATTTTAGCCAGCCCATCATTCATCTTTCGTCTTGAGCAGGCACCTCAAAATGCAGTGCCCGGAGACAGCTACCGCCTCGGCGATATAGATCTGGCGTCTAGGCTCTCCTTCTTCCTCTGGGGCATGGGTCCGGACGAAGAACTCCGTAGAGTAGCGGAGCAAGGTTCGCTTTCAGAAGCAGAGATCGAGCGACAGGTAGATAGGATGCTTGCTGATTCTCGGTCTGAAGCACTCGCTACTCGATTCGCTTCCCAGTGGCTCCGGTTACAGGATGCCGAGAAGAACAACCCAGAGCCCTTTCTCTATCCGGACTTCACAGGTCAACTGAGAAATGACCTAGTCCAAGAGACTCAGCTGCTTTTTGGCCATCTCGTTCAAGAAGATCGGAGTCTGCTCGAACTTCTCACAGCGGACTACACGTTCATCAATGACCGCCTGGCTAACCATTACGGAATTCCCGGCGTGAATGGAAGCCAATTCAGAAGGGTCGATTACTCTGACGACACGCGAAGAGGCATTCTTGGCCACGGAAGCATACTTCTGCTTACTTCGATGTCGAACCGCACATCTCCAGTATTACGTGGGAAATGGGTGATGGAGGTACTGATGGGCACTCCACCTCCTCCACCTCCTCCGAACATCCCGAGCTTTGAGAGCACAGCGGGCTCAGAGAACGGACGTGTCCTCACAACGCGCGAACGGATGGAAGAGCATCGCTCGAACCCGACGTGCAATGCTTGTCATCGCCTGATGGACCCAATCGGTCTTGCCCTTGACAACTTCGACGTGACGGGACAGTGGCGGAGTAGAGAGAACGGAATGTCACTCGATACTCGTGGCACGTATTACGACGACACTCCTGTAAGCTCGCCACAGGAGCTTTCGGAAATCCTTCTTAAGCGCCCTATTCCGATTGTGCGAAATTTCGCAGCAAACATGCTAGCTTTTGCGATGGGCCGCCGGGTCGAATACTACGACCAAACGACCATCCGCAAGATTGTCAGAGAAGCCGAAGAGAACGGATACCAGTTGTCTTCGTTCATCAAGGGTGTTGTGAAGAGTGACCCCTTCCAGATGAGCAGGTCAGGTGACCCAATTGAAGCCGACGCGGACCAAGGACTATAGAGCTATGGAATTCATTACTGGAAAACATCTTTCTCGGCGGACTTTCGTCCGTGGAATGGGCGCTACAGTCGCGCTGCCGTTCCTAGATGCTATGGTCCCCGCAGGCAGAGCATGGCGTGACGTCACAGCCGATCCAAACTTCACTCGCCTGGTATGTATTGAAGAGTCGATGGGTGCAGCAGGATCAAGCCCTTGGGGGGTAGCACAAAACCTTTTTGCGCCGGCAAAAACCGGCCGGGATTTTGAATTTGTAGCCAATAGTCAGCTCGGTCTTTTAGAGCCTTACCGTGACTATCTGACCATCGTCAGCAACACCGACTGCAGAATGGCCGAGCCATACCGGGCCGAAGAAATTGGAGGAGACCACGACCGATCCACAGCGGTCTTTCTCACACAAGCACACCCGAAACAAACTCAGGGTTCAGACGTTTATCTGGGGACATCGCTCGATCAGTTGCATGCCCAACGCTTTGGGCGCGACACAGCACTGCCCTCACTAGAACTCTGCACAGAGGCAATCGACCGTGGTGGCGGCTGTGCTTATAACTACCACTGCGCCTACACCACTACACTGGCTTGGGCATCGCCTAACCAACCACTCCCGCCCATCCGCGAGCCACGCGTCGTATTCGAGCGACTATTCGGTGCGGGCGATACTCCAGAGGATCGAGCTGCACGGCGCCGCACAGATCGGAGCATGATCGACTGGATCACAACCGAGGTCGCACGCCTTCGTCGGACATTGGGCAACACTGACCGCGTGGCGATTGATGAATATCTGGAGCATATTCGTGAGATTGAGAGACGAATCCAGCTCGTCGAGAACCGAAATGCGAGTGGTGAGGAAAGAGAGATGCCCGAGGCACCTTCGGGTGTCCCGGATTCGTGGGAAGAGCACATGCAATTGATGTTCGACATGCAGGTGATCGCCCTGCAGGCTGACCTCACGCGGGTCATTAGCTTCAAGACCGGCTTTGACCAGTCGAACCGCACGTTCCCTCTGAGCGGTGTCAATCGGTCGTTCCACGGCGTATCGCACCATGGAAATATTCCAACGGATGTCCTTGACTTTAATACAATCAACCGACACCGCTTGGGCCAAGTTGCATACCTCCTCGATAAGCTCCAAAACACTATTGAGGGTGACGCCTCACTTCTCGACAAGACGGCAATCGTATGGGGATCCCCTATGGGTGATCCAAATCTCCACGATCACCGTCGCTGTCCGTTGCTACTTATGGGTAAAGCCAACGGCGCACTTGAAGGCGGCCTCCACCTCAGAGCACCAGAGGGCACGCCTATGGCAAATGTTTTTGTAAGCCTGATGCAGGGCATCGGTCATGACGGCATGAGGGCCTTCGGGGATAGCACGGGTGAGTTCCCACTTGGCTTCCCACAATCACCCTCTACTGCAGGCGGAGACGCTGGCGCATGAGCCGGTCGTTCCTAGTATTCGCTGTTCTGCTGCTTTTTGTATCCGGGCATCCGCTTGAGGGCCAGCTTATAGAGGCATCGCGATCAGGTGATCTCAATGCAGTCCAAGAGATGATCGCCCGAGGGGCAAACATCGACGAAGCGAGAGGTGATGGAATCACAGCGCTACATGCAGCAGCAGAGCGCGGCCACTGGAATGTAACCGAGTATCTCCTTGAAGCTGGTGCGACGGCAGATCTAGAAACACGAATTGGGAGTTACACACCGCTTCATCTTGCAGCCCGGAGCGCTCATCTCGAGGTCGTTGAGCAACTCCTTGCAGCAGGAGCTGACCCCAATTCTGTCACCACAAATAGTGGGGTTACACCTCTCCATTTAGCAGCTGCTGCTATTAAGGGGCACCCTTCTGTTGCCTCGTTACTCGCCCACGGTGCTGACCCGAATGTCAGAGAATTATCGTCTGGGCAGACGCCGTTAATGTTTGCTGCGTCAGAAAACAGAGCAGCAGCGATTTCGACGCTCACTCGTCATGGTGCGGATCCAAGCCTTAAGACTAAGGTCGTAGATGTGCTACACAATCTGGCACTTGATCGGGCTGCCAGTTTCCAGCTGCAACGGACCATCGACAGTCTCCAGGTCGCGGAGAGTGGGAATCGTGACTGGAGGCCAACCCCGCAACAGGTTGCCCAAGCAATCCAGGCGCAACGAGCATTTGTCGAATCAAATCCCGATGTAGGACCGCACGACCCGGCGTCACTAGCTCGAGTCCGACCAGATTTTCCGGGGGGTCCTGAGGTTGTACGCCCACCTTTCACCGAAACGCTTGTGGGAAAGACTGGAGGGATGACAGCTCTGTTGCACGCCGCTCGAGAGGGCAACATCGAAGCTGCGACAGCTCTCTTGGACAGTGGCGCCGACATCAATCAGGTAAGTGGTGGAGATGAGACTAGTCCCCTCCTGATCGCCACTATGAATGGGCAGTTCGATCTCGCACTTCGCCTTATCAAACGAGGTGCCGACCCCGATCTCGCTGCTTCAACAGATGGATCAACACCACTATTTGCCACGCTACAGACACAATGGGCACCAAGGTCGAACTACCCTCAACCAAGAGCGCAGGACACGCAGGAGTTCGAGTACATGGATGTACTCCAAGCCCTGCTTGAATCCGATGCAAATCCTAATGTCACGCTAAATTCACATCTTTGGTACTGGGAGTATGGCCTCAACAAAATGGGTGTTGACCTGACGGGGGCGACACCGTTTTGGCGAGCCGCTTTTGCTCAAGACCTCAGAGCCATGAGGATGCTCATAAGACACGGAGCAGACCCCAGTACCCCAACAACCTGGCCATCAATCGGAATGCGTGAGCGACGGCAGACGGACGGCCGTCAACAGGAAGATTCAGGGGTGACACTCGTGCCTGAAGGCACGCCTAATGCATGGGCAATCCATGCTGCAGCCGGTGGCGGATACCTTGGACTCGGAGCTTTCAGTGTCAGGAACGTGCCAAATCAGTTCCTGCCGGCTGTGCAGTACTTGGTCGAAGAGCTCGATGCCGATGTGAACCTCAGAGATGGGTGGGGCTACACACCGCTGCACTATGCTGCTGCCAGAGGTGACAACGACTTAATCCTCTATCTCGTAGCGAAGGGTGCAGATGTAAACGCCGTCACTAGGTTGGGGCAGACGACGGTGGATATCACCCGCGGCGGTCGCTCAGGCTTCTTCCAGCGAGTCCCATTTCCAGAAACGGAGGAACTTCTTCTCGGTCTGGGAGCGATACCGCAGTGCCTGCACACCCACTTTCTCGATACGGGAGATTGGTGCGAAGCCTCAGGTGTACCAAGGTTCTCCGTGCTCGAAGAACCCACACCCACGACTGCGTCACCCATTACTGGCCTGGGAAACTAGAACATCAGAGCGCCTTCCTAAGTTAAGGCCTCTCCCTTAGACGTCCCTGTCGAAGCATATTCAAGCCCGGACGACACTCTTATCGAGTATCTAGATACTCACGAGCACCCGTCTCGTCTAGCAGCGGTACAACCTTGTCGGGATCAACACGAATCATCAGATACGTGATGTGATCATCGATCCGGGTAAACTGATGACCAGTGCCAGCTGGAATCACCAAGACGTCCCCCGCTTCAAGTTCAACCGTCTGACCATTCCGAATCTCTTCAGCGTTGTGGCCAGGACCGTTGAGAAATTGCACGGCTCGATTATCAGGAGGTCTCGGGACTGACTTCACTAAGTTCGGCCCAGTGACATTCGTGCCGCTACCGCTGATGACGTAGTAGATCTCTGTCACGAGACTGTGCTCGGCTACACCCCCTGTCGAGCGCGGCTCCAGTCTACCACGATGAGCAATCGCCACCTGCAAATTCGTCTTACCGATATCGAGTGAGCGAACCTGCTGATCTACCTGAGGTATCTCGAGGAACTCTTCAAGCTCCGCAGCAGGGATATATGTCGAAGAGCACTGATTACAGGAAGGGGAAACCTCTTGTGTGGCAGCAGCGGATGGCGGAAGGAGGAGCACTGTCAGAATAGCCACAGATAGCTTCTTCATACTCATGTATCTTCTCCAGGGTTGTTTAATAGGAGGCGGAAGGCTTAAAGCTTAATGCTGCCGGAGGTCCCTGCGCATATAGCGCAGAGACCTCCGAAACCAAAAAACTTTTTCATTCTAGGTGCTGAGGAGTACTGCTAGACCTCGCTAAGTCCTTCCAGAGGAAGCTGTCCAGTCGCATGCCCAAGCGAGTCAACTGGAATGCCCATCTTATCTAATAGGCTCAAATGGAGATTGGCCAGCGGTGTGTCCTCTGAGTAGCGGATATGGCGACCTCCAGTTCCAGCAGCCCCTCCAGCTAGCAGAATCGGCAGGTCGCCAGAATAATGAGCATTGCTGTCAGCCATACCGGCCCCGTACACGATCATAGAGTTATCAAGAAGCGTCCCATCACCCTCAGGGGTATTGGCTAGCTTGGTCATAAACTCTGCGAAGAGTTCAACATGGAAAACGTTGATCTTCGTCACCTTTTCAATCTTCACGGGGTCCCGCTGATGGTGTGAGATCGGATGATGTGCATCAGGTACACCAATCTCAGCGTACGTGCGTCCGGTAATCTCACGTCCGAGCATAAACGTGGCTACGCGAGTTAGGTCAGTCTCGTACGCCAAAGCCATAAGATCGAACATGATGCGCGCATGTTCTCCGAATGTACCCGGAATCCCAGCTGGTTGGTGGAACAGTGGTACCTCAAGATCACCTTGAGCCTCCGCCATCTGGATACGTCGCTCGATGTCTCTTACAGCTGCTAGGTATTGGTCGAGCTTGGCGCGGTCATTCGATCCTAATTGCCGCGACAGGTCCCGTGCCCGCTCCGTCACGGAGTCGAGGAGACTCTGGTCTTTCGCAAGACGAGCTTTCCTGATCTCAGGATCCGTGCTCCCACTGTCTCCAAAAAGACGCTCGAATGCAATTCTGGGGTTGTTCTCCATAGGCAGTGGTGTTGTGTCATCCGCCCAGGAGATGGTGTTCGTGTAAGCGCAGCTAAAGCCCTCGTCACAAGAACCTGCAAAATCACGACCGTCGATCGCTAACTCGAGTGTCGACAGTTGCGTCTCCTGCCCGAGAACGCGGCCAGCGATCTGATCCATCGATACCCCGGCCTTGAGATTTGACCCATCATCCCGCACAGAAGCCACACCAGTGAGGAAGCGGGTCGAAGCACGTGCATGTGGACCCTCTGCGTCCACGCCATGCATACCCGAGAGGAGCTGGACGTGGCGACGGTGAGGTTCGAGGGGTTTAAGGATCCTAGTGTACTCGAACTCGGTTCCTTCAGAAGCAGGAGTCCACTGGTCCATGATCATGCCATTGGGAACGTAGACTATACCAAGCCGGCGTACGGGATTCGCAGCCGTAAGCCGCAGTGGAGTAAACGCTGGAACCATTCCGTCGAGCAAAGGAAGAGCAAGGGAGGCTCCTAGCCCCTTCAACATGGTCCGCCTTGGGATTGCTTTTTTTGTGATGATCATGATCCTAATCTCCTCATGCGGAACGGTGTGCTCTGCACAATACCCACAATTATATCAGACCAGCGGTAACCATCACTCGCCGCCTCACGAGTGATTGCCCGCACAGTCGACTTATCATAATACTCAGGTCCACGCCCGATTGCATATGCTAACAGTTTTTCAGTGACTGTCCGGGCGAATTCTTCACGGCGTTCCAGTAAAAGCGTACGTAGCCCAGGAGGGCCAACGAACTGTGTGCCGTCAGGAAGGTTTCCTGAGGCATCAATCGGGAGTTCGGCCTCGCCTGTCGTGCGCCATCTACCCACCGCATCGTAATTTTCGAGTGCCAGACCCAGCGGATCCATTGGAGCATGACACCCCGCACACGCTGGGTTCTCCCGGTGCTGCACCAGCCGATCCCTAACTGTTGCTGCACGACCGTCTTCACCCCGATCAGGCAGGTCAGGTACATCTGCAGGCGGTGCGGCTGGCGGCGACCCTAAGATATTTGTCAGCAACCACTTCCCTCTCAGAACCGGAGACGTTCGGTTGGGATACGAAGTCGCCGTCAGAAGGCTACCATGACCTAGGATTCCACCTCTGCGCTCTGCCAGTTCTCCGTCCAGAGGCACTCTGCGAAAGTGGCTGCCATATACCCCCGGAATCCCGTAATGGGTTGCGAGTCGTTCATTCGCGAACGTGTAGTTGGCTCCCAAAAGATCAATCACACTTTGATCTTCCCTTACAAGGCTCTCGACGAAGAGTTCAGTCTCTCTAACGAAGGCTTCCCGCAGATTGTCATCGAACTCAGGGAAGACGACAGCGTCAGGTACGATGCTCTGCAGATTTCGGAGATAAAGCCATTGGCCAGCGAAGTTGTTGACCAGTGCAGTGGACCGTGAATCAGCTAGCATGCGTCGTGCTTGCTGCTCTAGAACTAGCGGATCCTGAAGTCTACCCTGCTCTGCCAACACAAGTAACTCGTCGTCGGGAATGCTACTCCAAAGGAAGAAAGACAACCGCGATGCGAGTTCGATATCACTCAGGGCATAAATAGCACCAGGCGACATGCCTTCGGCGTCTCGCTCCATCCGAAAAAGGAAGTCAGGTGATATCAGCAGTCGCTCAAGAGCTAGCTGGATACCTGCATCAAAACTGCCCCCGTCACGACCAGAACGATAAAACCCCATCAGTGTTGCAAGATCTGTCGAATCCAGTGGTCTCCGATAAGCCCGTTCTGCCAACGACCCCAAGATCTCACTCGCGCAAGCTTCCTCGTCAGACACCCTCGAGCCTGATGGCTGGCAAGTGAAAAGTGCTCGGCGGCTAGGCGTATCTCCTGGGCCTGCGCTCTCAAACGGACCCGTGATCATCACCCTCTCTACCGCAGCGTAGCCATCCCGCATCTCGTCTACAGCCACTGCGAATACGCTCTGCGCAGGTTGAGCTACACCCTCAGGCTCAGTGAACCTCCTTACGAAAGACACTCCAACCACGCCAGGTCCCGCTCGTGCGGGAAAGCGGACACGAAGGTTGGAATCGGCAAATAGCATGTACTCCTCCCATGCCGGATCACCGAATTGGTTGCCACCATAGCTTGCAGGTGCTTGCACACCAGCCGGCTCCTCTCCGCCGAACGTAAACGTTCGCACGAGTTCACCATCGAGACGGACCTCAAGCTCGTGGCTCGAGCCCATTCCCCTAATGTAATTCACGTAGTTACGGTGCAGACGAATCTCAATGTCATACTCGCCATCAACGAGGAAATGATGCCTGATCCCAACACCTCCCCGAGAGCCAAAGGGGAGGTCGTCACCCATCCTGTCATCTTGGGTGAGCAGAATCGGAACGGTGTAGACCTCAGAACCAGGGCCAACGGGTGTCTCACCGACGGCAAGTCTCGCAGTTTTCCTCGCGGCTGACAGATATCGCTCCATCAGTACAGGCGAGACGGTAAGTACGTCCGCCATATTGTCGAAACCGTGCTCATCATAATCGTCCGGAGGAAGTAGTTCCTCCACATCGACCTCGAGCGCAAGAAGATCTCGCACCGCATTCGCGTACTCAGAGCGGTTTAACCGATGGAATGTCTCAGTCCGACCAGGATCTGGATTGGTCGCGGCATAGCGATCGATTTCAAACTCAAGCCAACCTGCAAGTGCATCGTAAGTCGCTTCATCAGGACGCGGCCGTCCTAAGGGAGGCATCGTCCGGTTACGGAGCTTAGTAACAACGCTTTCTGCAATGCTCCCGTGCTCCCCAACTTGTGAGAGATCAATATCCTCCAACGAAAGTCCTGCCTCGCTGCGTCTGTCACTATGGCAACGAGAGCAGTACTGATCAATCGTCTCTGCCAAAAGCTGCGCTTCCGGAGACTGGGCAGCTGCACTGTGCGGTATCAGCAGCCCACTCGCGATCGAAAAGATCGCTAGTGCAAAGGCCCACTTTAGCGGAAGGTAACGTGACATAAGGCTCCCTGAGTCTGGTCCCAGTTTGGCCCCCAGCTCAAGGGGGTGTCAATGCGCACGAGAATATCGTAGCATGAGGCATGCTAAGTTACAGAAGTAGACTGGCGACATTCGCGACAGCGCTGCTGGGTATCGCCTGTGCCTGGCCGGTGTCAGCGCAAGCTCAAGGCACCCCCTCCATTATAGAGGCCGTAAGGGGAAATGACCTTCGCAGCTTGCAGACCTTGCTATCTAACGGCACTGACCCCAACGCAAGACAGGGCGACGGAGCGACCTCACTCCATTGGGCAGCTCATAGAGATGACCTAGAAGCAGCGGAGCTACTCATTGAGGCTGGTGCCGATGTGAATGTCTCGAATGATCTGGGTGCGACACCACTTTGGCTTTCCGCCGTCAACGGAAGTACTGCTTTCACCCAACTGCTCCTCGAAGAAGGAGCGAGTCCCGACAAGTCCCTCAAAATGGGTGAGACTCCCCTAATGACCGCGGCGCGTTCTGGTGGTCTTGGAACTGTCGAGCTGCTTCTCGAAGCCGGGGCGGACGTCGATGCAGCCGAGCTTGAGCGCGGACAGACAGCATTAATGTGGAGTGCAGCCCAGGGTCACCCCAATGTAATCCGAGCGCTCGTGGATGCCGCAGCAGACGTCCACACCCGTAGCAAGGTGTGGTATCAGCTGGAAAATACGGCTGGGAATACCAACCCTGTTGGCAACTTTGACATGGCTCATGGCGGGTCTACAGCACTGCTTTTCGTAGCAAGAAATGGTGATGTAGAGACTGCACGTGCATTAATCGAAGCCGGTGCAGATGTTAATGACATTGCGGCTTCGGGGACGAGTGCGCTCGTCATTGCAGCCCACAGCAGTAACACTGCGCTTGCCATTTTCTTGCTGGAACAAGGTGCTGATCCCAATGGAGCCGGTGCCGGATATACTGCCCTACATGCAGCCGTTCTGCGTGGTCAGGTTGAGCTTGTGCAAGCACTCCTCGACCATGGGGCTAATGTAAACGCAGTCGTCCAGCATGGGACACCAGGACGGCGCTTCAGCGCAGACTTCAGTATCCGACACCAGTACATTGGTACGAACGCTCTTTGGCTAGCCGCCAAGTTCGGCGAGCCTGAGATTGTGCGTATCCTAGCAGACCATGGAGCCGTAAGAACTCGAGTGCCTGATAACGGCTCTCGTTTTGCTGGAATGTCCGTAATCCAGGCAGCCATGGGTATGACAGGGTCGACGACACTAGAAAACCGGCGTGATCGAGTCTCAGGGGCCCCTGATAACGAAGCGGATGAGCGAATCACCTTGGAGCTGGCCCAGATCATTGTTGGCCTTGGCGCCGATGTTAATCAATCGGACAGCCAAGGGAATACGGCCCTACACCACGCAGTCCGGAAGAACTTCCCGTCGGTCGTGGAATTCCTGCTATCCCGTGGGGCTGATATTCATGCGACTAATGAGAGAGATCAGACACCGCTGATTCTGGCTGAGACGCCTCAGGTTTTCCCCCACACAAATGGGATACTAGGTCTACGACCAATGGTTGCAGAAGTGCTTAGACGCTTTGGTGCGACCGACTAACTAGGGTGGTGACCCGCTCTGCGCTCCTTAGCACAGCCTTCATTGCGATTCTAGCGAACCCAGGCGCCACCCAGTCACCGGGAGAGCTTTACCACAAGGCGTGTGACGAGGGGGACGCATACGTTTGCAACCTCCTCGGGATAATGTATGAGTCTGGAAAAGGGGTCACTAAAGACCTCGTAATCGCTTCCAGTCTCTACAGGCGAGCTTGCGAGAGTGGTGAACTCATGGGATGTACCAATTTGGGCCTCATGTATGAAGTTGGGATAGGAGTTGCTCTAGATCCGGCCCGTGCAGTTGGTTTGTTCCGTGTCGCCTGTGAGGGTGGGCAACAGCTCAGTTGTGAGCGACTCAACAAAACAGAGTTTAACCCTGGAGTTACACTATCCTCACAACTCAACAAAGTCGGCCGGGTTGGCGACGCGGAAACTCACGAGCCGCTCAGCGATGCAATCGTTGAACTGCCATCGTTAGGTATCCGAACGATATCCGATGCACGGGGCCGTTTCGAAATTGAGAATGTTCCACTAGGCCAGCACGTGGTCCAAGCTCAACGGCTTGGATACGGCGTGTTGACCGCCACTTTGGATTTTCCTGGGAGTTCCAACCTTGTTCTTCTGCTCCGAAAAGGACCCGCTGGTGATCTTGACGCCCCTGGAACTGTAGAAGGACGGGTGATCGATGGTATGGGGAATAGACCACTGGCCGACGTCGATATCTCAGTGCTAGGCCAACGCAGAGCGCGGACTGTAAGCAACCAAAACGGTCGCTTCCGTCTACGCAACATCGACCCGGGGCTAGTAGAGGTCCGGTTTATCAGAATTGGTTATGCACCTAGAACAGCAACCTTGATAGTCCAGCCCAACCGGACCACAGAGGTCTCAGCTACAATGGTCACGCAACCAATCGAACTTGAGGCCATTCAAGTGACTGCAAGACCTAGCCACTTGGAGCAAAACGGATTCTTTGCACGCATGGAACATGGCCGTGGCACCCTCGTCACACCGCAGGACATGGCTCGAATCGACCCCATCATAGTTTCCGATGTTATAAGAGAGCGGGTACCGGGTATCCGCATCCAATACGGTGCTGGAGGCGAAGCACGTGTCGTCACGACCCGTGCGAGTGGACTAAGCGTTGAAAATCCGGAATGCGTGATGGAGATTTTCGTTGATGGGATGCGACAGGGTGATGAAGACTTGGATCGCTACAACCCTGAGCAAATCCAGGCCATGGAAATCTACCAAGGTGTCAGCACGCCCATACAGTTCACCTCATCCTTCAACGCCTGTGGCGTCGTTCTGCTCTGGACTCGTCGAGGTGCCTGACCCGGCACGCTTTGAACGGATATTCGTCGTGACGCCCGGCGATATCGACGAACTCGACCACGTGAACAACGTGGTCTACCTCCGATGGGTTCAAGAAGTGGCCATCGCGCATTGGCGTAATGCTGCTACCTCAGAACAGATCGTGGACATTTTATGGGTCGCCATTCGCCATGAGATCGACTACGAGGCCCCTGCATTCCTTGGCGATCAGATTACAGCTCGGACCTGGGTTGAAAGATGGACTCGCACAACGAGCGAGCGCCACACGGAAATCATCCGTGATTTGGATCGGACCGTACTCGCACGAGCACGTACAATTTGGGCAGCAATCGACCCCAATTCACAGCGTCCCCGACGCTTAGGCAAAGGCATTGCAGAGCGCTTTATGGCGCACGACTAGAACACCGTGCCACTTAGACTTTCCGTATAACTGGCTCTTCGAGTTCTGGCATCGAGCCACCGGATCATCTGTACTTAGCTAGACCAGTGAGCTTAGTGGAAATGAATCCCATAAGACGATGGGGACCAGAGAAAACTTTCTCTGGTCCCCATTCTTATCTGTCGAGCCTAAAACACCACTCGCCCGTCAGGAG
>DEAM01000021.1:7902-8877 GCA_002347035.1 Gemmatimonadales bacterium UBA2982 | reverse complement strand
CCTCCGTCCTCTCCTCATAACGCGCGCCACTCAACACCCCGAAAAGCGCGTAATTGCCCTCGTGACAGGCGTACTCATAGAGCAGGTCCGGCATCGCCGTCATCGGGATCTGGCCTCCCCATGACTCCACGTAGTTAGAGGGGTCGTCGACCGTGAATTCGTAGAGAATCGCATCCTCCCTCATCCGGCTGAACCGCTCGGTCACCTTCATGTCTGGCGAGGAGTAGGGTTGCAGAGGGTGGATGTTGGTGGTCTCGACCACGAGCACATCACCCTCCCAATGGCCCCAGGAGTCTCCCATCCACGTACGGATGTGAGGAGGCAGTTTCGGTCCTGATCCGATGCGTATTATCCGTGTGTCGTGCACCATCTCGGTCATGATCATCACGTGATCAGGCGTCTGCACGATAGTGTAGTTGCTGTTGTAGCCCCCGTTCGGAAGCATCGGAGGGCCGGCCGGTGAACCGAATGAAGTGAGGCAGCGTTCTGCAAGCGGTCTGAGCTCCGGGTGGTCGTATTGACCGAATTGGCTCCTGAAGTCCCGGCGCTCCTCACGTCGCCTCTGACCCTCGGGCGAACGCGCTGGAATCCGGCCGTCGAGCGGGTATGTGATGAGCGATGTTCTGGGCTCTCCATTCACGACCGCCACCCGGGCTCCCGTCTCGAAATAGACGTTATTGTAGGAGTCCGCAGCCGGAATGCTGCTCTGAATCTGGGTTAGCGGACGGTCCGGGTCGCTCGGCTCGGAGCCACGGATGATACGGTCCACATAACCTTGTTCCAACGCGGCGACTTCTTCCTGCGAGTAGGTCGGCTCTTGGCCCACCCGACGTTGGATGGGTGTCAGGGACTGGTTCGTCCAGTTCCCCTGAAGGTCCGGACGGCCATCGGGTGTTCTTGGGGTTTCCCACTGACGGAGGTCGGGAGCACGATCCTGCGCATCAATCCCGACTGGAATAGACGCTATCATACCAA
>DEAM01000021.1:0-7512 GCA_002347035.1 Gemmatimonadales bacterium UBA2982 | reverse complement strand
GAAACAGGGGTGGGTGGCTAGAAGCCCGAAGGTGGCGTGCGTCGAGTAGCAAGAGGCAGGAAACGCAACTAAGATCATCCCGCGTCTCCGGCCCCAAGGAGGACAACAAGCCATGCGCCTCTTCCCTGCCATCCGTGCGACTGTGGCCACCCTACTTCTGGTCCAATTCCTGTAAGAGTAAGTACAATGACGATAGGACTATCTGCTTGGGTTTGTTGTGCAGCTTTAACCTTATCCCAGAACGCTCTCGCAGGAGGCGGACACAAGGTTTTTGACCTTGGTGATTTTACGCTGGAGAGCGGGGTTGTATTAACCGACGCCAAACTTTCCTACGTGACCCACGGCCAGCTTAATGCAGCGAAAGACAATGTCATCTTGCTGCCGTCTTTCTATGCCGGAGATCATCACGGATATGATTTCCTTATCGGCGACGATTTAGCGTTGAACCCTGAGGACTACTTCATTGTCGCTACCGACATGTTTCAGAACGGGCTCTCGAGCTCACCTAGTAACACACCTCCGCCGTTCAATGGGCCAAACTTTCCTGAGATAGCAATCAGGGACAACATCGAAGCGGGTTACCGGCTGTTAACTGAAGAGTTTGAGCTGGAAAGCATCAATGCTGTGATTGGATTCTCTATGGGTGCACAGCAGGTGTTTCAGTGGGCGGTGAGTTATCCCGACTTTGTAGATAATGCTGTTGGTTATTGCGGCTCAGCCGTTGAGCACCCACACGGTATTGTGCGACTCGAAGGTTTTAAAACGGCGATCATGGCAGACTCGGCCTATAACGGCGGCAACTATAGCGCTCAGCCAGAGGTTGGGTTGGCAGCAGGCGCAACCCACTGGGCGGCCTGGGGTTTCTCTCAGGAGTGGTATCGCAATGAGCTGTATCGGCAACGGGGAATGAATAGTCTTGATGAAGTCTATGCGTTCTTTAGACGAGTGTTTGCCGGAGATGCCAACGACATGATTTGGCTTGCCAACACATGGCAGAACAACAATGTCGGCAACACCCCGGGATTTAATGGGGATTACGAGCGGGCACTGGGTTCGATTAAAGCCAGGGTTCTATATATGCCCTGCGAAACTGATATGTATTTCCATATAGATGCGCTGCGTCATGAGGCACAATTTATCCCGGACGTGCAGTTCACGGTTATACCTACCCTGTGGGGACATTTTGCAGGAGGAGGATCGTCCCCAGAAGACGCTGCGTTTATCAATACGACGATCAAGGAATTTCTTCGTTAACCAGCCGCAAGGCGAATTCAGCGAAGGTCGAGCTAGATGAAGAGATCAATATTGGTAGCCATCATTCTTGTAGTGGGCATCGGAGGCTGTAATGACGACCAACGAGTGGAAGTCAATGAAGAACTAGAAGCCGAATGCCTCCGTCTGATGGACATCGCACGTAGCGGTTTTCCGCAACGGTTCGTCTCAGGTCTAGCGCCACGCCTGACGGCCTTTAATGACGGTCAGCTATTTCTGAACCTGGCCGCCGCCTGTTCGGAGTTAGCAGGTGGGCCAACCATGGACGAGATCTACAACAGAAACAGGTGAGGCTCACCTGTTCCCGCGCGAGCACGCACACGCTGAAATACTCGTGGCTTGGACACGCAAAACAGGGGCAGCTAGGGGCTAGTTGCCGTCAGCTAGGTTGAGCATTCTCCGCTGAAAAAGCGGCGGCCAGTTTAGTCGCCCTGACCTCAGCCCCGCAACTTATTCGGGCACCCCGTCACCAGCTCCAAATTCTTGCAGAAACTTTTTCCGAGACTGGGACTCCTACGACTTTCAAAATTGAACATCGTATGAGCAGAGTGCGGATGGACCAGAAAAGGCGTGCCCGCTTACCTAGGAGCCGCTGTCTGTTAGGGCGAACGTCTGGTCAGAGTGTTGGAATCAGGGATGAGCATTCGGACCATCCCATCCTGCCGGGACGTGATGAAGAGTTCACCGTCTCGGCTGCGGCTAAAGTGTAGGTCGGCCCGTGACGCTGGGGTTCCATTTCTGCCTTCGATGAGTTCCATCAAGGTCACGTCCCGCCGCATTCCGTTCTCATCACGAACGTAGAGTTGGACTTCTTCAACCGGGGCCACTGTCACTGGGATACCGTCATCTGCCGCCTTCATCGCCTCCAAATCGGATGCGAATATGCGTCCCTGACGGAGATCTCCAAATATGAACTTGCCGTGCAGCGCGTCGATGCGGCCATAGTATGCGAATCCGCCGGATATAGCCCGGCCCTCGTCGTGGTCGTAGATCACCACCGGATAGGTGAACTCGTCCTCTATTTCTCCGTTTAAGACTTCACCCGGAAGCGGAAATAGCTGATTGAGAGCACCGCCTGGTCGCGTCATGCCGTTCTCGAAATAACCCTCGCGCGCCATCCAGCCGTAGTTTTCACCGTTCCGGATAATGTTGATCTCTTCGATGTGGTTCATCCCGATGTCCGTCGCGAACATCGTCCCATCAGTGGGATCCCACGAAAGCCTGTGCGCGTTCCGAAACCCGTACGCATAGATCTCCCCGAGCGTGCTCGGATCTCCGTCGGCAGCAAAACGATTGCCGATCGGAATCGTGTAATCCCCAAACCCCTTCGTGCCTCCCGAAACTGACGGACTCCGTGGATCGATCCGCAGGATAGCGCCTACGAGTGTGTCCAGACGCTGAAGCTGGCTAGGGTTTCTGGCATTGGGCCCCTGACCGTTGCTGAAGCCCAGGTCGGTTCCGTTGATATATAGGAGCCCATAGTCATCATCTCCGGGGACTGCGGTAGGATTGAATTCCACAGAGCTAATGAGATGCGCCGGCCCCCCAACCACGTGGGGAACACGTAAGAGTTCGCGCCGCGTGCCCTCGAAGCGGTCTGCGGAGGGATCAGCCGTACGCCACTCGGTGACAATGTTGTGGAAGGTCACGTCCGACTGAGTGAAACCCGGCGGGATAAAGTCAGGGGAAGAGGGGTTCCCAGTCGCGATCTCGTGGTGTGCGGTGTAAAACAAACCGTTCTCAGAGAAGTCCGGATGGAAAGCGAATCCAGAGAGCCCGGAGGAGAGCGTGTGGTAGACTGCAAACGGAAAAAACGGTGCGAAATCGAGATAAACGACCGGCTGCCCGGTGTCATTCAGCAGGTAGAGGAACCCGCGGGCATCGTTCACAAATCGCCTATCGTCAGGAAGGTCTCTCACGTAGCTCACCCGCGCCCACCCCGCCGGATTGCCCCAATCAGACATCCCCGGATGCGGAGGGAGCATCTCGAGAGTCTCAGGCAAACGCACGAGATCTCTTACTTCGACCTCGAGACCCCTCTTCTCAATCGAACCTGGAAGCGGATTATCAGTAATTTGCAGAGAAGTTGCACTAGCATTCCCATGCACCAAGGATAGGATGACGATGAGCGGAATCCAGGCGCGCATTTTCCCCCCTCCTACTAAGTGTGGGCCAGCAACCCTGTGAAGCCAGCCTCCGATTCATGCCCTGATTCTGCGCGAGCACCCCACGACCCGCAACTTAGGTAGGCACCCTCACCACCAGCCTTCAAAAACTTACGGAAAAGTTTTTCGAGGCTGGACTCCGAGTAGTTTTCAAAATTGAAAATCGTCTGAGACAAACGGTGCTGTGGCGGTTGGCTTTGCCGACAACTGAGCCAAGAAGCCTCCCCGATTCTTTGGGCTTTCCCAGTTTGGGGATCCTGATCATTATTGCTGACCAAACGTTATTCCAAGCTGGAGAGAAATGTGATGGGGCGCTTATTAAGGATTGGCGTACTGCTGATAGTTGTCTTCGGTGGGTTAGCTCTCTTCACATTGCGCCTGACTGGCTTCGACCCGCCCTATCTGGATGCCGGCAGTGAAGAATTTTCTGAAAGACTGAGGACTGGCTATTTCGGATTATGGCTGAGTGGAGAGGTCGTACAGGAACCGGTTACAAACTGGGATTGGGTTAATCAGGTCAATGACCCAGTTCGCGGCAACACCATCATGCTGGAGACTCGTACCTGGTACGGAATTCCCCACTCAGTGGTTATCAATCCAACTCCACGCGGTGACGCATTATACATCGGCGGTAGTGAGCAGGATTTCAGGCTGGAACGAGAATTTCCTCATTCTAAGAGGTGGTGGGCGAATATTGAGCGCGATCCGCGCGTGCGCATGAAAATCGATGGGAATATTTACGAAATGACAGTAGCTCACGTGGCTGATCAAGCAGAGGTTGCGCAGCTCATTGGAAGAGATCCAGTGACGCGCTCCTTAGGTGAGGACGGTACGGAACAAATCACAGGAGTCAGGCATTACTGGCGCGTGTTTCAGCGGAATATCCCAGACTATTAAAGGTCTGGGCAGGACCCTGACACGAATTCTTTAGTCGGGCTTTCTCAGAAGAAATGGCACGATGATTGCTATGCCATAGGGCAAGAATACTGCCCCTGACTAACCGGATGTAAGAAAGCCATGGCGAGATTAGCGAAAAGAACTTTCGTGGCGGTTCTAGTGTTCCTAGCACTTTCTTTTGCTGGCCTGCGACGACTCGATCATCTGTCCGCTAGGCCGGTTGAGTTGAGTGAGTTCTCGTGGCTTAACAAGGTTGAAATCTATACCGCCTATGTGCTCATGAATGTACTGGGCGCTCCACTCTATCCTGAGATAGCTAAAGAAGCCTCGTTAATGTTGTTGCCTTCCTCCGATGGTCAGGAGATTACGTTCGAATCCGACTTCTTCCTCGAATCCAGATTCATTCAGAATGCGTTAGATAATTATTCTGAGCCTGTTCGCTTGGCTTGGCCTCCTAATAGCTATGGGCTGGGCAACGCAGAAGCTCGGATCGCCTTGGCCTTGAACACGGGGACTTTGCATGTAGAAGATGGCAAAGTAAAAATATCTGTACCCTGTACTTGGCCTAAGCAAAGCCTCAGTAACGTTGGTTTTCCGGGTCTTCTTGATATAAGAGTTCAAGAAGGGTTGTTCTGGATACTAGAACAGGAAGGCTGGATCCATCCGTATACAGCGGTTTGGGAGGCGGACTTGCCGGTCAATTAACCAGAAGTGCAAGACATGGCTGGCAGCTAGTTCCTGAACTCCCCTACCCAATCGGTGGACGGCTCCAGCTTCCGATTCGCTCACCTGCACCTTTGTGAACGATAATCAGCAGGTTTGCAATCAAACCCACCGACCGACCATAACCCTCTCAGTTCCTCACGTGCTTGGACTTGAAGCGGCAACATGTAGTCCACGTATTTCACGTTGGGAGGATATGTCGCTACAAGAGCCATGCCCGCAGCGATCATCTGAACGTTGATGAGCGCATTGCCAGACCATAAATAAGCCAAGGTCCGTCCGTATCTATCCTGGGGCTCAATGTCGTATTCGAGGATCAGATTTGATCCTGGAGGTGCGAGTTGCTCCAGTGCCTCTTTAGCCAGCGAACCAAACTCCCCCTGGTTCATCTCTGGCGCATCTATAAGAAGCAGTCGAACCCTTGGTCCACCTCTGCAATCGAGCGTGTCCCCGTCCACTACACGGGACACAAGGCACGAATCGCCGAAGCTTGGTCTAGTAGGATCGGGTGTCTGGACCTGCTCGCTGTAATCGGGCCCTTCAATATCTGGCCTCACCATCGGAACGGGCTGCTCGAACAATCCCCGACACCTCTGATTCGTCGTAGGCGTGTAGCCCGCTCCTTCCGCCTCAACCCGGGATCCGAAGAAAAGCAGTTCAGACCTGAGGTCTCTCCATGCACTACACGCCACAGGGTAGTAGACTCGGCCTCTGGAGCTCGCCACGTAGCGCTCATTGGCAGTGGCTCCTTGGGCTTCAACTGACGCGGCAGTCAACCCAAGCAGGGCGAGCGTGAGTAGCAAGGTTGTCCTCATGACCTAATCCTGCCTGCCACTTACCGAAAAACTTCTTGAAGCAGGCGAGATCAACCTATGGGAAACAATTCCCTGAGG
Source organism: Gemmatimonadales bacterium UBA2982 (assembly GCA_002347035.1). Taxonomy (GTDB): domain Bacteria; phylum Gemmatimonadota; class Gemmatimonadetes; order Longimicrobiales; family Gaopeijiaceae; genus UBA2982. Next base: position 1,562 of record DEAM01000021.1, on the reverse strand, counting down.
TTTACTGCTCACAACTCGCAGGACGGACCCTTCTTCCAATTCCGATAGACGATAATGACATAGACGAATCCCCACGCTGCGATGAGATCAACACGACCTAAATACAGGACTAGTGCCAGAGCACCATATAACAGCAACTGCTGTGGAGGTTTCTGACCTCAGAGTGACTTCATCTTTTCTCCATGACTTAGCAGGATAGGGCTGGGCCTCCTAGCTCAACCTGAAAAGAAAAAATCTCACATCCATCTTCAGTTTTAGAGGAGTACACTACGTCCCCTCAATGACAGCTATGTTCCTTAAAACAACATCTTTCACGTTCTCACCTAGAATGCTCAATGCCTTCTGATAATCCTCGCTGTAGTAGTAACTCTTTGCCTTTTCAAGACTCTCAAATTCCAAAACTGCTCCAGCAATCATAGGATCACCTTCAAGGGTTCCTTGGACTGGACCAACGCAAAGAAATCTAAAGTCACCTCTTTCAGCTAAAGGTCCTGTTGCAGCAACATACTCTTGAAATAGCTCTTGATCCTTTAGGCTAGAAACGTGTGCAACCCAATAACCTTTCTTCATACTATTTTGCTCCTCTCTAGTAGACCGAACTTTTTTCTGAACCGCTCCAAGAGCAAGATGCCGTTAGGGCTAGTTACCGTGCTCCTCTATCCACTCGGTAGACAGCCGTTGGGCTTCAGCTATTTGTTCGTGAGTCATCCGCTCTTCGATGCTGTTTCTTGATCTCGGTGCAAGCATCAAATCTCGCGTCGCCGCGATATTGTACCACATGTAAGCGAGTACCATATCCTCCGGTACACCTTGGGCAGTGGAGTACATCAACCCGAGGCGGAGTTGGGCACTCACGTCTCCCTGCTCAGCAGCTAGCCGATACCAGCGCACGGCCTCTGCACCATCCTCCGGCACGTCATCGCCATGGGCGTACATAGACCCGAGTTGGAATTGGGCATTCGCATCTCCTTGCTCGGCAGCTAGCCGATACCAGCGCAGTGCCTCCTCATCGTCCTCTGGTACCCCCCGGCCGTCGGCGTATATAGACCCGAGTTGAAACCGGGCATTCGCATCTCCTCGCTCAGCGCAGGAACGCACACGCTCCAACCCAGACGTCAATGATAGGTGCGCGCAGGAACTAGATGGAGCAACCTGCTCCGAACCTTCGAATGAGGTCTCTGATTGCTCTGTGTCAGCACACCCAACCGAGATTAGAGCAAGCACGAATAGCAGGGTCTTCTTCATACCCTAATCCTGCTCGGACACGCCAAAACTCGCAACTTAGATAGGCACCCTTACTACAAGTTCAAAACAGGAGCGGCTGGATGCCACGGAGGGGTTAGGGGCTAGTTGCCGTGCTCTTCTAGCCACTCGGTGGATAGTGGCTGAACGCCCTCTAGGTATCCACTTACCTATTTGCAATAAACTTCAAAATTTCTTGCGTAGTTTGCAGCCAATTCTGAAAAACGTAATCCACTCTCATAAGATTCATTTGCCTCTGCCTCATACCCTTCACCTCTAAGCCTGTCTCCTTCCCCCAGATTCTCGCCGACCACATACAG
>DEAM01000001.1:92865-96536 GCA_002347035.1 Gemmatimonadales bacterium UBA2982 | reverse complement strand
AGCCCTGCTGTTCCAGGCGGTCGATGCCGTGTTCCTGGGCTAAGTGGAGGAGTGAGAGCGCGGGCTCAGTGCCTGACCCTCGCCACACCGATGTTGTAGTTTGCCACGAGAAACACACGCAAGAAGACACCACATGCACCCGAAGGTCGTCCCGCTGCGGGGCCCCAGGGGACAAAAGTTGTCAGCCGAGGTTCAGCTGTGGCCACTGTCCACATCGCCATTCCGGTTCAGGACGAGCTCAAATGCCTTCCCGCCTGCCTCGACGCGCTTCAGCGACAGGAGGGCGTGCGATTTGTCACGTGGTTATGCGTAAACCAACCGGAAGCGTGGCAACATGAGCCGGATCGACGCCCCGTGTTTGAAGCCAACCAGGCCTGTCTCCATCTGCTTGCCGACGTCACGGACCTCGACCTCCGCATTATCGATCGCTCCTCACCGGGCCGGGGCTGGCCACCGAAGCGGAGCGGTGTCGGGCACGCGCGAAAGGAGTTGATGGATGCGATCTGTGAGGAGGCCGCCCCCCAGGATATCATCGTAAGCCTCGATGCTGACACGCTGACGCCCCCGGGTTATCTGCGATCCCTTATCGTCTCCTTCAACCGGCACCCGGCTGCCTGTGCCATCGCCGCACGTTACTACCATCCACTCACCGACGACGGAGCCGTCACCCGCGCGATGCTGGGTTACGAAATCTACATGCGCTTCTATGCGCTCAACCTCTGGCGAATCGGGTCTCCCTACTCCTTCACTGCGCTCGGCTCAGCCATTGCCGTGCCTGTTTCCGTCTACCGAAAAGTGGGCGGGCTAACGCCTCGAACCAGCGGTGAGGATTTCTACTTTCTGCAGAAACTGACCAAACATGGACGGGTACTCCATTGGACCGCCGCCCCGGTTGCCCCCGCGACCCGAAAGTCCTGGCGTGTTCCCGTCGGGACGGGGCAAGCCATCGCCGCCGCCTGCAAAGGCGAAGACTCCGACCGCTATCCACTCTATGCTCCGGAACTCTTCGACCGGATCAGCCGCACCACCAAGGCCTTCCCCGAACTGTTTGCCGGACCGGTCGAAACGCCGCTTGACGAATTCCTCCGGGACAAGATCAGCACCGACGATCCATGGCAACCGCTGCGCGATAATCACACGACACTGGATCGATTTGTCCGCGCCTGCCACGAGCGGCTCGACGGACTCCGCATTCTGCAATACCTGAAGGCTGAGTATCGTGAAGCGCCGACCGACGACCGGGCCACGCTGATAGACTGGCTGGACCGGTACGGGTGCCAGTTTCCCGGAACCGAAACCGAGGCTTCACACGTGCGGGCCCTGCTTAACGAGCGCATGCTGGCCGATCTGAGCACTTCTGAACTCGACGCGATACGCCGGGTGCTTTTCCAAATGGAAGATCGCTATCGTCAAGAGGACGATCTGGAGGGCTGAGTCACCCCATCCCGTTGATCCCATCCTGTTCCAATGTTCTGCTCGTCCTGAGTTGCGGGCCGTGGGGTGCAGGAGCAGAATCAGAGCATGAAGAAAACCCTGCTGCTCGTGTTCGCTTTAGCGGTTATGCCCATTGGGGTAAGTGCGCAAAGTCCGATTGTAGAGTTTTGGCGTGCTCGCGCTGAGAAAGGAGATGCGCTTGCACAGTTAAATCTTGGGGTTATGTACGAGAATGGCCGAGGCGTACCCGAGGACGATGCAGAAGCGGTTCGCTGGTTTCGGTTAGCCGCCGAGCAAGGGAATGCGTTTTCCCAGTCCAACCTCGGGGTCAAGTACCTCAATGGCGAAGGAGTCCCACAGGACGATGCGGAGGCAGTGCGCTGGTGGAGGTTAGCTGCTGAGCAAGGGTATGCGAATGCCCAGTTTATGCTCGGGGTTATGTACCGCTTTGGCACCGGCGTGCCAGAGGACAATGTGCTTTCCTTTATGTGGTGGAATCTTGCGGCGGCCCAAGGAAATGAGAATGCGCAGGAGAATAAAAACATCGCAGAGCAGCAGATGACTCGCGAACAAGTGGCCGAAGCTCAACGGATGTCCCGCGAGTGGCTAGCAGAGCACGGCAACTAGCCCCAACCCCTCCCGTGGCATTCAGCCCCTTGCTACCGCAGGGTGGCGCCTACGGAGCGGTGACCTGGATCGGGACGCTGTTTGGGTTGCCTTCGCTTTGTTTGCCATTACCAAGCTCTCCTGTCCGATTGCTACCCCAACAGTACGCGTCACCCGCCATCGTTACGCCACAGGTGTGCTGATAGATACCAGTTATTGAAGCCCAATTATGCCCACCACTGATCTCGGTCGGGGCCGGTCTTGCGGTGGTTGATCCATCACCGATCTCACCAAAGTCATTTCCCCCCCAGCAGTATCCATTGCCTGCTGTCGTCATCCCGCAGGTATGAGCGGTGCCGCCGGCGAATGAGGTCCAACTGTGCCCACCACTGACCGCGACCGGGACACTGCTGTTAGAGAAGAAGCCGTCACCGATCGAGCCATTTTCATTGTTACCCCAGCAGTATCCGTCGCCTGCTGTCGTCACGCCGCAGGCGGTTGCACTGGCGGCAGTGATTGAAGCCCAGCTATGCCCACCACTGACCGCGACCGGGAGGCTAATTGGCATGTCGCTGACGTTGCCGTCACCGAGTTGGCCATAAAAATTGTTACCCCAGCAGTATCCATCGCCTGTTGTCGTCACGCCGCAGGCGTACGAACCATCGCCAGTGATCGAAGCCCAGGTATGTCCACCACTGACCGCGACCGGGACATTGCTGTCGTCGGTTGATCCGTTACCGAGTTCACCTTTTAAATTGTTTCCCCAGCAGTATCCATCGCCCGCTGTCGTCACGCCGCAGGTGCTCATCTGTCCGCTATTGATTGAAGCCCAAGCATGTCCACTGACCTCGACTGGGACATTGCTGTTGGTATTTGATCCGTCACCGCGTTGGCCAAATTCACCCAACCCCCAGCAGTACGCTTTACCTGCTGTCGTCATCCCGCAGACATGAGCGTCACCGCCACTTATGGAAGCCCAGGTATGTCCACCACTGACCTCGACCGGGACGAAGCTATCGGTATTTGATCCATCACCGAGTTGGCCATCCATATTGAAACCCCAGCAGTACGCTTTACCTGCTGTCGTCATCCCGCAGGTATAATGGCTGCCGCCGGTGACTGAAGTCCATACAGTGGCCGCGGCCACGGTCACTGTTGTGGTCGCACTCGCCGATCCGGACGCTGCGGTAATTGACGCTGTGCCGTTTGCGACAGCTGTAACCAGACCAGCAGACGACACCGTCGCGACGGCAGCGTTTGATGTCGCCCACGTTACCGTGGCACTCGCCATCGTAGCGCCGTTCTGATCTTTGACTGTGGCCGTGAGTTGGGTGGTAGCAGTTAGCGAGGCAAAGGTGAGTTGGGAATCAGATAACTCGACGCTCGTCGCCACCGGAGTAGGTGTGGAAGTCGTAGGTGTGGAAGTCGCGGTCTCGGTCCCAGAACTCGGGCTTGTCGTGGTATCACCGCCGCACGCAGTCAACAACAGAACTGTGCCTACTAACCCTCTATATAAGCGCATACAAAAGACCTGTGGTCTTAAAGTGTTGAGGGCGTGTCGGTAGGGACTGCCCGAATGAGTCATTCTTTCAAAGCTATAAAATATAAAGAAATGACCTATGCGGCGTATC
>DEAM01000001.1:67359-92560 GCA_002347035.1 Gemmatimonadales bacterium UBA2982 | reverse complement strand
AAATGACCTATGCGGCGTATCTAACGAGGTATTATTGGAATTAGGGGGCCGCGCACCCAGGTAGTAGGGCCTAAGGCCCAAGTTCAAGTCGTAGCGGGTGCACATATCTCACAAACGCAGAAAATGTCGCCCCTTTTCGTTTAGTGCTGCTTAGTGGTGGTGATACCATCACCATAACCTTATATACAAGAACAGCGATTAAGCTGTGCCTGAGTCCTTTGTTGTCAAATACCAACCAGGGGGTCGTCAAATGCTTGGAAAAATTCTCATCTATGGATCAGTTATTATTGCGGCATTGGCGACCGTTGCTCCGGATCTGGGCGTGCCCTTCGCGCTCGTCCTAGTGGTGTTGGGCCTCGTCAGTGGTTTTGTCGCTCCGATCACAGATGTGACGACTCGAATCGCCTATTACGTACTCGCGGTAGCGCTGCCAGGGATCGCTGATCAGGCAGACGCGATTCCCGTAGTCGGGATGTACGTAAATGGCTTTTTAGACCAAATGGCTGTCGTCATAGCTGGTGTTGCTATTGCGAGTGTCTTACTTGCTTTGATGGGTCAGCTTAGGGACGCCTGAAGCAAGTAAACAAGAAAGCGGATTATCTAGCACTCTTTGTTTAAAGCGCTGGTTGAGTAACCGTCTGCCCAAGTAGAAAGAAGGGTTGCGGGGTTACGTCCAGCAGTATAAAACGAAGATATATGAGACCCTGTGAGTTCACATGCGCTTGCAGGGTCTCTTCCTAACCGTCGATTGGTCTTGTTGGTCGCGTGGGAAAAGAGTCTAGTTAAAAGAAGGGCTTTTCACGTCAACTGAGTGTATAGTTCGATCTAACGTTACTGGCTGAAGACTTCCCGGACATACGGAGAAAGCTGTCACTATGCGTCACCGATTTACAAAGAGTCTTAGCATTCTAATCCTTACTCTATTCTCACTTACTTCGGCACTACAGGCCCAGCAAGGTTCCATAAGAGGCCAGGTGACCGATCAAAGCACAGGCCAACCACTTGCTCAGGCCCAAATTCAGGTCGTGGGTGGAGGTGAGTCGGGCGGTGTCTTATCAGATGCTCAGGGCAACTTCACTTTAAATGTAGCCTCAGGGTCTTACTCGATCGTCTCCGTTTTGATTGGATATGAGACAGTGAGAATCGATGGCATCTCAGTTAACGCAGGTGGGACCGGTGAAGTCACGGTAGAGATGATCTCGACTGCACTCTCTCTTGCGCCCGTGAGTGTTACAGTGAGCCGTAGCCAGGAGCCGAGCACGCTCGCCGCACCCGCCCACGTGAATGTTGTAACCGCGGAAGAGATCTCGCAGATCGTGTCTACCTCGACAGCTGATTTCCTGAAAGGGTTGCCAGGTGTAGACGTTTCTCAGGTTGGGATCAATCAGAGCAATACGGTTACACGGGGTTTTAATAATGCATTTTCAGGGAACCTCCTCGTGCTGACTGATTACCGCTACGCGCGGGTCCCTTCAATCAGGCTCAATAACTACAACTTACACCCAACCACCCCGCTGGATATTGACCGTGTCGAAGTAGTGTTAGGGCCAGCCGCTGCACTCTACGGCCCCAACTCGGCAAACGGGGTGATGCACATCATCACCTCGTCACCGATCGACAAACCCGGAAGTAGGGTGAGCCTATCCGGTGGTAATCAGAACATGCTGCGAGGTGTCTTCCGGCATGGCATGGCGTTCAACGAGAAAATCGGATTCAAGGTTTCTGGTCAGTACTTCCGCGGTACCGATTTTGCATACACTGATCCAGTTGAAGCTGCTGCCGCAGTTGCGAACCCGACCAGTTCAACCATCGGTCGTCGCGACCTCTTCTCGTCGCATTACGGGGGTGAAGCACGGCTTGATATTCGCCCCTGGGACGATCCAAGTGATGAAATCGTCTTTACCGCTGGGACGAAGACCCTCGCTAGTTCAATTGAGCCGACCGGGATCGGTGCGGGTCAGGCAAAAGACTGGACCTATAACTCCGCTCAGGCACGCCTCAATAAGGGCGGCTTATTCGCTCAGGCGTTCCTGAACAAGAGCAGTGCAGGAGACACGTATCTCCTCCGTACAGGCAATCCTATCGTCGATAATTCCGTCACGTTTGCGGCACAAGGACAGTACAACTTTGACATCGGTGGAAGGTTCAACGCCACCGCGGGTGTCGACTACTCGCACATCACTCCAAAGACCGGTGGTACGATCAATGGTGCGAACGAAGACAACGATATAACAAAGTTGACGGGTACCTATCTGCACACGACCACCGCGTTGACTGACCAGCTCGACTTTGTCTCGGCTATCCGAAGGGATACGCACAATTGGCTTGAAGATCCCTTCCTCTCACCGCGTGTCGGACTTGTTCTGACGCCAGAAGAGGGTCACTCGTTCAGGGGTACGTACAACCGGTCTTTCAGTACGCCGTCGAGCAATAACCTGTTTCTCGATATTGTCGCTGGGAACATGCCGATTACTTCGAGCGTGGCTTATAGCGTTCGGGCATCTGGCATTCCAACTACAGGATACACGTTCAATAACTCCTGTCCGGGCGGGCTCAATAGCCACTGCATGTACTCGGCTTTCGCGCCTGGCACTCGGCTTCCAGCGAACGGAGCTGCACTCTGGGACAACGTTTTGGTGCCGTTAGCTCTTACCAACACGACACTGCAGGCAACGTTACCCCTACTGGGCCTGAATGCAGCACAGTTTGCGGCGATCGTGGGAAGCCCCCAGGCGGGCGACCTCAGCTCAACCATGATGCAGTTCGATCAGACAGATCCATCGACCCCATTCGTTGCCTCTACCGGTCCGGTGGGAGTGCCGCGTCTACAGTCGACTGCGATGACGACATGGGAAGTTGGATACACTGGTGTAATAGCAGATGCGATCCGGTTTGATATCTCCGGATATAACAATCGGTATAAGAATTTTATTGGTCCTCTGAAGACTCTGACGCCCAGTGTCTTCATTGATGGAACCTCAGTAGCCAACTATCTCGTCACCCGTCTTACGGGTGCGGGAGTTCCTGCGACAGTCGCCACCCAACTTGCAGGCGCTATAGCGCCTACGGCGGCCCAGGTGCCCCTGGGTACGATTTCACCGGATCAACTGTCTAATTCAAACGTGATGCTGACCGCGAAGAATTATGGAGCATTCAGCATTTTCGGTGTCGATCTAGGTATGGTCGCGTATCTCTCCGAAAAACTCAGAATCTCGGGGTCATATTCACGTGTTAGCGATGAATGTTACGACGCTAACGCAAATGGTAGCTGCTTGAACGCCGAGGATATCGCCCTTAATGCACCCACGAATAAAGGCTCACTCGGGATCGACGTTGATGACAAGGTGTCGGGTCTTTTCTACGGTGGCCGAGTCAGGATGAGTGGCGGCTTCCCTGTAAACTCAGGTGTCTACAGTGGAGTGGTTGAGTCGTTCAACGTTGTAGATGTAAACGCTGGTTATACACTACCAGGAACCGGTGCCACGATATCCGCAACGGTTAACAATGTGCTCAATAATAAACACAGAGAATTTATTGGCGTTCCTGAGCTTGGGACGCTGGCGCTTCTTCAGGTGGAGTTCGAGTTCTAGGCTAGGAAGCACCGAGTAGCTCTAATAGAGAGAGCCCTAGGCAATAAGTTGTTATCTGCCTAGGGCTCTCTCTATTAGATCGCTCTGTTATTCGATTACGATGAGCGCGGAAGCGACGAGTGTCTGATTCTGAGCGACGATCCTTCCGGTGACCGTATACGTACCAGCCGGTAGTCGAGGGCTGATCTGCTCGCGGTAAGCCAGGACTTGACTAGGGCCTACCGTCTCCTGTCCCAGCATCTGCATAAACATACGATCTTCGCTCCACGACCAAACAATTTCAGCTGGGCCTCTGAGGATAGTGAAGTCATATCTTTGACCGGTCGAGAAGTTGAGTACCAAGGCTTGATCGGAGCTGTTTTCTAGCTCCAGCGTCAATTCGATCAGGTCTTCAGAGGCGTAGGTCTGTCTGTCAGTGGTTACAGAGACTACTTCTTGCGCATCGCTGACTGGCTGAGGTCCTTGCAGGACCTGTTCGCCTCCAACGCCACCGCATGCCAAGAGCATGATGAAAGCGGAGCTGTATAGCGATCTACCTAAAGCTAGCAAACTCCGGTCCTCTCAAGAGTAAGGCGCTGACTTTCTTCGCTAGCGCCTGGCGGGTACCTCTAAACTCAGCGAGTAAGTCGAGACAGGCTCTTGCTGGAATTCCTGGCCTGCTGCCACCTGTTCGAGCACAATTTGGTATCGGTCGAGTTCGGAGGGGTTCGGGACCCAGACTTTAGCGACCACATCATTAGTCAGATCCCCGACAAGAAGGACCCTCAGCCGCTCAGGGGTCTGGACATTGGTGAACACCCTATGGTTCTCGGAGGCGACGGAATCAGCCGGTCCTCCAACAACTTCGAATAACAGAGCTTCCGAATTGCCGGGGTCTCCCGTGAGGCGGACATCCAGCCAGCCGGGAGGTGAAATTTCCGGGAGGCTCAGGCTGCCTGCCTCATCGTTATCGCAAGCCGCTAGCGTAGAAACTACGATCATAAATGATGTTCGGAATGCTCGGCGGTTCATTGAGTTGCCTTCCGTCCCGTGTTGCCGGGGAAAAGTCCAGCTCTGTGTAGGAGAGAGAGCAGATCTCCCAGGTTATAAACTCCATCACCATTGCCCCGGCGATCGAGTTGTAATTTCTGCGCAGGAAGCAAGTTCGGGGTCCCAAGCAGCTCTTGGATGGCCAGCAATGGATCTACGTTCGGGTAGACCGGGAATCCAGAGGCGTCTACTCCGAGGACCTCACTCAAGTAGAAATCACTGACCGAAGTATCGGCTCCGCTGCCTGACCCGGAGTCGAGTTCGAGTGTAAGCACAGGTTGAGTACCTGGAGGGAGCGGGGAGTTGTCCGTGCTATAGATCATGAAACTTGAACTTGTTGCCCCAATGCGTTTGACGAGTTCGAACCCGTCGTCTTCAAGTAGCAGGTGTGCGTCCGAGACGCGTGACGGTCCGTGTCGGATGCCCAATTGAAGCCCGACTACACCAGCAGGAATATCAGCTAGGAGAGCACTGCCTGATACTGGGAGCGATTGTACCGCTACGTCTAGGTCTCCTCCATCGGACACACGTCCCTGCTGCTGTTGACCTGCAGCCAGCAGGGGGGCCGCCAGCGAAGCGTTTCCGATAGAACGACCGAGAACGATGTTTATAGTACGAACGATATCAATCACGTTGAGGATTTCGTCACGGTATGTGTCTGCGACGGCAAGTTGCAGGCCACTGGCCTCGGTACGTCCCAGGTAGAAATCGATCATACTCACAATGTCGGCTACATCAACGGCGCCGCTGAAGTCGACATCGGCATTCAGAAGATCTCTCGTCTCCAGTTTTCCACTACCGCCAAGACCAGTGATCATGGGGTTGCCAACAGAGTCGGCTAACGTTCCCTGCACGAGACTAAACGGAACTACCACCGCTATATCCGGCAACGAACCCGACCGATCAGAGCCGGTTTCCGTAACTTGTACAAACGCTCCATCCGAAACGTATAAGTCGTCACGTAACGGGAATCGATACTCGATAATTGCGGAATCCCCTGCGGCGATACTCCCATCGCCTGAAGTATTGACCAGGGTGCCCGTGAGCACATCGGTGTCCGTATTAACTTCAACGATATGGGTGAGCCCTGACTCTAGTAACCGTCCGGTGACTGCACTCCTAAAGAAGGAGACTGGGTTCTTTCCGGTAAGGTTACTGCTGCTTCCCCAGCTCAGCTGATAGCTGAGTCCGAAAACTTCCTCGTTATTTCGAAGTTTAAGGTTGACTACGGCCGTATCGTTTGAAGCGTCCAGGGCAAAGTCTAATCCTAGGACGGCATCCGCATCTCCGATTAACCGAACATCATCGACGTACCATCCATCCGCCGTGGCCATCCGATCGGATGTCACTCGGAATCGGAAGATGACCGTTTCTTGGCCTGCGTAATCCGCAAGAGTCACCGATTCGCTCGTCCAAGAGGTAGCCTGGCCCGTATACTTCTTTAGCTCAGTCCAGGCACCATCTCCCGTGCTTATTTCCAAATATCCGAAGTCCCAACCATTTTCGAAATCATATCGATGATCAAACTGGAAGGCCGGGTTCCGAACACCTTCTAAGCTAAGCGGGATCGTCTCGAGGCTCGAGTCTATATTGTTGGCATACTGACCACCGGGACTGTCTGTCCAACTCCAGCTGCCGCCCAATGGGGCGGTAGCATCTGAGGGGCTAAAAGTTGTCGAAGTTCGTGCCCAAGGAAGATCAATATTCCACAGATCCCTACTGGCTATACTTTCAGCACCATCTGCGAAGAGCTCCTGGACCAAGCCGGTTTCCCCGCCCGTAGAATTAGATAGCCCGGACTGGTTGCTGACATTGTCCTTACTCTTCAGGATGAAGTAGTACGAGGTTTCGGGGTCAAGCCCGATCACGATAGCGTCCTGGGATGTTCCTGCTAACGCAGGGTAGGGCAACCCCGTAGCCTGCATTGCTGCGTCGAACTCAGTATCATTTGTTATCGGTGTTGTGGCGTAACGCAGATCGTAGCCACTTGCGGTCCCTACCGCTCCGTCATCTCCCGGAGCGGTCCACCGTAACGTTAGTGCCGTACCTCCGAAGGGAGTGACAGAACCTGCCCCGGGAGAAGCGTCTGGAACCACCCTCAGATCAGCTACGGCATTGGGGGCTATTGAATCATTGTCGAGCGCGTTATACGCGTTTAGCCGCCGACCGCTAACCGATGTTCCTGCGAGCCCACTGGGCGCATCTCCACTCCACATCAGACGCTCCTTCACCTGCAAGTGCGTCAATTCGGGAAACGCCGAATAGATGAGCGCCGCGACTCCGGTAACGTGGGGCGTTGCCATCGAAGTCCCGCTCATCGATTTGTACTCTCCCTCCGGGATAGTACTAAGGATAGCAGACCCAGGAGCTGCCAAATCGGTGGTGGTCAGACCGTAATTGGAAAAGCTCGACATAGAATCGTTGCGGTCTGTGGAGTTTACTGAAACGATGTTGTCCGATGGATAAGCCGTAGGGTAGGAAGGGGTACCGTCAAGATCCTGGGCTGAGTTCCCTGAGGCGGCGATAAACAGCAGGCCAGCGTCACCTGACGCCTCGATCGCGTCTTCGAGAGCCGCCGAGCGTCCGCCGCCGCCCCAACTATTGGTGGTCATTGTGGCTCCGTTGGCCACGGCGTAATTGATCGCGTCTACTGCGTCTGAAGTGGATCCGCTGCCCTCGAGGAACTTGAGGCTCATGAGCTTCACGTTCCACGCAACACCGGTAACGCCCAGAGCATTGTCCGAGACGGCGGCGACTGTGCCAGCTACGTGCGTACCATGGTCGTCAGCGGTCGGAGAATCGTAGACGCTGGCATCATCGTTCTTGAAATCCCAACCGTAGATATCGTCGATGAACCCATTGCCGTCATTGTCGATCGTATCACCCGCTATCTCGCCCGGGTTAACCCACATATTCGCTTCTAGATCCGGATGACTCCAATCGATTCCGCTATCGATCACCCCAACGATGATCGTGTCATTTCCCGTGGTCAGATCCCAAGCCTCCGGTGCGTCGATATCCGCATCGACAGTTCCACTACTCTGACCAGTGTTATGCAGTGCCCACTGTTCACTGTACCTAGGATCGTCAGGTGTCGTGGCAAACGCCCGGGGAGGTTCTCGGGCATTCCCGAAAGACTCCTTCGTGGACGGCGCCAGGCCTTCGATAGGGTATAGGAGATAATCGGGCTCTGCGTATTCGACACCGATTTGTCCATTGTACCATTCAACGATCTCATCAACCTCCCAACCCTCCGGGAGCGTCAGGACTTCTGCGTTGATGAGTGGTAGTTGCTTGATTACCTGAGCATCAACCGCTGCACGAAGTTGCGCACCCCTATTCTCGGGTGTCCCAGATCGGTACTTAACGATCACACGGCCGGGCACGAACTCAGCGGTTTGGGCCAGAACTACCGTTGGCAGAGAAGGGCTGACTAGCAGCGCTCCGGCCAGCAGGGTAAGTGTCAGCCTATGCCCCATTCCTACCAAGCTTGATGAATATTCCATTATCGTATCGCGAGCACTCCGTCCCACACAGCTACGTCCACAGGGTTCCCGTCCTGGTTAGCAACTTCGACGTCTGAAATAGTTAGCGCTAAATCTTGCACTGCCGCCGTCGCGCCCACAGAAGTATAGATATTAATGACTATGCCACTTCCTAGCGGGATCGGATCGCCACTCAGGTCGACTAAAATAACATTCAGCTGTCCCCCGGCCGGCATCTCAAAAAAAGGAGTCGAAGGTGCCCGGCCTTCGGAGCTGAGAGAGTCTACGGTCAGCACTTCTGGATCGAAATTGAGAGAAAATTGCACGCCACCAAAACCTTGAAAGCTAGTGAGGCCAATTGGTACGACGTGTTCGGTCGCACCCGGCGCAGAGGTCGAGTTGACGACGAGCAATGTGTGAGGGGCTTCCGGGAACGTGACGGTAACGGAATCGGATTGAGAACGGGTGCCGGTTCGGTCAGCTACCTGACCGGTTATTGTCAGGTCGCCGGCTGGGAAGGCATGTAATCCCTCGTCTCGAAGCTCTGCAGTCGTATCACTGAAAGTGAACAGTTGACTGAAGTTCTCTCCCGCTTCGGCACCTTCGGCCTGGGTTCCGTCTTGTGACATTAATGCAATTAATGGTTTGTCCGCGACAAAGGTAAGGCCACTCTGATCGATCTTTCCGGCAACGTCGCTGAACTGACCCGCGATGACGAATCCAGGCCACACCAAAACATCACCGTCGGTCGGCTGGGTCATGGTAAAGCTCGGTTCCGTACCGGACACTTCAAATTCAACTGTTTCGGCGTGCGCGTTGCCTGCAGAGTCGGTCACACTGAGAGTTAGAGTATTCGCACCCAAAGGGAATTCGGCCTCGAGTGATGCGTTGTAGCTAACAGTATCTGGCCCGACTACAAGAGATCCGCCTCCTGCTGTTGTCATGAGATTGCTTCCGGCATCAACGCCACCGATAGAAGCACCACCACCGAGAGCGCGGTCATTCGTTACTGAGATCACCTCGATCCCGCTGGAGTTATCATCAAACCCAAACGCAATGTTGACCCTGAAGTCGCCGTCGGTATCGAACAATGAGTCGCTCGGATGTTGGACGGAGAGGGTTGGTGCCACATCGTCGTGTGTAACGCTCAGGGCGAGTGGCGTACTGCCGAGCCCGGTCGGGGCGGTCGCCGTGATTGTGAGGCTATTCGCTTGATTGAGGTTGAGAGGTACTGAAACCGTAAATGCACCCTGTGCGTTCGCGACGGCAGTAGCAGCAGCAGAGCCGCCATTGACCGTGACGGTAGAGCTGCCGGTCGTCGAGCCGGAAAGTGAAAAGTCGGCTTGGTTGGTATAACGAGGGGAAGCAGCGAGCTGCAGATGAACTACGACTGGTGTGTTAGAAGTCCCAGAGTTTCCACTACCTGGCTCAGAAGGACTTCCTCCGCATGCAACCATCACGACCAAGACGAACAGATATGAATTTCGCAGTGCAGTCTGCCTATTGTTTTCAGAATGCAAATCTAGGACCTAATCAAGCAGCGTATGCTTTAGCTTGAAAGGCGTGCAACTCGGTTCAGGGTGTTAACAATTCGAGGGGCACGGAACCACCCATCTCAAGGTAGCCACGCGGATTGGGATGGATTCCGTCGCAATCGAATGTTGGGGCGATGCGATCGGGATCGTCCGGGTCCCGCACGACGGTGTCAAAGTCTAGCACGCTGTCGAATGACCCTGTATTACGGATCCATTCGTTTACCTCTCGACGAATATTGCTTTTCTCGGGTGTCCATCCCGTATTCGTACCGCTTGCGGCCCGGTTGTGCCGTGGAATGATCGTGGTGCCAATAACCATCAGGCCCCGTGCCCTGATGCGTTCTGCAATCTCCTCCATTCCCGCTATCAGTGCGGCCGCTGAGACTTCGCGCCGGATGTCATTGGTACCCATGAAAAGGACGACGTGCGTGACGCCCTCGTGTGAGAAGACGTCGCGCTCCAGCCGCTCGAGGCCTGGTGGGCTGTTCGGGGGTGGCTGGAGCCCTTCGCTGGTTACCGTATTGCCGCTGATCCCTTCGTTCACCATAGCGGGATGTGCGTTAGGCGATGCCAAATAAAGCCGGGCGGCAACCCAGTCCTGCCACCGGTCGTGAGCGTTAAGCGTGCTGCAGACACCATCGGTAATCGAATCGCCGAAGCCTACGATTGAACCAGTGGCCGATTCGGTAAGGACGTCAATCGACTTGAGCCAGAAGGTAGACGTTGTCGTACCAGTAAAGGGCTCTGACGATTGGGTGTTGGTCACATTGCCGGACCCGTTGTCGCTCAAATAAGACGTCACATACGCCTGGCTATGCTGGCTAGGTTGGACATTGGTTTCCGGTATATAGAGGCTTATGGCTAGATCTTGGCGAGCCATGACGTTCATCCGAATAGGATCGCTCGTTACTGTGCCCCCTACTGGGATAGTCACACTTCCCGAACTGCCGAACCGAATCTGACTGTTCGAGCCTGCCGTGAGTCCGGCTCCGCGCATGACGGGACCGATGTAGGCCTCCCCGATAACGAGTGGCGTTTCGCCGAAAGTGTTGTCGAGGCGGACCCGAACAGCCTCGCCCCCGACGGTCACGCGCGCGATCATGCGCACGGTAGCATTCGTAATCATCGTCGGACCAAGCGACTGCTGAGACGTTCCCCAAGCTGTTATCCAGCGGGCATCTGTATTTGCTTGCGCAGACACGGTCGAAGCGAATCCAAGCTCGGTCACGGTGGCGACCCCTACGAGGACCGTCAGTGTCCTCATGACCTGCGCAGCTCTTGTCATCTTAACTATCTCGTTTAGGGCGGTGCACACCGTGCGTCGTCTGACCATGCGCCTAGTTGAGTGAAGAGATATTGTTTCTGCCATGAGCAGGAAAGAGCAGCGGACTGAGTGGGACCGACTCGACAAAGAGTGGGACCAATTAAGCAAAGAGCAGCAAGCGGAAAGGCTTACCCAACTTCATAGGCAGAAGCGAGCCAAGGATAAGGCCGCTTCTGCGGCAGAAGTGAACGATAGTGTATCCAGCCTCTGGTACCATCCTGAACGTTACTCGCCACACGACCTCCTTCGCGTCGAATTTTTTGAATTGATCCAGGAGATTGTTCCTCAGGTTCTAGGGAAGCTTCGCGACGACGTGCTACCGAGTTACGAAAAATTGTTCGAGGCAGGCTTCCTTAACGTCTCCGATTGGGGGGGGGCACTCTCTTTTCGCGGCAGTGACAAGGAAGACGTGGAGCAACTCATGTCCGAACCCGCGTCGCTCATATGGCAGTTACGAAGGATACAAGGCACCGACTACGATGGTCTTGTGAATGATTTTCGGGCGACCTTCGAGGAATGGTGCTGGGAGCACGGGCTGCTTGATCTCTGGAGCTGGAACGTTCCGATGCATACGCTCTTTGTATGGACGGCATATGTTCGTCCTTCAGCCAGCGGTGAGTTGAAGTGGGCACCAGGATTTCTCAAGACTGGCCCACCGATCAGCCTTCCGATTTCGTTGACGTGGACGTGGTATCCAGAACTGATATCGCGCGAGGCGTTTTTAGCAAAAGTACATGAAGGAGTAGAGGAACGGCTTGTTGAGGCTGAAGAAGAAATGGGCACTAACCTTGGGTTTGTGAAAAGAACGCCTCCCCAAAGATCAGGAGAAGAAGACGACTTCCAGCGACACCTCCGGTGGTTTATCCGCTTCCAAGTAGCTGGTGGAAAAGAGGGAGAGATAGGCGATCCCGACACCATTGCTGAAACGCTTGAGGCTAAAGCAGAGGAGTTGGGGTTACGGAAGAGAACAGATGTGGATAGAAAGAAGTGGTCCCTGGTCGAAGCACTTAGGGATTCGACCACAAAGGAAGCGCTAGAGCTAGCCCAGCATGAAAAAAGGATTGAGGAAATGGACGCCAGCCATAGGTGGGAGCGACACTGGACCCAGCAGCAGAAAAGTTCGGATGAAGGTGGGCACGAGTAGCAGCTAACACCAAGTGATTTTGTAGAGTTAGAAAAGAGGAACGGCAGTGCTCACTGGCCCTGCCGTTCCTCTTTTATTTCAACCTCAGGATTTGTCCCCGAGTCTGAGCCTAAGAGCTGAGCTTCGCGTAGGCCGTACCGTACGCCCATGCACCGATCAATAGAATTACAGCGCTCGTAAGTGCCACGCCGATTCCCCGGTTGCCGATGAAGACATAGAACACGTCTACAAACAGAATCTGAGATAGTGCCAAGATCATCGCGGTCTTTACTGGGTTGCCCCACTGCTGCACTACCCAGTCGAAGAATAAAACGCCAATAACACCGAAGACGGCTATAGACACCGGTGTAGAGAAGATGGGGCTGCTTTCGGGTGCATTCGCACTCATCGGCCCGAAGATGTATGTGACCCCAACGAAGGCGACCACGAAGTTGGCCACCCATGCTCCCACGATAGGCTTGAGTCTGTTGGACATTGAAGTACCTCCGGTGTTAGAAGAGCAGTGCCTTCACCCCAGGATAGGCGAAGAACTCAGTCTGCTGTACGTCGTACCGTACGCCCATGCCGAGACCAAAAGGATGAGCGCGCTTACCACCGCTGCAGGGATGTCTCTACCTCCATTGAGAACGTAGTAGACATCTACCATCAGAATCTGTGATACAGTCAAAATAATTGCGGTCTTTACTGGATTACCCCACTGCTGCACCACCCAATCGAAGAAGACGATGACGACCGCTGCAAAGACAAGTAAAGCAAAGGGCATGCTGAGTATCGGCTCAAATGGCGGTTCAGGGAGCATGCCCGCAAAAATAAATCTCACTCCACAGTAGGCGACGACATAGAGTGCGAGGTATGCGCCAAGCATGGGCTTAAGTCTCTCCGACATTGAACTACCTCCGAGCTTGAAGGGCGGCGATCAGTATTACACTGATAGGGCTTTAGGCTGGGTTCCAAAGTGGTTCGACAGTGGACCCACCGCAAACGGTCCATGAATCTGAGGGATGACGAGATCTGGGCACTCAACAGGACCTCCGTAGTATGCATTACAAATAAGTTGCGGGTCGGCGGAAACAATCTAGTTTGAGGTGTGGAAAAAGGTGTCCGGGTAACTTGATCTCTGAAGGAGAAACCCATGGCTGTGGACCGACCTGATCGAAGGGTGTTCCTAAAACGCGGCGCTGCTTTGGCCGGTGGTTTGACATTGGGCGCAGTAGAGCCCGTTATCCGTGAGGCTACAGCATCTGGACAGGAAGTCCCGATGGCGAAGGGGCAGTCCCAAGAGATCCCGGACTATTCGAGTGACGAGCTGATCGCTTACGGCGAACGTGCGCGGTTCGTGACGTCCGTGCGTGAACCGGTCAACGGCAGACCATCGCCCGACGAATTCGGGCTGGTCTTCCATGTCGGTTCCCCCCTGCAAGATCAGGTTGGCGCGATCACGCCGTCAGCGCTGCACTACATCGGGACGACGCGCGGATCGTTCGTTCCCGACATCGATCCGGCCCAGCACCGGCTGATGATCCACGGATTGGTCGACCGTGAACTGATCTTCACGATGGAAGAGCTGAAGCGCATGCCATCGGTCACACGCCTTCATTTCATCGAGTGTGCAGGGAATCGCGCGAGCCCCCAGCGGAAGACGCTGATCGAGTCGCACGGGATGACCAGCTGTGCGGAATGGACAGGAGTCCTGCTCTCAACGCTTCTCGAAGAGGCAGGGGTACAAGAGGCCGGTAAGTGGATCGTGGCGGAAGGGGTCGAGGAAGTGAAGGGTGCCTCCAGCCTTCCGATCGAGAAGGCGATGGAAGACATGATCGTGGCCTATGCGATGAACGGCGAAGATATTCGCCCCCAGCAGGGCTACCCACTTCGACTCGTGGTTCCTGGCTTCGAGGGAATTCTTTCGGTTAAGTGGCTGAGACGTATCAAGGTCGTTGACGAATTCTATATGACCTACAACGACTACGGACATCTTCGCCGCGAAGCCGACGACGCAGCACTGAGTTATCAGATCGGTCCGAAGTCGGTCATCACCTTTCCGTCAGGGGAACAGCAGCTTCCTGGAACGGGATTCTATGAAGTCCGCGGACTCGCTTGGTCTGGGACAGGGGCCGTTAGCAGGGTTGAAGTATCTACCGACGGTGGAGATACCTGGTTCGATGCCGACCTTCGGGGTGAACCGCAGCCGATGGCGCACACTGCGTTCAGCTTCAACTGGACCTGGGACGGCTCAGAATGCATGCTCATGTCACGCTGCATTGACTCAATCGGCTCGATCCAGCCGACCCGTGAAGAAGTTCGCGAGTTCTGGGGAATCGCCGAGGGCGAACGGTTCAGTGTGAAAGGGCAGGACAACTCGATCCAGCCCTGGAGGGTCGCGAGCGACGGGAGCGTCACAAATGGGCTCGCTTAAGACTCTTCTGGTCCTAATGCTCCTCGGGGCCAGCTCTGTGCTGGCCCAGTCACCGACGTTCGGTCTGGGACGGACCCCGACCGCTGAGGAAGTGCGTGTCTGGGACATCTCCATTAGTCCTACCGGAGCAGAGCTTCCGGAAGGGCAGGGCACGGCTGAGGAAGGTGCACTCGTGTACCGGCGTCAATGTGCGAGATGCCATGGTAGGGACGGAACAGAGGGTCGGGCCCCGAGACTGGTGAAGTACGACCGAGACGGAGACGTCCATCCTTGGAATCTAGGACGGATCCTGGGCATTCGTTCTCCGTATGCGACCGCAGTTTGGGATTACATCAACCGCGGGATGCCTCTCAACAGAGAAGGGACGCTCGAGCCGGATGAGGTCTACCAGCTGACTGCCTTGATGCTCTACTGGAATGACATCATCGAGGAAGACGAGGTGATGGACGCCCAGAGTCTGCCAATGGTAGAGATGCCAAACGAGCATGCCTGGGCTCCTCTGCCAGATTACGCGCCTGGCCAGCCACGACTTCCGGGTTACCCATACTGAGGGTTTCTCAGGTCCAAACTGAGACGGTCTCAATACGCGCTGCCCCATTGTCTAAGTGGGGTAGGAGTAGAGTCTGAGTATGGGGCTAATCAGCTGTTACGACTGCGCGGAAGAGATCAGCGACAAAGCCCGTGTGTGTCCGGTGTGTGGCGCGCGCCAGACTGATCGTTGGACCCTTTATACGTCACTTAAAGGACGTATCTCGCGAAGTACTTTCTGGATACGGCTCGTCCTTCCGTTCACGCTGCTGCTTGTTGTTATAGCAACAGTAGCTGGGGAGGCTTACCCGGTGCCGTTCGTTGTAGCTCTGCTGGTAACATTCTGGGTGTACACCGTGGGCTTCGTTAAGCGACTCCATGATCGAGACATGACCGGAAAACATGTAGCGGCCGCATGGATCATTCTGTTCGCTATAGCCTCGTTCATGGCATCTTGGGGCCAGGATGAAGCGTTTCGGGAGATGCTATATCCTACCCGGTACGTCTTGGCGATCGCGGTCTTTGCGGGGCTCGTTTACGCCCTAAGAGTCCTGATCGTGATTGCGTTTCTTGGGGGCAGTGAGGGACCGAACAGGTTCGGCCGGCCCGATCCGATGCGGTAGGGGGGGTAAACGGATCCTGGCGGTCGCAAGGGGTGTTCCACGTGCCAGTTCCGTTTCTAATTTCCACTATGCCAGTGGTCGGATTCACTCACTTAGTAGGGCTGCCCTTGTTAAGGGAGAGGCTTACTAGTCGAGAATGTCCGGGAGAACCTCTCCAGCACGCCCCTTCAGACTTACCGAGGACCGCGGGGAAAGATGGGTCTCTTGAGGGTTCACCTCGATCACAGTGCCCCCGGAGTCCAGCGTAATCTCCGGCACAGAAGCTGCTGGATAGACGACTGCACTTGTGCCTATGACCAGGCAGAGGTCAGCCGATCGGGCGGCCTCAAATGAATCATTGATAATCGTTGAGTCGAGAGCCTCACCAAACCAGACAACGTCGGGTCTCAGCAGGCTCTGGCAATTCTCACAATGGGGCAGAGAATCCGTCGAACTGGCCTCGATGTCGTTGCGACCGGGCGTACGCCGATCGCAGCCCGAACATCGGTCCCGATGGATCGCGCCGTGGACCTCGAGTGGATACGCTCGGGACGGGTCTTCATGATCTGCAGCGACGGAATCCGCGGCTCGATGATGAAGTCCATCAACATTTTGAGTCACGAGCCTGGTTGATTCATGGTCGAGCGCTAGACGGGCCAGACATTCGTGAGCGGGATTAGGTGCGCAGTCAGCTACCAAGCTTCTCCGCCATGCATACCATTCCCAAACTAGCCGAGGGTCGCGTGCAAAAGCCTCTGGCGTTGCTAGCTCTTCCGGCCGGTGCGATTTCCAGAGACTACCCGGCCCCCTGAACGTTGGAACCCCTGATTCGGCAGAAACACCTGCGCCAGTCAGAACGACGATGCTACTGGCCTGGGCGACTAAATCCCGGGCATATGTGATGTCTAGACTCACCCCTTAAGGGCTGTCCAGGCCAGCAGGAGCCAGCCGACGATGAATGCGACGCCACCGATCGGCGTAATGGCCCCGAGCCATCTCGGTCCCGTAAGGACGAGCACATATAGGCTTCCGGAAAACAGGGCGATGCCAGCTACGAAGAACCACCCAGCAGTTATGGCTGTCCCGGCTTCCCAATGACCTATGGCCCATGAGACGATAATCAGCCCAAGCGCGTGGTACATCTGATAGCGGACACCGACTTCAAAGGTTTCGAGATCTTGAGGGCTTAACCTGGCACGAAGTCCGTGCGCACCGAATGCACCGAAGACGACCGCTAAGGCAGCGAGGACTGCCCCGAGAATGAAGAAGAAACGCATCGGTGTCCTCAGTACGCCAATCCGTATGCTTCGCGCCGTGGGTCGGAAGCAGCGGTCAAGGTCCCAGTAGACTCATCAAAGTGCACCATTTGCGCACCACCAAATGTCGCCGTCCAGCCATCGACTAGTCGGATATCGTGGCCAAGTGCTTGCAACTCTGCGAAGACATCTGCCGAGACGCGATTCTCGATGGAGACATTAAGCCCACTCGAGGACCGGAATCGTGGAGCTTCAATTGCCTGCTGAGGCGTCATCCCAAAGATCAGCATGTTATGAGTGATCTGGAGAAGGGACTGCGTTTGGCTATCGCCACCCGGCGTTCCAAGTGTGAAGGCGAACCGACCATCACGCAGAGCCATGAGTGGAGTGAGTGTGTGGTAAGGTCGTTTGCCTGGCGCAACTTGATTTGGGTGCCCGGCCTCGAGCGTGAACCCGGATCCACGGTTATGGAGTAGGATGCCGGTTTCGGGCTCAAGAAGGCCGGATCCGAATCCAGCAAAATGGCTCTGGATCCACGAGACCGCGTTCCCGAATTGATCTACTGCGGTCAGGAACACTGTATCACCGGAATCGTCACCTTGGCCGTCACTCAAAGCTTGCTCGTGTCCAAAGCCAGGAGCCACTTCTTCAGCTGCCCGGTTGGCGTCGACAAGGTTGGCACGCTCGCTCAGATAAGCAGGATCGAGAAGCTGCTTGACCGGAATGTCTGCATGCTCAGGGTCTCCTACCCACCGTTCCCGGTCGGCGAATGCTAGCTTCTTGAGCTCAATGAGGGTGTGGAGGTACTCGGTGGTGTTATGACCTAAGGACTCAATTGGGTGGGCCTTAGACATCCCCATCAATGCCAATTGTGCGATACCCTGTGTGTTGGGAGGCATAGCAAGGAATGTGTGCCCCAAGTAGTCACCTCGGAGAGGCTCGACCCAAGTCGACTCGTGTGAAGCGAAGTCGCCAGTTCTTAAGTAACCGCCTTCGCGTTCAAGAAACGCGGACAAGCGTTGTGCAATCGCGCCCTTGTAAAAGCCCTGCTTTCCTTCCATGGCAATGGTTTCAAGTGTAGAGGCGAGTGGCACATTCTTAAGTAAGGCACCAGCAGGTGGAGGTGAGCCACCGGGCTTATAAAGTGCCTGAGCTGCTTCGTTGAGTCTTCCGCCCTGTTCTTCGATGTCACTCCTGAGTCGGGTCGAGACCGGGAACCCGTCACGGGCGTAGTGGATCGCAGGCTCAAGCAGTTCAGCAAACGGTTTAGAGCCGAAGCGTTCATGAGCATCGACCCATCCTGCCACAGCGCCGGGTACGGTTACCGCGAGTGCACCTGTCCCAGGTATACGATCACGGTCAGGCGCTGCGAAAAAGTCAGGTTTAGCTAGGGCGCCAGCACGACCACTTGCATTCATTGCAGAGATGTCGCCACTGGCCCCATCGTAAAAGATGGCGAACGCGTCGCCCCCGACCCCATTCATATGGGGACGCGTTACTGCAAGCACACCTGCCATCGCTATAATCGCGTCTGTTGCATTCCCACCTTCATGGAGTACACGAAGTCCAGCCTGGGCAGCAAGTGGGTGGCTGGCAGAGACCGCTGCAGTTGTCCCACGGACGTCGGGCCTGTTCTGAGTCGCGTATGTTGTTGTCGCAATCTCAGTCTGGCTTGGCGGGGCAGTTTCAGGTGCGCTGCATGCTAGTGTAGTGCCTGCGGCAATCAGTAGCAGTAGGGCTCGTGGGGCACAGCTCATGAGTAAACGTTCTCCAATTGTCGGGACATAAAGAGGACGTTGCACTCCTCTTCCGTGCCACGCCAGGGGCGGTGGTCGAGTGTAGGTATCTCGGTTATCCTGGGCCACTCTGATTCCACTTCGGGCAGGAGCCTCTTCGCGTTGCAGGTCGTCGCACCCCCAGAACAGAAAAAAACAGCTGACAGGTCAGCTTTGCGGGTCGCGCTTGTTGTCGCGCTTGCTCACGGACTGACCGATGCCTACCAGTCGTTTGTACCGCCGCTTCTTCCGAGGATTATGGATGACCTAGGCTTGTCGATTACGCTCGCCGCAACGTTAGCGGTCAGCTTTTCAGTCGCTGGCGCATTACCGCAGCCGCTGTTCGGCTACCTTGCGGATCGCCTCGGTCGTCGAGGTTTTGCTGTCGCAGGACCCCTCGTGGCTGGTGTATTTGTAGCTTCGATTGGATTTGCTCCCACATTTTTGATCCTCGTCCTCTTACTTACGGTTGGGGGGCTGGGAAGTGCGGCATTCCATCCGGCTGGTGCTTCTTATGCCGTGCGAGTATCAGAAGGAAAGGGGGGTGGCACGCGGTACTCGATCTTTGCTTTTGGTGGCGCATTTGGATTTGCTCTTGGTCCGATAGCCGCGGTCTCCTTGGTTCAATGGGGCGGGATGGAGCGTACCTGGATCGCCATGCTTCCGGTGGTCTTTTTGGCGCCTTTGATTTACCTAGGGCTTCCCAGAGGTGCTCCGCGAACCTCGAGAGACGTCGCTCTGCTACCGCGACCCGCAGCTGTACTCACACAGCTCCGTGGCCCACTAGGACTAATGTTCGGGATAAGCGCCACGATGGCCTACGCCCAAAGAACGTTCATGACGATGGAGCCAATCATCGTAGCCGATGCAGGGGGGAGTGAGACCCTTGGTGCGGTAGCTCTGAGTGTTTATCTGGGAGCTCAGTCTCTGGGCATGGTCACTGGAGGCTTACTAGCTGACCGGATGAATCGACGAACCCTTCTCCTCCAGATATGTGTCTGGGCATTGCCGGCCCACGTCCTTGCGGTTTGGCTTGGCCCCGAAAGTTTGTTGGGTCTAACAGCCATCGCCACCGCTGGCTTTCTTGCCCTAGCTGCACTGCCTCCGATCGTAGTGATGGCTCAGGAACTAATGCCTTCCGCTGCCGCGATTACGTCGGGAATTGTTATGGGTCTAGCTTGGGCTACCGGTTCGCTTGGCGTACTTGGCACGGGGGCTTTAGCTGATGTGATTGGGCCTCATCCTGCGACAATGCTTTCGATGCCGATGATTCTTTTGGCTATAGGCTTCGCGCTTCACCCGGCTTTGAACAAGGTGAGTCACCCCCCTTCAGCCTCCGAGTGAAAAATGCCGTTTCACCTTGTCCCTCCTCGTGACCGGAAGCTCTTTCGTCTAGTCAAGAAGGCCGAGTCAATTCCTTTGGTGAAGGGCAGGCCCCTTTATAAAGCGGGGGATAACGCCACTGAGATATTTATAGTCCGGAGTGGTTACATGCGCTTGGTGCTTCCAGGCATGGAGCCAGCGCGGCCGGAGCGGACTGTAGGAGTGGCACTCCCTTGGGAATTTCTTGGGGACGAAGCCTTCACTGAAGGGCGCCGAAGGTATGGAGCTATAGCAGGCTCGACCTGCGTAGTGCAACCGCTACCTAAATCTGCAGTTCTCCAGGGATTCAAGACGGCCAAGAGTAGTTTGGACGCCTACCTCGAAAGTGTAGAGCGGGAGCTACATCGGCTCCGGCATGCACAGGGTGGATCCCGAGGGCCTAACGTCGCTCAAAAACTCGCAGAAGTCCTATTGGACATAGGCGAGCGTTGTGGTGAGCCAGTAGGGCGGGGGATCCAGATTTCGCAAAAACTTACGCATCAAGTGTTGGCAGATCTCTCCGGCGCGCATAGGGCGACCGTCACGACGCTCCTAAACGATTGGCTGTACGAGGGCATTTTAGGAAACAGCTCTGAGGGGTCTCTGTTTTTGGAGCGACCTCAAGACTTATGGATGTTGGCTGGGTATCACCCTCCGATCCAGGACACTCCCGAATAGTTGAAGCGCGTTGACCAAGATTTCTGTCACTTCTAGCTTTTTCTGTGTCTGCTCGCGCGGGCGTGATTAATCCACAGGACCCAGACCAGCAAGGTATATGGCGAAGCGTCGTCCCGGAGGACATCCCACCAGGCCTGAGTCAAGTCAGGAGCCTGATGATATTTTCGTTGCAAGGGTGCTGCATTTCGGAAAATGGGCTTCTAGCAACCAGCAAGCATTAACCATAATCGGGATAGTGTTTGTAATAGCGATCGCGGGCTTCGTTTACTATTGGAACTACCGCCAGACTTTATATGCACAAGCATCGCAAGAGCTTGAGTTGGTTCACCAGAGTGTAGCGATTCAGGACAGGGAAGGGGCTCGGGACGATCTTGTCGTATTTCTAGATCGTTTTGGAGGCACACCGTATGAGGGTGAAGCTCGCCTCCTACTCGGAGACCTATACCTGCGGGATGGCAGTCCCCAGCAGGCACTGGCAGTGCTTGAGCCGCTCGGGGCTTCCCCAAGAAGTCCGATTGAGTTCCAGGCGGCAACTCTCCTCGGTGCGGCATATGAAGATGAGGGCCGTTTCGATGATGCCGAGGCTACGTATATCTCAATTGCTGAACGGTCAGAGCTTAATTTCCAAGTCCGTGATGCGTTGGTTGCTGCTGCCCGAATCCGGGACGCTCGGGGTGATGCTCAAGGAGCAGTAGAACTCTATGAACGCCTGCTTGAAGAGCTTGACGCAGATTCGCCTCAGCGGGGACTCTATGAGATGCGGATCGAGGAGATAGTAAGCATCCCGAGCACGTAAGCTTCTGCTCTCAGCCTTCTCAACAACCGTAGTGTGATCCAGGTCAAAGATTACCTTGGTTCTCCAAAGTATCGATCTAGCCAATCGAGAGTTTCACGGGCGTGCTCGTTTGGCGGTAGGTTGTGTCCATACCCTTCGTAGATGACGTGTCGTTTATCGGCTTCCGGGGTGCCTAGGAGCTCCAACATCGGCAACTGTGCGCTTTCTACTGGCTCGAGTGGATCATGCCGTCCGTTGAGCATCAAAGTCGGGATGGTGACTCGCGTCACATAATTAATCTGGTCGGCCTCTGGAAGAGCGGTGCCGGAAGCCAGACCTCCGATCATTACCATGTTCAATTTGAAGCGTGGTTCAACGGCCGGGATAATTGCTCCGAGCCTTCCGCCCCAGCTAAAGCCGTGATACGCAATCTTCTCAGCATCGATCTCTGGTCGCGATTCTAGATAATCGATCGAACGTCGAACCTCTGAGACCCAGCTGTGAATGAGGTCGACATAGTCTCTAGTCCCCTGGGGCCAAGTAAGGTTCATATTTGGCGGCTGATCAGGAAGCGCTCTAGAGAAAGTAGATCGAACGATGGGCCAGATTACTGCCCTGCCACCTGCTACGAAGTGTTGCAAGTTGCCTACTTCGCTAGGATTGGGTTCGGGTTGGAGGCGGGCTGCACCGGAACCAGGGAACCAGACTACAGTCTGATAAGGAGGCTCGGACCGCGCTGGCAGATACAGATATGCGTGGATACGACCCCATCCAACTCCATCGAAGGAAACGCGCTCGATAGTACCCTGATCGTAATCGAAGGTCTCTTCAACTTCTGCGTTTAACGGGGTGGGGTCATAATCAAATTGCGCTGCAAAAACACTGAATACCTCGTCTGACACCGGTTGATCTACTGAGTAGTCACGCGTAAGAAGTGGCATGTCTACCGCGGCTTCGCCCTCGAAGTCATCCTGCTGTGTGTACTGGGCTAGCCTAAGGCCATTTGTTGGCAATCGATCAAACGGTGACTGAACGCTCGGGCCACTGAAGAAATAGGTAGGGTCGCTCCATGCACCTCCTACTGCATGTCGCTGATTCCCTGCAGAGTTAAGTAGCCATTCACGCACATTACCGGCCATATCATAGGATCCAAAGGAACTCATCCCAGAGAACGTTCCTGGCACCGTAGGTGCGTCACCAGCAAGGTTGCTAAGTGGAATAATTGAGCCGCCTTGTGGAGTCCCTGCTGCCTGAACCCAGTGCCTAAGTGTGGGCAGGCTCTTTCCTCTGAACTCAGCATAGGCCGCTGCTTCGTACCAGCTTACTCCGGTTACGGGAAAGGTTTCCTGCCCCGACTGTGGGCGTCCGAGTTCCCAGGTGGCTGGTCCAGGCAAACCAGTGGCGTCTTCAAATCGCTCCATTGCGGCTGACCAGGTTAGCTCTTGATCTCCGTCCATGAAGTCTTCCGTCCAAAACTCTTCACGTTCGTAACCGCCCGCAGCAACGAACTCTAGGTAGGCTTCGTTGGTTACCTCATACCGATCAATGAAATAGTCCGCGTATGGCAAAGGCTCGAGTGGCCCTATCCCAGTAATAAATCCACCAGCGACTCCCCCGGACACGAGTACCATGCCCTCGGGGATTGAGCCGGTTGGTTGAAGTGTAAGGCTTGTAGGTCGCTGCGGGGGGAGGGCTAGGTCTGCCGGCTCAAACCCTTCCATTTCGATTTTCCAGCGCTTGAAGCCCAGAGGCACTCTTGCCTCGGTGAGGGGTGTGACCCCGACCTCGATCCAGGGTCCATCAGCATTCGCATACTCCCTCATAGAAACTCGAGCTCCTGGGGGCTCTGTCTCTATGTTCGGGATAACCGATACTGCGTCGATCAATTCTTCCAGCTCGGGAAGTTCAGGGGCAACCTCGAGTGCTCGAAGCCCAAGGTCCAGAGCGGCAGGGTAATTTCCCGCCTCAGCCAACTGTTGAATTTCTACGATCGTTTCGGGGCCGACATCACTTCCAGCATCTCTCGCCAGAGACCATATCGCTGTAGAGGTGACGGCCAGGAAAGCGACGGCGGCAGCTACTCTGGCCGGGGTGCCCATGCGGCTCGCTCCGGCTCCAGGTGCTTGCGGGTGTGGAGCGGTTATTGCCCGGTGGCAAGACTCAGCCGCGCGAAGGAATTCAGTCGCCGACGCGAAGCGCTCAGCTTTGTCCTTGGCTAAGGCTTGGAAGATAAAGCTGTCGAGCTCTTCAGGGACTCCTTCCGTGATAGAGGACGGGGGATCGACCTCTTGGTTCGTCACGGCCGCCATTACGGCCCAAGGATTCTCGCCACGAAAAGGGGGGCGCCCGGTGAGCAATTCGTATGTCACAGCACCCAAGGACCATAAGTCACTTTGGGGATCTGCATCTTCACCCGCGACCTGCTCAGGAGCCATATATGAAACAGTTCCTAGTGTGGACTCGCTCTGGGTCGGGCCTGTGACCCCAAGTAACTTGGCGATACCGAAGTCGACAATTTTGACGAGCCCATCGGGTGTTAGCATGACGTTCGCGGACTTGATGTCCCGATGTACGATGCCAGCGTCGTGGGCCTTGATGAGGCCTCGGGCTATCTGGGCCGCTACATCGAGCGCCTCGGCCACGTCAAGTGGGCCTTCCGCGACGCGCTGCTTGAGCGTGGAACCCGCATAGTAGGACATTGCGATGAACATCTGACCATCAACCGTAGAATCAATCTCGTAAATGGTGCAGATGTTCGGATGATCTAGGGCCGAAGCGGCCTGAGCTTCTTGAGTGAACCTTAGGCGCGCGTCATCATCCCTTGTGAACTCCGGGGGAAGGAATTTGAGCGCGACGTGGCGATTTAAGCGCGTGTCTAGGGCCTTGTACACGACCCCCATGCCGCCGCCGCCGAGTTTCTCCTGGATTTCGTAGTGGGAAAGCCGTTGTCCTTCCATGAGAGCCCCCTTGGAGGCGAACTGGAGACCTTCAGATTCGGAAAGGAAATGAAGGGTGTCGCGTGTTTGAGGGAATTTTACGGGGTTTTAGTAGCTGCCGCACCCGCTAGGTAAAAACTAGGTCGTATAATATATATTATGTTAGGTTCTCTCAGATCTAACACGAAGCGGACCTACCTCACCCTGGACTGCCAGGGCTCGAGTGCCCGCACAGCCACTGGCGCAGTACCCGGCTCGAGCATCCCGAGCATCTCCGCGGCGGCGTACGAGACGTCGATAATCCTGTCTTCTGGATCAATAAAGGGACCTCTGTCATTAACCCTAAGGACGACAGATCGATTATTACTGAGATTAGTCACCTGAACGTACGTTGGTAGGGGGAGTGTGCGGTGGGCCGCGCTGAAGGCGTACATGTCATAAACCTCGCCATTACTGGTTTGCCGGCCATGGAACGGCTCCCCATACCAAGAGGCAAGCCCTTCCTCGTTGTACTGATATGACGTCGCTAAGACCATGTACGTACTCCCAAACTCTTCGTACGACTCCATATTCCCCATTGCGCTTGGTGCTTCAGCTAGTGGCTGGGCATCCGGCGAAGCCAAGGGTGCGGGCGAACTTGAAGTGAACCCACCTGCCCCACCTACCAACGTGCAGCCAGTTAGGGTGACCAAGGCACCCACTAGGAGCCCGAGGTAGTACAGGCGGGCGCTTATTCTAGTCCCCCGCTATACGCAGCCAGCACAATTTT
>DEAM01000001.1:0-66983 GCA_002347035.1 Gemmatimonadales bacterium UBA2982 | reverse complement strand
CTCATGTATCACCGTAATCCCAGGAGGAAATGTTGGAAGGGTTTCCTCCTCGGATGTGAGCTCAATCTCTAGGATGGAGAGCCCCTCAAGCGAGCCCAGGAACCGGTCGAGGGTCCAGGGGCCAAGGCTCCACCGGACCTTTTCTATGGTCCGGGGCCCAGAAGCGTCCATGAGTTCCTTCGCTACATCAGTCGAGATCTCACATTCAAACTCAGTCCGCCGAACCCCTGCTCCTCTCTTGGAAGTAAGCTTAGGACCGCCTGGCTCACCTAGGCGAACGCGGACAGATGGCTCCTTGGAATGTGTTAAATAACCCTGCCGAAGATGATCGCCATCGGTAAGGCTTGGCCAGGAGAGAGCGTTCACTTTGACTAGAAAACGCCGTTCAATCTCCCAGCCCATCTCTGTTAAGCTCCCGATTTCGTTGCGAGGACTGCTATCCTGCGGCGGAGGGGCGGAATAAAGGAGTGCAGATACTTTTCTAGAATCCTCAGTCCAGGAAGATGAGATTCAGCGTAATACGCCTTTTCTATCATAAACCCCACACTTCCGAGCAGGTTTCTCATATCAGCCATCGACTTGTAGTCCACATGCGTCACGTCATTCTCGAGGATGAAGTTGTTGTTCTTCATGATTTCAATGAAATGCCCGCGATGAGGTGTCCACACCACGAAGTGACCGCCTGGAGCTAAAATACGAAACGCTTCTGCAGCCACGCTTTTGGAGTCTTCGGGGTAAAGGTGTTCAAAAAGGTCGGCTGCGATCACCAGGCTGACACTGGCTGATGGGAGCCCAGTATCACTGGCATCAGCTCGCATAAATCGCACATTCTTCTGTCCTGAGCTGGCCAGCCGCTCCTTACAGAGTTCTATGGATTTCGCACTAAAGTCGATGCCGATGACTTCACGCACTTGGTCCGCTAGCGCGAAGCAGAAGGTGCCCCATCCACACCCAAGATCCACCACCCGGTCGTCGTAGTTTGGCGGCCTTATCTCGGTCACCTTGCCTATACGATACTGCTGAAAAGAACTCCTTAAATCGGTGAGATGGCTCGCATTCTCACCTTCGAAGTAGGAGCTGGAGTCATAGTGCTCCTGGTCGATAGGAGGTTTCTTTGCCAATGCATCACCTGCGCGATCAAAGACGTCCAAATATGTCCTGAATCTTAAGCCACCAGACCCTCCAAATAGCCTCGCGCACAATCTTTTTCGACATCTTCGATTCGCCTGTGTCACGCTCCATGAAAAGAATCGGTATCTCAATCATAGAGAAGCCCCTGCGATATGCCCGAAACTTCAACTCAATTTGAAACGCATATCCATTTGATTGGACTCGGTCGAGGCCAACTGTTTCAAGCACTTCCCTGCGCCAACCGTTGAAGCCACCGGTGGCGTCACGGATAGGCATCCGGGTGATTGTGCGAGCATACCAAGACCCGAAATAGCTGATGAGAAGTCGGCCCATGGGCCAATTCGATACGGTTACTCGGCCATCGACGTAGCGGGAGCCGATCACAACCGCATACTCGTTGATCGCCTCGATCATCTCCGGAAGATGGTTTGGGGGGTGAGAGATGTCTGCGTCCATCTCAAATAAAACGTCGTATTCTCGCTCTAGCCCCCAGGCAAAGCCTGCTAGGTAGGCTGTTCCTAACCCATCCTTAGAGTCACGCTGTAATACGTGGATACGGGGATTTAAAGAGGCGAGTTCCTGAGCAATATCAGCAGTCCCATCTGGTGAGGCATCATCGACCACAAGAAGGTCAAGACGGACATCTTGCTCGAGGACCTGCGGGATCTTTTTTGGAAGGTTATCCCGTTCGTTGTAGGTCGGAATAATTACCAGGAACCGCCCCCTGCTCATGATTGGCCTCCGGCCCCGGAAGCCTCCGAATCAGTTTCCCCAGAAACGTAAACGAACCAGAACAGTCCAGCTGGAATAACTTCCACAATGGTGGTCCAGACTCTTGTGGCCACAGCGAGGATCGCAGAAGCTGGCGCTCCAATATGGGGAGTCAGGAAGAGGATCAAGAAACCCTCTCTGGGCCCGATCCCCGCCGGAGCAAAGACCATTGCATACCCTAAGACGTATGAGGCCCCGAATGCTGACATAAAGGGCAACAACCCTCCAGTGAGCCCGAAACTCTGAGCGAGCATCCAAAATGATAGCCCGTACACACTCCAATTAAGGAGGTAAAGGGCTAGCCACCGTGCTCCATAAAGGGTCCCCAGAGATCTATGGGGTCGTGTGTCCGTAGCACGAAACCAGTGTTGAGCTAGAAAAGGAAAGACGCCGGGCAGCGATATGAGGAGGATGGCGCCACTAACGAACACTAGACCCGTCTTACCCCAGAACTGATAGCTATCAGGTCCACTTAGGAATGCACCCAGGCCCCATGTCGCTGCTGCAAGAAGAGCGACGCCTTGCCCAATAACAGCCGCGCCCATGGCTGTGCTGACAGGCACCCCCCTGCCCTTCGCGAGCGTCGCTAGTCCTCCGATCTGCCACACCTTACCCGGCACATATCGACCCAGGTTAGCAATCATAAACATGCTAATAGCTCTTCTGATTGGGATCTTGGGACCACCTAGGTCGTGAACGATCAAGCCCCAGATTGTTGCGGATCCGAAGTAGGCTGCCAATAACATTATCGAAGCAGTCAGAAGACCTGATATGCGCACCGTACCGATCTCGCTGTCGAGGCGCCGCAGTTCCGTTAGTTCGAATCCTACAGCATCAACGATCAGCCAAGTAACACCAACCGTCAGGGCAGACTGTCCTATACGGATAAGCCAGATCCTCAAACATTTCTCCCAGCGCGTTTCTCACGCCAAAAGTGGTATCCAGAAGTTCCGCTCAGACTAAGAAGGAGAATAATGCTCAACCAGAAGCTTCGGCGCACAACATCTGACTCATATACCATCTCCACAGTATGACTCCCCGCATCCACTGGAACCGCCCGGAGTGTGTGATAGGCACGAATAATTGGTGTATCTATACCATCAATATTAGCCCGCCAAGCTGGGAACCAATTGTCTGATATGACTAAAAGTGCCGGCCGATCAGAGCTTACTGACAGTACTTGTCGGTTTATGGTCCGTTCTTGCCAAACCACAGAACCGGTTACCGGTTCGCCATTTAGGGGGATGGGTGGAGGTTCCGCTAGCACAACTTCCCGAACTGGATCAAAATCACTCGACAGCATATAACCGACAGCCTCCGCATCCTGCTTAACGGTTGCAGACCCAACGAGGCGAGCACGTGGGAGACTCCTCACTCGATGAACAGTCTCGTAGGGTGTTCCATCTTGTAGCTGAGTCCGGGAGAGGACAGATAGGTCACCCAAAGACTGCCCAAACTGATAGTCCGGCCAAAGTATGTACTCAACGTTGAGGAGACGGCGGATGTCCTCATCGAGCAAGTTCATGGGTAACCCAGACCCAACCATGCCGATCAGTTCGCGATATCGCGACAAGTCGTTTGGGTGGTGACCAGCTGCGAGCTCAATTCCATGGAGTGCGGGGTGCACATCCTGTCCATTGCGCCTGAAGGAGAGTAGGCGGTACGGTTCTTCTCTCTCCGCTTCCTGGTCTAGGATAGCTTGTTCGTTTGCATCCGCAGCCGACCACTCCTGGAAATCTATAACCTGGATAAAACCGGAGCTTATCCGGTACTCGTCAGCAATTACCAAGAGGACCAAGCCAGCTACAATCCCGGTTGAGGCAACGAGGCCACGCCGAGACGCGTAAACGAGGGCGCTGGCCCCCAACACAAGGAAAAACGAGGTCCATGCACCACGTTCGATGAACGGTTGAAGCGCATCCAGACGAGCAAGACGGCCAGCATCGATATCCGGGTAGATAAAAGACGTCCAGATTGATAGAAGCACGCCTGAAGATGCCAGGACACCTAGTAATCCCATCAGGGCAGCAGCACCCAAGAGAAGCCGCATGATCGGGCCCCAATTGGTCTTATCAGACTGAGAGACGGAAAGCATACGATCTAGTCCGAGCGCGGCAAGCGTAGAAATTGCGAAGACGAAAAGGAACATCACTTGCGATGGTGCCCTGAAGAGGGCAATCCCAGGCAGAAGCTCATAAAAGATCCTCCACAAGGGTGTGTGTGTGCCAAGGGCAAAGAGGAGTGCCAGGGCACCCAGAGTGGCGAAGAAGACCCGGAACGCTCGTTTCCTCCCCCCTACAAATGCTATAGTAGCAAACAGTAAGACAACGATGCCCGTACTCTCGTGATTATCCTTAAGGGCGTTCCTGCCCCAGTACGTACCCTGCGACCAATCAGCTCCTCCCGAGTTGTTTCCAGCGAATTCGGGAATCAGAAGGGCCATCACCTCTTCCGGATGAAGGGACCAGGAACTGGACCACTCAACGCCACTCTCTCCAGAGGCCTCACGAGTCGTCTGGATCCGCCGAGAGTGTTCCGTCACGTAATCGACGGAGGGGAACAATTGAAGTCCCGCAACACCGGATCCAATGAGGGCTGCTCCAAGAAAAAGACTGAAGGTGGTGCTGGCAGCCCGGAAAGCTTTCGGATTCTTTCCCTGCTCCAGCTCCCTACCCGAGCGGCAAACCTGTATTGATCGGAAAATGGCGTAGAGGCCTGTGCCTCCGAATAGGAAGTAGGCCATCTGGAAGTGTGTGGTATAGATCACCAAGGCTACGACGAACGCAATACCGGTGAAGGTCTGGACACTTGGCCGTACGAAATGTCGCTCGACCACCCAAAACATGAGGGGGGCTAACGCTGTCACGAAAATCTTTCCGTCATGCCCCGGCTGAACTAGGCTGACGAGGTAAGGCGCCAGCATATAGGCTGTGCCACTGAAGACGGCGGCGCTTCGCGAAGCACCGATGCTACGGATCCACCCGAACATGAATAAGCCAGCGAGCCCTACATGCAGAACAAGCTTCCATCCCAAGGCTCGGTATGGCTCCGCAAGAAGGAAGAGTAGCAAAGAGGGCGGATACAGAGAGTCCCCGCTTGCCAAAGCTTCGATGAACGGAGTGCCCCCGAGAATAAGTGGGGCCCAACTAGGAAAACTTCCTAGTTCAGTTAGAGCTTCTGCGTAAAAAGCACGAGCTACGTACCCAAGCCCAAGTGTATCGCTGCCGAAGAGCATTTCTTCGCCGAAGATGAACTCCCTAAATAGGATGACGGCGAGGCTCGCGAAGAGGGTGGGTGGAAGCCATATCGGAATGTGCACCGTGGGTGGTGGATTCGTGCTCTGACGCGAGGCGTCCTTATTTTGGGCACTTTGATTCCTGGCCATCCCGTCGCCTACGCAGCTTGTCTGTTCTGAATAACTGCTTCGTATACCTCTGCGTGCCGATCCGCCAGTCGGTCATTACTCCAAAAATCAACGACCCGCTGACGCGCAGTCGTACCAAACTTTTCAAGGCCTGACTTTTGGAGGAGGCCAACAACTGCTCGGGAAAGTGAGGTGGGATCTCCGGGCTCAAAAAGCGCTCCCACGTCGCTCTGGATGATTTCAGGTAGCCCACCCACGCGAGAAGCCGCAACAGGAACCTCGCAAGCCAGACATTCAAGAGCGGCGACAGAGGTCGCTTCCATCAAAGAAGGAAATACCGCGAGGTCCGCCGATGAGAGGAGTCCGGGCATATCGGCGTGAGGTCGTGACCCGAGAAAGGTCACCTTTTTATTGACTCCGAGTTCTTCTGAAAGGCGCTCGAGAGAAGAGCGCTGCGGGCCATCACCGATAACGACCAGTTCCGCTTTCACTTCTTCCAAGATCTCCGGCATTGCTCGGATCAAATATTCGACTCCGTTCTTCTCTACAAGCCGGCGAGGCGCGACGAGTCTCTTGGTCCCCCTACTTGGATTTGCGATAAGGGGCTTAACCTTTCTAAAGAAGTTGGTGTCAACCCCGTTAGTCAGTGGCTCTACGGCAATCCCTGGCGCTATTGATTCGGCGACAGAGGCGATTTCTCTGCTCGCTGCGAGATTATGATCTGCAGACTGAAGGAATTGCTTGAAGATAGGCCGCCAAATCAAGGACTTTGCTCGCTTAAGAAAGTGACTTGTGTGATATGTGGCGACGATAGGAGCATCCCGAACCCGCTGTGCTGCCATACATGGCAGGATGGCTGCGATATCCTGTGCATGCAGCACATCAGCCCTTTCCGCGAGGGAGCTGAAGCGTGGCATGGAACAGAGAGCATGAGAAGCCCAGCCAGCTGTATTCCGAGCTGGCATCCAAGTACGCCAGATCCTTACGCCCTCCATCACCTCGTGCTCGGGCAGGTCCGGAAGTGAATGCGATGTTACAGCATCCACCTCATGTCCACGGGCCACGAGAGCCCGACACAGGAAATAGACGTGGCTCTCTAGTCCACCTACTTCAGGCGGTAAGTACACGGAGTGCATCAGGATTCTCAAGGAATCCAATCCTCAGTTCGACGCGGACGTCCTGTGAGTTCAGAATGTACGATGTCTGCGATACGCTCCCCTGCCCTACCGTCACCGTATGGATTCATTCTCTTGGAGGTCACAGAACCCGCGAGCGCTGCTAGGCTCCGATCTAGGATCATCGCTTGATCCGTTCCGACTAACTGAGCCACCCCAGCTTCAATTCCTTCTGGGCGCTCAGTGACGTCTCGCAAGACGAGTACATGGGTACCGAACGTAGGTGCTTCTTCTTGTATCCCACCGGAGTCCGTAAGAACCAAGGCAGCTGCCTTCAGTACTGCGATAAGATCGGTGTAACTCAAGGGTTTAACTAGATGTATTCGGGGGTGTGCTGAAAGAGCCTGGCTTGCCGGTCCGGAGACATTCGGATTGGGGTGAACCGGATAGATAACATGCAGGTCTTCCTCGCGATCCACGAGTTGGCGGACAGCTGAAAAGATGTCCTGTAAGGGCTGGCCGAAGGACTCCCGCCGATGTGCTGTTAGAAGAACTAAACGTGCATCCTTGTCGGCAATAACCGTCCGGAGCTCACTGCTTTGAATCGGTCTATTGAGAGCGGCCACGGAAAGCAGAGCGTCGACCACAGTATTCCCAGTGAGATGAATCGTATCTCGCTGAATCCCCTCTAGATGCAAAGACGCTACGGCGCTCGAAGTCGGCGCAAAGTGGAGATCTGCGACTACATCGGTAAGCCGTCGTAGGACCTCTTCCGGGAACGGCGCCGCCTTATTGTGGCTCCGGAGCCCGGCTTCCACATGACCGACCTTGACCCGTCCTAAAAAAGCAGAGATCGAAGCTGCGAAGACACTAGCTGTATCGCCCTGAACGAGAACTATCTCTGGTGAGAAGGCATTAATGACATGTTCTAAGCCATCGATGCTCCTACCAACGATATCTGAAAGCGATTGACCTTCAGTCATGATTCCAAGGTCGTGGTCCGGAGTGAGCGAAAAAGCTTTCAGGACCTCTTCGACCAGAGTGGTATGCTGCCCCGTCAAAACGAGTTGGGTCTCAATATCTGACTCATATGCTCGCATGGACCTCAAAACCGGAGCCATCTTAATAGCCTCCGGTCGGGTCCCCACAACGACTAAGACTCTATGGGCCACGGTTTACCGCGTTCCTTTGCGGATGGCCTCAATTTCGTCCCGGACCTGGGCGACCTGTTCTGAAACCAGTCCAAATCCCAGTAAGATGAATCCCAATGTTTCCAGGAGCATGATCAAGTACAATAGAGGGCGATAGCCCATTGGGGGTAGGTAGGGATCAAAACCGAATAACGGGTGGAGAAAGCGAAGGTAGATCGTACCGCTTGCGACAAGCACCCCCAGTAAGGCAAGAGCGAGGCCAGTACCACCGAACAGAAGTAGTGGCTTCCTAGAAAAGAGGAGCAGGAACCAGACTGAGATGAGGTCCATGAGCCCAACTAGGATTCTGACAGGGCCACGGAACTTCGATTCCCCTGCCCTACGTGGGAGCAAGTCAATATCGATCTCAGTAACCCGGGCACCACGAGCATGTGCGAGTACGACTAAGAAACGATGCCAGTCGTGTCGAAGTAAGAGTCCATCGAGGGTCTGCCGGCGAAAGGCTTTCATGGAATTCAAGTCCGAAACTGGCACGTCGAAGATCTTACGTGAGAGGCGATTGTATACGCTTGAGATCACTCTCTTGTCGTATTCCCCGATCTTTCGACCTGTGACGACGTCCCAACCCTCTTCAAGCTTATCTAAAAACCGAGGGATCTCTTCTGGGGAATGCTGCAAATCAGCATCAAAAAGGACCAGGTGAGTGCATGTGCTCGCCTCTGCTGCAGTGAGGAGAGCTTCGGTTTTTCCTAGATTCGATTCGTGTCGCAGGACCCTAAAGCAGTCCCACCCCTCCGCCTCTTCTTCCGCTAGCTCTGCAGTGCCATCTGTAGAGCCGTCATCAACAAGAAATATCTCTCCTTGCAGGGCATATTTTTCAAAGGTGCCACGCAGTTCACGAATGAGATCTGGAATGACCGGCGCCTCATTAAAGGCCGGTATGATAACTGTGAAGTCATGCCGCACAGGATTCTCCAAGTTCAAACGCGTTTCCGAATGCGAGCGGGAAGGATACCTAGTTGATCCCTATATTTTGCAACTGTCCTACGAGCAATCTTTATTCCTTCGGCCCTAAGGGCCTTCACGATTCGCTCATCTGTGAAAGGCTTGGCAGGATCTTCATCGCTGACCAGACCCTTGATTCTGTCTTTCACGGCACGCGCGGACAGGTCCTCGCCACTGGCTGTGGAAAGGCCGCTAGAGAAGAAGTACTTGAGTGAATAGACTCCGCGGGGTGTTTGTACAAATTTCTTGTTTGTCACGCGAGAGACCGTCGACTCGTGCATCCCGATGTGATCAGCCACCTCACGCAAGGTTAGGGGTTTCAGGTATTGGACTCCTCGCTCAAAGTATTCGTACTGACGATCCACGATGAAGTTCATAACCTTAAGCATTGTTTGGCGGCGTTGCTCAATTGCCTGGACCATCCACTTGGCACCGTTGTGTTTCTTGGAGGCAAAGTCTCGGAGCTCGGTTTCTTCTTCCTTATCAAGCTTACGTGGAGATTTGATGGCTTCTAGGGTGGATTGGGCTATCCGAAGCCTAGGCATTATGGTGTCATTTGGAAAAACCATATAGTCCCCATCTATCTTTCTCACAATGAGGTCTGGGATAACGTATTCCTGGGACCTGGTGGAGTACCTCAGGCCTGGTTTGGGATCGAGGTGACTGATCTCGTCTGCTACATCTTGTACTTCTTTGGGACTGATCCTCAGGGCGCGCGCGATGTCATTCCAGCGATGACGAATAAACGATTCGAAATGGCCTTCAATAATGTTATACGCGAGCCCCTGGTCCTCGTTCAGTTGCGTTAGCTGAATAAGCAAGGATTCCCTTACGTCGCGCGCACCGATGCCAGGAGGCTCCAGGCTTTGGATGATTGAGAGCATCCTTTCTGCCTCAGCGAGTTGGTATGGTCGGTAGAGCTGATTGATTTCCTCTAACTCGTGCAGGCGCTCTTCCTCATTTGTAACCTCACCAGCCTTCTGGAGTGCTATAGGCCTTACCTCATTCAGCCAGTCATTAGCTCCATTGAGGGCCTCTTCAAGGTCACACGCGAGTATCCCGGAGTCGTCAATATCGCCAATGATCTCTTCGCCCAGGCGTAACTCACGTTCCGACAGTGATAGGAATCTCAGTTGTTCATACAGGTGGTCCAGTAAACTCTGGGCCTCCACCGCAATAAGTTCAAACTGATCAACCTCTTTGGCGGCGATCATTCCAGATTCGCCCTCCCTCCCTGACCCTGGGGGCACAAACACTCCATCATCGAAGTCGTAGTCTTGGAGAGGGTCACCCGTGTCTGGTTCATTATCCCCTGGTGGGTCCTTGGTCGTTTCCAGCCCCTCGTATTCATCGTGTTCGATATGCGGGTCATCATCACCCGTTGTGCCCTCGGCCTCCACGTCTACCTCTCGTGATTCTTCTGCCTCAGTTCGCTCCAAAAATGGATTCTCAGTGAGTTCTTGTTCCAGATACTCCTCTAGTTCAAGCGCCGGCATGGCGAGAAGTTCCATCGCCTGATACAGACGGGGATTGATGCGCATCTCCTGTCGGAGCTGAGCGCTCTGATAGAGTTTCGTCTGGAACTGACTCATATCGCGTTGACGATTAGGTCAGCACGATTCGCTAGATGAGTCGGTGTGCTCGACAGGCCTCTGAGGCTCTGGAAATCGCTCTCTCATGCGCTCAGTCAGCGAGGGCCCGAGATACATCTTGGCCACCTCTTCATTCCAGACGAGTTCAGATACGGTTCCACTCACTGCGATTCTGCCCTCATACATGATATAGGCACGGTCTACGATCTCCAGAGTCTGCTCGACGTTATGGTCAGTAATGATCACACCAATATCCTGACTCCTCAGACCCTGCACGATATCCTGAATATCATTGACAGCGATCGGATCAATTCCCGAGAAAGGCTCATCGAGTAACATGAACTTCGGCTGTTGTACTAGGGCTCGGGTAATCTCCAAGCGTCTCCGCTCGCCGCCCGAAAGTGAATAGGCCTTGTTCTTCCGAAGACTAGTTAGTCCGAGTTCATCGAGGAGTTCATCTAGACGCTGTTTACGAGCGGCTTTTGAAAGCCCTAAGGTCTCAAGTATCGCGAGTATGTTGTCTTCGACTGATAGTTTCCGGAAAACCGAGGGTTCTTGTGCGAGGTAACCGATTCCCATTCGAGATCGCTTGTACATGGGTATACGAGTGAGATCAAGCCGATCAAGAAGGACTGTCCCTGCCGCCGGTGGGATCAGGCCCACCATCATATAGAATGTTGTCGTTTTACCGGCGCCATTTGGCCCCAGCAAACCGACGATCTCACCTTGAGTGACTGTGATATCCACCTGGTCCACTACTTTCCGGCCCCGGTAGATTTTGCTGAGACACTGCGCTGACAGCTGACTGCCGCTGGAGGTCACAGACGCCCCCTTCTGTTGAGGCCCTGAAGTATTGTTGGATTGGAAGCAGCGCTCGGTACTCTGTCGCCTGCCATTGGATTGGAGTCCGTCACAGGGCTACTAGATGTGCTATCGCTAAGGCTGCCAATCGAGTCAGGATTAGATCCATCTTGCGGGCCTGATAACGGCTCTAAGTGGATGCCTTCTGACTGACCCAGGACTTCCATTGACTCTACTTCCCCAGCATTCATGTGGATCCTGATTTCATCTCCTACTACATAGTGGAGTGCCGGGGGATCGATGCCTGCCTGAGCCGACGAATCCGTCGGGAGGAGTCTGTAAAAACTCCGTGCCCCGACGCGGGCTACGATTTGCTCCACTTCGTAGTCTGCGTCAGATACACTGGTGGCGTCGACCTCAGCTGAATTCAAGGACCGAGGTCTAAAGGTGACCACAACCGTATCACCCTCGAGCCAGTCCGTGAGAGCGTAGCTAGGAAGCGACTCTACGTTTAAGGCGTTACGTGCGTGAGATACACTTCTAGCTGATCCGGAAGCGAAGATGCTTTCAAGGGCGCCGAAGGGAGAATTCATCTCCAACGAATCTGCCGTGACCTCAAAGTCATCTGCTGTCGCTATAGGACGGTCAGAATCAATACTGTCTTCAGTGGCGATCCCGTCTCCTGAGAGTGGAATGGCTACCAGGCTTCGCACGGTCCCATCGTCCAAATGCACAACGATCTCGGGCGCTGTAACATGAAGCGATTCACTTGTAAGGCTTGCTTCAGTTCGGGCTCGAACCTCATCCGACTCATCCTCCCGAGTCATCATTACGATACTTTGCCCAGCCAGATCGTATGTGCTGCTCTCAACGCGAGCTTCGCCGTCCAGTAAAAGTTCATCCGTGCTTCGGTCATACACCGCTCTATTTGCAAATGCGGTGAGCGAATCCCTCTCGATCACGGTATTGCCGGTTGAAGCGAGGTGAGAGCCGCCCCGAATAAAGATGCGATCACCAGTTACTTTGTACTGATCCCCGGTAGGCTCCGATCCGTCCGGTGGCTCTGCCTCTCGTACTTCCTCAGTGGGCTGAGATCGTAGGAAGGTGGCTTCTGGACGAACTCCATCTGCTGCAGTGGTGATGGTCAGTTCCTCTTCTGGGCGAAAGTCTGTTACCCGAAGGTAAACCAGATTTCCATTTCGTACCTCCGAGCCATCAGCGGTATCGATCACAACTACACGCCCCTGGGCCTGAAGCCGGCCTTGATCGGAGAAGTAGCGTG
The DNA here is from genome assembly GCA_002347035.1 of Gemmatimonadales bacterium UBA2982. Classification (GTDB taxonomy): domain Bacteria; phylum Gemmatimonadota; class Gemmatimonadetes; order Longimicrobiales; family Gaopeijiaceae; genus UBA2982. The sequence continues at coordinate 54,771 of DEAM01000001.1, read as the reverse complement.
CGTTATCTGAGCGGAGCTCTCGATTCCGATCAATGTAGCGAACGGATCCAATAAGATTTGACATCGCATCCACTGAGTACGTAACTGCCGAGTCAGCCCAGATTTCTACATCATCTTCGCATACGAAATGTGGGGTGCTGAAGTAGCTAATCGTGCCTTCCCCAGGAATGGTCTCCTGGACGAACTGTGAACTCCCTTCGCCAAGCCCACATCCTTCCTGAGCAGCTATGAGAACAGGAGCAGGTATTCCTGATAGAGCAGCACTTAGTATCGCCCATTTGAAAAGCTGCGCACCTGATCGAAACGCGGCTGTAGTCACAGCTCAGAAGATCCGTTGAACACCGCCGCGCGGGTCACGCACCACGATATTCTCAAACTCGATATCCGACTCAAATGACGAACCGCTCGTCACGGTACCATTCGCCAAGGTCCGGATTGTAGCTGAGTCGCTCCAGATGCGATCGGACTCTGGATCATAGTGGATTTCCTGACTTCGGAGATTGCTAGAGTCCCTGTGAACGAAAAGGAGAACTTCCCCTCGGGCGATCATCTGGTCAGTCTCCGGATTCCATTCACCTGTGTGGCCGGATACCGTAGCACGTTCAAGACCGGCTTCGTCATAAAAGACGACACTCATTCCACGGAGATCTACTCGGGATGTGTCAGCGTGCGTAAACGCAGTGTCAGCCTCTATTCGCCCTTCGCGCACTCCGGATGCTGTTAGGTAGCTCACCATGCCGAAAACTACCGGCCCTTCTATGCCTTGCATGAAGTCACTAGCTACCGGCGCGTCGGAGGGCTGATCGCATGCGACCATCAATCCACTCCCGAGTATCATGGCAGCTATGTAGACGAGAGGCACTAAAGCTTTCATACCCGAACAACTCCACATCGCACTAGATCATCTGCGCACACCACGTTAGTAGATGCAGCAGGGTCTGCATAAAGGAGCATAATCAAACCAAACGAGTCCATAACATTTTCTACACGAATCAGGAGATTTCGTACCATACACTTGTAGCCCCAGTGGATAGTGCGGAGACCTTCCTACTAGGACAAATGCGGGACCGGGTAATTTTACGACCCACTGCGATCGGCTACGTACTTCTCTACTACTGCACTTAACGTACCTCTGGCCTGCAAGAGTGCATCTGTGAATTCACGGACTGCCCCATTTCCGCCAGTCTTTGCTGATTCCCAGATTGCGATGTCCCGGACTGGCCTAGTGGCGTTAGCCACGGCAGCTGGGAGGCCGACCTTTCTCAGGACGGCTAGGTCAGGGATATCATCCGCAAGCATGGCGACTTCATCCCATGTGATGTTCTCTCTCGAGAGGATTCCTTCTACCGCAGGCAGTTTATAAGCATCTGGTTCTTGGTGGCATTCAATCCCGAGTTCTTCAGCACGAATGGCCGTTGCACTTGATACACGCCCTGAAACCATCGCAACATGCAGTCCTTCCCACCCAAGCATCTTCATTCCGACATTATCCTGCAGATTGAAGCGTTTCAATTCCATGGTCTGACCTGTTTTGGTGGCACCCACGTAGATACCGGCATCCGTCAGTACCCCATCAACATCGAAGAGCACAAGCTTGATACGAGATGCTAGCTCGGGGGGGATACAGGGTTCCTGTCCACTCACATTCAATCTCCTGGCTTTCCAGACCCGAGCGCTTCGCGCACTGCCAGCACTTCTCGGAGTAAACCGCGTAGCTCATTCAGCGGAAGCATATTCGTGCCATCAGACGGAGCTGTCGCAGGATGTGGATGAGTTTCTAAGAAGAGACCGTCACATCCTGAAGCTACCGCTGCTCGTGAGAGCGTAAGAATGTGTTCCGGGTCGCCACCGGTCGAACCGGAAGTCCGCCCAGGCCGCTGCACAGAATGGGTGCCGTCAAATATCACTGGCACATTAGTGCTAAACTGGATACGGCTAAAGGACCGCATGTCCACAACAAGGTCGCCATACCCATGCACGCTGCCGCGCTCTGTCACAGCGATTTCCTTAGCTCCTGATTTCCTGAGTTTGTCTACTGCCCCAGCTATCTCTTCCGGGGCCATCCATTGACCCTTCTTTACGTTCACGGGCTTCCCCGTTGAGGCCGCGGAAACCAGGAGGTCGGTCTGCCGGCAAAGGAATGCAGGAATTTGAAGTGCGTCAACCACATCAGCAGCAACATCGGCCTGACTTGGTTCATGGATATCAGTGAGTACTGGGAGCCCTGTCTGGATCTTGATCTCCCTTAGCTGTTCAAGCCCCGCTCTAAGTCCAGGTCCCCGCTGAGATTCAAGTAGCGTCCGATTGGCCTTATCGAAAGAGGATTTGAAAATCACTGAAAGGCCAAGCTCATCTCTTAACCCTGCTAGCTTTCGCGCGACAGTTAGGTTCAGCTCATCGCCCTCTAGGACACAGGGTCCAGCAATGAGAAAAAAGGGCTCGAACATATGGTGACCCCGGCTCAGCAAAGGCCCTAAGCGCTGACCGGCTCTGTGACCTTAAGGGTGCTTCCCTCTGCCGAATAGTGGGCAGCAGCCATGACGAAGGAAGCAAACAGCGGGTGCGGTCGTGTTGGACGACTCTTGAGTTCAGGATGGAACTGACCAGAGATGAACCAAGGATGATCAGTAATTTCAACCATCTCAACCAAGGCCCCGTCCGGTGAGGTTCCACTGATCGTTAGCCCGTGCTCTGTGAGAGTTTCACGATAGTGGTTATTCACTTCGAATCGATGCCGGTGGCGTTCAGAGATTGCCGATTCACCGTAGATCTCCCGACCGCGGGTCCCCTTCGCAAGCTCACACGGGTAAGCTCCAAGGCGCATCGTCCCACCCTTACTAGTCACTTGGAGCTGTGAGTCTAAAAGGCAGATTACGGGGTCGGCAGAACCCTCCGCGAACTCTGAAGAATGCGATTCCTCTAGGCCGCACACGTTGCGGGCGAACTCTATAACCGCACACTGCAATCCTAAACAAATTCCGAAAAATGGCATTTGGTTCTCTCTAGCCCACCGAATGGCTTCAAGCATGCCCTCCACACCACGGGGTCCAAATCCTCCAGGGATGAGAAGGCCATCGTACTCAGTTAGTGACTCGATCGCCTGTTTTTCGTCAAAATGTTCTGAAGACAGCCATTCTGTGTTCACCTTAACATCGTTTGCGATTCCACCGTGGATCAGTGCTTCCTGGATCGACTTATACGAGTCGACAAGTGAGGTGTATTTCCCCACGACGGCTATCCGGGCTTGTCCAGCTGATGGATGCAAAACTCGCTGGACCATCTTTTCCCAGGCCCCTAGATGAGGCTGGGGCATGTCTAACCCAAGTCGGGCCAGGATAAAGTCGTCGAGCCGCTGTTCCTTCAGGCTTAATGGCACCTGATAAATGGTTTCAAGGTCTTTCGATTCGATCACACCATCGAGATCTACGTTTGTGAAGAGAGCGATCTTCTTCTTGATCTCCTCCGACAAAGGTTTTTCAGACCGACAAATCAGAACGTGCGGTTGTATACCGATCTCCATCAACTCACGAACTGAGTGTTGTGTTGGTTTGGTCTTCAACTCCCCAGCCGCGGACAGATAAGGAATGAGTGTTAGGTGTACAAAGATTGCGTTATCTCTACCCACTTCCTGTCTGAATTGCCGGATCGCTTCCAGGAATGGCAGTGATTCTATGTCACCGACAGTCCCTCCAATCTCTGTTATGACAACGTCGTTCTCCGGTGCAAGCCGACGGATGGCCTCCTTGATTTCATCGGTGATATGCGGAATCACCTGAACCGTTGATCCCAGATAATCACCACGCCGTTCCTTGTTGATTACGCTTTGGTATATGCGACCCGTTGTAATGTTATTTGCCTGCGACAGCGACTTGTCGATGAAACGCTCGTAGTGACCTAGGTCTAAGTCTGTTTCGGCCCCATCATCGGTTACGAACACTTCCCCATGCTGAAATGGCGACATCGTACCGGGATCAACATTGATGTATGGATCAAATTTTTGCAGCGTGACTTTTAAGCCACGCTCCTGCAATAACCGTCCTATAGAGGCAGCAGCTATTCCCTTACCTAGAGAAGACACCACACCCCCGGTCACGAAAATGTACTTGGTGGGTATTTCGCGTTGATCGTTCATGTTTTCTCAGACCAATGTGGTTGCCCGTTGTGGATTGAGCTTCTCCTCCATTCTTAACACATCTGCAGGCGTATCGACTCCTGGATCCGCCGAACCTACGACAGCGATGCCGATGCGTAATCCAGCCTCGATAGGCCTCAATTGCTCAAGGTCTTCCGTCTGCTCGAGCTGCGATGGGGCTAGTGCCACCCAATTGTGCAAGGCATCGCGAGTATAAGCGTATATTCCGACATGTCTCAGAAACGGCTCACGTTCCAAGTCGCCTTCAGTTGGCTTCTTGTCGCGCATAAAGGGGATCGGTGCGCGGGAGAAATAGAGAGCTCTTCCACTAGCCGCACGTGCCACCTTTACTACCGATGTATCAGTGCGAGTATCGTCAGTCATTATAGGGGTTGCACATGTCCCAATGTCCCAGCCCTCGTCTCGTACTAAGTCTATGGCCGCTAACAAGTGTGTCTCCCGAAGGAGCGGTTCATCCCCCTGTACATTGGCAATGTAGGGGTACCCGTCATACTCAGCACGGTTGGCTACTTCCGCAACACGATCAGTTCCAGATGGATGATCTACTGCTGTCATCTCCACTGGAGCCCCCAAGCGCTTGCAGACGGTTGCCACTTCCTCTGAGTCAGTGGCGACCACCGCATGGTCGAGGATGGACATGGTCTCCACCCTTCGCCAAACCCATTCAATCAATGGTTTGCCTAGAATAGGATAGAGCGGTTTGTTGGGGAGTCGACTCGACGCTAACCGGGCCGGAACAATTCCGAGAACCCGGGCGCTCAAAATATTCGTCCTATGCCAAAGCGGCGCGAATCAGTCACTGAATCCACGCCTGGAAAGCTACCGAAATCCTGGCGTGAGGGTCAACCGGAAATACCCAGATATCTCTCCGCCTGCCATGTGACAATCAGCAGGAACCCCTTCTGACTCCACTAACTCAGTCGTTAGTATTGATCCTTGCCTCGCGGGCGTATGACCCAGCCCCAAGGAAATGGAGTGACACGTAGGGTTGATCTCCCACAACCCATGAGTCATGTGGCTCCGGTGGAATGTAAAATATGGTCCCCTCGGTAAGGTCATAGACTCGACCGTCCTGGAATGCTGCTGTCGCATGACCTGCTAGCACGAGGCCTAGATGCTCCACGCTGCAATAGGCCTCACCTATGGCAGGTCCGACATCGACCGACCACTTCCAGCCTGGTTCATAGGACGCCCTTCCAAGGACAGTGTCACCAATAGTGACTGTGTCGAAGCGCCCCCTTGGAAACTCACGGGTCTCATCCGGGGATTCGAAATGTCGGAGGATAATGTCTAGCGACTTTTGATTAGCCTTGTGCTGTAGCGTCATCGGTGCTCCAGGAGTTTATGCGACCACTTTGTATCTGACTGATATTCCCTAACGCGATTCGAGGCGAAACGACCACCAACGGTCAGGTCTGGGCGTGCCTATAGGGACTGCTGGGTTTACTTCACTGTTATGTGTTTGGAGTTTGATAACTCGTGCATCCCAAGCACGATCGAGTTCGTTGGGGTTCGTCACTCGGGTAGCATTCACGGGGTACACCACGTCATTCAGTCGGATACGGATGTCGCCATCATCTACCACCAGGCCGCTCCAAAGTTTGTTGTCACAGAAGCTACAACTCAGGTAGAGGCCACCGTCCTCTGGGGACATGCAATTAAGGTTGATTGAGTAGGGCACCATCAGCCTCCTCACCTGGATCTGGCAAAGTGGCACATCGTTAACAAAGGACCAGTTCGTCACAAGCCCGTCGGGGGCGTCTCCGAATAGGTAACCCCCAGGCGATCTCTCACATGGGCAAGCTAGAGACCAAGATACGAAAGCCGTAGAACAGGCTAGCGCCAGGACTCCGGCGATGAGGGCAATACGTCGACCCCATACGCCCGAACTAGATGCGTCTTCCGTCATACTCATAGCAATGTCCTCTCCTGAGTCTTACGCAGGCAATCGGATTCGCTCCACACTTCATAACTCTCGCGATTCTGCCGCCAGAGACTCTAGTGGTCAAGCTAGAGGTTAGGCCTTCGTCCCTCTCTGGTGCTCCGTCAACACTATTATTTAAGCGAACTAGCTAAGGCCATTCATAGGCCAGTCTGTTGCTTTAATCCGGTATAGGGCATTCGCAATGAACTTGGCCTTACCTTCTCGATATGCACTGCGGTTCGTTGGAAACCGCTTAGCTAGCTTCGCCTTCAAACAGAAATAGCTTTTCCGTAGGGCATGGTCCGTTCGAAGCGCATCTCGGAACGCAATGTCACACTCCCAGCGTATCGACCGGTACGTGACAAGATGGAGATGGACTGTAGAGGTGTGGAGATGAGGCTCCCAGACAAGGAGGCGCGCAATCCCGGTAGTTCCTGTCCCTCGATCAATAAACCCCGCTTCGATCAGAGCCAATACCAGTGCCTTACGGTCTTCGTTGGGCTTGAGACCAAGATCAAAATCAAGAATAGGCTTTGCGCTTAGGTGGGGTACCGCAGTGCTACCGACATGCTGGATCCTGTCAGGAGGCAGGCCTGTCAACTCAGCAAGCCGCGTGATCATCCTCCTTCCCTCATCTAACCAAGCAGGATTGTAGGCTGTCAGTTGGACCGTAGTCCGATTTAACCCAAGCCCCTTTTTCTGAGATCTCACTTGCTTTACCGAAGGGTCAGATGTGTCATGTTGTTCTCAGGTCAGGTCGTGCCTTAGGTACCGCTATCGGCACTCGAACGTCAGATCCTCTTATCATGGAGCACAGAAGTGCGCCCAGTAGAGGATACATTAACTTTAGCCCTGTTCGCAGATCCAGTTCTCCGAGGAGTCTACAATGCCCCGGTCAAAAGCAGGTCTCTCGCTGAAAGCAGCCTACGGTAGGGTACCACTACTGCTTTTCGTGGTTGCCCTCGCTCTTGTGCCTTGGAGCACTCCTGCTCTCGCTCAACAGGACGCAAGTGACTGGCGTACCCCCATGACATCATTCGGGCATCCCGATCTACAGGGCAACTGGACCAACGCTACGCTCACTCCGATTGTGCGCCCTCCTGGCGTTGAGCCCCTACTCACTCAAGAAGAGGTCAGGGGTCTAGAGACGGGCAGAGCCGAGTTCATAGAGGCCGATCTTGCTGACAGTGATCCAGATCGAAGCCCACCTCCTATCGGAGGGTCCTTTACAGGTGATGCTCGTTGGGATGCGGGTGCCGGTGCAGTAGGGGGTTACAATCAGTTTTACATCGATGCAGGCGATAACGTAGCAATCTACAATGGAGAATATCGTAGCTCACTAATCGTCGATCCTTTCGATGGCAGTAGGCCACCGTTGAACGAGGAGGGCCAACGCCGTGCTCGTGACCGTCAGTTATTCGAAGCTCAGTTCGGGCGATACGACAACCCGGAGAATCGACCCTTGGCGGAGCGTTGCATTATGTCATTTGGCTCCAATGCTGGCCCCCCGATGATGCCGAACTACTTCTACAATAATAACTACACAATCGTGCAGACTCCCGAGCATGTGATAATCATGACTGAGATGGTGCATGATGCCAGGATCATTCCGCTCGGGTCACAAAACACCCTACCAACTCATATCCGTCCTTGGATGGGTAACTCTTGGGGTTATTGGGAAGGCGAGACGTTAGTTATCGAAACGACAAACATACATCCCAGACAGAGGCTCGTTGGTGGCGGGGCGAGCTTTTCACCATCCGATAGGGCAAGGATCACTGAGCGTCTCACTAGAATAGGCCCCTCCACTATTAACTACGAATTTACGGTCGACGACCCTGGAACATTCACACGCCCCTTCAGCGGGGAAGTCCCATTCAGAGCCCTGCATGATTTGGTATATGAATACTCCTGCCATGAAGGGAACTACGCCTTATCAGGAGTCCTCAGTGGAGCACGAGCGGGAGAACGAGAAATCGGAGAATCACTAAATCAAAGATAGAATCCGATGTCGGTACTGCGACCTAGACTCAGTCACGTAGGCGCTTAAAGCTCAAGGAAGTTCCCAAGCAAGAGCTTTCCGTGTTCGCTAAAAAATGACTCAGGATGGAACTGAACTCCCCAGAGTGGTAGTTCCCGATGCCGCATAGCCTGCACCTCACCTTCATCGGCAGGGTCACAACTCCAGGCAACCGGCTCGAGCGCATCTGGCAATGCTTCCTCGTCCGTTACCAGTGAGTGGTACCGAGCCACAGAAAACGGTGATGGGATTCCCTTGAAGATTCCGGCTCCTTCGTGGCGCACGGGTCCGGTCTTGCCGTGCATGATCCTATTGGCCAAGACTGTCTGTCCCCCAAAAGCTTCCCCAAGGCTCTGGTGGCCCAAGCAAACCCCGAGCATCGGTACACCCTGCCCCCCAATCTTCTTAAAGGCCTCTACACTCACCCCAGCTTCTCTTGGCGTGCACGGACCAGGGGAAACGACTACTCGACCGACTTTCATTTCGCATAGCTCATCCACACTATGCTCGTCATTCCGCACCACCACTGGATTTACTCCGAGTTCTCCTAAGAACTGCACGAGATTGAACGTGAAGGAGTCGTAGTTATCGATTACGAGCAGCATGCCGACCTTGGCTGGCTGAATAAGGGCCCAAAGTAACTCAGGTGCTCTTGCGGACCAATGCGATACGATGGTCCTTGGGGTACCATGGCCCTCACGAACCTCGCCCGGCTAAAAATCTACGGGTCGTAGGTAGAATTCTCCGATTGCGCTGGAAGAGAGGACTGCCACCGTAGGTAGTTCGCGTTTCCAGTGCGTCGACTGAAGACGACGTTGTACCAGATCCACAGCTCCTTTGGAGAAACCCATACGGACTAGCGCCTCGGGGCGGTATTCGTGTAAGAGCCAATGAAGGATAGGATCAGCTTCCTGATACGATACTCCTATTTCATCTTCATCTGTCACGCCCTGCACGAGGTCAGCGGTAGCTGGCTTATCGATGATCACATCTGGAATCCCTAGATGCCTAGCGAGACCCCAAACTTGAGTCTTGAAGAGATCGCCCAATGGATTGATTGGTGGTGAGTCATCTGCGTGCCAGGTGAAATAACCCAATAGCCGTTCACTCTTATTCCCAGTTCCAAGAGGTAGGGCATCCAACTTAGCAGATTGATCGAAGAGAATTATTGCGCGCAGACGGGCCATCAAATTCCCTTTTCTGAGCGGAGAAAGGTCTTCCTCGTATTTCTCTACGTAGCGGTCTAGGGGATCACTAATGTCAATCGTATGAGCGTGAACTCCCGTGGCCTCAAGTAAAAGCTGACCGTGTTCTAAGCTTTCTTTACTGGACTCCCTGTATGGCAAGCGGAATCCGTGCACATTCTCCTTCCCAAGGGCTTTGCATGCTAGGAAAAGCGACACTGCGGAATCAACGCCGCCAGAGACGCCAACTACAACTTTATTGAACCCTCTCCGTCGCTGAACCTCATCACGTATAAACTCAACGAGCGTTCGCTCTACTAGGTCGTGATCGATTTCGAGTGCGGAAGGATCATGCAAACCTTCGTGGTCTGACGGAGTGTCACCACCACCCATCAAGTTAGGCCACGTGTCATCGTTATCAGCCTCTGGTTCCTCAGGGGTTTTACCATAAGCATCTCGTCGAGAAACTCGATCAAGAGAAACCTGAAGATGAGGCAAGGCTTGTTTGAGATTGGACAGGAGAGGTGAACTGATCCTGACTCGGTTGATCGCTGATGCCTCTAGACTGGCCCGAGTGATCGCCTCATCCATGAGTGGTCCTCGAGCCAGGACGCTTCCGTCGGGTCCTACGACTATGGAGCCTCCTGGAAACAGCTTCCCCCCCTCGGATCCAGCAAGCTGAGCAACGGCAACAAATATACCGTGCTCCATAGCGATTACAGGAGCGATTCGGTCCCATCGGTCAAGGTTCGACGGCAACCCTCCAGGGGATGGGGCAAAGTCTCTGGCAGGAGATGCGCTCATCACCAGTATTACTTCCGCTCCATCCAATGCTAGGATCATGGCAGGGAGAGAGTGCCAGGCCTCTTCGCAGATAAGCATGCCAATACGCCCAAATCGTGTATCGAAGGCTCGCACATCCTTGCCTGGCTCTACAAACCGAGCTTCGTCAAACACTCCGTAGGTGGGAAGAAAGATCTTGCGATGAACGTGGCGAACGCACCACTCTCCTTCGCCAGCCTCAATATAAGCCACGCTGTTATAGAAATTGCGGCGGCCACGCTCGTAGAACCCGAGGACAAGATCTGGTGCATTTTGAGGGGGTTCTCCCAAGGAGTCGGTCAAGCCCTCAATGGTAACTGAGGCTTCAGCAACACCACCCTCGAGGAAATAGCCGGAAAGTGTCGTCTCAGGGAAGACGAGCACATCGAGACCATTGGATTCCTGTTTTAGGATCCCCTTAATGCGGTCGAGATTACGTATCAGATCAGCCTTCGCCGGCTTGAATTGTGCAAGGCCTACTCGAAGTGGCGGGTACGTTTGATCTTGATTCATGGGCAGCACTGCCGTATCGGTGCTCATGAGAAAATTAATATTCGGTTCTCATTCTGCGCTAAAGTTACTGATTCTTAAGATCTGGCACAGCGTTCTCCTAACCATGTGGGATAGTTTTCCAGATAAGGAACGGGGGTCGGTGTCTGGGGGTTCTAAATTTGCAACTGCAACAAATGGATAGAGGGCGCCGCATGAAGAAGCGCACAGCCACACTTTTGATTCTGGCCACGGTACTCCTTGTTCCTGGCGCCTCAAATGCTCAGGACGCCCCGAATAGGGGGGGGGGCAATACCCCAGATGAGGTTGATGTCCTTACCGGCGCAGTTAGAGCAATTTCCCGCATGCATATGGAGGAGTTCGACGACTCTCTCCTATGGGAAGCTGCGATTGATGGACTTATAGAGGCCCTCGACGACCCTTACGCGGAATTATTCACGCCTCAGGAATCCGAGGATTGGGAAGAGCAGACTACTGGGAACTATTCAGGGGTCGGGTTACAGATCACCCTTCTAAACGAATCTGTCACAGTAACTGCTGTCTTCCGGGGCTTTCCGGCTAGAGAAGCAGGAATCATCGTGGGTGACGTCATCGTTGGAGTCAATGATACGGATGCCTCTGAGTGGTCCACTAGTATGGCGGCTGATTCAATACGAGGGCCTGTGGGAACAGACGTATCAGTAATGATTCAAAGAGCCGGTTATGCTGAGCCTCTCGAATTTGATATCACGCGTGCTGAGGTACACGTCCCAGCCGTGGACTTTGGAATTCTAGACAATGATATCGGGTATGTAATCTTGGATCGCGTTGCACGTGGGGCAGCGGAGGAGATGGGTGATGCGCTTGACGATCTCACGGACGCCCGCGGGCTAATCATCGACCTTCGTCGCAATCCGGGTGGGTTCCTAGATGAGTCCCTCATGCTCGCAGATTTGTTTCTCGAGCCAGGGTCGACTCTCGCTAGCACAGTCCAACGACGGCCTGGTCGTTCTGTCGATGACCCAGAAACTGATTCCTATCAGGATCGCATGCCGCAGCGTCTACCCAACCTGCCAATTATAGTCCTCGTTGATGGATTCACAGCTTCTGGTGCAGAAATCCTAGCAGGTGCGTTGCAGGATTATGACCGGGCCATAGTCCTAGGTGAACGCACCTTCGGCAAAGGGGTCGTGCAGACTGTGATGGCGCTACCTCATGGACGGAGGCTTCGTTTTACAACGGGTTCATGGCTCACGCCACTGGGTCGATCTCTGCAGAGGGATAGGGATAGTCAGGGTCAACCATTTGATGAGGACACGGACGTTGATGACCTACGACGTGTAGAAACGGCCGGCGGGCGGGCGCTCATTGATGGTGGCGGCATATTCCCTGATCGGGAGATCGTCGAAGACACACTGCGATTAAGGGAGCAAGACCTAGTTCGTATTACGAGTGAAACTCAGTTCCCTCTCGCTCTCCGCCTTACGGAATTTGGCTTCAGAATCGCTGAGGCCCGAAGGAACGCCGGAGAGGAACCGAACGTAACTGATTTTGAGTTCAATGCCTTCATGACGTCTCTCATCGAAGAGGGTTTGTCGCCTGATCTCGCAGAGGACGAGGTGGTGCGTGATTATCTCAGATGGCGAGGCTTGATCGCAGTTGCTCAGCGCATGGACGATGTTGGTGCGGAAGCTAATTTTCGAGCGCAGCGTGATCCGGCCTTAACTGAAGCCATCCGCCTTTTAAACGAGGCGGCAACGCAAGCTGAACTCTTTGCCATTGTAGATGCGGGTGACCCATCTGATGGCGGGGTGAATCCCGGCAACTAGTTCAATCACTCGTACTTTCCTCATTTAAAGACCTGGGGTGGTATCGGTGATGAACCTTGCGGAGGTAGTCCCTATCCAGGTGAGTATAGATCTGGGTGGTTGAGATGTCAGAGTGACCTAGGAGCTCCTGCACTGCGACCAAGTCTGCCCCTCGTTCAACAAGATGTGTTGCAAATGTGTGTCGAATAGTATGAGGCGACACGTCTTTAGTGAGACCTGCTCTTCGTGCCGTATCCTTGACCAACGCCCATACCGACTCACGGCGCAAAGGACGTCCGTGGGTATTCAGAAAGACACACCCCTTACCTTGACCAGCGTCAAGCCCAGGCCTTACGTCTCGCAAGTAGCGACTTAGCGCTCTTACCGCTGGATCCCCTAGGGGGACTAATCGCTCTTTGGATCCCTTCCCGAAGATAGTCGCAAAGCGATCATCAAGATCTAGATTAATCAGTAGCAGATTTACTAGCTCCGAAACACGAACCCCCGAAGCGTACAGGAATTCGAGAATTGCCCGATCTCGCCAGTATAGTCTCCTCGAAGGGTCGCCAGCCTCGAGAAAGCGAAGCGTTTCTTCCAGGCTCAAAAAAGTTGGTAGCCGCCTCTCCCCCCTTGGTGACTCCATCCGGTCTGTAGGGTCATTCTCCACCATCCCTTCAGAGTGTAGAAACCTGAAGTAGCTGCGGAGGGCTGACTGAGAGCGTCGAATTGAGGGTGGGGCAAGGCCTTCCTCCTTCAGTGAGAACATCCATGCTCGTAATTGCTTGGGAGTAACGTCGCCTGGACTGGAGACAGACGCTCTTTCCATGAACTCTTGCCAGCGCCTTAGATCTCGGAAATACGCAGCAACAGTATTGCTCGACAGTCCCCGTTCATATGTAAGGTGGTCTTCGTATTCCTCGAATCGAAAACCTTGACGGTCACTCATGTCGTGTCCTCCACCACCAACGGGCCACAATGATGATGACTGATGCAGCGACCAGTCCAAGAAGGAGGTTGAGTTGTGACAGGACAGTCAGGAGGAGGTCCAGATTATTGCCGACCCATATTCCGAGTGCAACGAGAGTCCCGTACCAGAGTCCCGAAGCTATAATTATCGGAGTTGCAACTCTCAACCAATGCTGGTTAGTCACACCAGCGAACACCGGCACCACCGAGCGCACTCCTGGCAAGAAGCGGGTGAAAAAGATTGCCGACGTACCCCATCGATGGTAGAAGTGGGTCATCCGCTCTAGCTGATGAGACTTTAGGATGTATCGACCTGCCCCACACGTGAAGAACGACGGTCCGTACTTGTAAGCAAGTCGATACATCATTAGAGCGGAAGATGCGTTAAATAACCACGAGGCTCCAAATACCCAGACCCCGTCCAAGTCACCCCTCGTAGAGAGGAACCCCCCGACTGCCACGAATGTATCCGCAGGAATCACAGGAACTATATTCTCTGCGGCCACCCCTAGGCCCAGCATGAGGTAGGTAGCGCTGTTCGGCAGAAGGTCGACCCACCCTATGAACTCACCCACGGATACCTACCCCTGTGCGGGCTCTATCATGGCTACTGCTTGAACCGCGAGACCCTCACCTGACCCGATCCAACCCATCCCTTCGTTTGATTTACCCTTAATCGACACGCGGTCCATCGAGATGCTCGTAGCGCGACTGATACTTTCTACCATGGCATCAGCGTGGGGCGCGATCCTGGGGCTTTCACAGATGACGGTTACGTCGATATTGCCTACCACATAACCCGAATTGCTGAGGATCTCTATTGCTTGGGTCAGGAGCTGCATTGAATCTGCTCCTTTCCACTCCTCTTCATTCGGTGGGAAATGACTTCCGACGTTACCCAGAGCGGCAGCACCAAGTACGGCATCAATGATGGCATGAGCGATCGCATCCCCGTCAGAATGCCCTGCTAGTCCAGGATGCGCGGGAATCTGGATCCCACCAAGTATTAAAGGGCGTCCAGCATCAAACCTGTGTGAGTCGTATCCCGTTCCAATCCTCATAGCTCTCCTTCGAGGGGTCAGGAGACGATGTAATGCGTTAGTTCCACCGTCGAATCGCTAGACACACGTTGTGCCCCCCGAACCCAAACGAATTACTAAGGGCGATCTCTACATCTCGCTGCATCACACCCCCGTGCGCGTATTCCAAATCACACTCTTCGTCGGGTCCCTGGAAGTTGATTGTGGGCGGGATACGACCAGTCCTTACGACCTGGATCGAGGCGATTGCTTCCAGAACTCCTGCCGCGCCTAAGAGATGCCCTGTCATCGATTTCGTAGATCCTACAACGATTTCATATGCTCGGTCACCTAGCACTGCCTTAATAGCTTTCGTTTCAACCGCGTCAGCCATCGTTGATGTTCCATGGGCATTTATATAGTCGACATTAGACGCATCCGTACCCACATCCTCTAGCGCCGTACGCATAGCCTGTTGAGCTCCGTATCCGTCAGGGGGGGGCGCCGTGATGTGAAATGCATCTGCAGAGATTCCGTACCCTACAACTTCTGCAAGAATTTCAGCTCCTCGCGCCTCGGCATGCTCTAGAGCCTCTAAAACAAGCGCCCCAGCCCCTTCGCCCATAACGAAACCATCCCTGTCGCTCGAAAACGGCCGGCTGGCGCCTGTGGGGTCATCATTCCGTGTCGACATCGCCTTCATCGAGGAGAACCCTGCATATGTCATAGGGGTTATCGTTGCCTCGGAGCCCCCCGCTACCATGATATCTGCTTCGCCGTAACGGATGTGTCTCATGGCGTTGCCAATAGCATGAGCTGAGGATGCGCATGCTGATACCGTAGCATAGTTCGGACCCCGAAGGCCCCATCGTATGGAGATAAGGCCGGCTGCTATGTCCGGTATGAACATAGGGATGAAGAAAGGGCTCACTCGGCCGGGGCCCTTCTCAAGCATCTTCTTATGTTGTTCTTCGAAGGTAGCTATACCTCCGATACCACTACCAAAGAGGACACCGCATCGCTCAGCATCAATGCTTCCGGATCCGGTATCCAAGCGCGATGAGGCCAGTGCTTCCGCCGCTGCGACTATAGCAAACTGAGCGATGCGGTCGTGGCGTCGCACCTCCCGTTTATCGAAATGATCTAGTGGGTCAAAGTTCTTGACCTCACAACCAATTCTGCACGGAAACTCTTCTGTGGCCTCGAATTGCGTGACTTGACTGCCGCCGCTCTTGCCCGCTAACAGGCTATCCCAACTCTCCTGTAGGTTATTTCCTACAGGAGAGATCAGGCCCATTCCTGTTACTACTACTCGCCTCGGGCTAGCACCTGCCTGGGTCCACTTCAGCATACTCGGATCTTAAAAGACGAGGGTTACTCCTCGCCCCCTTCCTGCTTGTCTCGCAAATATGCTATAGCGTCACCAACGCTACGCATCTGCTCAGCATCCTCATCGGGGATGTCGATCCCGAATTCCTCCTCGAATGCCATCACGAGCTCGACGGTATCGAGGGAATCCGCTCCCAAGTCCTCAACGAATGACGCCTCGTCAGTGACCTTATCTGGCTCAACGCCCAACTCGTTGACGATGATCTCGCGGACTCGCGCCTCGGTGGGCTCGCTCATGTATCCTCCTTAGGGGATAAAACTTTGGTTCAAAGCTCTGAAAAGATGACAGTCTTATGGCACTACTACATGGCCATACCACCATCAACGGACAACACTTGGCCGGTAATGTAGCGCGCGTCGGGTCCGACGAGAAACATTACGGCACTCGCAACGTCATCTGGTGTGCCAAGAGTCCCTAAGGGTATTCGTCCCTTAAGGGCAATCTTTTGGTCTTCGCTCAAAGCATCAGTCATTGGCGTACTAATAAATCCTGGCGCGACGGCATTGCAACGCACGCCTCTGGATGCTAGCTCGCGAGCAACACTCTTAGTCATGCCGATCAGGCCGGCCTTTGAAGCTGCATAGTTAGTTTGCCCAGGGTTTCCGATTAGACCTACAACTGACGCGATATTGATGATCACACCGTCCCGGCGCTTCATCATCCCGCGAGCTGCCGCTCTGGTAAAATTAAACGCACCCTTGAGGTTAACGGCTATGACCTCATCAAAATCTTCGTTCTTCATCCGCATCAGGAGGTTGTCCCTCGTAATTCCGGCATTATTGATGAGAATATCCACTGGTCCAACATTTTCCTCGATTGAACTAAGGGCCCCCTGCACTGCTTCGGGATCAGCCACGTTACAAGAGAAACCTTGATTGCCAGTTCCCGAAAGTTCAGCAGCAGCAGCTTGCGCAGTATCAGCTAGGATATCCACGACAGCGACACGAGCGTCCGCAGCAGCCAGAGCCTTTGCGATTGACAGCCCAATCCCCCGTGCGCCCCCTGTCACCAGCGCCACTTTCCCTTGCAGTCGACCACTCATTCTAATGTCTCCAGTGCAGCAAAATCATCAGGCTCACCGAAAGCCATAGTTTCACATCCCTGTGCGTTCCTGCGGTTTAGAGTCTTAAGGACCCTGCCTGGACCAAGCTCTAAAAACTGATCCACACCGCTCGCCAGCATCGTACTAATCGAAGCACTCCAGCGCACGGGGGCTGTGAGCTGCCGGACTAGCAAATCTTTAGCGACCTCTCCTGTCGTCACCAACTCAGCTGTCACGTTTGAAACAACTGGAAAGACTGGGTCAACGAAATCGATCTCCTCCAGCCTTTCTCTTAATCCAGATGCTGCTGGTTCCATTAGAGTTGAATGAAAAGCCCCGGAAACGTTTAGTTGGACCACTTTCTTGGCACCGGCCTCTTTGGCGAGTTCCATACCTTCCTCTACACCTGAAATGTCCCCGCTTATGACTACTTGTCCTTTTGAATTTAAGTTTCCGATTTGACATACTCCGGCATCGACATCCTGACATATTTTCTCTACGACGGAATCATCTAGCCCAAGAATGGCAGCCATGGTGCCCGCTTTCTCTTGCCCCGCGCGATGCATCAACTCACCCCTGTGTCGGACGGCTAACAATGCCTCTTCGAAGCTCATTGTCTCTGCAGCCACATGAGCCGCGAACTCGCCTAGGGAATGACCTGCTGCCAATGCTACCGGGCCGATTCGTTCCCGAGCGACTTCCAGCGCCGCGAGCGAATGGACAAGAATCGCAGGCTGGGCATTATTTGTGGCTGTTAGGACATCTTCTGGACCCTCGGCCATGAGCGATGAAAGTGGGAAGCCGAGAACCTCGTCTGCCTTCGCAAGAAGCCTTGTTGCCGCAGGTTCGGCCACGGCAAGCTCACGCCCCATACCGATATATTGTGATCCCTGGCCAGGAAAAAGCAGAGCGAGTGTCATTTGTAGTACCTAAAGGCCTACCACCGAAGGGCCATAGCACCCCACGTTAGGCCGGCACCGAAAGCCACCGTAAGGACATTAGATTCGGGGCCAATCAGACTTTTTTCGACTGCCTCATCGAGGCCAACCGGTACCGAGGCAGAGCTCATGTTCCCGTATCTGTCGACATTCACATACACCCGTTCCATATCGATACCTGCGTACTTAGCAGTCGCTTCAATTATCCGGACATTAGCCTGGTGGGGGATTAGTAGGTCTACGTCATCTGCAGTCAATCCAGCCTGCTGCAAAGCGACATCACAGGCTTCCGCCATAGAGCGGACTGCGTTCTTAAAGATCTCACGCCCCTCCATACGGATCAGGTGTCGTCCGTTATCAAGAAGCGCTTGACTTACTGGCTCGGTACAGCCGCCTCCAGGGCGATATAAAAGATCCGCCAGGTTGCCGTCTGATCGCAGGTGGCTGGAAAGGATCCCTCTTCCCGACCCATTACTCTTCCGGAGCACAACTGCTCCTGCACCATCACCAAACAAGACACACGTCTTCCGGTCGCTCCAATCCGTGATCGAACTCATTTTTTCCGTGGCGACCACAAGGGCGACTTCGCCTCGTCCTGCCATCAGGTAACCCTCGGCGACGTTCAAGGCATAAAGGAACCCTGTGCAAGCCGCCATCACATCAAACGCAAACGCGTTTGTGCATCCGAGTAGCGCCTGTGTATCACAAGCCGTAGAGGGAAGCCAACGATCCGGTGTCGCCGTGGAAAGGATGATAACATCAATCTCTCCGGGATCGACTTGGGCGCATTCCATTGCACGCTGAGCCGCAGCAGCCCCCATGTCAGCCGCATTTACACCTTCGGGCGCTATCCGCCGCTCCCGAATCCCTGTACGGGTGTGGATCCACTCATCTGAAGTTTCCACCCTCTTCGCAAGATCATCGTTGGTAAGCACGCAGTCAGGTAGATACCGACCCGTACCAACGATCTCTACCAGTGGCTGCGGTTTTCTCATTTCATTTCCTCCAGCCAGGCACCCGAACCGCTGATGTTACGAGCGCTGTGTCCGACCATGTCTGAGCTTACAGCTCGTGCTGCTACAGCAATTGCGTTACGAATTGCTCGGGGAGGTGATTTCCCGTGGCAGATTATCGAAACTCCACCCACGCCCAACAGGGGCGCTCCTCCAGTATCTGCATGGTCTAGGATTCGAAGCACATCACTGAGCCCTCCAGTCTCTTCATCATCATCCCTCTCTTTACCAAGGGGACTGAGAATAGAGGCAGCAACTCCCTCATAGAACTTTAGGAGCACGTTTCCAACAAACCCATCACAAACCACTACGTCACATTCTCCCCTTAACAGACCCCCACCTTCTACATTGCCCACAAAGCAGAGACCGGGTTCGTCTAGTAACAAGTCATACGTGTCCGCAACTAACTCACCACCCTTACCGGGCTCCTCTCCCACATTCAGAAGGCTAACCTTCGGTTGCGGGCGCCCCATTGTATGTTGCGCGTATATGCTTCCCAGGTGGGCAAATTGGACCAAGTGTTCCGGTTTACAGTCGACGTTTGCGCCGGAATCAATAAGCAGAAATGGATCCTTCAGAGAAGGAAGAGGCGTGCCCACAGCCGGACGATCTATTCCGGGGAGTCGACGGAGTGTGAAAAGGGATGTGGCCATAATCGCGCCGGTTGATCCAGCACTGACAAATGCGTCTACCTCTCCCGCTTGCTGCATCCGTAGGCCTACCACCATTGAACTCGAAGGCTTCTTACGGATCACTGACGCCGCAGGATCAGCTGCGGTGACTTGCTCTGGCGCGTGGTGCACATGCAAACGATCGGGGCATTGGCCGTGACGCTCAAGTTCCGTACGAACAATCTCTTCATCGCCTATGAGCACAACCTCAATATCACTATCCAGGTGGCTTAGGGACTGAATCGCCCCGGTTACCTCAGGCATAGGTGCCCGGTCAGTTCCCATCGCATCCAACGCTATCCGCAAAGCGGCTCCCTTCCCTCCAGGATCAGCAACTTAGCTCTGGAAGCTAGACCTGTAAGTGAACCTGCATTCGGTGCCAGAGGCCGGGGTCAGTCTACTTCAACCTCGAGAACAGGCTCGCCTCGATAATGGCCACAAGTCGGGCATATTCGGTGAGGAATCTTTACGTCACCACACTTGGGACACGCATTGACTGTTACGGCCTGCGCTTTGAAATGCGTACGGCGTTTCCGCTTCCGTTGTTTGGACGTTCGCCTCTTTGGTACTGCCATCTATCACCTGTCCTTTAGTGCCCGAAGCGCTTCCCAACGAGGGTCAGATTCTACCTCGCCACAATCGCATACTGTTTGGTTCAAGTCCACCCCGCAGCGAGGGCAGAGTCCAGAGCATTTCGGATCGCATACTACGTAGGGATTGATCGCAAGGATGATCTCCTCGCGCACTGCATTGCTCAGATCGAGCTCTCCAGCTATCGGCTCAAATAGATAAGCACCTGCTTCCTCCGATTCTGCCTCGGTGTCAGCAGACACGTAAACCAGAGTCAACTCCTCTTCTAGAGTGTTCTCCACCGGTCGAGTACATCGCCGGCATTCTTCCTGTAAGGGTCCCTGAACGCTCCCGCGGACCACGACCTCGCCCGTCCCGGCAAATAACGTCCGGAGTCGGAAGTCGACGGGGCCAGCCCACTTAATCCCACTATCCTTCCAAAAATCATCCTCGGCCGAGACCTGAGTTTCAAGTACGACTGAACCTTCACGTCCGAGCCGCCCAAGATCCACTTTGAGCATAGTTGAGAAAGCTAAGTCGAGCAGGACGATTGTCTAGGGACTGCAAAGAGAGCTTAAACTAGATCTCTAGTCGACCCCCAATCGCTCGTAATTTGAAAAGAAAAATGCGATCTCAGTATTGGCATTGGCGTCAGAATCTGATGCATGGATCGCATTCCTTTCCTTAGACTCAGCGTACAGTTTCCGAACCGTGCCCTCCTTGGCCTCTCGCGGGTCAGTAGCACCGATGGCCTCTCGGAGCTTGAGGACAGCGTTTTCCGCCTCAAGAATGACTGGGATCACCGGAGCTGAAGTCATAAATGCCACGAGTTGGTCATAAAACGGCTTGCCTTTGTGAACCGAATAGAATTCGGCGGCTTGTGCTTCGCTGAGCGACACTAGACGGAGGGCCTGTATCGTAAATCCTGCCGCTTCGAGATGTGCCAATATCTTTCCTGCCTTACCCGATTCCATGGCATCCGGCTTAATGATCGCTAGTGTCTGGTTCATAAGTCCGTGTCTTCTTCTGTCTGCTGCTGCTTAGTAGGACCAAGGTATAAAGTGCGAAGCACTTTGCCCCGGGTGACAATTCCAATCAATACACCATCCTGCACGACAGGAAGCCACTCCACTTTTTTATGGACCATCATTAGGGCGACCTCAATAAGTGGCTGGCCCTGCGAAACGCAAAGCACAGTTCGAGTCATAATGTCCCCAGCTGAAAGCTCTTCGCCAGGCGACTTAGAAAGATCGATGGGAGTGTCTCTAAGGACCCGATCCAGCACATCTTCTGATCCGATAATCCCAAGAACCTCACCGGAATCACCAACGACCGGCACGGCCTCGACAGACTTCTTTACCATAAGATCTACTACATCATAAAATGCTGTTTCAGGGCGGATCTGGTGCGATACAGTTTCGACCGCATGATCGACCAAGAGTACGTCTGAGCTATTGTCCATGATGAGCACTCCGCCAGCCTGGTTCTTAACTCAGGACCTCTTGTACAAGCCCAACGATATCTGCTGGCCGGTTTGCGACACCGACACCGTTGTCTTCGAACGCCTTGATCTTCTCTGCAGCGGTTCCAGAAGAGCCGCTGATAATCGCGCCAGCGTGTCCCATACGACGACCTGGAGGCGCAGTCTGGCCCGCGATGAAACCTACTACTGGCTTGGACATGTCACCGCTAATGTACTCGGCTGCTTCTTGTTCATCGGTGCCACCTATCTCACCGATCATCACGATGGCCTCTGTCTCTTGATCGGATTCGAACGCAGAAAGGCAGTCGATAAAGTTTGTGCCGATGAGTGGGTCGCCACCAATCCCCACACACGTGGTCTGTCCAAGACCCATTGCCGTCAGCTGGTGCACTGACTCGTATGTCAAAGTACCAGAGCGTGATACAAGACCGATTGGGCCCTCTGTCACTATATGTCCAGGCAGAATACCAATTTTCGCTTTTCCGGGAGAGATCAGTCCAGGGCAATTGGGCCCGAGGACCCGGACCCCTCGGTCCCGAGCAAACGCGTGTGCCCGTACCATATCTTGAACTGGAACACCTTCTGTGATTGCTACTACGAGATCCACACCTGACTCGGCAGCCTCCATGATAGCACCCGCCGCGAACGCTGGTGGCACGAAAATCAAAGAGGTGTTGGCGTCGGTTTCAGATACTGCCTGGTCCATCGAGTTATAGATAGGCGTTGTAAGATCACCAGGGCCGATGAATATCTCGCCACCTTTACCGGGGGTTACGCCAGCTACAACAGGCGTCCCGTAAGCCATAGTCTCACGTGTATGGAACGACCCGTCCCGACCTGTGATCCCCTGAACAACCAGTCTTGTCGAGGAACTAGAAAAGATCGCCATGACTACGCCCTCGCCAATCTTACGGCTTCTTCCACGACATCATCCATCGAAGCGTAAGCAGAGAAGCCTGCATTCTGGAGAATCTCAAGAGCCAGCTCCTCGTTTGTTCCGGTGAGTCGGATAACGATAGGGGCCCGAATTTCTATTCGGCTGAGCGCTTCGATAATTCCGTTAGCCACATCGTCGCAGCGTGTGATTCCACCAAAGATGTTGAAGAGGATAGATTTCACATTCGGGTCAGAGGCGATGATCTGGAGAGCAGAAGCAACCTTGTCAGGGTTAGAAGAGCCACCGATATCGAGGAAGTTTGCAGGCTCACCCCCGTAGTACTTGACCAGATCCATAGTGGCCATCGCTAGCCCTGCCCCATTTACACAGCACCCAACCTCACCGTCGAGTTTTACAAAGGAGAGACCAGCCTCCCTCGCGAGAGTTTCTGCTTTAGGTTCGGCCGACGTGTCACGCAGACTTGCGATGTCAGGACGCCGGAAAAGCTCATTCTCATCGATGCTCATCTTAGCATCGATAGCTTTGACTTTCCCTTCGGGTGTGGTGATTAACGGGTTGATTTCTGCCATTGAGGCCCCCGTATTCGTGAAGGCTTCATAAAGTTGCCCAATAATCTTCGCAGTCTGCTTAATCAACTCCGGGTCATCGTAGAGAAAGTCAGCTAACCAGAACGCCTGATGTGGGAGTAGGCCATGACGAGGGTCAACAACGAAGCGTCGGACCTCGTCCGGGCGTGTTTCAGCCACTTCTTCGATGTCGATACCCCCCGCAGCCGAGACAATAAATATTGGAGCCTGGGAGCTCCTATCGATCAGTACCCCAAGATATGCTTCGGTATCAATCTCCTCGGTCGGTGTTACCAGAACTTTTTCGACCGTCAGTCCCTTAATCTCCAACCCCAGGATATTTTGGGCGTGCTTCCTCGCATCAGCGGGGTCTACTGCAAGCTTGACACCGCCTGCCTTTCCTCGCCCCCCGGAATGCACTTGGGCCTTAACGACTACGTTGCCGCCGTACTCCATAGCAATTGCTTCCGCCTGTTCTGGCGTGCGGGCAATCTTGCCTGGTGGCACTGGAATACCCGCGGTGCGGAAACATTCTTTGGCTTGGTATTCGTGAAGGTCCATAGACTCTCAGCTGGGTGGTCGAAGGGTGTTCGACGGAGCGTGATACGCGTCCCGAACACGCTAGCATGGAGGGAAGAGAAGAAAAGCTACCAGGGGCCTAAAGAGTGATCAACAGCTGCCCTCGACACTGGAATGAGCGCCCTTAGTTACCCAGCCCCTCCAGTAACGATCGAAGCTCGCCAAGGGCGGTGCCGAAACCCTGCCAATTACCGTCCCGTGCACTTGATTCGGCCTCTTCAAGCAGCTCAAGTGCCTCTGAAGGCCATGCCTGGACCGGTATGGTATTACTATTCGCTAGGACTGGCATGACGAGGTTTTCTCCAGTGTCTACAAGCGGCCCCATGGCTCCTGCCATCTCTAGTTCGCTTATGGCGGCTTCCAGTGTCTCAGTCATGGCTACCCGTCGTCCATCGCTGACCACAAACCGGCGCAACTCTGGAATTGCGTCGGCCTCAGCCGCCAAGAACACTGGCTCCATATAAACCACGCGCCCGCCTACAGGGACAAGGTGGAGGTGTCCTGTCCATACCTGACTCCCCCCAGTACGCCAGAGAGAAAACTGCTGTGAGATCTCTGGGTCCTGCTCTACTAGTGCTTCAACTTGGCGAGGGCCTGGAACCTGGTCTGCTACCGGAACATCAAAAAGGATCGCCTCAGGTACACCAAATTCGTCTGTTCGACCGGTGAGTACGCCAGTCAGATTTTGTCGTCCAGCCGGCACAAAGAGTGTCGTGAGGTGAAAACTCGGATCGGATTCCCCTGGAATCGTATACAACCCATACTCGGGCCTGTATGGCACTGGGCTCGTGTTTTCAGCCAATTCCTGAGGCTCATCCCAGACATCCTGTTGCCCATGAAAAGTAGCCGCAGTCTCCTGGTGATACTGGAGAAGCACACGACTCTGAAGGCTAAGCAGGGACCGAGGGTACCTCAGATGTCGCCGAAGATCCAGCGACATCTCACTTATTGGTTGGAAGAGATCCGGAAACGCATTTTCATAAGCATCTGCCAATGGGTCATCGATCGGAACACGGAAGAAATCCACGTCCCCG
The DNA here is from genome assembly GCA_002347035.1 of Gemmatimonadales bacterium UBA2982. GTDB lineage: Bacteria > Gemmatimonadota > Gemmatimonadetes > Longimicrobiales > Gaopeijiaceae > UBA2982. The sequence goes on along the minus strand of DEAM01000001.1, from coordinate 30,202 downwards.
GTCACCGCATCGATAGTGGCCTTGATGCTGTTCCTCACGTACCGGGCACCAGACCGGACAGATCCAAAGTCGGTTGCAGTCGATAACGGAAAGGACCAGGTAGTGGTAAACCCTTCCAGCAACCAAACAACACGCCCCTCCGATACTACCGGATATGCTTCCTCTGGAAAATGTAGGAAGGGAGCAAGGGCCTGTGCGCGCTCAGTGACTGAACGGCGATAGATGAACCGACTACTTGAGGTCAATTCGGATGCGAAGAGAAGATTTGGATCCCTAAAGCGCCACGCGAGCAGCGCGGTGCGAAGCGGCGAATCGAGTTCGATGCCCACTGGGAAATCTATACCCGGCACTCCTTGTTCCATGCCTAGCGTGAAGTACTCTTCTGCTTCCGGGTTGACCACTGCATACCGTTGCTGCTGAGTCCCAAAGAAGATATCAGGACTCTCTAGTTCCAATTCCAGAATATCTTCGGTATTAGGCGCCACCTCCGGTGGAATACCCGTGATTAACATCTCCGGTCTGCCCTCGGGCGTTCGGACAGATGCCAGGCTTGCAACCGTTCCGACTCCAGCGACATAACGCTTTCTAAGATGCAGATTCTGCCAATTGGGATCCTGTATCCCACCCGGCTGAACTTGTCGAACAGACAGCGCTACAGGGACTGGCCCTTCGGGCGAAGTATATCGGTCAATCGTAACGCCCCCGAAGTCGTAATACGGGAAGAGTGCCTCGAGTTCTCGATAGGTCGCCAGGAGCGTATTTTGATTCCACACCGGGAGTCCAGCAAATTGCTGCCCAGCACGTACCCAATCCACGGGCTCTTCTGCCTCAAAAGCAAAAGCCTGACGCTCAAGCCCGTCCAGATCAAAGCCCAACCGAGTGAACTCTAAATTGTACTCTATATAAGGGGTCTCACTCTCGAGCTCATTTGGTTCAACCCAGTATCGCTGAAATAAACTGGGCCAAAATTGCCCGAGCAGTATTGTTCCGAACGCAACTATCCCAAGTGACGCGACAAGTGGCCCCGACCGACTCTTCCACGCGCCCCACCCGATACCCAGAGACGCGAACACGCAAAGCACAGCTAGAGTTTGGTACGCTGGCAAGCGCGCTTCCGCATCGCTGAAACCGAAAATCCCTTGGACTGGAGAGTTGCCGTCAAGGAGAAGGGTGTAGCGTTGAAGCGTTAGCTGGACAGCAAGGAAAAGGAAAAAGCAGGCTAGGAGCCCTCCTAAATGCAATCGGGAACGCTCTTCGATATTGATTCGGTTTCCTGTCCAGCGAATCGCCCCAGTTGCTGCGTACCCAGCCGCGACCAGGGTGAACACGAGAAAGACTAAGATTATACCTAGTGTGGCCACCGATCTTAGCACTGGAAGCCAAAAGACGTACCATCCAAGGTCACGGTTCAGGACTGGGTCAAGGAGTCCCCAAGAATCCGCAGTAAAAAGGAGAAGACTCTGGACCCCAACGCTCGGCGGAACCGCCGCACCAAACCACGTTCCCATAAGAACTGCTGCTATCAGCATTCCCCACCAGACAAATTCCTTGGGGATCTGTTCCGAAATCTCAATATTCCCAAAGCGCCGACGGATCTGGATACCCCCTAACGTGGCAGAGGCAATCTTAAGATTTACTAGAACCAAGAAAGCAACAATCACACCTACAGCAAATCGACTCCCCCACTCCCAGATTACCCGCTTCCAAAAGACCCCTATGTAACCAGCCTGCGCTTGCCAAAGAATTTCCACATAAGCACCTGCTACTGCTCGACCAACAGCAAGCAAGAGCCCCACTCCGATCATGATTGCAAGAATTAACCGACCACCACGGAGGAAGGGGAGAAAGTTCCGCAAACCCTGACTCAATTCACGTCACCTAGGAGACTGAGAGTCCGCGCGTCTGCAACCATAGGTCGATTTCCGCCTGGATCTCCGAAAGGCGTTCGTTTGTGCGAGCTTCGAATCGGGCCACAATCGTTGGTTGCGTATTTGACGCCCGTAAAAGGGCCCATCCGTCCGCGAATTGGATTCGGGCACCATCGACAGTGATCACCTCGTGCATCTTTCCGAAGTGCGCGACGGCCTCCTCCACTACTTGCCACTTCTGCTCCTCGGCAACGTCGATACGAATCTCCGGCGTAGATGCGTATGTAGGAAAATCAGCGACCATCTCCGAAAGACTAATCCCTGAGGCACTCACCATTGATATTAGCCTGCAGGCACTATACAACGCATCATCAAATCCAAAGTAGTCATCTGCTATCATGATATGACCCGATAGTTCTCCGCCAAGCAATGCCCCAGTCTCTCGCATCTTTTTCTTGATTAGCGAATGGCCAGTCTTCCACATGATCGGATGGCCACCAGCTTTCGCGAATACCTCAGCCACCACTTGGCTGCATTTTATATCGAAGACTAGGCTCTGGCCTGGCCCTTTTCTGGAAAGAAGGTCCAGGCCGTAAAGGAGTACGAGCAGGTCGCCTCTGATAATTGAGCCTGTTTCGTCTACTACCCCTAAGCGGTCCCCATCGCCATCAAAAGCAACGCCAAGGTCATGGGCCGAAGCTTCAACGGTAGCGATAAGGTCCTGCAAATTCTCGTCAACCGTAGGGTCCGGATGGTGATTGGGGAACGTTGGGTCTGATTCGCAAAAAAGGGGAGTCACTGTGACACCGAGGGCCTGCATAAGTTGCTCGGCTACCAATGACGCAGTTCCGTTACCGCAGTCGACAGCCACTCGCATTGGTCGGGCAAGATCAAACCGCTGGCTCACATTTTTTATATACGCATCTATCACTTCTAATTCTCGGTAAGACCCAGCACCCGAATCGAGGTCTCCTTCTATGATTCGCGCAAGCAGGTTCTGTATCGCATCGCCATACAGCGTTCCACCCTTCACGTTCATTTTGATCCCGTTCCATTCTGGTGGGTTGTGGGATCCTGTGATCTCTACCCCTGCTTGCACATCGTGCATAGCCTCCGTCCAGTACAGCACTGGCGTTGGCACCGTTCCTACATGGAGCACGTTCACTCCAGCTTTCCGAATGCCTGCTATCAGGCCTGCCGTGAGGTCAGGAGACGATTTTCGATTGTCTCCACCTACCGCGACTGTCGGGCTAGCAGCTGCTGTTTCCGCTCGAACGTATGACGCGAATGCTTGTCCAACTGACTCAGTGATGCCCGCGTTCAGGTCGTCTCCGACGATCCCGCGAATGTCATACTGTCTGAAAATGTGAGGCTGCATGAAATACTCTTAATTGCTGAGGGCGATTACTCCATAAAGCCCGGAACTAGCTCACTGATATTCCCCAGGCCATGCACGCTGTCATTTACTAAGTCGATAGTCACTCCTGGAAAGAACCCGGTGTACAGGATGAATGCGACTGTGGCTAGCAATGCCAATTGCATTGGCAGAGGGGCTTGCACGAGGTCGTGTTGATCCTGCGCTTCCGAATCCTTCATCCACATAAACCACGCGACCCGTAGGTAGTACCAATAGGAGATGAGAGTCGTCAACACGAGGATAACTGACAGGTACCAAAGTTCAGCATCAGCTGCACCTTGGAGGAGATAAATCTTTCCGATGAATCCCCCTGTCCCTGGAAATCCCGCGAGTGAAAGCAGGAAGATGGTAAGAACAACTCCAAGCACAGGTCGTGACCAGCCGAAACCGGAGTAATCCTCAACCCGCATATGTTCTTCTGAATGCCGCGCCACTCCTATGAGGACAGCAAATGCCCCGATGTTCATGAGTGTATAGATCAAAAGATAAAAGAGAAGCCCGGCTGCCGCGCTCTGATTCGCAGCAGTCACTGCGACAAGTAGATAACCCCCGTGAGCGATGCTCGAGTAGGCTAGCATCCGCTTCACGTTCGACTGGACCAAGGCCATCAGATTGGCGCCCACCATTGTGATCGCAGCTAACCACCACATGATCGGATACCAAGTCGCGTAGGAAGCATCAAACGCGACTAGGAACACTCGCAGCAACGCCACAAACCCAGCCGCCTTAACTGATGCGGACATGAACGCAGTAACCGGAGCAGGTGCACCTTCATACACGTCAGGCGTCCACATATGAAATGGAACCGCTGAGACCTTAAACCCGAATCCAATCACTAGCAGTGCAATCGCAACGCTCAATAATCCAGGCGACGCCAAGCCTTCAGAAACACTTGAACCGATAACCGTGATATTTGTGCTCCCGGAGGCACCATAGACAAGTGCGATCCCATACAAAAAGAAGCCTGTCGAAAACGCTCCAAGTAAGAAGTACTTGAGCCCTGCTTCAGCTGATTTTCGATCATGGCGGTTGAACGCAGTAAGTGCATAAACCGCAATCGACATCACTTCGAGACCTAAAAAAATAACGATTAGGTCGCGCGCGCCCCCCATGAACATCATTCCTGCTGATGCTAGGAGGATCAGGCTGTAGAACTCACCTGCTTGCAGGCGCTGTCTATGAACGTAGGCGAATGAAATCAGGATCGTGAGCGCCGCAGCGACTAAAAATATCCAGTTGGCGAACAGACGAAAACCGTCTACTGCTATCATCGAAGTGTCGCCCACCTCTTGAACACCGTAGAGCCACCCATTAGCGATGCCCGCAAGGAGAACACCGACAAGGGCAAGCCAACCTAGATGAGCCCCGTGCGAGAAACTTGGGTCTCCATCCTCCTCCTCCAAGCTTGACCGTGTCACGCCTGCAATCAGGACTATCATCCCAAACACGCAGAGAATGATCTCGGGCAGGAGCGCCCACCAGTAGTCGAGAGGCTGAGTGAAGTCGAGCTGCATCAGTCCGCCTCTTCGGGTTGATACACCCCGGTTGTCTCACCAAACGCCTGAGGCGTCGACGCGGCGGACTCAACCCGTTCAATCACAGCGCGGACACTCAATTCCATTCGGTCGAGGAACGGTGTCGGGTTCCACCCTATCCAAATCATTAAGGCACATAAAGGAGCCAGAATCGTGATTTCACGGCCCGTCAAATCCTTCACCTCACGATTCTCAGGGGTCTCTAATTCATTGAAGAAGACGCTCTGAACCATGGGTAGCATGTAATACGCCGCAAAGATTACCCCAAGAGTTGCAAATATCGCAATTACAGGATGGCTCTCGAATGTGCCTAAAAGGGCAAGGAACTCTCCAATGAATCCACTCGTACCGGGTACGCCGATTGAGGCGAGCGCGGTAATTACAAAGGCAGTCGCGAACCATGGCGCCACACGAGCGATACCTCCGAACTCCTCAATAGTACGGGTATGTCGGCGCTCGTAGAGCATCCCAAGAAGGAGAAATAGTGCCCCCGTACTAAGGCCGTGCGATATCATTACGATGAGCCCGCCCTGTAAGCCATTAACATTCAGGGCAAAGACACCAAGGACGACGAAGCCCATATGTGCTACCGATGTGTATGCAACCAATTTCTTAGCATCCGGTTGCACCGCCGCAACAAGTGCCGTGTAAATGATCCCGATCAACCCGAGCATCAACATCGTTGCTACAATTACTGGGTGCTGCGCGGCAAGCGGGAATAGTGGGAGCAGGAAGCGGACAAAACCGTAGGTGCCCATCTTCAGCAGAACAGCAGCCAAGATCACCGACCCAGGTGTTGGAGCTTCTACGTGCGCATCAGGTAACCAGGTGTGTAGTGGAAACACCGGCACCTTAATACTGAAAGCCAGTGCGAAGGCGGCAAAAAGCCAAAGCTGTTCAACCTCAGTGAGTGAAATCCCGAGGAAGTCCCCGTAGGCAAAGGAAGGGAAGCCTAAAATGTTCTTGGTTTGATAGAACAAATACAGGATCCCTACCAACATCAATAAAGATCCGAAGGCAGTGTAAAGAAAAAATTTGATTGCTGCGTAGATACGACGCTCGCCACCCCACACGCCGACAATAAAGTACATCGGGATGAGTGTGATCTCAAAAAATACGTAAAAGAGGAACACATCAGTCGCGACGAATACCCCTACTACGCCCGCCTCTAGGAGAAGCATCAGGGCATAAAAGGCCCGTTCCCGGACTCGGATGTAGTTGAACGAGCCCAGGATTGCCAACGACGTGCTGAACGTAGTTAGCATTACCATGAAGAGACTGATTCCATCGATGCCGAGTGAATAATTCACCCCCCAGGCTTCGATCCATGTAGCGGTGCTCTCCATTTGGAATCCTGAAATCGTCGGGTCAAACGCCCACCAGAGACCGAGGCTTAGACCTAACACGATTACTGAACACCAAAAGGCTACCGTTTTAGCTTTCCTCTCCTCAGTTCCGAGTACAACAGCGACACCCAAGACTGGCAACCAAACAAGTGCATGCAGGATCCAATTGCTGTAACCAATGGTCTCAAGGAGTACGGTCATGTCAGTACGCTTAAGCCGAGTACAATCAGTGCACCCACTGTAAGGACGAACGCATACGTATTAACCGCACCAGTCTGGAACATGCTCACGCCCCATCCGACACCCTTTGTAACCCACCCAAGTGCGTTCAAGAATCGGTCGATTATTCCTACGTCGACGACTTTCCAGAAAAACTCTGCCTTTCTACGAACTGTATTGACGATGAACCGATCATAGATCTCGTCAACATAGTATTTATTCAAAAGCAGCTTCCCAAAGCCACTCAACCGACTTTCGTCCGAGGCAGCATCTCTGATCTCTTCTGAGCCGACAACACGCACAGCGGCAAGAACGACTAACAGTGCAGCGGACGTTGAGATGAAGGCCCACAAAACCTCACCTCCCCCGAAAGGTGCGGTATGCCCAAGCTCACCAAGGTTCACCTCTTGGATATGATGAGCCTGCTCCGTTATTGGCTCCAGCCAGTGATGGAGCCATTCAGTGGTGGGAAGCGCACCGCTGAGTCCAGCCCAAGATGTCTGCAATGCCTCGGGTACGTTGATCCACCCGCCGAATAATGAGAGCGGGGCCAGGATAGCTAGCGGAACCCACATGGTGGCAGGAGCCTCGTTAAGGTACCCACTCTCCTTCTCGCCGGTCCGGTTAGTTCCGTGGAAGGTCATGAGCATTAACCGGGTCATGTAAAAAGCAGTAAGCACAGCCGCTGCGAGGGCAATAACCCACACCATCGTGTAGAGAATCGGGAAGGCGGCGGCCTCAGCCCCGCCAAATGCCGCTATTTGCCAGATGATCTCATCCTTTGAAAAAAAACCAGCAAACGGCCAAATCCCTGCAATCGCAAGTGTAGCAATCCACATCGTCGCCCATGTGATGGGCATGTGCGCTCTCAATCCCCCCATGTTGCGCATGTCCTGGGGATCCGCCTGTCGGTGAGTCTGGTGATAGGCTTCGTGCATGGCGTGGATCACTGCACCCGACCCGAGGAAGAGGAGAGCCTTGAAAAACGCGTGGGTCATGAGATGGAAAATCCCAGCCGCATACGCCCCTACCCCAACCGCTACGAACATGTATCCCAACTGTGAAACAGTGGAATAGGCCAGAACCTTCTTGATGTCGTTCTGCTTCAAAGCAATCGTTGCCGCAAAAAGAGCAGTGATTGCGCCCACGCACGCTACGGTTGCACTTCCTATCGGGGAAAGCGCAAAGAGCACTGACGACCGAGCTACCAGGTAAACACCCGCTGTAACCATGGTAGCAGCATGAATTAATGCCGATACAGGTGTCGGCCCCGCCATCGCGTCCGGCAGCCAGACATAGAGTGGCATTTGGGCGCTCTTCCCTGCGGCCCCCAAGAAGAAGAAAAGCGTAATGGCAGTGACAAGGCCACCCCCATATACGAGTGCCTCAGCCTCTTCAAAAATAGGGACGAAGTCGAGCGTGCCGAACTCAACAAAGAGTAAGAACATGGCTACCAGGAAGCCAAAATCACCAATCCGGTTCACGATGAACGCCTTCTTTCCTGCATCGGATTTCTCTCGGTCACCGAACCAAAAACCAATCAGCAGATAAGAACAAAGCCCGACACCTTCCCAACCAACAAACATCAAGGGATAGCTTGCACCCATCACAAGGACGAGCATGAAAAACACAAATAGGTTCAGGTACGCGAAGTAACGGGGATAACCAGGGTCATCCCTCATATATCCCACGCTGAATACATGAATTAGGAACCCCACGCCCGTGACGACCATCATCATGATCATCGAAAGTTGATCTAACTGAATCGCAGCCTCTACAGCGAAGGTCCCAGTAGCCATCCAAGTCCAGTAGCTGATGACGACTGCTTCGTGAAGCTGGGCATCAAACATCCCCGCGAAGTTTACAAGGGTCAGAAAGAACGCACCCCCCATAACACCGGGGCCGATCCAAGTTGGCCAAGTATGCGTTGATGGGCGGTCCGCACGGCCCCCGAGATCTAGCTCACCTCCTTCCCGCACCGCATTTGCCGAAGCCCTAGCGTGTACGAGAGCAAGTATCCCGTTGGCGAGAAATCCTAGTAAGGGGAGAAGGAGGATTAGGCCGGGGACTAGAGGTTCGTATTCGCCTCCCCCGAAGGGCTGGCCATCACCTTGTATCAACGGAGACATGACCGTGTTCACCTGACTACCACTTCAAGAAGTTGAAGTTGTTCACATCGACTGTTTCGTAGTGCCTAAAGATTGAGATGATGATCGCTAAACCGACTGCCGCTTCCGCAGCAGCTACAGTCATAACGAAGAAGACAAAAATTTGTCCGTCGATTCCATGAAGATTTGAGAAAGCAACCAATGCGACGTTGACGGCATTGAGCTGTAGCTCGATCGCTAGGAAGATGATGATTGCGTTTCGACGCACCAGAACCCCGAAGGTCCCAATAACAAAAAGAATCGCACTAAGCAGGAGGGCCTCTGTGATCATGTCACGTTGCGCTTTGCTAACGCCACAGCTCCCACGATCGCTACCAGCAGCAGTATACCAGTGATCTCAAACGGCACGACGTACGTAGTATAGAGTGGGTGGGCGATAGCTCCGACGACACCGGACTCCTCTACCGCCGCCGCAATCGATTCTGCCCCCGTAGCCTCCAGTTGCTGAGTGCCCACGAGGTCATTCTTTATCACCCCTGCGATTGCACCCACCACAACGAAGGAAATTATGGCATAAAGGCCACCCCTAAAGTCTCCCTCATAGTCATGCCCCAGGTTTAAGAGCATGATGACAAACATGAAGAGCACCATGATGGCGCCAGCGTATACAATCACTTGAATGGCCGCGAGAAAATGTGCTTCAAGTAGGACAAACGTCGCTGCAATCGCACCGAGTGTTGTGACCATGAAAAGCAGGCTGCCCACCGGACTCTTCGCGAGCACAACCCCGATAGCGCCTCCGATGGCGACCGCAGCGAAGAGGTAGAAAAGAATCGTTACCATTATTCGCTGGCGGGGTCCGATGGATCCCACAGGTGAGTGGATGGGTGATCCTGTTCCATCAACCGGTCAAGATCATAGACAAATCGGTCACGTGTGTACTCAGCATTTTCAAAATGCTGACCTACGTGGATTGCCTCGACTGGGCACACTTCCTGGCACATACCACAGAAGATGCAGCGAAATTCGTCGATTTCATAAACGAGTGGGAACCGATTGCCCTGGTCATCCTCACCACCGACTAATCTAATGCAGTTTGCAGGACAAACTGTTGGGCAGAGACCACAGGCCACGCATTTCGGTCGCCCGTCCGCATGAGTCTCCATCACATGCGTCCCTCGCCATCTTGGATGTAGCTCAGTCTGCTCTTCCGGGTATTGTTGAGTAACCTTGATGGGGTTCATAAGGTGCTTGAATGTAAGCGCCATACCACTAAGTGCAGCACGAAGATACGAGGTTGACTCTGGATCAGGTCGTTCCATGACTTTGACAGAAATTGCCACGTTTTACTCTCCTAGTGCTGCTGGCTGTGGGACCCTATCGACCCGTGATTTCTGTGGTTCCTTCACAGCTGCTCCGGAGATGGTCTTACCTCGATCCAAAAAGAACATGAAGCCAAACGTTGCCAGTCCACTCACCCCAGTCAGAACCAGTCCGTAACTGAAACCCCAGTCTAAGCCCACTTCATCTAAAAAAAGTATCGCACCAGCGATAACCATTACATAAGCCAGTGCGGTTGGAAGCATCACTTTCCACCCAAGGGCCATGACCTGGTCATACCGGAAACGAGGCAAGGTCCATCGGATCCAGATATACAGGACTAAGAAGAACCCCGTCTTGGCTGCAAAGCCGGCAAATGTAGCAGCGGTCTTCCAGAGCGCTGGGTTGGCTAAAATGACACTTCCATCATCCGCGAACCCAGAAATCAGTTGGCCCTCGTGCCAATAGGCATTATCCCACGACCCCGGAAGATCCCAGCCTCCGAGAAATAGGGTTGCCATAAGTGCCGATGCCGTAACCATGTGCCCAAACTCCGAGATCATGAAAGCTGAGAACTTCATGGCTGAATACTCGGTGTGGTATCCCGTGATCAACTCTGACTCTGCCTCCGGCATATCGAATGGAAGCCGATTTGTCTCTGCGAACGCAGAGATCACAAAGAGAATGAAGGCAAGTGAAAGGGGAAACGCGAACCACATTCCCAGTTGCTGCTGCTGCCAAACAATATCCGTAAGTGTCACGTTCCCCGCTAACATCAGGACTGCGATTAACGACAGTCCCAAAGCGACCTCATAGCTAACCATCTGCGCTGAAGCCCGAAGCCCACCCAGGAAGGCGTACTTGTTATTAGATGCCCAACCACCAAGTACCACCCCATATACCGCAAGCGAGCTCAGTGCTAACACATACAGGATGCCGATCGGCACATCCGCAATAATCATGTCAACCACTCCAGCCGGAGTCGGTAATGGAGCGGCTATGGGAATCACGGCAAACGTCACGAGTGATGGCACCAATACAATCATAGGAGCCAGGACAAAGAACACTCTTGATGCTGTAGCTGGGAGAGTCTCTTCCTTTAAAATGTTCTTAATCCCATCTGCAATCGGCTGTAGAAGGCCAAACGGTCCTACTCGATTAGGCCCTCGTCTGTCTTGAATCCAGGCCGACACCCTACGTTCAGCCAACGTCGCATAAGCCACAACTATCATTACTAGGGTGAAAATGCCGGTGACCTTTAGGGTCATGGCTACATACGCCCAGATTCCCGAAATCGGTTCCATAATCAATCCAGCGAGGCGTGTTGGGCCGTTTCAGAAACTGACCCACTCAGGCCCATACCCTCATAGGTGAGTCCTCTTAGGGCCGGAACGGCCTCAGCCAGATTCATGAACGCCTCAGCAGCACTGCGCGGAGCAACCCCCTCAGAAAGCTCTGCTAGAACTGCGCCCAGTATAAGCCACGCAGGCCGCGCCATGCCCGGTGGCTGGAGCGCTGGCCAGAAACGCTGGATTCGCCCTTCATGATTTGTGAAGGTCCCTTCTTGTTCTGCGAAGGTGGTTACCGGAAGCACCAAGTGCGCAGCCTTGGTCGCGGCGCACTCATGTGTCCCCAGGTACACGTAAAGTCCTGCGTTCGCACCGAAAGTCTCATCTTGGTCTTCGAGATTATCGCCTAGAACGATAATAATCCCGTCGTGGTCTTTAACAGCTTCTAGGCCTCCTGTGCCATCGGATTCACCTACCCGACTAATGCCTAGCAACTCAGCTCCGCCCACGTTCGGTCCGAGGTCCTTTCGACGAGCGAGAGTCGGGAATCCCGGTAACGCTGACTCCTCATCAGCTTGTGAGACCCTGAAGACTTTGTCACCTCCACCCATTACGTCTTGAAGCTTTGTTAGCGCAGCCAGATCCTCATTCGAACCGCGAGCAGACACAACGATCTGGACAGATGTTCCATTGAGACCGCTGGCTCCCTCTAGTAAGGACGTTAGTGCATCTTTCCATCCCGTAGTCCTTGAAGAGCCTGTAGCATCACGGACAAGTGGTGCCTCGATACGCTGACCATGGTTGATCCACTCATAGTCATGACGACCATAATCGCACATCCACCAGGCGTTGACTTCGAGATTTTCACGGGGCTTCACCCTTTGGACTAGGTTCTCTGCGGTGTGAAGCTCAATGTTGCAGCCCTGCGAACAACTCGCGCAAATAGATGGCGTATGGTCTAGGTCCCATGCCCGGGTCTTGTGTAGAAACTCTTTCGACACGAGAGCTCCCACAGGGCATATATCTACGATATTCCCGTGCCACTCGGTCCCATCCAACCCCTTCTCAAAAAAGGTGTCGATAACCGAACGGTTTCCTCGTTCGACCACGGTGAGTCGTTCGTCCTGCTCGACCTCACTCATGAACCGAACGCAGCGCGTACACATGACGCAGCGGTCCCCATAAAACAGCACATCTCCGCCAAAGTCATCACGGCCAAAGACACGCTTGGGCTCCACGCTGCGCCCATGATCCCGACCTTCCGCGTGTACGAAGTCTTGCAGGTCGCACTCGCCAGACATGTCACAAATCGGACAGTCCAGTGGATGGTTTACCAGGTAGAATTCCAGAACGCCTCGCCTATTCGCAACCGACGCTGACGATTCTGTATCCACAACCTGGTTTTCCATTACTGTCGTTACGCAGGACGCCTGAGGCTTTGGTGCACCCTCTACGTCTACTAAACACATTCGGCACATCGCAGGTGATGACATGCCAGGATGGTAGCAGTAGTGAGGTATGACCTTCCCAACCTGCTTTGCCGCCTCAAGAATCGTCGTTCCTTTTGGAACCTTGACTTCCGTACCGTCGATCGTAAGCGTCACCATTTCAGGCATATCAGGTGGCTCCTGCCGATTCTTGCTCAGAAATGAGAGCCAGGTAATCGGCCCTAAACTTTTGAATCGAGGATTGCACCGGAGGCGCCACCGAGTCTGAGAGGACACAGATCGTCGTCCCCACCATCTGCTCCGTGACCTCCATCAGAGTATCGAGGTCTTCCACGGTGCCTTCGCCGATCTCGATTCGCTTCATGATTTGAGCTGCCCACGCCGAACCCTCACGACAGGGTGTGCATTGTCCACAGGATTCATGGGCATAAAAATCGACCATACGCCGAACCTGTTTGACGATGTCAGTCGTATCATCCATGACAATTACAGAGGCGCACCCAAGCATAGTACCGACATCAATACAACCCTCGTAGTCTAGCCTACATCTACGTGCCTCTTCGGAATTGAGGATCGCAACGGACGAGCCGCCGGGAATCACGGCCTTTAATCCGTTCCCATTTCTTATGCCACCACATACATCATCAATTAGTTCGGACAACGGGAAACCAAGGGGCAACTCGTAGTTGCCAGGTTTATTGATGTGTCCACTTACGCAGAAAAGCTTCGTGCCCGGGCTACTTTCCGTTCCCCACTGCCGGTACCATTCCTCACCGTTGTTGACGATGTGTGGTACTGCGGCAAGTGTCTCCACATTGTTGATTGTCGAGGGCATTCCGAAGACCCCTACCGCTGCTGGGAATGGGGGCTTCACTCTTGGTTCACCCCGACGACCCTCCAGTGAGTTCATCAGGCCGGTCTCCTCACCACAGATATAGGCGCCTGCCCCTTGGTGAACTGTTACTGCAATATCATTCCCTGAGCCAAAGATGTCTTCGCCTGCATAACCCTTTTCGTAAGCGTCTTCTACGGCTCGCGCCACGACCTGATTGGTTTCGAAAAACTCGCCTCGACAATAGATGTAGGCGTGCTTCGCCCGGATTGCATAAGCGGCGATTAGACACCCTTCAATCAGCTGATGGGGATCCCAGCGCATCAGCTCACGATCCTTGAATGTGCCAGGCTCAGACTCATCTGCATTGCAGAGTAAGTAGTGCGGCTTTGTGGCCTCTTTGGGCATGAATGACCACTTAACACCGGTAGGGAACCCTGCCCCACCACGACCACGTAGCCCTGAAGCCTTAACAGTCTCGACGACCTCGTCAGGGCCCATGGAAAAGGCCTTCTTTAGAGCCTCATACCCACCACGCTCAACATAGGTACCGAGTCGGCGCTGCAAGGGGTCTCCAAAATGCGTGCTTATGACCCGCACCTCCCGCTCTGAAACGTAGGGGTAAGCTATGATTCCCCCTCGGGCTTGAGGTGTTCGATGATCTGGGCGACGTCGGCTGGCGTGACGTTCTCGTAGTAACGAGAGTTGATTTGAACACAGGTTGGAAAACCACATGCTGCTAGGCATTCAGCTTCGATTACTGTGAAATTGCCATCCTTGGACGTTTCACCCATTTCAGCGTCTGTGTATCGGAGAAACGCCTGCAGGACTTCATCAGCCCCGCACAGGTTGCAAGAGATATTAGTGCAGACTTGAACGAGGTAGCGCCCTACAGCCCGCTTATTATACATGGTGTAAAACGTGGTTACCCCTCGCACGTAGGCCGGTGACAGCTCGAGCAAGCCTGCCACCTCGTCCATTGACTCTGCACTGACGTGTCCCCTGAGTTCTTGTGCCAGGCTGAGCACCGGGAGCAGTGCGGCCCGTTTATCTGGATAACGGGTGAGTATTTTCTCAAATCGCTGACGATACTCACCCTCGAAGAGCGGTGCATCCGGATCCTTATCAACCAACATGTAGGGCATCGTCCCAGCACCTGAGGGGTGCCCACCGTCCTTTGGTCGGTCTCCTACGAAATCGTCTCCGCGCACTTCTTTTTCGGTGAGGTCGAATTCGCCTGTGTTGCCAGCCCAGCCAGGGTTGCTGAAAGGAATATCACTCAACGGTCGATTTCCCCCAGCACGATATCAAGGCTCGCGTTTATCATGATGAGGTCGGAGACAAGATGCCCTTCAGCAAGCTTCGGAATAGTCGACAAATTTACAAAAGAAGGTGGCCGCACCCTCCAACGTATTGGTTTTGTTCCTCCCTCTTGAGCCACCACGTACATGCCGAGTTCACCCTTTGAACCCTCGATGGGCAGGTAACAATCCCCTTCGGGAGCCGGAATACCTTCTGTAATGAGCTTGAAGTGGTGGATCATGCTCTCCATGTCCGACATACAATCGGTCTTTGAAGGCAAAGATATATCAGGATCGTCTACGTTGATTGGGCCGCCTGGCAAGCGATCGATCGCCTGCCTCAAGATACCAATACTTTGTTCCATTTCCTCCATACGGCAGAGATACCTGTCGTAGCAATCCCCGTACCTGCCTACTGGCACCTCAAAATCATACGTCTCGTAGTCGTAATAAGGCTGGTCCTTTCGGACATCGTAGTCGACACCTGCTGATCTTAAGTTCGGGCCCGTGAGTCCGAAGTTGATGGCGTCTTCAGGACCAATCACCCCTATCCCCTGCGTTCTTCCAATATGAATCTGGTTCCCAGTGAGCAGGTGATGCACTTCAGCCAATGTATCCGGGAATGTGTCCAAAAACTCAGTGAGCGCTCCGATCCAACCGTCGGGCAGATCGGCCATCATGCCCCCAACACGTGTGGCTGAAGTCGTAATCCGAGCTCCAGTCAGGGCCTCATGTAGAGTATAGATCCGCTCCCGCTCTTGAAAAGCGTACAAGAAGGGGGTGAACGCACCGACGTCGATTGCAGTAGTACCCAGCCAGAGCAGGTGTCCGAAGATTCGATCTAGTTCCATCAGGATGACACGCACAACCTTACAACGCTCAGTCACCTCAATGCCCATGAGTTTTTCGACAGACATCACATACGCACAGTTGTAGATCAACGGTGCGAGATAGTCCATCCGATCTGTCAGGGGCACGATTTGATTCCACGACCGGTATTCCCCGAGCTTCTCAAACGAAGAGTGCAGGTAACCGATATGAGGGGTGACTGTGACTACGGTCTCTCCATCTAGTTCACAAACAAGTCTTAACACCCCGTGGGTTGCCGGGTGCTGGGGGCCGATATTGATGAGCATCTGCTCGGTATCAATTTCTGGTTCCAGAATGTCAAATGGAGCAAGCGGTGTTTGTGTTGGAAGGCCATCAACTCCCATCTCAGGATTTCGACCTAGCGAGAGTTCGACCTTGCGTTGAGCCATTAGGAGGGATCCTCTCCGTGCAATGTTGTCGATTCAGGAGTCGCGACTTCTTGAGGCCGCCCGCCAACTTGCAAGTCGCTCGCCTGATAAAAACGTTCGACGTCTTGGAGTAAAGCTCGTCTCGTCTGCTCAGCCCTAGAAAACCTACCTCTTAGGGGAAAGTCTTTCCTGAGTGGGTGCCCCTCTTCATAGTCGTCCGGCATCAGAATGCGACGCAAATCCGGATGCCCGACAAAAGTCACTCCGAAGAGGTCATAAACTTCCCGCTCCAGCCAGTCAGCTGATTTCCATAAAACCACCACTGAATCGATCTCGAGTTTGTCCAAAGGAAGCTTGCACCGGACACGCAGCGGACGTTTGTGTTTAGTGGAAAACAGTTGGTAGATCACCTCAATGGTCCGACCATCTCCGTAATCTACTCCTGTAACGTCAGACAACATGTCATATAGCTGACCAGCATCGTCCTTTAGCCAGCGGAGCATTTCCAGGCTCTTCGATGCCTGTATCCAAACCACTGCCTGGTCCCTTGCGGACACTGTTTGCGCTTCCACTGCGCTAGGAAATTCACCCATTAGACCTAGCACGGACGGGTGCGTTGCCTCTCGCAAGCTGCTAGCGACGGCTCCTGATTCGTCGACGTCTGAGGGTAAGGCGCCGTCACTCACAACGTCTAATTCATTCGGTGGATGGTCAGTCATCGCCTTGACCAAGATCGTCAGCTAGACCGTCACCAGTATCCACTACCAGACCAGTTGAAAGCTGATCTTGGTGTGTCGAACTGCCAAATGGACCCGTAAGCCCCGATACCTCCTCTGCGTTTGCATGTGGCCGAGCTACTGAGTTTGGATCTTCTGCTCGGTGCTCGAAATGCCGGCTCAGGGACTCTTGGCGAATCTTTTCCTGGATCATCATTAGGCCATATATGAGACCTTCAGGTCTAGGAGGGCATCCCGGCACATAAACGTCGACTGGTACGATGGTGTCGATTCCCTGGACCATGGAGTAGACATCAAAGACACCACCCGAGCTTGCACACGCGCCCATCGAGACGCACCACTTCGGTTGCGGCATCTGATCCCAGATTCGCCGAAGCACAGGCGCAAGCTTATAGGGAACCCTGCCGGCACAGATCAAAACGTCTGCTTGTCGGGGGCTGAACGACATGCGTTCCATTCCAAACCGCGCCAAATCGTAGTTGGACGCAGCGGAAGCCATCATTTCTATAGCACAACAAGCGGTACCAAATGGCATTGGCCAGAGAGAATTCCGACGTCCCCAGTTTATGACCCAATCGATCTTGGTGGTCAGAAAGGTCGGGCTGCCAGCTCCAAACATGCCGCCATCTTGCTTACTTACCCCACCCCCAGGCAGAACATCTCCTATCCCCATTCGAGCCCTCCCTTCTTCCATTCATAGACTAGGCCAACAGCCAACACAACAACGAACAGAGATACCGCCACAAAAACACTCCAGCCGAGCTCACGTACCTGTACTGCCCATGGAATCAGAAAGATCGTCTCAAGGTCGAAAACGATAAAGCTGATTGCTACCATGTAAAATTTCACAGAGAAACGCTGACGTGTGCTTCCCAGTGGGATCATTCCCGACTCGTATGGCATCAGTTTCTGTGGGGTGTCGCGGCGCGGATTCAGAATATGCGACGTGACAACCATGCCAACGGCGTTCAGGATCGATACACCGAACAAGAGGAGGAGTGGGAGGTAAGCTCCCGACATGGGCGTTGGCTTGCGCTTGTGAAAATGTTCACGAGGTCCGCACGGCGCGAAAAAGGTACCGGACCCAGCGTCAGAGTGTCAACCTGACGAAGCGCTTATTCTGCTGTGACGCTGGGGGTTTGCACGAGCTTTGTCAGGGTATCTATCTTGGGCCGCCAAACCTTTGGTTCAAAGCCTCCGCAACAGCCCTCGAGAGCCCTCATATAATGCCAATCAAGAGCGACAAGTGGATTCGCCGAATGTGTGAAGAACAAAATATGATCGAGCCCTTCGAGGCTGGTCAGGTGCGTGAGGGTGTGATCTCGTACGGCCTTTCTTCTTACGGTTATGACATACGCGTGTCACCAGAGTTCAAGGTGTTCACCAATGTCCACAACGCTATCGTTGACCCCAAACGATTCGACGATAGGTCTTTCGTGGATATCAACGGGCCGGAGTGCATCATACCTCCTAATTCATTTGCCCTGGCCCGCACGGAGGAATATTTCCGGATCCCTCGAGATGTGTTGGTGGTTTGTGTCGGGAAGTCTACGTACGCTAGGTGCGGACTCATCGTAAACGTGACTCCGTTAGAGCCGACGTGGGAAGGCTATCTCACACTTGAAATCTCAAACACAACACCCCTGCCTGCGAAAGTGTACGGTGGCGAAGGGATAGCTCAACTCTTGTTCTTCGAGGGAGACGAAGAGCCAGAAATCGCCTACGCGGATCGAAAGGGTAAGTATATGAAGCAAATTGGAGTCACACTTCCCAAGATGTAGTCAGCCCCAAATTTTGGGGCGAGAGCCTTTTGAACCAGCACTCATGGGGCATCTTGGCCCTCTCAAGAGCTTCACACGCCAATGGCCACCCTTGGGGTGATCCCCCGAATCAGCCTGCGTTATCACTCATCATGATAACGTCCGCTCCCGAAGGATCCTGGAATGCTTCAAGCCCGAATTCTGGAAGGGTGGCAACCAAGTGATCGAAAATATCCGCCTGTATCCGTTCGAAACTTTCCCAACGTGTGTCATTCGTGAAACAGTAAATTTCCAGAGGTAGACCCTGTGCTGTAGGCGTCAATGGCCGCACCAGCAGGGTCATCTTTTCATGAATCTCAGGATGCTGTCGCAGGTAGCTCCGCAGGTAAGCACGTAGGGTACCCACATTGGTCAACCTACGGACAATGGGAACAAGATCATTCCCTAAGGCTGCTTTTTCAGCCGCGTGACGCTCCAGATCCTCTTGCTTGGCCGCGATATACTCCCTCAATAATTCATGTCGTGATAGCCGTTCAATTTCCTCTTCAGTAAGAAACCTGATGGATGTCAGGTCAATATTTAGTGCGCGTTTTATACGCCGACCTCCCGACTCACTCATCCCACGCCAGTTCTTAAACGACTCCGTGATGAATTTGTGTGTAGGGATGGTAGATATCGTCTTATCCCAGTTCTGGATTTTGACAGTATGCAAGGCGATATCAATCACATCACCGTCCACATTTGCCTGTGGCATTTCAACCCAATCGCCGATGCGAATCATGTCGTTCGACATAATTTGCAGACTCGCCACAAGCGAGAGAATTGTGTCCCGGAAGACAAGCATCAGAACAGCTGTGAGAGCGCCGAGTCCCGAAAGAAATACGACCGGTGACCTGTCGGCCAAGATCGACACTGCAACCACACCAGCCGCGATGTAGAGGATAAGTCCTACAACCTGTAGGTAACCTTTTATAGGCCGATTATTTGCGTCTGAATACGATTCGTTATAAATGTCGTTGATAGCGTCTAAAAAGGCGCTAGCGGACATCGTTACAGTCACGACGATGAATGCCAAAGCCACTCGCTGTGTGAGCCCAGCCATGAAGGCGGTGGTGCTGACGCCAACGGTGATCTCTGCCCCACTAACGCCGAGTGCTGGCCCGATCCCGTAGTAAACAACTAGGCCTGGCGCCACATGTGCGATTCTAGTGAAGACCTTTCGGTGTATTAGACGGTCATCCCATGTAGATCGCGTCTTTGCGGCGATCTTATGGACCACTGCTCTAAACATCCGGGTCACGAACCAGTCGACTGCCCAGGCAGTAGCAGCGAGTGCTAGAAGCAACCCTACTAACTCAAGCCAGTTCTCTGGAATTGTCAGCATAGGACCTACCAGGGTTAGTGCGCTGGAGGAGAGGTGACAACAAGTATTGAGGTCACGATGAGTACAATCTGAACCACGAACAATTCTGTCACGGCCGTCCGAATGAGCGCACGCTGACCTGACACTTCAGTAAGGTATGGAGTGTGACGTTTCCAATTAAGTAGACCCAGCCCAAAAGCCGCCGTTACTAAAACGATCTTAACCGAAAGTAACTGTCCGTACGGAGTGAAAAGCAGATCCCCGAAAGAGGAAAGATGCACCCACGCAGATATTGAACCTGTAACTATCACCACTCCCACACTTGCCACGGCGATAGGTGAAAACCTCGATACCAGGAGCGGAAGGATACTCTCTGTCTTTTCTCCTCCACCGGGTAACCAACCACGATTTGCGTAGAGGACAAAGCCCAGGCCTCCGATCCAAACTCCGACCGCCCAAACGTGAAGGGTGTCCACAAAAATGGTGAGCGGTCTAAGCCCTTCGGTTCCGCTTGCATGCCCTGTGAACGCGGGGAAGCTACTTAACCCAAGTAGAACAAATGCGCTCACCGCCCATGCCAGGCGCCTCCCACGGCCCCCAAAAACAAAAGCTGCAGCCAGCAGAAAGGAGCCTGTAACACCTAAGAGCCAAGTTCTTCCCCAATTAGTTCCAGTGAGAAGCAGTTGGGCATCCTCTGTCCAGGGCACAAATGGATCTCGAAACTCGATAAGTTGTCGGATAAAAACCAAACTTAGTGCGATGGGGAGAAACGATCCTCCGAGTAGGCCAAGACGCCAGGCTGCTTCTTCGAGCCAGCTCCTTATGGGACTTTCAGGTAGCTTTAGCGCTGGTATAAGGACCCAGTGCGCTGTAACCCCCCCCGCCACAAGGATCAGTCCTGCATAGAGCAACCACCCTGTCGCCGCGCTAAATGTAGGCGCCACAGCGCGGCTAGGCCTATTGTGCGTTTACTGTGAAACCAAATTCCCCGCGTACAACATGTCCATCGTCACCGATTCCTCTCCACGACACAGTATACCCGCCAGCCCCTAGTGCCCCATCAACATTTACACTCACTACTTTTTGGTCGGCTTGATCGAGGCTAGGGTCACTTGTATCCACCAGCTCACCGGCAGGATTAATAAGACGGACTGCAACAGAATTCTGTTGCGGAGCCTGAGTGAACCACAGCCGTACTTCGTTAGGTGATGGAACTGCTGAGTCTGCTGCCGGTGCGGACTTAGTCAGTGCAAAGTGAAATATATCCGACATCGGTATCGCTGCGGTACTTATCCCGCAGAATAATAGGCCCAGCAGTATCGATCTTATTCTCATTGCTACAATCCCCACCAATAATGAAGCGCTTCAGCAGCAAATAGTCTCAACTGAATCTACACGTTCTAACGTCTCTAAGCGAAGACCGGTCAGAATGTGTCATGTGAAAAGAAGCCCTCTGGAAACAATCATACTGCATGGCTAGCCGTTGCCGGATCTCGGCGCCTTACACATCATGCCCGTCAGTATGTCTATCCCTAAAGACTGAGGTACGAATGGCCCAAGCACGCGGCCGCACAGCTCGACGCACCCATACGTTCACCGAGTCTGTAATTCGCGAAATGACTCGAGTAGCTCGCAAATATGACGCCGTGAATCTGGCCCAAGGCTTTCCGGACTTCCCTGCCCCGATGCTACTCAAGGAGGCTGCTGCAAAAGCTATCTACGATGACATCAATCAATACGCGATCACCTGGGGTACGCCTCGCCTAAGGCAAGCCCTGGCAAGAAAATATCTTGACCTATACGACATGGAGGTCGATCCCGAACGTGAGATCACGATCACATGTGGAGCTACTGAAGCCATGGCTTCTATCATGCTCGCATTGGTCGACCCAGGTGACGAAGTCATCGTGTTCGAGCCATTTTACGAAAACTATGGACCGGACACGGTGTTGTCTGAAGCCAGCCCAGTCTTCATCACGCTTGAGCCACCATCTTACCGCATTGACCCGAGTCAACTCGAGGCAGCCATTGGGCCACGTACTAAGGCACTCGTCCTCAACACCCCAAACAATCCAACTGGGCGGGTATTCGACCGAGAAGAGCTTCAGGCAGTCGTCGATCTCTGTTTGAAGCATGATATCCTGGCGATAACTGATGAAATCTACGAGCACATCTACTACAAAGGCGAACATCTTCCGCTCGCTACTTGGGAAGGGATGGCGGACCGAACCATCACGGTTAGTGGGCTTTCTAAAACATTCAGCGTGACTGGTTGGAGGGTAGGTACGATTATCGCACCTCCTGAAATCACAGATGCGATCCGAAAGGTCCATGACTTCCTTACTGTGGGTGCCCCTGCTCCGCTTCAGGAAGCATGCGCCGTAGGTATAGAAGAACTGGGATCTAGTTACTACGAGTCCCTCGCACTTGAGTACAGCTCCCGCGGAAACACCCTTTTGTCGGCCCTCCAAGAAGCTGGATTCAATTGCTCGGCTCCAGAGGGTGCCTATTACATCCTTGCAGACTTCAGCCAAATTAGCGGCGAAGACGATACGACTTTTGCAAAACACTTAGCACGTTACGCAGGTGTTGCTTCTGTGCCAGGGTCGAGCTTCTTCAGCGAGCCAGACCGAGGTAGGTCGCTAGTACGATTTGCCTTTTGCAAGCGTACTCAAACCTTGCAGGATGCTGGAGACCGCCTTCGTGCATACGCCGGAACGAGAACGTGAGGGGCTCATCAGAACGAGAGAATACTGTCGTCAGATGCGAGGCCCAGGCCCTCTTGTTCGGTTTCCCACCAGCTGTCGTAAAGGTTCAAATACGCGCACGGGCCCTTGGTTGGCGTACAGCCCGAGCAGCCCAGATCCTCGGATTGTTCTTGCTGATCACTCCGATTGCCGCGCTCGTTCCGCCACACGCACCCTGGGGTATAGGGGCACTCATCACAGGGGTTCTCCTCGCCCGCAAGCGATGGAGTGAGCGTTTCACCTTGGAACAGGTGGCCGGTTGCTGTCCGAAGTGCAGTGAAGAGCTGAATGTGAAGCCGGGAAGACTTAAGCATCCCCATCCCTTGTCCTGCGATACCTGCCATCACCAGAGTTCTCTCGAAGTTGCACGCGTGTTTCTCGAGCAGACCCAGCCTTAGCATCGACGCTACTCTGGGGTTTGCCGTAAGACTGGAAGGGGAGGCCGCTGAATTAAGTCTATAGAGCCCAAGAATCCTACTCCTACCGTGATTCCTACTACACCTAACCAGATTAATGAAAGCGCGCCGATTTGAGGCGAATAAGTGATCTCAAAGATCCACGGCACGAGGATGGTCCCCGTTCCTAGCGCGAGAATCAACCCACTGCCAGTAGCGACCAGACCTAGTGCAAAATATTCGGCGAACAGAACCGTAAGGACTTGGGCCCTTTTTGCGCCCAGGGTCTTTAGTAGTGCACCTTCTCGCATCCTTTGCACTCGAGAGGTTGCCAACGAACCTATGAGAACGATGGCTCCAGCCAACACAGTAAATATTCCCAGGAACCCTACGGCCTGCCGCACTCTCACCAGTACGTTCTCAATAACTTCCTGTACTCGCGAAAAATCCAAAGCGGAAACATTGGGATATCGCTCAATTAATTCCCGTTGAACTCGAGCGCGCTGCGCATCGTTGTGCACCTGAGCCAATATCACGACCGTCTGCGGAGCCTGCTCTAGGACACCAGGCTCAAAGATGGCATAGAAGTTTGGCTCCAGCTGGTTCCAATCTACCCTTCTCAGACTAAGTACGATGGACGGTATTCGAATCCCACTAACATCCCACGTGATAGTGTCTCCGAGGGTCACCCGAAGGGCATCTGCAATTCCTTCCTCAAGCGATACATGGGCTAGGCCATCCGTCCTTTGCAGCCCACTATCTCCCGGCACCTGAGCGTCATCCCACCACTCGCCTGCCAGGACTTCTTCTGCAACACCAAGTCGTTCCCGGTAAGTGTTACGGTATTCCCGCCCAAGCGCGAACCTTCTCGGGCTTTCGTCGGAAGTAGGTTCATCAAGGAGATCCTCTACTGACCGTCCATTGATCGAAACTATTCGCGAACTTACGAGTGGAGTTGCCTCCAAATACTGGCGCGTGGCTTCCGGGAGCAGTCCACTAACTCCGTCCACCTGATCAGGTTGGACATCAAAAAGCAGCATGTTGGCGCGTCCGGTACTAAAAGAGCGGGTTAGATCACCCTGAATGTTCCCTCCAACATCGGTAATGAGCCCGATCAAGAAGGCCCCTAAACCCAACGCAAGCATCACCGAAACCGTCTGGTTCTGCGGCCTGAAGAGATTTGACACCCCCTGCCGGACCGGGTAGCTCGATGATGCCGGAACGTACCTCCTTGCAACCAGACGCAGGCCTGAGCCTACCAACACTATCAACCCACCGGCCAGCGCCAGCGCTAATGCAAACCCAAGCCCTATTTCTGCGTTGGGCGCTTCAATCACACATAGACCTACGATACTTAAACCAAGTAGCCCATACGCCAGGAGTTTTGCTCTATCCCAACGCTGATTCCTTTCTTCAAAGTCGTGCCGTAAGGCTGCAAGAGGAGGTATTTCGCGGATGTTTAGTAAGGGAATAAGAGCGAAGATTAGAGACACCCAGAGCCCTATTCCCAAACCGGCCAGGGCTGATGTTGGAGAAAAACGGGTGGTAACCACAACGGGCATGATGTTGCCCAGCAATGTTGGAAGCTGCTGCTGGACTAGGACCCCGATGGCAACTCCAGCCATGGCACCAAGAAGCCCCAGCATGGCAGCTTGAATCAGGTAGGCAACGAAGGCCGTTGCCTGACCTGCACCCAAGCACCGGAGAACCGCGATGGCCTGGCGCTTCTCCCGGATATAGACATTTATTGCACTCGCAACCCCTACACCGCCGAGCAATAACGCTCCGAGCCCAACAAGGCCAAGGAATCGAGCAAGGTAACGCACTCCATTAGAGAGTCTCTCGGCTTGCTCTTCTGCCAAGGAATAGTTGACGCTCTCCACTTGAAGTACATCCTGATATCGCTCTCGAATACCGCGGCGATCTTCGATATCGGGGAGCTGCAAGAGTATTTCGAACCGGGCTAGCCCATCATTGGCTAATAACCCAGAGCGCTCAAGCGTCGCTTGTGAAATGTGGACCCTCGGACCAATTGCCGTCTGGTAGGCTAAATCTGTGGGGAGGCCATTTACGGTTCCGGCGATTTCGAGTCGCGAAAGACCTAGAACCAGTGTGTCACCTACCTGAATACCGAACTGAGTTAAAATCGCGGGGTCAACCAATGCTCGGTCTGGATCTAGGTGAGCACCCCAACGATTAACCGGACTAGTTGTAACGTCACCGTAGAACGGATATCCCTTATCCAAAGCTCGAACTTGCAAGAGCCGGACTTCCATTGAGCGGGGGGCCGAGACCATTGACATGGTCGTCGTAACCCTTGCCAATCCCGCTCCTGTTTCCCTCAATGAATCGATGACCGCGGCAATAGGGGGTGGCATAGGTCGATCGTGGGAAAAACGCGCATTTCCGCCCATAAGCACGTCGGCCTCATCTTGAACAGAACGTGCAATGTCAGCTCTGAAGGAGTGAACGGAGACAAGGGCTGCCACACCTAAGGCGATCGACCCCATGAAGACGCCTATCCGCCTGAAACCGTAGGAGCTCTCGCGAAGTGCCAATCGGATTGCAAAGCGAATTCTGAACCTATCCTGTATCGAGTCGCCAATCTCTCTCATCGAATGACAGACCCGGGGCGATCTGAAGCAATCCGGCCACCGACGAGGCCTATGACTCGGTGAGCTCGCTCTGCCAGTGCCATGTCATGTGTCACCAAGATCAATGTGGTACGCGAGACTTGATTGAGTTCCTCTAGCATCTCTATGATCCCCTCACCCGTCGCCTGATCCAGGTTGCCCGTTGGCTCATCCGCGAAAAGGATCTTGGGTTTATTTGCAAATGCTCGAGCTAGGGCCACACGCTGCTGTTCACCCCCAGATAACTGCGCGGGGTAGTGACCCGTTCGATGGCCGAGGCCGACGCGGATCAACAAGGCTTCGGCCTGATCGTATGCTCCTTTGTAATCCCCTTTGAGTTCAAGAGGAACCAATACGTTCTCGATTGCTGTTAGAGTCGGCAGAAGGTGGAATGTTTGGAAAACGAACCCCACATTCTGGGATCGAAACTCTGCTCGCCCATCTTCGCTAAGACCGAATATATCCACTCCATCGAGATACACTCGGCCAGCCGTTGGCTGATCTAGGCCAGCTAATAACCCTAGTAGGGTTGTCTTCCCGCTACCTGATGGACCGACAATAGAAACAAATGCCTCTTGAGCTACCTCGACATCTATGCATTGAAGGACGGGTAGAGGTCTGCCTCCGCTTGTGTAACTTTTCTGGAGTCCTTCAGCTACGATCATAATGTTTCGATTCCTGCCACTCTTCCTAACACTGGCGATTTTGGCCTGCGGTAGTCCTGAGTTGACTCCGAGTACAGAAGGAGTCACCCTGGACTCACAAGTGGTGGTCACGACTTTGTCCGAGGTTCCAGACCCTCGACCAGTAGTTGCGTTTCTCGGCACCAGCTTGACTGCAGGGTTAGGACTGGTTCAGCGTGAGGATAGCTATGTAGCCCGTGTAGCCGCACTAGCAGAGTCTGCCGGCACACCTATCCGCGCAATCAATGCTGGCGTGTCCGGAGAGACTAGCGCAGGCGGGCTCAGGCGTGTCGAGTGGATTCTTCGTGAGCACATCGATGTCCTTGTTCTTGAGCTAGGTGCCAACGATGGACTCAGGGGACAAAATCCGTTGGTCCTCTCAGAGAACCTCACTCAAATCATCCAGCGGACGCGTAAGAGATACCCTAAGGTTCGGGTTATCCTGGCTGGGATGGAGGCACCACCTAATTTAGGAATAGCGTATACGGATTCCTTTAGGTCCGTATACGCATCGGTAGCCGATACCCAAGAGACTCTTTTCATTCCATTCCTACTTCAAGGCGTGGCTGGCATCCAAGAGCTGAATCAAGAAGACAGGATTCACCCTAATGCCGAGGGACATCGGAAGATTGCCCAGAACGTATGGGAGATACTCGGTCCTGTCCTTCTAGGATTGCCTGGAAGAGACCATTGAATAGTAGTCCCTTCAGTTTAGGTACTAGGATCCTGGCATCAGGAGCGCTGCTACTAAGTGCTTTCCTTCTCATCGGCTTTCTCCTCCCATCCTCATGGGAGTCTGAAACAACAGGATATGTCGCTGCACCTGCGGATATTGTCTTTCAGTTCTTAGACTCACCGGAGGGTTGGCAAGCCTGGACACCTTGGCCTGAGTCAGGGGTTGAGCGAAGTGGTCCTGAACGCGGTATTGGGGCAACGCTCAGTTGGGATGACCAGGAAGTTGGCACCGGGTCTTTCACGATCCAGAGCCTCGAAGAGAACTCGATGGTGACGTATGGAGTTGAGATAGGGGACGGAGCCATGCTGGTGTCCGGAATCATTACCCTCAGGCCAGAAAGTGAGGGTGTCAGGATAACTTGGCTTGAGGAAGGCGACCTAGGGCGCAACCCACTGATGGGTTATTGGGCATTATCAATGAGCCGTGCTCAGTCGGATGAGCTAGTTAAGGGAATCGAGCGCCTTAGGGAATTAGCTCTGGCTGGACTTCCTTGATCTAACCCGGACCCCTCGCCCTCTCAAGAATCTTCTCCTACCGATTCCTAACCCAGTCGATCAGATCCCGGTTCGACTTGGTTTTCTTCATGGCACCAAGTAGTTCCATCATTGAGTCTGCTGAATTTTGGCCAGCCAACTGTCGCCTCATGGCATGTGATAACCAGAGGCTATCATCGTCCATCAAAAGTTCCTCTTTCCGTGTCGCTGAACCCTGGAGATCGATTGCCGGGTAGATACGCCTGTCAGCAAGATCCCTAGACAAGACAAGCTCACTATTCCCAGTTCCCTTGAACTCTTCGAAGATTACTTGGTCCATACGGGATCCTGTATCGACTAGGGCAGTTCCAATAATAGTCAAAGAACCACCCCCTTGGGTTGGAGCAATTTTCCGAGCACTCCCAAGAAACCGTTTTGGGTGCTCTAGGGAGTTCGAGTCCAGGCCACCTGAGAGAGTTCTCCCACTTCCCGCCTGAGTCGTGTTGTAAGCCCGTGCCAGTCGGGTAATCGAGTCGAGGATGATAGCTACATCCTCCCCCTGCTCTACCCGACGACGAGCACGTTCCAGTGTTATTTCAGCAACCTGCACATGTCGATCAGCTGGTCGATCAAAGGTGGAGGCTATAACCTCACCGAAACCGCACTGCTCCATCTCAGTGACCTCCTCAGGACGCTCGTCTACGAGGAGGATCATGAGGTGGCATTCCGGGCTGTTCTTGACGATGCCCTCAGCAACAGCTTGGAGAACCATGGTTTTACCTGCTTTCGCCGGTGCAACTATCATGGCTCTTTGGCCCTTACCAAACGGACAAAACAGATCGATTACTCTATTGGTGAGCTCTGGTTCACCTCGAAGCTCCCGCCCACACTCCAGAACCAGTTGATCATCTGGGTGCATCGCACTGAGCCGCTGAAATTCAGGTCGTCTCTTAGCCTCATCTGGTGGATTGTCATTCACCAGAGCCAGGTAGGCGAGCGGCGGGCTCTTTCCGCTGCGAGCCTGGCTGGCAACAATCCCCATCAATTCATCTCCGGTGCGCAGCCCGTAGCGCTGGATCATTCGGGATCCGACGTAAATATCGTCATTCCCAGGAGTGTAACCCGACTCTCTCCGACGAATAAACCCTGACCCGGACCCTAGCACTTCTAGGAGTCCAAGAGGGCGTGACAGCGCCATGAGCTCTCCTGGATCGTCCGGCAACTCAGCCATGAGCTCGGCTTCGGTACGATTATCCTGGTCCCTGTCGCGAGGGCGGCGGCGGCGGCGGCCACGTCGTCTAGGACGTCTTCCCCGCTGACCCTTTCTCTCGCCACTGGGGTTCGTCCCCCCTCGGTTTGATCTTTGCTCAGACGACGGGGCATCTGCAGATGTAGCACCTGATGAACTATCAGAAGCACTCGCATCCACTCCTGTCCTATCTGGAGTGGATGTACTTTCTGACCTTTCCGCTTGCTTGGTCGGATCTGATTCTGTTTCTGGAGATTCCACTACATATACACCATTTGTTCTCGCGAGCAGCTCCTAGGAAAACACTCTTGTCCGCCAATACTGTTTCTCTACAGGATTGTGCGGACCAGAATTCCCGGCCGGTGTCCTCGGCTGGCCCAGAAGCCGCGCCGGTGCCGACGAAAAATACGTCTGCAGGACAAAGAAATCTTCCACTATCCTGGCCAGCTAGCAAGTGATACGGCTCCATGAGTTTCTCACGGACTCGCCGGAAAGGACTACGGACGTGTCCTATTCTAGCGATTACTGTCCTTAGGATCGGACGCTTCCGAGACCTAGCCGTAATCTAATATGATGCAGGTAAGTTATTGCACCATAAATCCTTACCGTGCATGTCCAACCTTGGCACAGTGGATGCCCTAAATATTTATAAGCCTTACCGAAGGAGGGCATCGTGGATCACCTAGGGAGGATAATACTGCTAGTGGTGATAAGCACGCTCTTGGGGTCTACGCCGCTGAGGTCGCAGGCACAGCTTATGCTTGGTCTTCGAATAGGTTCCTTCTCTGCAGCTACCCACTTCGGGCCTAGGTTTACTTATTGTGATTCGCTCCCGGTATGGTTGCAGGGTTCACTGACGATCAGTGACCATGGTGCCTACTCCACCATGCATGACTACCATGACCCGTTACTACGGTGTAATCCGTTCAGATATCACCACCCGGTCTTCAAAATACATACTTGGTGGCGACCTGGGAGTTATTACAAACCACACGTATACGTCACCTACTATCCGAATAAGTGGGCATCATATTGGGCGTATCACCCCTGGGGCTATTACTGGGATGCCTATTACGCCGCCCAGATGCCCTTCGTCCACTTGCCTCGACACCCTCATGTCTCCCCACGACTAGGGCTTACAACCCACAATCCTCAACAAAATCGGGCAACCTATAAGGAAACTCCCAGGAATCCCTCCCCTCGAGCAGCAGCTCGACGAGCAATTAGCAGAGGATCGCCTCCACCCTCTTTGGGAAGGGGGTCAAATTCGACTGCCAACGCTACCGGTCATCAGGAGTCGAGCAGTCCCGGAAAATACCCTCGGCGAAGAGCAGCGCTTGAGTCGACCGACCTTTCTTCGAGAGCACCCTCCACGTCTACCAAGCGCTCGGTGCCGACCCAGGCACGAACTTTCCCGACACGAAGCCCTCAAAGTATAGAGATCAAAGCCCACCGTAGGCGCCAGCCTAGAGCTGCGCCTGGTTCAAGCCCTAGAGCTGCGCCTC
>DEAM01000011.1 GCA_002347035.1 Gemmatimonadales bacterium UBA2982 | reverse complement strand
GGACATCCCGGGAATACCCAATCGTCAGCGGATACTCGGACCGGCTCATCCCAAGTCTTGCCGAGGTCTTCCGAACGAGCAACCACAATGTCTCGGATGTCCCCCTCGTAAATCTTCCTCCACGCTAAGAAAAGCGTGCCATCTGGCGCAAAGGCCATTGATGTCCGGCAACAGGGACACGCCTGCATATCCACAATACTGCTTGGTAAGAAACTGCGGCCACCATCATTGGATATGGCAACCCGGATATCTGGCCCAGGAACCTCAGGTCGGTCACCCTTATTGTCGTCAGGTTGTGTTTCCCATCCCTCCGCAGGCCCCCCCAAGGTTGGATCTCTCCTGCCGTCGATCCAAGATGCCACAATGGTCCCATCAGATGCTACGATCAGGTTGTGGAATGTATGGGACGTTGGCACACCTCCAACATCGTCATTGACAGTTAGAGCTCGCTCAAAGGTCTTGCCTCCATCCACTGAACGCGCAAAACGTAAGTTGCTCGCGGGAAAGCGTTTGCCTTCGACTGGAGTGTTGTTCGTCCAGAGCACGTAGACATTTCCTTCAGGACCCACCGCAACTTGTGAAGGAGCCTGCGCATGCGGAGCCGCATCACCCGGTATGTCATTTACCCGGACAGGTTCGGAAGCAGTTCCATCCTGAGCTAAGGAAGAAATCCAAACGTTGGCTTCGTGTCGCTCCCCAACCACCCACGCCGCATACGTAGCACCTGAAGTGGGATCTCCTGCCAGCGTGGGGTTTCCCGACCCTGCAACGGCCAATGTTACCAAAGGCCCTAGCTCTTCAATCGGCTCCGCACATGCGACTAAAAATCCAATAAGCGCAAAGCTGGAGAAAATCTGAACTGTCTTTGACTTGTTCATTGCACCCTCATTCCAAGATAGAAGGTACGCGGCAATCCGGGTGAGAGTTCCTCACCCCTATACGCGTTGAAGCTAGCGCGCTCTGCATAGCGTTCGTTAAGCACATTGTTCAATCGCCCGAAAAACTCAACCCTTTCGGTCACCCCGTATGAGTAACGCAGGTTAAATAAGTGATGTCCCTCGTACTCGTTTTCGTTGCTGGCGTCCATCCAGTAGGGTCCGATATGTGACCATTCTAGGGTCAATAAAGAGCGAGGAAGAGCTGGGGGCGCAATACGAAGACGGGCACTCCCGATATGACTGGGAGCATACTCTTGTTCGTTACCGCTGAGATTACTGGTCGAGTTGGGCTTCCAGTCCTCATAAGTGTGCTCGGCAACCGAATATGCGGCGTCAACACTGAGGCCGCGTACAAGCTGGAAGCCGAGCCCCAACTCAATCCCCTTGTGAAGGGTTTCGCCAGCATTCACCGACTCCCTACTTCCGTCCGGAAGCCGGAAAGCCAGAATATCATCCGTCTTGCTCATGTGGTAACCGGATACCTCATAGCGTACACGCTGGCCCACACTTCCCCTAAGGCCCGCTTCCCAAGAATTCGCCTTCACTGGCTTTAGGTTGACGGTATTAACTGCAGACCCTTGGCGGAATAGTTGACCCTCCGAGGGAGCACGGAAGCCACGTCGGAAAGAACTGAATAGGTCAAGTCCCTCACGAACGTTCAGTGTCGCACCAAACTTGGGGCTGATGGCGTTGAACGTAGGCGAGGCATCTCCGGGTCGCTTGTGATAACCCGTTGTTTCGATGCCCAAATGGTTCGTGTACTCGTATCCAAGAAAGTCAGCTCGAAGCCCTGCGCTGAGGTGTAGTCGATCAGTCGGAGCTGCCTCTGCGTGGATGTAGGGAGCAATCTCTCGGAATGCTACATCGTAGTCGTAGAGCGATGTGCCTGGGTCGGTGTAGCTCTCAAAGATCCCAGCGACACGACTAGGTGTGATCTTCCGCTCGTCGTGGCTCCCAGGCGAATAATCAAGATCGACGCCGCCGGTAACGCTAGCCCTGCCAGTAGGCAAGTCGTAGCGAGTCTTAGCCAACACGCCCATAGACTGGTTCTCGACTTCCCAGATCGCAGGGTCGTACGTCAGGGACCAGTTTGGGAGAATCTCCATTGAGTTCGATCGGGCGAACGG
The DNA here is from genome assembly GCA_002347035.1 of Gemmatimonadales bacterium UBA2982. Lineage (GTDB taxonomy): Bacteria > Gemmatimonadota > Gemmatimonadetes > Longimicrobiales > Gaopeijiaceae > UBA2982. The sequence goes on along the minus strand of DEAM01000011.1, from coordinate 1,029 downwards.
CGTCAGACTCCATGTCCAGTTGCCAGACTGCTTCTCGAAGGCACTTGAAAGCCTTAGCGCAGTGATTTGCCGGTACGAGATCGGTGTGTAGTTAACACCTGGATTGGTCTCGAAATCAGTGCGTGAGATAGCCGAACTACCGGCAGTGTTTTGGTCAATATTTGAGTAGGTAGCGATGGTCTTGAGTGACGAGCCTGCCCCAAGTGACCGGTCCCACCTCAACGTGCCAGAATAACGATTGTAGTCCGTTCCCTCTCTCCAACCATCGGTTAGTGTGTAGTTAGCATCGGCTCTAAATGCGTTGGCACCGGAGGTGCCACTAAACGAACCAAGGTATTTCTCAAAGCCGTGACCCCCTCGTTCGACAGAGAGTTCAGCACCGGTCTCTTGCGAAGGTGCACGCGTCCCAACATTGATCACACCACCTATCGCGTCACTGCCATACATAGCATTCGCCGGACCTTTCATCACCTCGATCCGGTCCGCCTGAGGCACGTTGATCTCATACAAGGCATTATGGTTGAAAAACCCGGTTGAGCGCGTTGGTACACCATCTTCGAGATACAGGTAAAGAGGCGAAGTTGATAGCGGCTGGCGAATCGCCGTCATATGCCCCTCCCCCCCAGTCACATTCACATAGACACCCGGGATCTGCCCCATGATCTCCGATGGGTGCCCTGCCTGTGCTTCGCGAATCGCTGAGCCACCTATAACTCCAACCGAAGCAGCAACCTCCGAGAGGTCTTTCGCATCTCGAGAAGCAATCACAACAACCTCAGGTATTGAAATTGCTTCGTCTTCGAGCCGGAAGCTCAACTGAGAAGTCGATCCCGACCCAACTACGACTTCTTGTTGCGCCGTACCAAAGCCAACTCTCTCAGCAACAACTGTGTAGGTTCCAGATGAAAGTTCAAGGAATTGAAAACGCCCAGAACGGTTCGTCAGGGCCCGCCTACCAATTCCTTCTATGAACACATCTACATCAGAAAGTCCGGAGCCGTCGGAGGCTGAAGCCACGGAGCCTTGAAT
>DEAM01000004.1 GCA_002347035.1 Gemmatimonadales bacterium UBA2982 | reverse complement strand
GGAGTGTGGGTTCACCCACTCGAGCCTCACAACTCGGCCCTCAATTTGAATCGGAGCTTCCGCATCAAACTCCGCCCCAAACGCGTGGTGTCCGTCGGCAGGCGCTGCGTAGACGGCTAGTACAGCGAATCCTGCAACCAAAAGTCCATGCTTCCAATATGATCTCATGCTCTGATCTCTCCGTTTATGTCATACTGAGCCTGAGCAAACAATACCATGCCTAGCAAAGTTGCCTGTAGTAGCGTCAAGGGCTAGTGACAAAGCGTGAAAACTTACCTGAGTCTGACGCAGCTAGGTCACCGTAAATGAAGCGCTCGTAGCGGACATCTTCATCTAGGTAGAGCTTCAGCCAGGCAATTCCGTAACGGCCTACAGTCTCTAGATCCGTACCCCGCTCCGTGTCTGCTATGTAGTGATTGCCGTCTTCGAGTTCCAGATATGCCTTGGGGGTGGACTCGGGGATGCTCTGATAATGACGCCATGCGTGGCTGTCGACTCCGGCAATCCGGTCGACACGTCCTGCGAGCACTAAGGTCGGCGCAGTGATGTCCCTAAAGAGTGCCTGAGGCTCCCACGGTGCAAAGGGAATCGCCGCCTGGATTCGGTCAGGGTGTTCATTCGCGGCCAGCAGAGCCCCTCCTCCTCCCATGGAATGACCCATGATGGCCATTCTGTCCGTTGCTACACGGCCAAAAAGCGGACTTCCTTTCCGTGTGCTCTCACGTCTGAGTACGTCGACTGCCGCGAGGAGTGCGTCCCCTCGGGCATCGGGCATGGCCCCCCGCTCGTTAGTATCCAAGATCAAAACTGCAAACCCGTGCGATGCTAGCCTGGGACCCCACCATTCAATGTGGCTCTGCCGTTCCCTGAAGCCGGGTGCAATGGCTACACCACCAACTGTTCCCGGATTTTCTTGGGGGTAATAGATAGTCCCGTTGCCAAACTCGGGGACGTCGGGAAAGTTGGTGTAGGTCAATACGTGGTACTCGCCACCGACAGATAGCGAAGCAACCGTTGCATCAAAGCTAGAGCAAGAAGCAAGGAGCAGAGCGGCAACCAATACCAGCATGCCCTTAAAACTTTGCTGCTTCATGTTGTGATCCTTCTCAAGCGTCCAATCGGATAGCGGTAATATCCAGTTCTTGATTGGTAGATTGCAGCCGTCGACGGGGAAGCACGGGTTACTCGAGGCTGTGTTTTTTGAGGAAACTCCTAATCACCTCGTAAATCTCTATAGACTCATCAAGACTGAAGCGGCCATGGCCACCACCAGGAACCGTGTGGAGTTGGTTGGGCACACCAACCTTTTCCAACTCTTCATGTAACCTCAGGGCATGTGTATACGGAACTGTTGGGTCGGCATCTCCATGAATTGTCAGAATCGGGGGTAAGCCATGGCGGACGTACGTGAGAGGTGAGACGCGCTCAGCGATCTCATATCGATTGGGCATACTGCCCATCCAGGTGACTGCGTACTCCTGCATGTTCGGTCCTGCAAGCAAGTCACCGACATCAGTGATCCCGTACCAGTTGACGATTGCTGCGACTTCGAGAGGTTCATCTCCAGGGCATTGCCCGTCGAGGCCGGCAGAAGTAGGGATGATTCCTGTAGTGAGGGAGAGGTGGCCGCCCGCTGAATCACCCGTAAGGACGAGGCGGCTAGTATCAATATTGTATCGATCCGCGTTACGGATAATCCAACGTAGGGCGCACAAAGAGTCTTCGACGGCTGCAGGCGCTAGAGATATCCGAGCCAGGCGATACTGAACGTTGACCACGGCCCAGCCCATTTCGAGGTACGGCAAAAAGCGCAGCCCTCTCGACTCTTTTGTGCCGCTACGCCAACCGCCACCGTGGAAGTTGATCAGAGTCGGAGCAGAAGTTCGCTCACTAGGTAGGTAGAGATCGAGTTTCGCTTCGAATCCATTCGCCTCTTGGTAGACGATATTCGGGACGATCCTATAACCAATTGAGGTTGCGACAGCAGCACGTTGTGCCTCTGTAGTTTGCGCAGTCACAGCTTCGGTTAGGGTCAGCAAAAGCAAGAGTGATAGAGTGACCGGAAGCGCATGTTTCATCTGTTCCTCCTTATCCAGCTACAGTGGTAGTCATCGTACGTGTAGCTAAGGCTTGGCGCGAGGTGTGTCCCATGTCGATCACGCCGTTGAGGTCTGACAGCCGGGAAAAAAACTTCTAATCACCTCGGATTCGACGTTTTTATTCTGGAACGTAGACGCACTTCAAGAATACAGCGGAGCCTTTCATTGTTTGCTCGTGATAAATAGTGCAAGAGGTTTAGGTTATATTATTCCGTGCCCTAAACGCAGATACGCGCAGGGCCTTCGGCCAACAAAAAGAAAGAGAATGATCTGAAATGAAGCATAGGCGCCTGATTCCAGTAGTTGCCCTGTCATTCGTAGCCTGCGGAGGTGGCGAGCCGGGTTCCGGAGGAAATAACAATGACACCAATACTTCTAGCTCTTCGGCAATGCAGCCTGCGGCTACACGACCTCCGCCGAGTGGTCCGTTAACAATTCCAGACTGGTACACGCGTGACGATGATACCGAGACTATCCATCTCGTAATCGGCGCGGGAGATATACCAGATAACAACTACTGGAATTTCAACGGCGCTATCAACGGAGATATCGCGATCACAGTGCCCTTGGGGTATAACGTGATGGTTCATTTTGATAATGCCGATCCTAATATGGCACACAGTCTCGGCGTTTCGCCGCAGATCGAGAACTTCATGGTCCCGCCAGAAGCTACACCCATATTCGAAGGGGCGATCACGCAGAATCCCGGCTCAATGATCGACGGAACGATGCCTGGGGAAGAAGAGACGGTTGAATTTGTAGCGGAGCAGGCGGGTAACTATGCGTTAGTTTGCTATATTCCGGGCCATACGGCCGTTGGAATGTGGCTCCACTTTACTGTTTCGGCTGAAGGGGAGGGGGGCGTCCAGGCTCGCCAGCTGTAAAAATTAGGGTAATCGTGCAGAAACGCCGTCTCGGATAAAGGGACGGCGTTTCTGCGTTTTAGGTTCAGGGTAGGTTCAGGTATAAGCTGGTAGGCGCAATTGGGGCCGAAACCCTCCGCGCCATGGCGATTGCCCTCTCTGGAGAGACTTCTTGGACCATTAAGGATCAATGACGGTCCCCGATCTTTTGATCATATGTCACGCGTTCAAGGGGATCCTATGGCTCACAAAAACCCATTACTGCCAAGCTTTTTGTTGTATCTAAGTCCCATATATTATAGTGATAAAATATATTGATTTGACTAATCAAAGTATTATATTGTGTTATGTCTGACATTGAAACTGTACTCAGCGCCCTTCCTCGCATCCAATTCGCCTGCCGGGTGACCCTGGTCCGGGATTCTGTTAGTGGAAGGCTACTAACGGAAGGTCAAGCTCGAATTTTAAGCCAATTGCATTCGACTGATCCTACGATGGTTACTGAACTAGCCGAATACATGGGGGTCACCGCTTCGACGATGTCGCTTAATCTCAAGCGGCTTTTAGAGGCTGGATTCATATCTCGAGAGCGTGACCCGGAGGACCGACGGGTAATGAACGTGCTGCTTACTGAGTCCGGCAGCAGGATTCGGGAGGCGTTGAGAGTGCTCGATCCAGGCAGGGTTGAGGCAATGCTGACTAGCCTCAGCGGGGAGGAGCGGCGGTTGGTTGTTAGGGGGCTTGCTTTGCTTGCAGACGCAGCTGATGGACTCGTAGCTCAAGGGAGTGACTATATACGATCTTTGACGGAAGGCACGGAGGGTCTTTGAGCCCAGGATGAGGAGAGCGTATTAGCCTACCTCCCCAGAGATATCTTTCCGCTCTCGATTCCCTCAACCGTGCCTTCGCTAAGCCACTCGAGGGATGCCCGGAACAGCAGGTCTCGATTCATTTCCCACATAGCATTGTGTGAGGAGCAAGCGAGATCGAGAAGAATCTTTTTAGTTGATCCTATGTCGTCGAACAACTCGGCCACACGCTCCGGTGATACTTGGCTATCAGTGGCTGGTGCCACGAGTAGCATCGGTGTCCTTTGCCGGGAGACTTCTGATCGGTTCCAGCCCCATGTCGTAACCCTTGGAGCTCGTCGCACACCCGTTCCCCACGTAGCTCCGACAGGGTCTGATTCCAGCATAGCCTTCCAGACCGACCTTAAGATTTCTTGATCGTATTGACCCTCACAAGGGGTCTGTCGGTTCCATAGAGCCACGAGGTCGGCGCGGGACTGCTTTGTCATTGCGGGGCCAGAAGCAGGAATCGCAGTTGGCCGCTCTGTTTGCCTATTCCGACTGTACGCCGGGGAGAGCAGAGTAAGGCTGGAAACCTTATCTGGATGACGGGCTGTGTATCCTCCAGCGCGTGGCCCTCCAAGCGACCAAGCTATTAGATGAACCTGCTCCACTTGGCGCATGGCTCTTACATAGTCCACTACAGCGTCTAAATCATGCCAGTCAGACTCTATGGTTGTGACCGAGAAGCTGTAGCTAGGATCACAAGGTGCTTCTAGGAGTGCAGGCACGAGATCCTCCTGCTGCGCTCTGGATAGATTGCAGGGGTCATTCATCGCTGTTGGACGAGTAGAACGGCCGTATCCTGTCATATCCATGGAAAAGGTGTCATAGCCAGCATTGGCAAGATATTCCATCCAGCTTGCACCGGGTGCATCAAACGCAACTTCAGCTGGTGTGCCGGCTCCGTGGACAAACACTACTACGCGGTTCTCCATGCCATGCGACCGCAAAGCAATGCCCGGGAGGACTCTCTCACGAACGTAAAGGCGGGCTGCCTGTCCCTCGATTGAAGGCACCATAGAAGTGACTGCAACATAATGATCGATAGCCAGACTCTCCTGGCTCTTGGTTTCTGCGGGAAGCATCCCGGTAACCAAAGCAGTTAAGGCCGTGATGGCTATTCTTTCTGAATTCACACTACTTAAAAGGCATGTCATGCCCAGCTTCCTTGATTCGGCTGATATCTCTGGTACGCTAGGGTGTTGAAGGTACCAACTCGGAAGCTCAAGCTAGGCGCGAATGGGATCGAGAGCGAAGCTTGGCATATTTTTCAGAACCTGTGCATACAGCAGGGTACGAGTAATAATCGATTTCAGTTTGTTGGTCCGCCCTGGCGGCTTAGCGGAGTTTTACATTATTTGCTCGTTTCCAGTGGGGACGAACCTGGAGAGTAAAGGCACTCCCGACCCGATTTGAGAAGGAAGTTTCATAATGATTAAGCCAATGATGAACCTGTATGTCCCACTGTTAGGTGCGATGCTAGCCCTCACGGTGCTCTCTTTTAATGCACAGGCGCAGTCGGGAAGAAATCCATATCGGCCAGCTGACGGTCTTCAGGCAGGCACTGGCCCGGGACTGATTGGACAAGGTTGGGCAAAGATGCCCGGTGGCAGAGCGATGGGGTCTCCAGGTGGTGTCAACATTGATGCAGACGGTGAACACCTCTGGGCGATTATCAGATGCGGAGACGACGGAACGCCACGTGGGAGCCAGACGTACTGCGATGAATCAGATCTAGATCCTATAGTCCGGTTTGACCCGCAGGGTAATGTTGTGACGGAGTTTGGGAGTCGAATGTTTGCATGGCCCCATGGCCTCCATGTGGATAGGGAAGGTAATGTGTGGGTGACTGAGGCTGGTGGTGGCGAATCTCCATCGGGCCAAGCTTTTGGGCACCAGGTTTTCAAGTTCTCACCACAAGGCGAGCTTCTCATGACCCTCGGAGAAGCGGGTGTCTCGGGTGATGGACCCAACCATCTCACTGCCCCTAGCGATGTCATCACAGCCGCCAATGGCGACATTTTTGTCGCTGATGGCCACAATGCAGGCGGCAACAATCGCATCGTGAAGTATTCCCCGGACGGCACGTTCATCAAGGCGTTCGCTGGTACTGGATACGGGCCCGGACAACTCATGGGACCACACGCCATAGCGATGGACCCCAGTGGAAGAATCTTCGTAGCTGACCGTGGGAATAAGCGTATTGTCATCTTCGACCAAGAGGGTGTCCACCTATCAACGTGGACACAATTTGGGATGCCGAGTGACATCTGGATCGATGGTGATGGTACGATCTACGTAGCTGATTCCGAGTCGGATATGACTCAGAATCCAGGTTGGGAGAAGGGTATCAGGATAGGGGACGTTGAGACTGGCTGGGTTGAACACTTCATACTCGATACTGGCGATAATCCGCCGATTACACAGGGAGGAAGTGGAGCAGAGTCTCTAACGGTCGACCGGGATGGAAGTATTTACGCTGGAGAACCTCGTCCACAGGAACTCAGGAAGTATGTCAAGGTGAGGTAGGCCGAACTCGTACCTGCCTTGTCGAAAGGTTCGGGGCTCAGGGTTTCCTTTGGGTCACTGGATGAGTTGGTATAAAAAACCGAATGGCGATTGCTAACTTTGGGGCCGATCACCGCCCCGGGAGACTTATGAGAATAAAGGTGTTTTGGATCGCAACACTGGTTGTGATGATGATGCCTGCCTCACTTGCAGCGCAGCAGGCTGGTATCGAACAAGCTGTCCGGACAATAACAGAGGCCGATTATATAGAGCGTGTAGGAATTATCGCCCATGATTCCATGCAGGGACGTGACACTCCCAGCGAGGGTCTAAACAAAACAGCAAGGTGGATTGCATCTGAATTTCAAAGGCTTGGGTTGCGTGGTGGCGGAGACGATGGCGAATACATCCAGAGCTACCCTCTCCGTACACTTATCGTCGATCGCAACCGGTCCACTTTAAGGGGTAGCTCAGCTGGCTTAGCATATGGTCGGGACATCATTCCTCTGATGGGTCCCCCTATAGACGGCGAGGCGACGGGGGAACTCGTTTTGGTTTCCGGTTCAGCTAATGTTTCGCAGGGTCTGGCCAATGGTGTGGTGCGAGATAAGCATGCAGTTGTAGTGTTCGGTGAGGATGAAGGGACACTTAATCAGAGCATGTTTCAGAGAGGAATCGCGGTTCGTAACGCAGGTGCGGCTTCAGTATTGCTAACAACGTCTATGGATCAGGCAATATGGGATGGAAATGCCGCACAAGTCCTCGCTCCCCAGGTTACTAGAGGTTGGGTCGAGCAGGTGCCAACGGGTGGCACTTTCCGTCCGATCATGCTGCTTAGGAATGCCTCGCTCGATGCACTCCTTAGGGGACGGGACATCGATCTCGATGCTCTACGGGCCCGGGAAAGCGACGAGTTGAGAGTTGACCCAGGGCCTGAGATAACTTTTACACTCACTCAGGTGATGGACGAGGCTGAGATTAGGGCTCCCAATGTGGTTGGGATTCTCGAAGGAAGCGACCCGGTTTTGAAAGATGAATACATCGTCTTTTCAGCCCACATGGATCACGTTGGAATTGGATCGCCTGATCAAAACGGGGATTCAATTTTCAACGGGGCCGATGACGACGCTTCGGGGACGGTTGCGGTGGTTGAAATTGCTGAGGCTATGGCGGTGCTCCCAGAGTCACCCCGACGCTCCATGATTTTCTTACTAGTGAGTGGGGAGGAGAAAGGGTTGTGGGGGAGCGAATATTACGCTGACCATCCCTCAGTGCCGACTGAGGGGATCGTTGCAAACCTTAACATCGACATGGTTGCCCGAAACTGGACTGACACGATCGTGGCGATTGGTAAGGAGCATTCTGATCTAGGCGTGACTTTGGAGCGGGTGAATAGTCAGCATCCAGAGTTGGGCATGACGGCTATTGATGATCTATGGCCTGAAGAAAACTTCTATCGGCGTTCTGATCACTACAATTTCGCTCGAAAAGGTGTGCCGGTCCTCTTCTTCTTCAATGGTACGCACGACGATTATCACGGTAGAGACGATGAGGTAGATCGGATTGATGCCGAAAAGGCGGCACGCGTTGCTAAGCTGATCTATTACCTAGGTATTGAAGTCGGCAATGCTGAAGAGCGGCCGACGTGGAATCCTGAAAGTTATGCTAGGATCGTATCAGACCGCTCTCAGTGATGCAGTTGTAAGACGTCCTCTAACGAGGACATTAGTTCAGCTCATATGAGCCTGTCGGGTAGTGTCTGAACAGGTGATGTAACCGGCAAAGCCAAAGGATTCTCTCCGTTTTTTGGGGCAGTGACCTTACCCAAACGCTCTCAGTGGGTGGAAACTGTAGTCGGGCCGTGATTATCAGTGACAAGTCGCAAAGTTCAGGTTGTTCTAAGCCGGCAAAGTCAAACACAATGTGGCCACAAGAATGGCCCTCGGTGGTTTTCTTTTGAGGGCATGTCTGTGTCTTCAGAGATCTGTCCCGAAGGTTCTCATTCATGACTACCTCCTCTGGTTAGCTGGTTTATCCCCGAGAGGTACGGGACATTCTGTTTCAAGAGTCGTGCCAGGTTTTCAGCCTTAGTTCAGGGTCACACTGACAGTTTGGAAGCCATATTTCCTTATAAAAACTGCATATTCATTGGATTTTCTGATCTCTGTGTGGTTAGTACCTGGTCTCGAAGCGCGCATCGAACCAGAATTGGATAAGACTGAGCCTGAGAGAGGTTGAGGTGGTTCCCAACACACGCATTGTTCTCCTAATGGTGGCTGCCGCTCTCTTAGCGACCAGCGTGGAGGCCCAGGATCTTACCTGGGCAGAGCGCTCGTACCGTAGTGCAGTTGCTCGATACTTCGAACTTCCCGAAGAGGAGATTGCTATCCTGGGGCACTGGGAACTACCCACAGAAGAAATTGCTGTGATTCTCTTTATGGCCCGTCGCTCAGGGATATCTCCGGAGGCCCTGGTAGCGCTTCGCCAGTCAGGTAGAAGTTTGACGGAGTTAGCGGAGAGGTACAGGATCGGAGGACAAGTGCTCCACGTGCCGCTAAGTGACCCGGCAGCTGCAGGCTCTCTTACGGATATTTACGAACGGTTTGGGCAGGTGCCTGTATCCGAGTGGTCTAACATTTCGTTGACAGGCGATGACATCATTACGCTTGTGAACGTTAGAGTCCTCTCGGATTCTCTGGGACTACTTCCAGACGAGATTATGCGACATACGGCTAGCACGAACTCGTTCGTCGAGCTTTACATTCAGCTGCTCCGCTGAGGATGGCACAGCCAAGTTTCACAGCGCTCACAGAATACCGTGAGTTGCCGCTTGAGGAGATGCAAAGAGCAGCCCAGACATTTCTAACAACGATGCGACGTCGTCGGACGGTCCGGGACTTTTCCTCTCGTGGGGTGCCCAGAGACGTGATCGAGGATTGCCTACTGGCCGCAGGTACAGCCCCAAGCGGGGCTAATCAACAACCCTGGCACTTTGTCGTAGTTGGGAATCGAGATTTGAAGCATGAGATCCGCGAAGCGGCCGAGGAAGAGGAACGCGCCTTCTACGAACATCGAGCACCACAGCAGTGGCTCGAGGCGCTTGAGCACCTTGGCACTAATGACAATAAGCCGTTCCTAGACACAGCTCCTTGGCTGATCGTGATTTTTGCGGAGAGCGCCGGCGTTATGCATGATGGGACCACCGCTAAGAAGTATTATGTCAATGAGTCGGTAGGGATTGCGACTGGTGTGCTTATAACAGCCCTTCACTTGGCCGGGCTGGTGACTCTGACACACACCCCCTCACCGATGAGGTTTTTGAATGAGATCTTAGATCGTCCTGATCGTGAGCGCCCTTTTCTCATCCTTGTTGTGGGTTATCCAGAACCAGAAGCCAAGGTGCCAGTAATCAAGAAGAAGCCCTTAAGGGAAATTGCTACCTTCTTTGAGTAAGGCCGGACGCTCTGTGGGTTTGGAGTTTGATGGATCGCTTGCCGGGTCTGCGCGGCGCCCTGTACGTTCAGGGTGAAAAACGACCTTTCCGAGTTCGTCTAACCCTGACTACTTCAGGTCAGTACGTGGCGAATTAGTCTAAGGAGCAACCATGGATCATGTAGGTGTCCGCTGGGCTGCCACCGTTCTGGTAGGTGCCGGCATCTTGTGGGGCGGTCAGCTTGATGCGCAGCTGTCCGTATATCCGATGAACGAGCATCCGAATCCGTACCAAACGGTTAATGATTTTTTCCCCCTTCCGGATGGGCGGGAGTGGGGTGCAACCAGCGCCGTTGATATTGATCCTGACGGCACATCTATATGGGTGGCTGAGCGTTGTTCATCCAATAGCTGCGCGACTTCAAATGCTGATCCGGTCATCAAGTATGACCAGGACGGGAATATCCTGACCAGTTTTGGCGGCGGGATGATAATTTGGCCTCATGGGATCGACGTTGACGACCAAGGCAACGTTTGGATCGCGGACGCCAGAGCCGCCTCAGCCGCCGAACTTGCTCAGAATCCAAACGCGGCAGGAAAGGGTCACGCAGTATATAAGTTCAGCCCTGAGGGTGAGGTGCTGTTGACGCTCGGTACGCCAGGGGTTGCGGGTGACGGGACAGGGGCCCTTTTGAATCAACCAAACGATGTAATCGTCGGTCCGAATGGCGACATCTACGTCGCTGATGGCCACGGAGGCCAGGGTGCCAATGCGGACCTGAGTACCGTTTCACGAGTAGCGAAATTTGACCGCACTGGGCGGTTCCTAGAGTCGTGGGGTCGTATCGGTACAGCACCAGGTGAATTTCGCACTCCGCACAGCCTAGCTTTTGACTCACAGGGTCGTCTCTTTGTCGCCGATCGTGGGAACGTGCGCATACAGATTTTCGAGCAGGACGGGACGTTCGTAACTGAGTGGAAACAGTTCGGTCGTTTGAGCGGAATCTTTATTGATGACAACGACGTTCTTTACGCGGCTGACTCTGAGTCTAGCGCCACATCCAACCCAGGCTGGCAGCGTGGGATTCGTGTAGGCAGTGCAATAACAGGACATGTCCGGTACTTCATTCCTGATCCTGACCAAAATCCAGGCGGCACCAGTGCAGCCGAGGGAGTAGCTGCAGACCGGCTAGGTAACATCTACGGAGCCGAAGTAGGACCACGGCAGCTGGTGAAGTACGTGCGCGACAACTAAGAAAAACAGCAAGGTCTGGTTACTCAGCTTTGCACGAGCGGGGTCTGGTGGGTTGCCCACCAGACCCCGCTTTTCCCTCATTAAGCTTACTTATGCGATCAATCGCTATCGCGGTATTCTGCCTAACTACTGCGGCTCTTTCTGCTCAGGAACCTCAGTTTACGAGGGCAGACACCCTCCGGGGTGGAAATGGCCCGGCCCGAGCGTGGTGGGATGTCAAGTTTTATGATCTTGAGGTAGAGGTTACACCAGACCAGCAGAGTCTCTCAGGCCACAATACTATCACCTACTTGGTGCTAACTCTTGGCGATGAGATGCAGATTGATCTTCAACACCCGATGACTTTAGACAGCCTTATTTTTGAAGGCGTTTCAGTTTCACTTCGCCGTGACGGGGACGCTTATTTTGCGAGGCTCCCGATTACGCAGAACCCTGGAGAAGTCCACGAGGTTATAGCGCATTTCAGTGGGCAGCCCACCGAAGCCGTAAATCCTCCCTGGGATGGCGGTTACCAGTGGACTTCGGACGGATCAGGGAGGCCGTGGGTGGCAACTTCAAATCAAGGATTAGGTGCTAGTGTGTGGTGGCCGAATAAGGATATCCAGAGCGAGGAACCGGATAGCCAACGCATTGCTGTGACCGTGCCTGATCCGATGGTCAACGTGTCGAACGGCCGGCTGCGGGATACCCGTAGAAATCCTAATGGCACCACGACGTACGAGTGGTTTGTTGCGAACCCAATCAACAATTACAGCATCTCTGTTAATGCTGGGAGTTACGCCCACTGGCAGGAGGAAATACAGGGAGAATCTGGGCTCCTCACGATGGACTTTTGGCCACTGGCAGAGAACCTAGAACGTGCCAGGGCTCAGTGGCCACAGGCTCGTAGCACGCTGCAGTGCTTCGAACATTGGTTTGGCCCTTATCCATGGTATGAGGACGGATATAAGCTGGTCGAGGTGCCGTATCTAGGGATGGAGCATCAGAGCGCAGTCACCTACGGGAACGGCTACCAAGACGGTTACCGAGGCATGGACCTTTCAGGGACCGGATGGGGGCTTCAGTGGGATTTCATAGTCGTTCATGAGAGCGCACATGAATGGTGGGGAAACAATGTTACCGCTGCAGATATCGCTGAGAACTGGGTCCATGAGGGATTCGCCGCATATGCTGAAAGTCTATACACAGAATGTCTTACCAGCAGTGCAGAGGCCGGCGCTGAGTATGTCATTGGAACTCGAGGGCGTATTCTCAACGACCGACCAGTTGTAGGCACTCTCGGGGTCTCCGACGATGCCGGAGACGATAAGTACTACAAGGTTGCAAACTTCCTCCACATGCTTCGGCAGCTTGTCGGAGAGGATGTTTCGTGGCGGGGGATCCTGCGAGGAATAAACGAGGAGTTTCGTCACCAGATTGTGCCTGGAGCAAGTGTTGAGGAGTATATCAGTCGCGAGTCAGAGTTGGATCTGTCTCCAGTTTTTGAGCAGTACCTGAGGACGGTTATGGTTCCAGTCCTTGAGTGGCAATTGACTGGACCCACGCTTATGTACCGCTGGGCAAATGTAGTTTCTGGGTTCGAAATGCCTGTCCGGGTGGCGCTTGATCCAGGTCGCTATACGTGGATCGTGCCGAGGGAACAGTGGCAGACCGCCGAAACTCAACTCAGTAGAGGTGCCACCCTCGATGTAGACGAGAACTTCTATGTAGAATCCAGAGAGGTGGATCAGCCATGAGAAATCTCATGACAATCGCGCTCGGACTCGCGGCTTTATTTTTGGGACTTAACAACCACGTTGGTGCCCAGACTGGTGAACTCGGCATTCGGGTGGAGCGGCTTCTGAGCGAGCCAATTATTGCACCAGGAATCCATCCTAGTATCGGTGAGAACATCCAGGGGCCTTCGCTCATCCGAGTTCCTGACTGGATTGAGGACCCCCTAGGTGCGTACTACCTCTACTTTGCTGATCACAAGGGGCTCTACATTCGTATGGCGTATGCTGACGATCTGAAGGGCCCCTGGAGAATTTATGCGCCAGGGAGTCTTCAGATTGAGAACTCGCATTTCCCGGCTGAGCCTCCGGAGGTTTCGCGGGATGAAGCTGAACGACTCCGCGCGTCCAGCCGGACTGCCGGAGACGGGATCTCGCATGACCGCCTCTTTGAGGCCACCACTCCGCACATTGCTTCCCCGGACGTGCACGTCGACGACGAGAACTATCGCATCATCATGTATTTCCACGGCCTCGAAGGGGTGAGCCGTCAGTCCTCCCGTGTCGCCAGGTCTCCTGATGGGATTCATTTCCAAGCCTTGCCTGAGGTGCTTGGCCGAACTTACATGCGGATTTTTCAGCATGGCGGATACACCTATGCTATGGCGATGCCGGGTCAGTTTTACCGCTCTCACAATGCACTCGGTGGTTTTGAAGAGGGCCCGCGCCTTTTCAACAGCAGTATGCGACATTCGGCGCTACTCCTTCGAGACGACACACTTTTTGTGTTCTGGACCCAAGTGGGTCATGTGCCCGAGAGGATCTTGCTCAGTACTATCGATCTTTCCAGTGATTGGCGATCGTGGTCTGAGAGTGCACCGACGGAAATACTTCGCCCTGAGTACGACTGGGAGGGAGCCGACGCACCTCTAGAGCCCTCCGTGCGAAGTACAGCCTACGGGCAGGTCAATCAGCTTCGGGATCCGGCTATCTTCGAGGAAGATGGAGAGGTTTTCCTTCTCTACGCGGTGGCAGGCGAGAGTGGCATCGCTCTCGCACAGGTACATTTTGAACTGAGGAGTAATGGGTCCTAGAGATGTCATATCTGACCCACGATCTCTTTGGGTCGTCAGCTTATGTCTGACCTGATCACCGTATACGAGAAGCCGACGTGAACGACCTGCCGGAAGCTCGTGAAGCTTCTAGAGATGCGAGGCTTTGACTTCGCTCGCGTTAATTACTTCATGGATCCCCTATCCGAAGAAGAGTTGGCCGCTTTGCTCGGCAAGGCCGGACTTAGGCCCAGGGATGTTTTGAGGAAGCGGGAAAAGGTGTATAAGGAACTTGGATTGGATGATGAATCACTGAGTGATGCTGATTTAATGAAGGCCATAGTGGACTACCCGAGTCTACTACAGAGGCCAATTGTAGTGAGAGGTGAAAGAGCTGTGCTGGGTAGACCAATCGAAGCGGTGAGTGGTCTGCTCTAGATCGCCCAAGGGAGTGGCTGCCAACACTAGTAGTATGTGGTTAGGAACTTGAGCTGATTCGGCACTTATTTGGCTCAAGCGTTATGTCACACAGCGGACAACTCATCGAACGCATCACGTATCAGACCGAGACCTTCCAGGAGCTCGTCTTCGGGATTTCCGAAGCCGATCCTCAGGTAGCCGTCCATGCCGAAGTGATCTCCGGGAACGACGAGGACATCCTTCTCTAGGCGAAGCTTTTCGGCGAAATCTGTGGAATTAACGTTGGCATCATACCGCGTGTAGCAGATTGCTCCGGCATCTGGAGGCCTGTATGTGAATCGGCCTTTTTGCTCGCCCATCCAATTCTCAAGCAAAGCCAGATTAGCCCGCACGATACCCTGCGTGCGTTTGCGGATTCTCAGTCTGGTCCGTTGCTCCAAAGCCAGGCAAGCAAGGGTGTCAGATAAGGAAGAGGGGCAGATTGTCGTATAGTCTGTCCGTCCCCACAGCTCTTCTATGGCCCCTGGGGGCCCGACAATCCAGCCAATGCGCAGGCCAGGTAAACCGAAGGCCTTGGAGAGGGAGTTAGTAATTAGCACTCGGTCATGGCGTCCCCAGAAAGACGCTGTGCGCTCCTCCTTTACTTCTGCGCCCTGATAGACCTCATCAGCGAGAATCCAAGCTCCATATCGCTCAGTTAACTCGACGATGGCATCCATCGACTGGGCTGAAAGGCTAGCCCCAGTCGGGTTGTTGGGGTTGGTCACCAGAAGAAATCGCGCGCCTTCCTCTAGGGCGGTTGAGAGGGCGCTTAGATTCGGTTGCCAGCCCTCACTTTCTACTAACTCGACCGGAAAGACGTGCCCACCAAAGGATTCCACTAGGCCGGGAATCTGCCCGTAGTTAGGCACAACCGTGGCGGCCTGGCCCTTGGACTCGAACAGGTGCCAGAAACAAGTATAGTTTGCCTCTGCTCCACCCACGGTCACGAGTACAGAGTTTTCAGTAGCCCCGTCATAGTCGGCGGCTATGAGTGAGCGGAGTTCATCCGAACCGTTGGACTGCGAGTACTCGAGGTGGACGTCTTCAATTCGTTTGTCTTCTCCAGAAATTTCTAGTAGGCCGCCCACGGTAAGGGGGTCGACCCCACTCTCTGAGAGGTTGAGTCTCACGCGGTGCTCATACGTGGACTGCCACCGCTCCATACGGAAGGGCTGGTAACGCAAAAAGACTCCTCCATCCATGCCACTATTAGCGGAAAGTTGAGCAGGATCTTAGTTAGATTTGTCGAGCGTGACAGATTCCTCCAGTGTGGTCAGCCAGATCCGAATTCGCTTGACGGTACTACTGGACGTGCTGCATTGAATTCCTTTCACCCTTTAGGACCCTGCTAGATTTATATCATGCGAAAGGTGCTACTCATTATCCTAGATGGCTGGGGCCACTCTGACCTAAAGGGAATTCCTGACCAAGGAAATGCCGTCGAGCTGGCCGATATACCCGTGTACCGGCGACTTTATGGCGAGTGCACGCGCACAAGGCTGGCGTGTTCTGGACAGGACGTGGGACTCCCCGAGGGCCAGATGGGCAACTCCGAGGTCGGTCATCTGAACCTCGGAGCTGGGCGTGTAGTCGACCAGGATATTGTCCGAATTGATAGGGCTATCACGGAGGGTACTTTCGCTAGCCATTTGGGGCTTCCTGAGCTTGTTACGCAGCTGGAAGAACGTAGTGGAACACTCCATATAACAGGGCTCATCTCGGATGGGGGTGTGCACAGCCACCTTCGTCATCTCACTGCAATAATGGACTTGCTCCCGAGGGATCTGGCGCTGCGGGTGCACTGCTTTACAGATGGTCGTGATACTTCTCCAACCGGTGGGGCCAGCTATTTAGCTGAAGTCGAAGCACTCACTTCGCGAAGTGAGGAGTGGAGGATTGCTTCAGTTATTGGCCGATACTGGGCAATGGATCGTGACCATCGTTGGGATCGAATCAAGAAAGCATATGATCTTATTGCTCGAGGGGAGTCAGATGAATGGGCCCATGGCCTGGGGTTCCTTAGAGAGAGGTACGCATCAAACGTCACTGATGAGTTTGTACTACCTACAGGAATCAGGGGTGCAGGTGAGGCAGGAATAAGGCCTGAGGATACTGTCATCACGATCAATTTTCGGGCTGACAGGATGCGACAACTCGTTTCAGCCCTTGGGGTGCCAAGCTTTGACAACTTCGAGCGCGAAGTGGAAGCCCCGGCAGATATAGTGACAATGACTGAATACGAGTCAGACTTGCCTGTTAAAGTTGCCTTTCCGCCCATTGACGTGCGGATGGGGCTCTCTGAGGTCCTCGCAGGTGAAGGGTTGAGGCAGCTCAAGGCCGCCGAGACTGAGAAGTACGCTCACGTCACTTACTTTTTCAACGGTGGAGGAGAGGCTCCTTTCACTGGAGAAGAGCGAGCATTGATCCCGTCGCCGAAGGTCGCGACTTACGACCTACGCCCCGAGATGAGTGCTCAAGGAGTCACCGAAGCCGTTATAAACGGGGTTAGGAATGAGGATTTCAATTTTATTCTCGTGAACTTCGCGAACCCGGATATGGTTGGGCACACTGGCTCTATTCCGGCAGCGGTAGAGGCAGTCCAGGCCGTCGATGGATGCCTTGGTAAAATCCTAGAGGAGATTGAGGCGCACGAGCAATGGGTGGCTCTGGTTACTGCGGACCACGGCAACTGTGAAAACATGGTTGATAAGGAGGGAAATCCGCACACTGCACACACTACTGAGCCGGTAGACTTTATCATTTATGATCCGACTGGTAAGGTCGAAGCACTTGAGGGGCCGGGGAGGCTGGCGGACGTGGCTCCGACAGTGTTGGGTTACATGGGCATCGCTCAACCAAAAGAAATGACTGGTCGTGATCTGGTGGCCCGCTAGGTGGACTTAGAGCAGTTACTAGAGCGTGCTCATAGTCTGGGCGAAGAGAGTGAATGGGAACTCATGGCCGACCTCTTAAGGGAGCACCTTTCCGACTTCAAAGATGAACCAGCCGTGCATTGCTGGCTTGGGGTGGCGGAACGTGAACTCGGGTTAGAGGGAGTAGCCTACGAGCGGTTTAAGCGGGCTATCACATTGGAACCAGAAGACCCCTATGTTCTAGCCACAGCCGGAAACGGAATTGCCGCCTTCGATGACGAAGATGCTGAGCGCGTTTTACGTACCGCCGCCCTCACAGCACCCGATCTGCCTCTTACTCGCCTCATGTATGGAACGTATCTGTCGCGGGAAGGTTTTCATGAACAGGCGGAGGCAGAACTCGATGTGGCGAGGGCACTGGAGCCAGCGGACGCACAAATCGCGTATGAACTTGGCGTGGCCCGTGCCCTAGGAGGAGATGCCGATCGGGCCGCGGAAGCCGTGGCAGACTCCGTTCATTTAGATCCCGAAGATGGTTGGGTGAGGGTTGTGTTCGGGCTTTTGCTGATCGAAGCCGGAAGGGATGATGAGGTGGCAGGGGAGCTTATTTCAGGCGCTCGCATCCGTGAAACTGATGTGGATGCGCAGCTTGGGGCCGCACTTGCAGCAGCTTCGACGCGGGGAGATGAAGTAGCGTACGAGATGCTGGAGCGTGCCCGCCTGAATGCGTCTGAAAATGACTTAGAGCTAGTGACAGAAGTGGAAGATAGGTTAGATAGCGCCGAAGCTTCATGGCAAATGCTGAGCGAAGACTTAGGACCCGAACTCTTACGAACTCGATTACAGGAGCGCCCGTGAGCGCACTAACGATTGCGATCGAACGATACCAACTCGAGAATGGGCTGAAGGTTGTCTTCTCTCCGGATAAGACCGTTCCAGTAGCTGCTGTGAACCTCTGGTATGGCGTCGGGTCTCGGAATGAGCCAGCTGGCAAGACAGGATTTGCCCACCTTTTTGAGCACATGATGTTCCAGGGGTCGGCACACGTGCCCAAGAACAAGCACTTTGAATTAATCGAAGGTGTTGGCGGCACCCTCAATGCCTCGACCTGGTTCGACCGCACCAACTATTTTGATACAGTCCCGTCGCACGATCTTGAACTCGCGCTTTGGCTCGAGTCAGACAGGATGGGCTGGATGCTTCCGGCGATGGACCAGGAGAAGCTCGATAATCAGCGTGATGTAGTGAAGAATGAGAAGCGGCAGAGATACGACAATCAGCCCTACGGAGACTGGGGTGAGAGATTGCAAGCGCTCATCTATCCGGAAGGGCATCCGTATTACCACACGGTGATTGGATCGATGGAGGACCTAGATGCCGCGACCCTTGAGGATGTCGCATCTTTTTTTAGTACCTATTACGTCCCTAATAACGCCGTCCTCACAGTTGCAGGGGACGTCGACCCAGACCAGGCACTTGATTTAGTCCAGCGGTACTTTGGAGAGATTGAGCCAGGGGATGCAATCCCGCCATTGCCTGGTGACCCTGACGTGGAACCAAGGATCGGCACAACCGTAAGGGATCAAGTTATCAGTGAAGTGCCACTGCCACGTGTCATCATGGCGTTCCGGATTCCTCCGTACTCCTCGCCAGACTTTGCCGTGGCAGAGGTGTCTCGGGCCCTTCTTGGAATGGGGCGTGCGTCACGTCTCTACGATGGGCTCGTCAGGGAGCGTCGCATTGCCAAGAGTGTGGTGTCCTATGTTTACCCACTCCTTTCGGGGGCATCTATGTTTCTCGTTTGGGGCACCGGCTACCCCGAGACGGACATTGAGGAACTCGAAAATGCCATAAGCGAAGAGATCGGCGGACTGGTTGATGCCGCCCAAAGAGAGGTCGATAGGGCTATCGCCCTGACTGAGACTGACCTGGTTCACACATTGGAGCGAGTCGCGCAGCGAGCAGACCTACTCTCAATGTTTGAGCTGTATTTTGATGATCCTGCCCGCCTGAACACGGAACTCGATCGACTCCGTGACGTTACGGTGGAGCAGATTCGGTCGTTTTCTGCTGATATGCTTGGTACAGACAACCGCGCCGTGCTTACCTACGAACCCAAAGGACGGCCATAATGTCGGTTATCGATCGCTCATTGCCGCCATCGAGTGGCCCAATTGGCCACTTTGATTTTCCATCGGTAGAGCGGCGCCGACTTTCTAATGGACTAGACCTACGAATTGCTTTGGTACCCAGGCTTCCTGTCGTGAGCGTGAGGTTATTCATACGAACGGGAGAGGCCGTGCTCCCAGCCGATAGTGCAGGACTTGCCGCGCTTACTGCGGAGGCACTAGATGGGGGGACTAAGAAACGGACCGGACGTGAACTAGCTGATGCCCTTGAGAGCATCGGGGCACGGTTCGGTGCTAGTGTTGGTTGGGAGGGAACTAGTGTTTCGCTCTATTGTCTCGCCGACCGACTAGACGAAGGGCTCACGCTATTAGCAGAGGCCGTCACACAGCCAAGATTTCCCTCCAACGAAGTAGAGAGGGCTCAAGAGCAACATATGGCAGGGATCCGGCAACGGAGTATGGACCCTGGGTCACTAGCAAGTGACGTTGCGAACTCAAGGTATTTTGCTGACGCCGTGCCGTATTCACGTCCGTTAGACGGCACGCTCGAATCCTTGTCTAGCCTCACCCGAACCGACCTCGTTGGGTATGCCGATATTAACTATCGGCCAGGTAACGGAGGCTTGATTGTTGTCGGTGACATTGAACCATCAGAAGTTGTTGATCTGGCAGAGAAGCGTCTAGGCGCTTGGGTTGGCAGTCCCTCATCTGGCGAGCATTTTTCGGTGGAACCGGACACTCGGGAACGACGTGTGTTGGTTGTAGATAGGCCAGGATCGGTTCAGTCTGAGATCCGTGTTGGTCATGTTGGAGCGGGACGGTCGATACCTGACTATTTCCCCCTTTCCATAGCTAACATGGTTTTAGGAGGGACATTTTCGAGTCGGCTGAATCTAAATCTTCGGGAACGTAACGGCTTCACGTACGGTGTCCGATCACGGTTCGCCTTTCGCAGTCAGGCGGGCCCTTTCGAGGTGTCAACGGCGGTGGGCACTGAGGTTACTGCAGCTGCGGTTGAAGAGATCATAAGGGAGCTCCATGGGCTGGTGGAGCAGGGACCCATTGGCGAGGAGGTCACGGCGTGCCGGGACTTCGCTGCGGGAGTATTTGGCCTTCAGCTCGAGACTGCTGGCCAAATCGCTACACGCATTGCTCAGCTTGTCGTCTACGGACTTCCGGATTCGTACTTCCACGAATACCGGGACGCGGTTCGCGCAGTTACCACAGAGGCGGTGACCGAGGCTGCCCGCCAGCACCTGCGCCCTAATGAAGCGCAAGTGGTGATCGTCGGGGATGCTAAAGAGGTTTCGGGGCCTCTCCAAGATTTGGGTCTTGGAGACCTTGAAGTGCGGAGCATGAAGCTCCAATCCTAGTGCGTAAGTTCAAGAATGTAGGGACACCCTATCGCGGTCCGAGCCATTATGTCCTATTTCAAGCTATCTGCACGTCACATCTGTGGGACGATTAGGACTGAGTAGTGTTGGAGTCAGAGCATTTCAGGCGTGGCACGGTGTGTGCATTTCTGAGACAGAGATGGCAGCGCACTAAAAAGTGCGGGAGTGAATACAATCAGGAGGTAGCGAGGTGGCCAGGGGAGGCGGCAAGGAAAAGCTAGTTGCAGATCGGGTCAGTACCGGCAAGGCTAAGGCTCATAGACTGCAACTAGGTGAAGCAACTGATTCTGAAGTCGTGCAGGCTTCGTTAGATGGTGACTCTACGGCTTTTGGTGAGTTAGTGCGGCGATATGATCAACGTCTCCTGAATTTCGTGTACCGGACTATAGGTGACCGAGAAAGGGGGGAAGACTTAGTGCAGGAGACCTTCGTGCGGGTCTACCGCCACCTGCATCGATTCGATCAGTCTAAGAAGTTCTCGACTTGGATCTATACTATCGCAAGTAATCTAGCTAAGAACGAACTCCGGAACCGTTCACGAAATCCACTGGTGCTTTTTCAGACACTAAAGAAAAACTGGGACGCAGACCACCGCCCGCTCGAATGGGAAGACACCCAGTATAAACCAGACGACCTGTTCCGTAAGCGACACCTGAGGGCCCAGGTGGAAAAAGCAGTGAGTCAACTGCCAGAACATCACCGGGTCGTCTTTGTTCTTCGGGAGATGGAAGGAAAAACGTATGAAGAGATCGCTGATATCACCAACTGCAACCTGGGTACGGTCAAGAGCCGCCTGAATCGTGCCAGGAATAATTTTGCCAGCATAATTGCACCGATGATCGACTAACTTAGTGCCGGCAAGCGGAAGGTAAGGGCCCAGGTCGTGCTAGTCTGCTAGCGGCACCTGGGCTTTTTCGGTTAGGGTTTTTAGAGCACGAACGCTATGACTGTTCGGGAACCCTCTCGCGGACTCGCAGTATCAGTGCAGCACAGGCTCCGGGCCGCGCGCCCGCGCCACTGTTTATTGAGTCTTGGGGTTAATGGACTGTTCTAATTTCGTAATCAAATACACGGACTATAAAGACGGTTCGGCATCAGCCGAAGTCGTCGGCAGAATGCAGGAGCATCTTTCGGTCTGTGAGTCTTGCCGTCGTTATGAAGCCGTTGTCGAGTGCGGGTCATCTCTACTGAGGTCGCTCCCTCGACCGGAGTTGCGTGAGGATTTTCAGCCGCGACTGCAACACAGGCTCTATAACCTGCAGGAAAAGCGTTTTGTTTCGAACCTTCCAACGTCGAGAGCCCCGACATTCGCGGTAGTAGGGATTGCCATGCTACTGACCGCGGTTGCTTGGGCTCCATTGCTTAGTAGCAGAATGACAGCTGTAGAGCTTGAGCCGATTGTAGTTGATCAAGCGCCCGCACTTACAACGGCCAGGCAGGTCGGTTCGTCGTCTGCCGAAATGGTGGGTGATGATCCTCCAGAGGAGTTAGACTCTGACCTCTGGCATGACGCGAGGGTGTACGACTACTCCCCTCTATTCCGCCGATATGAGAACCAACCAAGGAATCGCCCCGTCGGTCTCGAGTCTGGGCGTTAAAGTGGGAACTGTGGGCTACCCATTCGCGTGACAACTCGTGAGGCGTTTTCAGACATAGAAAAACCGATAGGCGGCGCCTTTTATCTGCACGGTGATGACCTTTTTCGGAAAGAAGAGGCAGTGCGCTCACTAGTGGAGACGCATCTTGATCCATCCACTGGAGACTTTAACCTCGATCCCCTCCGGGGCACTGCCCTTGACCCAGAAACCTTAGCCTCGATAATGGCTACGCCACCGATGATGGCTAACTGGCGTGTTGTGGTGATACGTGAGGTTGAGGGTCTCGCATCCAGCAAGAGGGCGAGAGAAGTGCTCCTAGAGGTGGTGACGGACCCGCCACCTGGACTCGCGCTGGTTATGAGTTGTACGGTCCCGAAGGGCTCTAAGGCGAAGTTCTACCGTGAATTGTCGCGGCTGGCAAAATCACTTGAGTTCAAGGCTATCACTGATGCTGACGTCCCTGGCTGGCTCATGACGCGTGCGAGTGATCTACATGGTTTGGAGTTCGATATCGATGCGGCTCGTGCACTTGGGACTGCTATCGGTACGAACCTAGGAATACTGGCTCAGGAACTTGAAAAACTTTCCGAATTTGTCGGGGACAAGAAGAGAGTAACTTTGTCGGATGTTGAGGAGGCAGGAACAACGCTCCCGCTACAGGACCGATGGGAATGGTTCGATTTAGTGGCTGAGCGCCGTTTTGAGGAAGCTCGGGCATCGCTCAACACACTGATTAGGCAGGGCGAGACGGGCGTCGGACTCGTAATTGGACTGACATCGCACTTGCTTCGTATAGGCGTAGCCTTGGAGCAGGGCGTCACCGGTCTCGAGTCGGTCTTGCCGGTGCACCAAAAATGGTTGGCCAGAAGACTGGGCGGGCAAGCGAAAAAATGGACGATAATGCAGATTGATTATGCGATCAGGGGGCTTGGCGACGTGGACCGGCTTCTCAAGGCAAGCCCACATAGCGACGAGCATTTCATCGAAACATGGATAATGGGGCAATGTGTGTACGAGGAGGCTGCATGAGGATTGTGCGAATGGCAGGCTTCGTAACGATAATTCTCGTTTTCCAATCAGGACTTCTGGATGCTCAGTCTGAGGAATTGGAGCGAGCAGAGGAGTTGACCCAATTAGGTCGCACCGAGGAAGCTAGGACTGTGCTCTTAGATTGGTGGAATGAACCCCATGCTACGGCCCTCGTGCGCGTAGAGGAAAATTTTCGACGTGAACCTAATGGTGTTGTGCTAGGCCGGCTCCAGCCGGGTGTTTCACTTGATGTTGTGCGACGTGAAGGGAGCTGGTGGGAAGTCGATCTGCAGGGTTGGATCTGGTTGAGTTCCCTTCAGGAGCGTGATTCTGGGCTCGTTGTCACTGTATCTGATGGAGAAAATTTGCGCGACGATCCTTCCGGGTCGATTCTCGGGCGCTTTGAGGAAGGCGCATTACTGGAAGAGTTGAGTCGCGAGCCTGATTGGGTGCACGTAACGCGTCGAGGGTGGATCTGGTCTTCGTCGGTAGACCAAATTTCGAGCGGCCCATCCAGAGGCGACCTCGAACATGGTCTTTGGCTGCGAGGTCGACTAGCCATTGACCCAGTTCAGGCTGAGCTTGATTTCCAACGTCTCGTCGTTCTCTACCCAAACGGTCCATTTGCTCCCCAAGCCATCTATCGGCTTGCACAACTGGCTTTCGAGCGAGGAGAGGGAGATTCAGTGCTGAGGCATGTTCAAGCCCTGGTCCGAGATTATCCCACGTCGCCCAGTCGCCGTGAGGCGGAAGACTGGCTAGCAGCTGCTGGCCCTCCGCCATCCGGTGACGGACACTGAAGACGCTAGCCCACTCCTTGAGTTAGAGCGGGAAGGCTCTCAGTTCACGCATGGCAACAAGCGATACCCCGCTCATGCGGCAGTGGGAGAAGATAAAGGCTCGCCACCGTGACGCCCTGTTGTTCTTCCGGGTAGGGGATTTTTATGAGCTGTTCCACGGGGATGCGAAGGAGGGTGCGCGGTTGCTTGGACTGACTCTCACTTCGCGAAACAATGGCTCTGCAGCAGAGGTCCCTCTAGCAGGGGTGCCTGCGAAGGCCATCGATGACTACATGTCCCGGCTCGTGAGAATGGGCTGCCGGGTTGCTATCTGTGATCAAGTCGAGGATCCATTACAAGCAAAAGGGATTGTCCGGAGAGAGGTTACAGAAACAGTTACCCCTGGGACGGCAGTTCACGAGTCTTTGCTTTCAGAGCGGCGGAATAACTTTCTTGTGGCAGTGGTTGTAGATGATAGCAACTATGGTCTGGCAGCTCTTGATGTATCCACGGGTGAGATTATCGCACAGCACGTGCAAGTGCAGAATTTAGAGGCTGAACTCGGCAGACTCGAACCATCCGAGCTGCTAGCACCCAGAACTGTCATTGAAGACCCCAACTCCGGCCTCCGAGCTGCTGCCGCTGAAATACCCTTGACCATCCGCGACGATTGGATTTTTGAGGCGGGTGTCTGCTCTGATGAACTTTGCCGCTTTTACGCAGTTCAATCTTTAGATGGATTCGGCTTCCAAGCAGCCGACGTGGCCCTTATTCGGGCCACGGGGTCTCTCATCCAATACTTGAAGGAGGTGCGTCCGGGAGGCCTGAAGCATCTTCGTCCAGTCCAGGTGAAGCGACCAGGTCTCGTGATGCTGTTGGATGAGATGACAACGCGAAATTTAGAGCTGATTGAGCCGCTTCGCGTTGGCGAAGAAGGGGGCGCACTTCTTGACGTTATAGATGATACGGTGACGGCGATGGGTGGACGGTTACTTCGCCGTTGGACGCTGGAGCCGCTAGTGGTGGCCAAAGAGATTTGGGCTCGTCAGGATGCAGTCTCAGGGCTCGTTGAAGACTCGGTGCGCAGAGGTGAACTTCGCGAAGCACTAGGTGGCATGAGTGATATCGAGCGGCTTTCTGGAAAGCTTGGAAATGCACGCGTAGCTCCACGCGATCTATCAGCGCTTCGGCGATCGCTCTCGCTTTTACCAAATGTGAAGTCAGTTGTAGCAAGTGTGATGTCTGAAAAACTCCTGGAGATTGCCGAAGGACTCGACTGCCTTGAGGACGTGCATGACCTGCTCGCTAACGCAATTGCTGAGACCCCTCCGCCGGTTCTGGCTGAGGGCGGCGTGATAAGACAGGGCTGGTCCCGTGAGCTTGACGAGATGAGAGATGTCCGTGACGGAGCACGAGACTTCATCGCTAGTCTGCAGACCCGGGAACGCGAGCGGACTGGGATTACATCGCTCAAGGTAGGATTTAATAGGGTCTTCGGTTATTACCTCGAAGTCACCAAAGCAAATCTTGATAAGGTCCCGGACGATTACGTACGCAAGCAGACACTGGCCAATGGAGAGCGTTACTTCACTCCTGAGTTAAAAGAATGGGAAGAGAAAGTCTTCGACGCGGAAGATGCCATTGGAGGGCTTGAAGCAGACTTATTTTTACAGGTTCGGAACCAAGTGGGGGTTGCTGTCTCTAGGTTGCAAGACACGGGGTCACGCTTAGCGACCTTAGATGTCTTATCCAACTTGGCCGAGGTGGGCAGTAGCCGCGGGTATACAAGGCCGGAGGTGCATACCGGCAAAGAGTTAGAGATCCGGGGCGGACGCCACCCAGTAGTTGAGACGATGATGCCGCGGGAAGAGTTCATCCCCAATGATCTGGTTCTAGACGAAGCGGGACATATCGTGATCCTGACCGGTCCTAATATGGCAGGTAAGAGCACGGTTCTTCGCCAAGTGGGTTTGATTCAGTTACTTGCTCAGATCGGGGCCTTCGTACCAGCCGACCTTGCAAAGCTCCCGGTCACAGACCGGATTTTCACGCGGGTGGGGGCATCAGACAACCTTGCGCGGGGGCAGTCGACTTTCATGGTCGAAATGAGCGAGACAGCTGCCATCGTGCACGGGGCAACCGACTCCAGCTTGGTACTTCTAGACGAAATCGGCAGAGGCACATCGACCTATGATGGGGTCTCAATTGCTTGGGCTGTGACGGAATACATACATGAACACATCGGTGCAAAGACAATCTTTGCAACTCACTATCACGAGCTTACACAGTTAGGCGACCAACTTATCGGTGTTAAGAACATGAACGTGGCGGTGCGGGAAGTAGGTGAAGCCATCGTATTTCTGCGCCGCCTTGTGGAGGGGGGGGCTGATCGGTCCTATGGTATCCATGTGGCTCGCCTAGCCGGACTACCAGCCGGACTAATAAATCGTGCTCGGGAACTTCTGGTCGAGTTAGAGGGAACACATAGCAGTGACGGGGAAGGACTCGGTCGTCATGGCCGACACCGTCCAGGTTCTGATGCTCCTCCAGATCAACTTTCTATCTTCAAGCCCGAACATCCGCTTGTGCGTTCTTTCCGCGCGATTGACCCTGACGAACTGACTCCCAAGGAAGCCCTTGAACTCTTCTATTCATGGAGAGGGATCACTTTGCCTGCGGAAGACGAATGAGATGGAGCAGCTTTACTTCCCGGATTGGGGGAGTGTTTGGCCTCATCGTGGTTGGGACGGTCAGTTGCGTGGGAGATGCCAATATTGAAAAGCCTACGGCCCTCTTTGACGAAGTCCCGATCGAGTACCCACTCCAGATGTGGGATCAGAACGTGGAAGGTGAGATGGTCTTGCGAGTGCGGGTGACTGATCTCGGTGCAGTTGATTCAGTCGAGGTTCTGAAAACTTCGGGTTTTGTATCCTTCGACTCTGCGGGTATAGCCGGTGCGGCGAATCTACGTTTCACGCCAGCTCGCAGAGAGGGTCAGAGCATCACTGTTTGGGCTGAAGTGCCAGTAAGGTTCTCCAAGCGTCAAAGAGAGGGCCGCCCCGTCCCCCCCATTGGTGGATTCTGAGAGAAGGATCATGATTGAGCCTGATAGAATCATCGAATACCAGCGTTTGGTCTGGCCCAGAAAAGCATGAAAATCGCCGTACTTATGGGAGGTACCTCAGACGAGCGTGAAGTCTCCCTCTCATCAGGAATGGCAGTCACAAAGGCACTCCGAGAAGCCGGTCATGCTGTGGTTGCTGTCGATACCGTTCAGGGAATCCTTGATGCCGAAGAGGAAGACATCCTATTGGGGGGCGGTGTGCACGCTAGGCCTCCTACAAGCACTGAACTTGAGATCTTGGACGAGCGTGATACGAGCGTGCTGACGCGACGACCCGAACTTTCGGAAACTGACGTGTTTTTCGTCGCACTTCATGGAGGGAGTGGTGAAGATGGGACAGTCCAGGGGCTTCTTGAAGTCGCAGGTGTAGTTCACACTGGGAGCGATCGGCTCGGTTGTGGCTTGGCAATGGACAAGGAGGTTTCCAAGCGTCTTTTCCGCCAGGCTAACGTGCCGACGCCAGACTGGCTTGTGGGCCCGCAGTCGGCTGCTGAGGTGCAGCGTCACCTTGGACTTCCGGTGATTGTTAAGGCCGCAGGTGGCGGCTCCTCATTGCGCCTCTTACTCGCTCATGACTTCGCCGAGTTGGAGGCAGCTGTTGAAGAGAGTCGGGACTGGAATGACCTAGTCCTCTTCGAGCGATATCATGTCGGACGAGAACTTACGGTCGCTGTTTTAGGGGGCAGGCCTTTGCCAGTAGGGGAGATCATCCCTAGCCACGATTATTTCGACTACGAATGCAAGTATCAGCCAGGATTTGCAGAGGAGCTCTTCCCCGCGGACATCTCTCGGCATCTTGCCGAAGAATTACAAGGTATGGCTGTACAAGTTCATGATGCGCTTAGGCTTAGGGACTACTGTAGAGTCGACTTTATCGTGGATAAGAACGATGACCCTTGGTGTCTGGAAGCAAATAGCTTACCTGGAATGACACCTAATAGCCTTCTTCCAAAGGCGGCCCTAGCTGCTGGCATATCGTTTCCTAGCCTTTGTGAACAAATTGTCAGCCTCGCGCGGAATAGGAATTTATTCCATTCTGTGTAGCTAAGAACCTGGCTGAAGCAGCGGTATTCTATGGGGTATCCCTGGATCTCTAACTGATATGACGTACACATCCAGAGAATTTGGCTCAAGCTACATGCTCACCCCTGTGGTGAAGCGACTGCTGATTGCGAACGGTATTGTATTCTTGGTGACCGTCGTGATCGGGCAGGGTTCTGTCTTTGATTGGTTCGCCTTTGAGCCGGACTTATGGGGACTCATCTACCGGCCTTGGAGTCCGATCACTTACATGTTTTTGCACGGGGACTTCTGGCACCTGGCCTTTAATATGCTTGTCCTCTTCTTTTTTGGGCCGCCGTTGGAGGGGCGCTGGGGTAAGCAGGAGTTTCTCCGCTTCTACCTTATCTGCGGCCTTGGTGGGGTGGCATTAAGCTACCTGTTCCAGCCCGCCTGGGTCGTGGGTGCATCGGCAGCTATGTATGGTCTGATGCTAGCATTCGCGATGAACTGGCCCACTGTACCGATCTATATCTGGGGAATTTTTCCGGTACAGGCAAAATATCTTGTTGGATTCCTTTCTGTCGTCGCGCTTCTCAGCGCAGTCAACGGGGCTGAGGGAAGTAATGTGGCCCATTTTGCCCACTTGGGTGGCTTAATCGCAGGATTTCTCTACCTCAAGGCTGATTGGCGTCCTGTTGACGGAATAAAGCAGTTCAAAAAAAAAGCAACTAAGCGACGGCGCTTGGCAATCGTACCTCGAAACAGTGAGGGAGACGCTGGCCGTTCAGTTTTCTCAGGGGACGGACGGCGTGCACGGGAAGAGGCTGAACTTTACGACAAGGTCGATGCAGTTTTAGATAAGATATCAGCTGAGGGGATGGCATCTCTCACGCCCGAGGAACTGAAGATCCTCGATGATGTCTCCAGGCGAGCCCAGAGCAACTGACCTAGGAACAGCCTGTGGTATGTGTTGTCTTGTGAGGTGTCCTCCCACGTCCCAGCTTTCCAATTCCTCGCGCCTAGTCTGGGGGCGAGAACGCTGAAATCGGTGAGGTAGACGATGCAGTCCATGGGCATGGTCGCTAGGGGTTCCCGGATCTTGGTCGCGCTCGGCATCATCATTTCCGTGACTGCATGTGCGGGCGGCACACCTTCAATACCCACCCCAAATCCGGCTTCTGATAGTCAGGGCGCAGAGGTGCCTTCGGTAGCAGTGCAGACGTCTGATCAGGAGTCTGCCATCAACCCCAATGCGTTTGTTTTCGGGGTAGATCTCGACACCATCCAGGCGGGAGCATTCGACCAAGGGAAGATGTGGACTTTTGAGGCGCCGCCAGTGGACTACTTCGCGGACACTTACGGGTTCCGTCCGGATGCTGCCTGGTTTGAGAAGGCACGACTCGGCGCCCTGCGAATTCCAAGTTGTTCAGCTTCCTTCGTCTCACCAAACGGGCTGGTCATGACAAATCATCACTGTGCCAGAGAGTTTCTGACGCAGGTCACACGCGAGGGAGAGTCTCTCCTCGATAATGGATTTGTGGCTACTGACCTAGTTGACGAGCGGGAGGTCGAGGACTTTGAGGCCGACCAACTGATCGAGATCATAGATGTTACAGAGGAGGTAAACTCTTCCCTTGATGCTTTGCCTGCCGAGCAACGCAGTGAGGCGCGGGCTGCGCTTCTCAATGAGATAGAAGCGCGTGTGCTTGAGCAACGCGGTGGAGAGGGTGCCGGATATGTCGTTGAGATGATCTCGCTTTACAATGGAGGGAGGACATCAGCATACGTGTTTCGCCGGTATGTAAACGCCAAGGTTGTGGCTGCTCCGGAACTACAGATCGGTTTCTTCGGGGGTGATCCGGACAATTTTACTTATCCGCGATATAACCTCGATTACACATTTTTCCGCATCTACGATGAGTACGATCAGCCGCTATCAACAGAAACGTACTTTGCCTTCGATAATGATGGACTCGAAGACGGTGATCCGATCTTTATCGTTGGAAATCCAGGCTCCACCAGCCGCTTACAGACAGTGGCTGAACTGGAGTTCCGGCGGGACATCGGCGATCGATATGTGCTCGACCTTTTACGTACGCGAATGGAGGTAATAGAAGGCTTTATCCAGCAATACCCTGAAGAGGCTGAGGAATTGGATCTCCGGAATACGTACTTCAGTCTCTCAAATTCACTGAAAGCGATTAGTGGGCAGGTGAACGGCCTTGAGGACCCGATCGTGATTGCTCGCAGGAAAGATACTGAGTCAAACTTCCAGGCGGCAATCGAGGCAGGCCCAGATTTGTCGATCCGCTACGGCTCGCTAATCAATCGTATGGCAGTGCTTCAAGCACAGAAGCGCGAAGCCGGAGCGGGCTATGGTGCATTCCTTGGGCTGGGCAGTCCCGACTTACGGTCATCGACCATTTATAGAGCATTCCTTGCTTTCCAGGTACTAAGCGCACGTCAGAGTAGTGCACCGCCGGAGGCTATTGCTCCGATAGTGGAAGAGTTACTGAGTGTTGCCGATCAGCATCCGGATTTGGATCGCTCAATGATTGAGGCGCGCCTTCGCGACTTTGAGAGGCTTTTCGGGACCTCATCTCCGTTAATGGGTGGCGTTTTAGGTGGAAGAACTATAGAAGCTCGTGCTAGGATGCTGGTTGACGAGTCGGTTCTGAAGGACTCGGCGTCGACGGCTCAGGCGATCGATTTGAACACATTAACAATTTCTGATCCGGCGCTGGATCTAGTGCGCGGTTTCTTGCCAGCGTTCATTGAATACCAGCAGGCTTTTGGTCCAGTCGGGCCGGAGGAAGCCGAGATATCAGCAGAATTAGGGAGGGCGCGTTTCGAGATTTACGGGACCGATGTGCCGCCGGATGCGACGTTCTCGCTTCGGATCGCAGATGGAATTGTGACGGGTTACGACTATAACGGGACACGGGCCCCTGCTTTTACAACTATTTACGGGATGTACGATCGTCACTACTCGCACACGGGTGACCCAGACTGGTTTCTCCCAGAGCGTTGGCTAGACCCGCCGGAGACACTGGACCTAGCTACACCCATCAATTTTGTATCTACAGCCGATATTATAGGTGGCAACTCAGGCTCACCTGTCCTAGACCAGGATCTTGAGGTGGTCGGGGTCGTATTTGATGGCAACATCGAAAGTTTGCCTGGAGATTACATCTATCTTCCCGAATTCAATCGGTCAGTGACGGTCGACTCTCGAGCGATTCTCGAATCGCTCGATGAGATTTATGATAGCGACCGCCTGGTGCTAGAGATTACTACTGGACGTCTGGTGGAGACTGAGCAAGAAGCTGATAGCGGAAGATAAGACCTAGGCTTCCAGGATAAGAAAAAGGCAGCAGCGTCTGCGGCGAAATATATAAGGTTAAAAAAAGACGCTCGACTGGAGAGGCGGTGCAATTTAGCCTGAACATTGCAGGTAACACGGTCTGTCCCAAGAAGTAACAGCACGCCTTGCCGCCATCGGATGGCGTCTCTACAATCGGGGCCCCCCTGTTATGGAGAGCTCTGCACAGTAGCTCTCCATGGGACAATGCGAGGGCCTGTTGCCCCCTTTCTTTGGTTAGGGTGCAAGGGCCTATTCATCGGAGCTTTCGGAGGATCACGGATGGCATCGGCCAAGGAGTACACCACGGACCGCATCAGAAATGTTGCGGTTCTAGGCCATGGAGGATCGGGTAAGACGAGCCTAATTGATTCATTATGTTTTGTCTCGGGAACCTCGAAACGACACGGCAATGTTGATGAGGGACATGCCCTCACGATGCACACACCAGAGGAGCAGGCACACGAGATATCCATTCAGCTGACTCCAGCTTATGCTGACCACAACAACACCAAGGTCAACTTGCTGGATACTCCTGGATATCTGGATTTCACTGGTGAGACACTGTCAGCTGTGCGTGTTGCAGATGCCGCCATCATTGTCGTTAGCGCAACTTCGGGCGTCGAGGTTGGGACCGAACGTGTTTGGGAATACTGCGAAGATCGAGGAATCCCTAGAATCTTTTTCATTTCGATGATGGATAAGGAGCATGCTGATCTAGAGGGCGTGTTAGACCAGATTAAGACACGGCTCAGCGAGCGAGCTTTACCCACTGAGATCCCGGTTGGACAGGGTCCTGGTTTTGAAGGGATCATCAATCTTTTCAGCCAGAGGGCACACATTTTCAAGAAAGGTGCGACAAAAGGAGAGTACGAGGACAAGGAGATCCCGGAAGATTTACAGGACCGTGCGTCTCAGTGGGCGACGGAGCTTCAGGAGACGCTTGCAACGACTGATGAGGCCCTTCTGGATTCCTATCTGGAGGCCGGTAGTATCTCGCCTGACGAAGCGGTATCTGCAATGTGCAAGGGTATGGCCAGCAAAGAGGTATTTCCAGTTTTATGTGGGTCAGCGACCCTGACATATGGGATGCGTACGTTACTGGACAAGGTTGTAGAACTTTGTCCCGACCCAGCTAGTGCAGGAGTAGAGTCAGTTGGCGAGACCGAGATCGTGGCCACAGATGATGGCCCACTAGCTTCACTGGTATTCAAAACCGTTGCGGAGCCGCATGTGGGCGAGCTGTCATTCTTCCGGATATTTTCCGGGAAAGTGTCCAACGGTGATGAAGTCGTGAATGCATCTGATGGCCGGACGGAGAAGTTCAATCATTTGGGTATTCCAATGGGCAAGGAAAGGCATGAGGTGGACACGCTTCATGCGGGCGATATCGGTGTAATCGCAAAGCTCAAGCATACCCACACGAACGACACTCTTTGCTCTAAGGGAGGGAATATTACTCTTGAACCGATTGAATTTCCGCCGGCTGACATAGCAATCGCAATCAAGGGTGTCACTCGTGGAGACGAGGACAAGCTTGGCGAGGTTTTGCCTCGTTTGCATGAGGAAGACCCAACCTTTTCAGCATCGTTTAATTCTGAGCTTCACCAGACTATAGCAAGAGGGGTAGGTGAGCTTCATCTCGATGTGCAGTTCGAGCGCATGGAACGGAAATACGGCGTAAAGGTTCAGACGGAGCAACCTAAGATCGCTTATCGTGAGACCATCACTAGGCAGGCTGAAGGCCAGGGGCGTCACAAGAAGCAGTCTGGAGGAAGAGGACAGTTCGGTGACTGTTGGGTCCGGATGAAGCCTAATCCAGCAGGTACCGGTTATGAGTTCGTGAACTCCATTAAAGGTGGTGTGATTCCAACCAAGTATGTTCCATCCGTGGACCGTGGGATTAAAGAGGCGGCGGAGCGCGGTGTTATAGCTGGGTATCCGCTTGTTGATTTTGCAGCGGAGTGCTACGACGGTTCCTACCATGCAGTGGATTCATCGGACATCGCCTTCAAGCTTGCCGGCTCTCAGGCTTTCAGAAATGTAGCTGAGAAGTGCGGTCCGGTTTTACTGGAGCCGATCGTAGAGGTGGCGGTTACGACGCCAGATGAGTATGTCGGTGATATTATGGGTGACCTGACTTCACGCCGGGGTAAAGTGCAGGGTATGGATCCAGGGAACGGTCGCACTACCGTGAGGGCAATTGTTCCAGAGTCAGAACTCTACAAGTACTCGGCGACACTTCGGTCAATCACGCAGGGTAGAGCACATCACGCGCGCAAGCTGGCTGGTTATGAGCACGCTCCGGCGGATGTTGCTCAGAAGGTGCGCCAGGAGCGAGAAGCCGAGGAGGCATCGAAGTCGTAATGACTAAGCTTGCAGTTTTGGGTGGAGGCAACCTTGGTCGTGCACTCGCTCTGGGTTGGGTGGGTGCCGGTCGGCTTACGCCATCGGATATATGTATTACTAGACGCCAGTCTGAAAAACTTTCGGACTTGCAGGAGGCGGGCTACGTAACAGGGGCAGATAATCTTGATGCTGTGAGGGCGAGTGATCTGATCATTGTTTCGGTGCAGCCGCAGCAACTCGACGCCCTACTACAAGAGATCGCGGACGAATTGAATCCGAGCCGACATCGTTTAATTTCCGTGGTCACGGGTGTTTCGATGGCGCAAGTTCGAGCAACGCTAGCATCAAGGGCTCCATCCACCGGGAACGAGGTCCCTTTGGTGCGTGCGATGCCGAATACTGCCGTCCTTATCGGCGAGTCTATGACTTGCTTGGCTGGCGCAGAAGGATCTGAAGAGGCTCTGGGTCAGGCTCAGGAACTCTTCGACCTTGTTGGCCGAACATTAGTCATTCAAGAAGACATGATGGCGCAGGCAACTGCCCTTTGTGCCTGCGGTGTTGCTTTCTTTCTTCGAACCGTACGCGCGGCGTCTCAGGGAGGGATTGAGATAGGGTTCCATCCTGAAGATGCCCTCCTTTTGGCGGGACAAACGGCGAGGGGAGCTGCGTCCCTAAGTCTCAAAGAGGACACACACCCCGAGGGTGAAATTGATCGTGTCACTACCCCGCGGGGATGCACGATTGCGGGGCTGAACGAGATGGAGCACCAGGGTTTGAGTTCGGCTATGATTAAAGGACTAATCTTGTCTGCGAAGGCTGCCCAAGAACTCTACGAAGATTAGCCTCTTCATCTCAGTCATTGAGTTATATAGGTTGGCTGCTGTCAGTCGCTTGAGCGGGCCAATTACGCTGTTCGCACTAAGTTTATTTAAGATTGCTTACGTAATTCTGACTGGCGAGCCGGCCCGCTCCGCCAAGTATGGTTTAGGAGGTGCATGGACCAGGTAGTACACGACGTATTGCTAGTGGGAGGTGGCGGAGCAGGTCTTCGTGCAGCCATCGCAGTGGCCGAGACAAACCCCGGTCTTAGTGTGGGGGTGGTCTCTAAAGTTTACCCCATGCGTAGCCATACCGTATCGGCCGAGGGGGGAGCGGCCGCAGTCATCCGCCCAGAAGACAGCCTCGAAGCGCACGCATACGATACCATTAGCGGTGGTGACTGGCTTTGCGACCAGGATGCCGTTGAAGCATTTGTTCGGGAGGCTCCGAAGGAAATGGTGCAGCTCGAGCATTGGGGCTGCCCATGGAGCCGGCAACCCGATGGCCACGTTGCTACTCGACCCTTTGGAGGGATGAAGATTGAGCGCACGTGGCATGCGGCAGATAAAACCGGGTTTCACATGCTGCACGCTCTCTTTCAGACTACACTTCGGTATCCGCCGATTGCCCGGTACGATGAGTGGTTCGTAACACGCTTACTCGTAGACGACGGTCGGTGTCAGGGCGTGGTCGCCATTGAGCTGGCTACCGGAAAGGTCCAGGCGCTCCTTGCTAAAGCTGTAATCATATGCAGTGGTGGGGGTGGAAAGGTCTTCCGGTTTACGACCAATGCTAATATCAAGACCGGTGATGGGATGGCACTAGCCTATAGGGCTGGTGTCCCTCTGAAGGATATGGAGTTTGTCCAGTATCACCCGACCGGACTGCCATTCACAGGTATTCTCATCACCGAGGCGGCCCGTGCTGAAGGCGGGTGGCTGCTGAACAAAGATGGCTACCGTTACCTCCAAGATTATGATCTTGGTGTTCCAGAGCCTACGCCTGTGAAGCGTTCGATGGAGCTAGGACCGAGGGATCGCTTATCTCAAGCCTTCATGGGCGAGAGGCAGGCTGGCAGGACCATCTCAAGCCAATATGGCGATGTGGTGCATCTCGATGTCCGACACTTGGGTGAGGCAAAGATCGACAAGAAGATCCCATTCGTTAGAGAGCTTTGCATAAAGTACCAAAAGATTGATCCGGTTAAGGAAATGATTCCAGTTCGGCCGGTGGTCCATTACATGATGGGTGGTATCCAGACCGACCTTGAAGGAGCCACCTTGTTGCCGGGGCTTTTTGCAGCTGGCGAGGTGGCCTGTGTGAGCATCAATGGCGCGAACCGGCTCGGGTCTAATTCTCTAACTGAGCTTCTCGTGTTCGGAGCACGTGCAGGGCGTGCGGCTGCGCAGTTTGCGGGTAGTCAGGCGGCGCCGAGCTCGGCTCTTATGGCTCAAGCTGAGGACGAAGAGCGTCGTCTTTATCGCGACTTTCTCCAGAATTCGGGAGGGTCGGAGCGGGTGTCCCCACTGCGGGATGAAATGCAGGATGCTATGGAAGAAGGTGTGGGCATTTACCGCGATGAAGAGGGACTCTTGCAAGCAGAGGATAAGATTCGGGAACTTAAAGAGAGGTTCCAAAGCGTCAGCATCGACGACAAAAGTTTAACGTTCAATACTGAACTCATCTCCGTACTTGAGTTAGAAAACTTGTTAGATCTTTCTGAAGTGGTAGTGAGTTCGGCACTCGCGCGGAAGGAGTCTCGAGGAGCGCACCAGCGGACGGACCACCCTGATAGGGACGATGACAATTACCTTGCTCACACTATGGCGTATCGCTCAGATGAGGGGGCGCCAAGGATTGAGTTTGCGCCTGTGACCATTACCCAATGGCCACCAGGCGAACGAATCTACGGGAGTTAGACCAAAACTGATGCCTAAAACCGTCACCATGGAGGTGCTGCGCTACCGCCCCGAAGAAGAGGCGGAGCCAACGTGGGAGAGCTTTGAAGTCCCAGTCCACCCTGAGTGGATGGTTTTAGACGGGCTCAACCACATTAAGGATCAGCTGGACGGAACACTTTCTTATCGATGGGCGTGTCGCATGGGCGTTTGTGGAAGTTGTGGTATGATGGTGAACGGTCGCCCTGTCCTCACGTGTGCCACGTACCTAGAGAGCCTTCTTCCCGGGCCCCTCCGTATTGAACCACTAAGTGGCTTTCCGGTTATTCGTGATTTAGTCGGTGACATTACTGACTTCATGGGTAAGCTCAGCTCTGTAAAACCATGGATCGTCCGAGATACAGAGAAGCCCGTCGAGGATGGGGAGTACCTTCAGACCCCTGAGGAGCTAGCGGAATACAAGCAGTACTCGATGTGCATCAACTGCATGTTGTGCTATGCAGCCTGTCCAGTTTACCAGATTGAGCCGGAGTTTATTGGCCCGGCGGCAATTGCACTGGCTCAGCGCTATAACATGGATTCCCGGGACGAGGGTGCGCAGGAGCGGATGGACGTTCTTGCGCAACACGAAGGGATCTGGGGGTGCACATTGGTTGGGGAGTGTTCTGAGGTTTGCCCCAAGAAAGTAGATCCTGCAGGCGCTATCCAGCGCTATAAAGTCTCTGCATCAGTAGACTTCTTCAAATCTGTGCTCATGCCTTGGGGTGAGCGATGAACCCAGAGTACAGTCGGCACGAACCAAAGTGGTACCGTCCGAAAGTGCCGATCTTTTGGTGGTTGAAGCAGTGGGCTTATTTCAAATTTGTTGCCCGGGAACTGACGTCCGTTTTAGTTGCCTACTCGGCTGTAATGTTGCTCGTACTCTTTGTGGTCGTGGATCGGGGACAAGTTTCGTATCTGGAATTTGTAAGTTGGCTTTCCCAACCTAGCGTCGTGGTTTTTCATATGGCGTTATTCCTAGGGCTGCTCTTCCACAGCGTCACATGGCTAAACATTGCCCCTATGGCAATTGTTCCTAAGGTCGGTGGTCGGATAGTACCTGCTAAGGCTGTGTTGCTTGCCCACTACGCCGCTTGGTTCGTATGCTCTGCCGTCCTGACATGGGTGCTGATCAGCAAGTGAAGAGACGCCGATCTAGAGAGCCGATTCTCTGGGTTTTATTTGGAGGTGGGGGCATGATGTCCGCACTGTTTTTACCCATCCTCGTTGCTGTCCTCTTCATTGCATCCCCTCTGGAATTGATAGAGCTACTGACCTTCGGAGAGCTTCAGGAGCTTGTGCGACTTCCACTGGTTCGTTTGGCGCTATTCGGCTTTGTCTTCTTAAGCTTCTTTCACTGGGCTCACCGGTTCCGCTACACAATTTATGACACCCTTCAGGTTTCCCACCTGGGACGGCCTATTGCCCTGCTCACCTATGGTATCGCCACTACAATGACGTTGTTAGGCGCCTGGGTACTCTGGGGAATCGGTTGAGATCTCGAAGCGTCTAAGGGCTCGGGGTACGCTTAGTCTGGTCAGCGAGCCCTTCTGTGGTTGCATTCGGTTCATCAGGTCGCATTGTGAAATGCTTATGGGATTCGGTAAACAGAGATAAGGGTGGCCACCTAGTAGAGAGGTCAATCATGAAGGGGTTCATTGTCGGCTTGGTCGTCTTGGCGGCCTGTCAATCTCCAGAGTCTTCTCCGGCTTCGGCTGAATTGGAGATTCTTACGCCACCAGGCTCCGACTTCGAGGGTCCAGCGTTTGAGTTTGAACGCGTATCGGAGGACGTATACCAGGCCAGAGGTACCGGCAACGTATCAGTTGGCTCCAATGCTTCGATTGTGATCAATGAGGAAGATGTGCTGGTCGTAGACTCGCACGTGTCACCTGCAGCGGCAGCTGCACTCATGCGAGAGCTGCGTTTGATAACTGACAAGCCGGTCAAATATGTGGTGAACTCCCACTTCCATTTCGATCACGCACATGGCAACCAAATCTACGGTGATGACGTTGAGATCATCGGTCATGAGTACACTCGTGACATGCTTGCAAACGGAGAGTCTGTGAGTGGGCACACGTATCAGACGATGCGACTTACCTGGGTCGAGCAGGCCGGGTTCGCAGAGGGTCAGCAGGAACTGGCTCCTATCCCGCCGAACAGGACGCTTTCGGATCGAATGACGATCTATCGGGGAGGGAGAGAGATTCAACTCCACTTCTTTGGAAGGGCGCATACCGGAGGGGATGTTCTCGTATACCTCCCGGTCGAACGAGTTCTAATGACCGGGGACATGTTGATGGCACGCCCCCCGTACATGGGCGACGGTTTTCCAGAAGAGTGGGTTGAGACGCTTGAGCGAGTAAAGGAACTCGAGTTCGACACCATCTTGCCGGGGCACGGCCCCCCATTTACTGACGTCGTATGGATTGATCGCCTTCAGGAATACCTGCGCGACTTCTGGGCTCGTGTGGGTGAAGCACACCAAGCTGGTCTCACTTCCGAGGAAGCGGCTACCCGAGTGGACCTTTCGGATCATGGTGAGCACTACACTGGCATCACGGGTCCGGGGGTGGCCCTTGCAGCTGTAGAGCGGGCGTATGCGCTTCTTGAGGGGCGCTAGCCAAAAGTTGCTGCTACGCGCCACTGTTACATGAAGGCTGCATCCAGAGTGTACACGTCAGGGTTGTTGCTGGTTAGCGCCTGTACAGGAGGTCCCGATCCGGGACCAATCCCAATTGTAGAGGCTACTATTAGCGCGGTACAAGAGGCCCTTTTGGATGGCCGCACCACGTGTAGATCTGTTGTAGAGCAGCATTTGGATCGGATAGCCACATTTGACTACCAGATCAACGCAATCACCGTTCTAAATCCCCGTGCTACGGAGAGAGCTGACTCAATAGATCAAGCAATCGCAGCTCGTAGCGATCTGGGTTCTCTATTCTGTGTTCCGATGCTCGTCAAGGACAATTTTGACACACACGATATGGTCACGACAGGTGGGTCTATTGCTCTGATCGAGTCAGTCCCGCCCGATGACGCGTTTATGGTTCGCCGGATTCGAGAGGAGGGCGCGATCATCGTTGCTAAGACCAACATGGCAGAGTGGGCTTTCAGCCCACGGCAAACGGTGAGTTCATCATTTGATACGACCCGTAACGCCTATGCGCTCGACCGTGTGCCAGCTGGCTCCAGTGGCGGCACTGCATCTGGAATAGCGGCTAGTTTTGGTCTGATTGGTCTTGGAAGCGACACGGGTAATTCGATTCGTGGTCCATCGTCCCACTTGGCTCTTGTAGGCATTCGATCTACGATCGGTCTGACGAGTCGAGATGGTGTGATTCCCCTGGCGTTCGACCGTGATATTGCGGGGCCAATGGGTCGCACAGTGGAAGATGTCGCTCGAGTCTTCAACGTGTTAGCCGGTTACGATCCCGCCGACCCGTATACAGAAGATGGCCGCAGTCGCCGAGAGGCCGACTACACTTCTTTTCTCAATAGAGAAGGCCTCACTGGAGCGAGGCTTGCCGTGCTCCGTGAGTTGGTCGACACAGAAGATGCCGACTCCGCTGTTATCCGCGTATTCCATACCGCGTTGGAGGATCTACAAACGCTGGGAGCGCAGATTATTGACCTGGATTTCGATCTTGAGAGTCAGCTATCACGAACTGGCATGTTCTGTCGCCGATTTCGGTATGACATGAGTCAGTATTTGGCTTCACTAGGAGCCAATGCGCCACTTGGTGATGTGGTAGAGGTGCTTGAAACAGGTCAGTTTTCGGTCCACGCAGAAACTGGCTTGCGAAACGGGAGCGAAGAGCCTCTAGGTGTTCATCCTGCCGACCGAGATCCCCCATGCCCAGGCTACTTCGAAAACGAGGCTAGACAGGCTTATAAGTC
This sequence comes from Gemmatimonadales bacterium UBA2982, assembly GCA_002347035.1. Classification (GTDB taxonomy): domain Bacteria; phylum Gemmatimonadota; class Gemmatimonadetes; order Longimicrobiales; family Gaopeijiaceae; genus UBA2982. Next base: position 58,621 of record DEAM01000004.1, on the reverse strand, counting down.
AGAACTTATAGCTGCCATGGAGGACGCCGGGGTCGAAGCTGTCATCTATCCATCATGGACGAGCCCACCGGCAGAGATTACCCGGGGTTATGAGGAATATCGGGGGGATAACAGCCAGAGGGTCGCACCAGCGACAGGACTGCCTGCGATTACTGTACCCATGGGGTACACGTATCAAGACTACCCCGCAGGCCTACAGATTCTTGGCAGGCCGTACTCAGAAGGGGCCCTCTTCAAGCTGGCCTATGCATACGAGCAGGGCACGCGTCATCGCCACCCTCCCCGAGGCTTCTCTGAGCTGACTTCAGGAGGGGGCTACTGAGCACGCAACTTTAGCTCGGAGGCGTGCAGGCGTCTCGCTCGTCGTCCAAGGTTTCGAGTCCTACCCAAAGGACTAGTGTCGTGTCCCGTGGTTCGCTCCATTGAAACTCTAACTCCACCTGCGACCGGACGCCGAAACGATGTGAGAAACGCACACCTTCTCCTGGTGCAGAATCAGTCTCAAGCGATGTCTCAGCGATGGTATCTCTAGCCCGTATCGTCCAGCGACCTGAGTGGCCGTCCCACACTCGGACGCAACCATTTATCGCCAGGCCGAAGGTAGGGAGTAAGGCCGTACTAATCTCACCAGCTCCAGCAACGATCGGAACTGACACCCACCCACCTCCATTGCGGATACCTTCCATTATATCCTCAAGGCCTTGTGCTACTGCTCCTGTGGGCAGAATGAGGGAGGCCACAAAGACCAGTAGGATTTGGGTCGTGCGCATTAGTGACTTCCGAGTGGGTAGAAGACTCCTGCTTCTGACCTGCTACAAGGCCGAGGCCCGAAGGATCCATATCGTTGCCTAGGCTCAGATATGCGCCTTTTTCCACTTTGTTTTGGAGGCTAGGTTGTAGATGTCGCCAGGGGCATCCTGAAGCAGAAGGGATTGAGATTAACCCTTGGAACCTGATCCGGCTGATCCCGGCGTAGGGAGCGCGGCAGGAGATTGCGCGAGATGTTCCCTTGGCGGCTTATTCGTGAAAGCGGGTTGGCCGTCTCTTTTTTCGGGTGGCTACCCTAAAAAGTGCACCGAGGAGACGCAGTGAGTAATAACGGCATTTCTAGTAACGGGGCCAAGCGCGTAGCTCCCCGCACAGAGGAAGTGGGGACTGACTATCCTGGGGCCTTCCCCAACTCTAAGAAGGTCTATTTAGGGGGCAATCAGGGTATTGCTGTCCCTATGCGGGAAATCTATCTGTCAGAGGGTGAGCCCCCGCTAAGAGTCTATGATACGAGTGGCCCCCAGGGCCTCGATGTGCGGCTCGGTTTGCCAGGGCTCAGAGAGGACTGGATTCGGATGAGACCCGTACTTGAGACTGGTCGCACTCGTGAATTGGGGTCTGAGGTGGAGATGCCGCATGGACTGGAGCGTCGCACTCTCCGGGGCACGGGATCGGTCACACAAATGACGTATGCTCGCCGTGGCGAGATCACGCCAGAGATGGAGTTCGTTGCAATCCGTGAGGGTGTTGAACCCGAGTTCGTTCGTGAAGAGGTAGCCAAAGGTAGAGCGATTATACCGGCAAACATTAATCACCCCGAGATAGAGCCGATGATTATCGGCCGAAACTTCAAGGTGAAGATCAACGCCAATATAGGTAACTCGGCGGTGACATCCTCTATTGAGGAGGAGGTTGAGAAGCTCAGGTGGTCTGCCTTATGGGGGGCAGACACGGTTATGGATCTTTCCACTGGGCAGCACATCCATGAGACACGTGAGTGGATTCTACGTAACTCGCCTGTGCCGATTGGCACTGTTCCCATCTATCAGGCTCTTGAGAAGGTTGATGGAGTGCCTGAGGACCTGACCTGGGAAGTGTACCGTGAGACGATTATTGAGCAGTGTGAGCAGGGTGTGGACTACTTCACTGTGCACGCGGGTGTTCTGCTCCGTTTTATTCCACTAACTGCTGAACGACTTACAGGCATTGTGTCGCGTGGGGGCTCAATTATTGCCAAGTGGTGCATGGCTCACCATGCGGAGTCTTTCCTATATACGAATTTCCGCGAACTCTGTGAGATAATGGCTGAGTATGATGTTTCGTTTTCGCTCGGTGATGGGCTACGGCCCGGCTCTATCGCTGATGCGAATGACGAAGCCCAGTTCGCAGAACTCAAGGTACAGGGTGATCTCACAAGGATTGCCTGGGAGTATGGTGTCCAGGTCATGAATGAAGGTCCAGGTCATGTTCCTATGCACCTAATCAAAGAGAACATGGAGAAGCAGCTAGAATGGTGTGATGAAGCTCCGTTCTATACGCTAGGGCCTCTTACTACTGACATCGCCCCAGCCTACGACCATATCACTAGCGCGATCGGTGCAGCACAGATTGGGTGGTATGGTACGGCAATGCTCTGCTATGTGACGCCGAAGGAACACCTCGGCCTACCCAACCGTGAAGACGTGAAAAAGGGTGTGATCACCTACAAAATTGCGGCTCATGCCGCCGACCTGGCTAAAGGACACCCGAAAGCGCAGGAATGGGATGACGCGATCTCGAAGGCACGTTTCGAGTTCCGGTGGCGAGATCAGTTCAATTTATCGCTTGATCCAGTCACGTCGGAGGAATACCACGACGAAACTCTGCCTGCCGAAGGAGCTAAGGTCGCTCACTTCTGTTCCATGTGCGGACCCAAGTTCTGCTCTATGAAAATTACTGAGGACATCCGTCGCTTCGCCCGCGAAGAGGGTATGGATACCACTGCAGCCATCGACGTAGGTATGAAGAAGATGGCTGATGAGTTTCGTGAGCATGGCAGCGAGTTATATGTGGACGCAGGATCGTAGTATTGCATAACAGGCTCTGACTCTGGAAAGACTTGGAGTGACCAGTCCACGTTTTACTAGCTTAAGCTCGGGGTTGCAGGGCTTTTGTTTTCAATAATCGGGGGATCTTCACAAGGGCGCTTGTTGAGGGGGCCTCCCAGAATAAATTGAGTCAGAAACTTCCGGCTTGACCCCTTGCTCGCTTTCAACTCCGTCCAAGGCTTCAGCAATGCAATCACGCTCACGGAACATGGTGCTCTGCACCCTGATTACCTTTCTGCTCCTTCCCGCCACCTTATCCGGGCAAGCCGACTCCCGTCTGGACCGCCTGAAAGACGAAGCTCTTGAGATGGTCGAGGGTCAGGCCGAGATGGTGCAAGAGATCGTCGACATGGTCTTTAGCTTCAGTGAGCTTGGCTTCCAAGAGTTTGAAACGCAGCGGTATCTGACTGGCATTCTTGAGGATAACGGCTTCGATATCGAACTCGGGGTAGCTGGGATGCCAAGCGCATGGACCGCACGTTGGTCGAACGGAAGTGGCCAGCCTGTTATTGCCCTAGGTTCAGACGTCGATGGTATTCCACAGTCTAATCAGAAGCCAGGCGTTGCGTACCGAGATCCGATCCTTTCTATGGCCCCCGGTCATGGGGAAGGACACAATTCTGGGCAGGCCGTAAACATTGTTGCTGCGCTTGCAGTCAAGGAGCTGATGGAGCGCGAGAACATCGATGGAACTCTGCTGATCTGGCCGGGGATAGCCGAAGAGCAGCTGGGTTCGAAGGCTTTTTTCGTTAGAGATGGTCTCTTCGACGGTGTCGACATCAACCTATTCACTCACGTGAGCTCGAACTTTAGCGTGGCTTGGGGCCAGCGCGGAGGGAATGCTCTGGTTTCAGCTCTTTTCCGGTTCACCGGTGAGACGGCACACTCCGCCGGTGCTCCGTGGCGTGGCCGTTCCGCGTTGGACGCCGTCATGCTTTTAGCACAGGCGTGGGAGTATAAGCGCGAGCACCTTCGGCCTCCTGAGCGATCCCATTACATCATAGTTGACGGAGGAGATCAACCGAATGTCGTCCCGCAGACTGCAACGATATGGTTCTTCTTCCGTGAGGTAGATTATGAACGGACGATGGAGTCCTACAACGCAGCAAAAGTAATGGCACAGGGGGCTGCGCTGATGACGGGCACCGAAGTCGATACGATCCAGACAATTGGGTCAGCTTGGGGTCAGCACTTTAGTAGGCCTGTTGCGGAGGTGACGCACAGGAATATCCAGCGGGTCGGATACCCTGAATGGAGTGAGGATGACCAAAGGTTCGCTCGTGCGTTTCAGCGTGAGATGGGTCAGGAAGAGCGCGGCCTGGCCAATGAAGTAGGTGAACTTGCGGGTCCGGTAGACCTGAGTCGCTCGCTTGGCGGGGGTTCGGATGACATCGGGGACGTATCTTGGAACATGCCAACCCTGACACTTCGTTACCCTGCGAACATTCCTGGAGGACCAGGGCACAACTGGGCTAACGGCATCTCGATGGCGACTCCCGTTGCCCACAAAGGTTCCTTGGCGGGAGCAAAGGCACAGGCGCTCACTCTGCTGGACCTTTTCCTCGATGGCGAGACTGTTGATGCTGCGTGGGATTATTTCACTAATGTGCAGACGGCTGAAACTATTTATACCCCATTCATTAGTGAGACTGATCAGCCAGCGATCTTTCTCAACGAGGAGATCATGGCTGAATGGCGTGAGCAGATGAGGCCTTATTACTACGATCCGGATCAGTACGACACATATCTGGAGCAACTGGGGATAGAATATCCGACCGTCCGTTCTCGCCCGATTAGCTAGAGAACGCCAGGTAAGACAAGCCAGGTCGTTTATGAAGTGAAAGACAGGGAAAGTATCTGCCCGTAGAGTTGGGCGGGCGGCTCGTTCGGAGGTCTTACTTGAGGTCGCTTTCTTCGTCTGGAAGCGAAACAAGCTATTGCATAAGGTCGGACTGGTCCCTCAATCTGATCTTGGAATCTACCGGGAGGATCTTATGTCGGAGGGTACTGTCCGCGGTGCTGTTGAGCGGCGTGAGTTTCTTAAAGCAACGGCGGTTGTAGCAGCAACTGGCTCCATGAACCCGAGTTCGCTTCTTGGTTCTGATCGAGCTTCACCGGTTCGTTTGGTCGCTCAGCAGCAGCAGGAGCAGCAGTTGATACCTCTAGGTAACGGCGAATCTCCGGCACTGAGCTTCCAAGCTTATCCCGGAGGCACAGGTTCTCTAATGGACAAGCTCTGGGCCGAGCACGGTTCGGCTCTCTTCGAGCGAACACCCCCTATCACGCTCGACCCTTGGGAAGGACCTATTCCAACCGACGAAGAGGATATCGCTTTTCTACCTGTGCACCGCCTTTCTGTGCTGCTTCGTGATCGGTCGATCAGTTCTGTTGAGTTAACTCAAATCTATCTAGATCGACTGATTAGATATGACCCTGTCCTCCTCTGTGCCGTCTCAATTTTAGAAGGACGAGCTATGGAGGAGGCACAGCAGGCTGATGGTGAGATCCGTTCAGGTAACTGGCGTGGGCCACTACATGGTATACCCTATGGGGTCAAAGATCTTTTCTCTGTGGAAGGCACCCGAACGACCTGGGGATCAGAGGACTTTGAGGACCAGGTAATTAACGAGGATTCTGAGGTGGTCGAGCGTCTTCGTACTGCAGGCGCAGTCCTGATTGCGAAGTTGGCCACAGGTGAATTTGCTCGAGGAGATCAGTGGTACAGAGGGCGAACGCGAAATCCCTGGAACATTGAGGAGGGTTCGAGTGGATCCTCTGCCGGGCCTGGTTCAGCCACGGCTGCGGGCTGCGTAGCGTTTGCAATCGGCACCGAGACGCGGGGTTCGATCGTGTCACCATCAAGGCGGAATGGACTGAGCGCCCTGCGCCCAACGTATGGGCGCGTCAGCCGTTATGGAGGAATGGTGCTCTCTTGGAGCATGGACAAGACAGGACCGATGTGTCGCAGTGTGGAAGATTGCGCTCATGTATTCCACGCGATTCACGGCGCTAGTGAGAGAGATCCGGCGTCTCTTACCACCCCTTTTGCATTTGAGAAAATTCCGGATCTGGGAGACTTCCGTATCGGGTTCACAGAGGACGCCCCTGAGACCTTCTTAGAAGCGCTGACTGGTCTTGGTGCAAATGTCACGGAGATGCCAGAACTGCCAGCTTGGGGTTCGGAACAGCTGGGTGTCGAGTCAGCATCCGCATTTGACTTCCATATAGCTCCGGGTGGTGTGGAACCTGATCCCCTACCAGATGACTTGGATCCTGCAGAGCTCAGCCGGCGAAGCCGTTTCCGAAATGGACGGGATACGCGGGGGATGGATTACGTCAATGAGCAGCGTCGTCGCCTGATCCTCATGCGCGAGATGGCTGAGGCGATTGAGGGGTTTGATATGTTCGTCAGTGGGTCAGGCGAGACACGGCTCACCAACGATACCGGACATCCCGCTGTGGTCGTTCCATATGGATTTGGTATCCGTAATCCAGAGGCAGACAGCCCAACGACGATGCCACTCACGACGGTGCTCGTTGGCGACCTTTTTGCTGATGACAAGTTGCTTAGCGTTGCTCACCTGTTCCAACAGGGTACTGACTGGCATCTGCGACGCCCTGACCTATCCACCCTCGGTTAGAAAAAGGGCTTCGAGTGCTTGGAACGCGTGGAGATGTGGTAAGCTACCTGTTCGTCACGATAGTTGGTTTAGTAGTGGGTCTTTTTCCTGCGGCAGTACATCTAGAAGCACAGGAAATAGATCTCGTGGAGTTGACAACGGATGATGTCCAGGCGGGGTACGCAGCTGGGAACTTCACAGCTGTTGAGCTTACCCAGGCATTCTTGGACCGCATCGAACGTTACGAGCCTTACTACAATGCGTTTATCTCCATGAATCCCGACGCACTAATCACAGCCGCAGAACTAGATGTTGAGTACGCTTCCGATGGCCCTCGAGGTCCGCTACACGGTGTACCTGTGGTCATCAAGGACAACATCGACTATGGCGGTCTAGTGACAACCGCGGGATGGGAGGGGTTTAGTCAGGAGACTGGCGGGGTCGACATGATTCCCGACGATGACGCCTCAGTAGTTACAAGGCTCCGTGAGGCGGGTGCGATTATCCTTGGCAAGACGAATCTTCCTGACTTTGCTGCGCACGGCACGCGTACCAATAGCACAGTCGCCGGGAGAACGCTCAATCCATACAACGTCAGTAAGGTGCCAGGGGGTTCTAGCGGAGGTACAGCGACAGCTGTGAATGCGAGCTTTGCCGTTTTAGGATTGGGCACAGAAACAGGCGGCTCAATTCAAAATCCAGCATCTGCACAGGCGTTAGTGGGTGTGAAGCCGACATACGGGCTCGTACCTATCGAAGGCGTAGTGCCGATCAACAGCACATATGTAGATGTGGTGGGTCCACTTGCGAGGAGTGTCCTTGATGCTGCTCTGACGCTAGATGTTCTTGCTGGACCAACGCAAGAGGACCTCGCGACCTTTGCCTCTGTTGGTCAGATTCCGGAGGAGGGATACAGTGCTGGCCTCACGGAACGTCGTCTTGATGGGAAGCGCTTTGGTCTTGTAGGAGTGGGTTGGCGAGACGATTGGCTGCCTCTTGACCCACGCTCTGAGGTCGTCTATCGCGAAGCCGTTTTATCTCTTAGGAGTCTTGGTGCACAGGTGATCGAAGACCCCTTCTTGGGAACGGGTTTCAAAGATTTGTATGAAGCTCGACCTCGAGTCCCCAACCAGGGTGCTCATGACATGCATGTGTACCTGGCAGGACTTGGGGCTGGTGCAGCCTTCAATTCCGTTAGGGAGTGGGAAGCACTGACTGGGCGTCCATACCGACAAGGACGTGCTTCCTCAGATGACAGTTCAAGTGAGTCTGTAGTAGTGGTACCTGTGAGGCCGAGCGCGACCGAAGCTGGGGATGCCTACCAGGCTTGGCGCCACCGAATTCGAGCTCTTTTCCGGAGTGTCTTGGAAGAGCATGATCTAGATGCACTTTTTTTTCCACAATCGGGTGCACCGAACAGGGATCGGATTGAGGACCCTGAACGTCCTGACTACGAGCCCAATAATTGGCCCGAAATTCCAAGCAATATCGTGAATGCTCTTGGCGTGCCAGTCGTTACTGTGCCGTTCACTTACTTTGAAGATGGGACACCCTTTGTCACTGCTTTCATAGGTGACTTATGGACCGAAGCTGACCTACTCGTGTATGCGTTCGCGTTCGAGCTTGCTAATGGGGCTCGACGGGCACCTGCTTTGGTCGACGGAGCAGCAGATCGGTAGTAGGGAGGCTTTCTCACTCTAAGGGCACCTAGTTGCGGTTCATATATACTTCTCTTTTCATCCTCTGCGCGATGGTGTTTGGCTTGACACCTCTGTGGGCTCAGGATGCTCCTCGCACGATTACGCGGGAGGCCAGTGAGGACTTGGTAGAAGAACCCCGTGCTCCTCCTACTGGACGTACACGGCCGAACGTCTTCTTCGATTGTAGCGGACCCAATTGCGACTCACAGTACTATCGCACTGAGATCAATTGGGTGAGCTGGGTAAACGATCACGAGGTTGCTGATGTCCACGTCATTATGGGGAGCCTTTCTACCGGGGCAGGGGGGCGTGAATACCAACTGGATTTCTTGGGTGTGGAGACGGGGGTCGAGCCGGAAGGGGGATACGAGGAGCAGCTCCTTTATCAAGCGTTGTCGACCGACACCAGACGGGAGACACTCGATGGCCTTACATTCACATTGGCCCTTGGTCTTGCTGAATGGGCTAACACAAATGGGTATAGGGGCCTAGTCACTCTCCAGGGGACCGACCCAGAGCTAGGGGTTGCAGCACAACGTCTCGTTTCAGCTCAAGAGGTAAGTGATCCTTGGGACTTGTGGGTCTTCCGTGTCAACGGGAATCTCGACCGTGATGGCGAGGAAAAGGTCAAGACCACACGTGTATCTGGGGGCTTTAACGCTTCGAGAGTTAGCCCCACGTGGAAGGCCAATTTTAACATCTATGGGAGCCAGAACCGCCTTTTCCGAGAGCTTAGTACTGGCGAATTTAACGACATTCGAACAGAGTGGACTTTCCGGCCTCTCATCGCCTACTCTGTAGCAGACCACTGGTCCGTGGGGATGACGAGTCGGGTTGGAAGGTCACCTCGCTTTAACCGTGATCTCCGTGTAGATGTTTCGCCCGTGCTCGAATACAGCTTCTTCCCATATGAGGAAGCCACGCGACGCTCACTAACAGCGATGTACACAATCGGGCCTAGATATTCCGAATACATCGAGCCTACTGTTTACAGTGAGACGGAAGAGCTGCGTTACCGTCAGCAGCTTGAAGTCGATTTCTCCTCGCGCCAGCAGTGGGGCGATGCGGGCTTCAGGCTACGAGTATCGCACTTTCTCCATGACATCCACCTAAATCGCAGAGAACTGCGTGGCAATATTAACTATCGACTCACTCGTGGCATTCGGATCTTCGCGAATGGCAACATTGCCTGGGTAAGTGACCAAATCTATCTCCCGTCGGCAGGCCCGACGGACGAGGAGGCATTGCTCAACCTTGAGCGCCAGGCCACTGATCGGGAATCCTCGATAAGTGTTGGCCTTTCGCTTCAGTTTGGGTCGATCTACAACAACGTTGTCAATAACCGCTTCCGTGGTGCTGGGCGCTTCTGATCTGGCCCTTCCCGATTTGATCGTGTGCGCTAGACCATCGTACCTTTCGCAATACCAGTTAGGACAGATGCTACGGAGGACTCGTGGCCGGCCATAACAAATGGTCTAAAATCAAGCGGAAGAAGGGCGTCGCTGATGCTAAGCGGGGCGCGCTTTTCACGAAGCTAATCAGAGAAATCACCGTCGCTGCTCGGGAGGGTGGTGGTAGCCCTGAGTTTAATGCTCGTCTGCGATTGGCTGTCGACACGGCTAAGAGCGCCTCGATGCCAGCTGATAATATCGACCGAGCGATCAAGAAGGGCACGGGTGAGCTAGAAGGAGCTTCGTACGAAGAAGTCACATATGAAGGATATGGCCCTGGTGGGGTTGCACTTTTTATCGAATGCCTGACCGACAATACGAACAGGACTGTGGCGGACGTTCGCCATGTACTTACGAAGTTGGACGGCAGCCTTGGTACAGACGGTTCAGTAGCGTGGCAATTTGACCGCAAGGGACAACTGATTATCAACGCTGTGCGGTATACTGAGGACGCGGTATTCGAGGCAGCGATCGAAGCCGGTGCCGAAGATGTGATTGGGGACGACGATGAGCTTGTAGTCACATCCGAGGTGTCTGATTTCAGTGCTGTTCAGGACAGCCTCAGGGCAGCTGGCATAGAACCTACATCTGCCGAACTTACCAGGATCGCCAAGAATGAAGTGGCAGTTGGGGGTAGAGATGCTGAGAAGCTATTGAAGCTACTTGATACGCTAGAAGAACTTGACGATGTGCAAAAAGTGCACTCAAACGCGGACATCGATGAGGCCGTGCTGGCCGGAGTGGAGTAGCCACGTCTCAACACTATAAGACATCGAACACGGCTGTGACTCTTGGTATTGATCCAGGTACGGCAGTGACAGGTTATGGGGTTGTTACCCACTCGGACGGAGGTCTGCTCACCTTGCGGGAATGTGGTGTGATTCGCACTTCCTCCGGTGAGGCGCTTGCGAATCGAATTCGTGAAATTTATGACTCGATTGCGGTGCTAATTGGACGACATCAGCCGACGACAGTTTCTGTAGAGGAGGTTTTCCAGGGGAAGAATGCCAAGAGTGCACTTAAGCTTGGGCATGCCCGAGGTGCAATTCTTTTGGCAGCCGCACACAACAACATTGATATTGCTGAGTATGCGCCACGGCAGATTAAGAAGGCGGTGGTAGGCAATGGTAACGCCTCCAAGGACCAGGTGGCTTTTATGGTACAACAACAGCTTCGGCTAAAGGAACCTCCGACGCCTTCGGATGCAGCGGACGGAGTTGCTGCAGCTCTGTGCCACTGCTTGCTCGGAAGCCTTCCCAAATGAGGTGCTGGCAACTGTGATCTCTCGCATACTAGGTACGATTCTGTCTCGAGAGACGGATCACATCGAGATTCAGACCCAGGGCGGCGTTGTGTATGAAGTGGAAGTTCCACTGACTGTTCTTACGAGACTGCCTCTGGTGGGTAGCACACTTGAGCTACGCACCGCTCAAGTGGTGACAGATAGCTCTATGGCACTCTACGGGTTTCTTGACGTGCATGAGCGGAGGTTGTTTCAGCGACTTCTCAATGCATCTGGGGTGGGACCCAAGTTAGCTCTGACCATGATGTCGACCTACAGTTCGGAGCGGCTTGCAAGGGCGCTGGTCGAAAAAGACGTTACGGCACTCCAGCAGGTGAATGGCATTGGTAAGAAAAAGGCAGAGAAAATAGCACTCGATCTTGCTGACAAGGTTGATGACCTTGTGCTCGTGACACCCTCGAGTCCTGAATCAGTGGGTGTTGCACAGGAGGCTGTACAAGCCTTGGTTGCACTCGGTTATTCCTTCGGCGACGCCGACGACGCTGTTAGAGCGGTTCTTGAAGCTGGTGCGCCCAATGACACAGAAGACCTCATTCGACGGGCGCTTGCGAGTTAGTGTGCTAGATTCCAATGGATGACTGACCACCTGCACATCACCACGCCAGAGTCTATCTCTGGTGACGTCGAACTTGAGCCCTCACTTCGGCCTCACCGGCTTGGGGAGTTTATAGGCCAGGGTAGGGTCTGTGACGCCTTGGATATAGCCATCCAAGCAGCCAGGCAGCGCCATGACCCCCTTGATCACTTGCTCTTTCATGGTCCTCCCGGCTTAGGGAAGACGACCCTCGCATCACTCCTTGCTCGGGAAATGGGCGTCAACATCAAGACGACGTCGGGCCCGGTACTAGAGAAGCCAGCTGACCTTGTCGGTATGCTCACTGATCAACGTGAGGGAGACATTCTTTTCATCGATGAGATCCATCGCTTGAGGCCTGTCATTGAAGAGTTTCTCTATCCTGCAATGGAGGATTGGCAGGTAGATGTCAGGCTTTCAGACGGGCCAAAAGCCAATACGATGACCATGAAGGTTGAGCGCTTCACACTCGTCGGGGCCACCACACGTTTTGGTTTGCTTACTGCACCGATGCGGGCCCGGTTTGGGATTGTTCAACGCCTTAACTTTTATCCCCCGGAGGACCTGGCAACAATCGTTCGAAGGAGCTCGGAAATTTTGGGAGTAGAAATAACCGAGGGCGGAGCTACTGAACTTGCCAAGCGCTCTCGGGGGACCCCTAGGGTTGCTAATCGACTGTTGCGGCGTGTTCGCGACTATGCTCAAGTGAAGGCCGATGGGGAGATCGATGTCGATGTCGCTATAGATGCGTTACAAATGCTCGATGTGGATGAGTACGGGCTAGATGAAATGGACGCCCAGGTGCTGAAGACACTCATCGAGAAGTTTGAGGGAGGGCCGGTTGGCCTAAACTCTCTAGCAGTTGCTTTGGGTGAAGACGCTACGACTCTTGAGGAGGTCTACGAGCCATTCCTAATCATGGAAGGCTTTCTTAAACGGACCTCCCAGGGTCGCATGGCTACCCCCAGGGCTTTTCGGCGCTTCGGCTATACACTTCCCGAGGGTAAGAAGGCCCCCCAGGAGTCTCTGTTCACTGAGGAGGGATGAGGCAGCCTGACGGTTCGCGCGTATCCGACTACGACTACGACTTGCCCGTAGCTCAGATCGCACAATACCCTGCTTCTCGAAGGGACGAGAGCCAACTTTTGGTGTTACTCTCAGGAAAAGCCATTCATCATCGGGCGTTCGGGAATGTGGTCGACCTTCTAGCACCGAACGACGTATTGGTTATGAACGAGAGCAAAGTGCTTCCCGTGCGTTTGCTGGGCCTTAAGCCAACCGGCGCGCTCTCAGAGGTTTTCCTCCTACGTCCGGTCCCAGATAGCGAGGACCCTCATCTGTGGGAAGCATTGGTTCGTCCCGGATCAAAGCTTAAGCCAGGTCGCACAGTCCTCGTCGCGGATGACTTGCTGGTGGACATCCTGGATTCAGCTCCTGGGGGCGGACGCATGGTTCGCCTCGTTACGGATCTGACAGTGGAGCAGGCTCTGACTCGATACGGACATATGCCACTTCCACCCTATATAGACAGAGAGGATGAGCCACTTGATCGGGAACGCTATCAGACAGTGTATGCTAAGGAGTCGGGATCTGTCGCAGCTCCAACTGCTGGTCTCCATTTCACGCCTGAACTATTGACTAGATTGCGTGCGAAGGGCGTAAAGTGTGTCGGTCTGACCCTACATGTGGGGATCGGAACATTTCGCCCTGTAGACGGGGACGATCCAACCGAACACGAGATGCACCGAGAGTGTTATTCGGTGCCACAGGCCACAGCCGATTCGGTAAACGAAGCTAGAGAGCAGGGGGGAAGGGTGTGGGCTGTGGGTACGACGGTTGTCAGAACGTTGGAATCTGCTGTGGACGAAAGCGGTCAGGTTAAAGGGGAGGCAGGCACGACTGAACTTTTCATTCGACCTGGGTTTTCCTTCCAAGTTGTTGATGGCCTGCTAACAAACTTCCATTTACCCCGGTCCACGCTCTTGATGCTGGTATCTGCATTTGCTGGATATGAGCAAACGATGACTGCTTACAAGGAAGCAATTGATAGAGAGTACAGATTCTACTCGTACGGTGACGCTATGGCGATCGTGGGGCGCGGCTGAGTATTGGTACTGCGGCCAGAAGATACCAGAATGGCATCAACGCCAGTAACGAAATTTACTGGAGGGTGAATTTTTGGACTCGCCGACCAGTGGATGCCTCTCCTACATAGAGGTTCCCATTCGAGTCTATGCTCATACCGTGCGGCCTAAGAAACTGCCCTACCTGACGACCTCCTCTCCCGAATTCACCCAATAGTTGAAGGTCTCTTCGGTCCATGATCCAGACTTTATGGTTCGTGCCGTCCGCTAAGAAGAGCCACCGCTGTTCAGTATCACGTGATAAAACTGGGACAAATGCCGAACCAGAAGCTCGAGTGGCGGGCTCAATGATTCGTTCGTTCAAAAATACTCCAGTCCGATTAAAGACCTGGATCCGGTTCCCTCGTCGATCAGCAACGTATATCAATCCGTCAGAAGATCCCGTAATTCCGTGCACCGTTGAAAATTGACGGGGGTGGGGCCCAGCCGGGTCACGATCACCAAAGTCATAATCGTCGACCGGATTTTCCCCATAGGCTCCCCATTGTCTTAAGGGTACTCCGGTGTCGCCATCAAATACAATCACCCGACGATTCCTGTATCCGTCTGCGATGAAGACCTCATTTGTGTTTGAATCAACCCAAATTCCAGCCGGCCCGCCCAATAGCTCTGGATCATGGCTTCCTGCAGTGACCTCATACTCGCCAAGGGTCATCAGAAGGTCACCGTTGCGGGTAAATTTCATGACTCGGTGATGTCGGTGCGTGCCGACCCAAACAAACTCGTTATGGTCGACAAAAATCCCATGGGGATTTCGAGGGAATTCTGAGGGGTCCTGGGACTCAGCGTCTCCCCAAGCTCCTATTAGCCTTCCTTCAGGATCGAGTTCGAGCACAACGGGCGCAGGCGCGCAGCACATCCCTATGGGTGGTTCTTGTACTGCGCCAGTTTCCTCGGGAGTGAGTGTTTCAGGGAGGTGGGTAATCCAAACGTGGTCTCGATTGTCTACAAAGACACCAGTGACGGAACCAAGAATCCAATCGTTAGGCAACTCTTGAGGCCATAGTGGGTCGACCTGAAAATGAGGTATGTCAGGGCTAAGGGCGTCATCTGGATTGTTTGGTTGGCCGCTGCACCCGCCCATTGCCATCGCGAGTCCGGTGAGCTTTAAGATTGGTCTGACTAAGGGGGGGGTGAACATTCTTTTGGTCATCCCTCCTGTTCGGTCGGAACATTGGGTTTGGAAATCTGGCCGACGTTACTCCACTGCGCGAGCCAGTCGTTGAGTTTGTTGAGTGGCGGCGGGCCTGCCTGGCCGAAGTCAGGGCTGAGTACTAACATGCGGAGTTATTGCACAGGGCGTATGCGTGACCGCGTTTTTATTCGGGGAGGGAAATATGTCGTCATTGTTCCGAGGAATTTCAGGCCTCAGCTTAACCCTGACTCTATTGCTCCTATTACCCGTAGGCATCAGTTCACAGGAGCGACAGAATCCATACGGAGAATGGCGCTACCAAAGTGCTGATGCGTGGGGCACAAGGTATTCGCCAGTCAATCAAATTGATGCTTCAAATTTTGAAGATCTAGAAGTTGCTTGGACCTTCCAGTCGGACAATTACGGCCCGGCTCAAGACTACCAGTTTAAGTCGACACCGACATACGTAGATGGAGTTCTGTACACAGTAGCAGGCACCCGCCGAACCGTGGTCGCCATGGACCCTGGGACTGGCGAAATTCTGTGGACCTACCGCGAGCCCCACACGACGCGGTGGGATCGATCTATGCGCCAGAATTATGGCAAGGGTGTGGCGTATGATGAGATCGACGGCAGGGGTGTTATTTACTACACATCCCCGGCTTTTTTCCTGCATGCGCTTGATGCGAAGACAGGTCGCCATCTAGAGAACTTTGGATCTCCGGTACCACTCCCGGGCTTCCCTGAGTCCGGGGTTGTGGATCTGCTGCCGGACCTGATCGCGGATTGGGGTCCATGGCTAGAGTGGGATGAGCCATATGACCCTGACTACGGTATCCCACGCGAGCTCGGCTTCATCACGTCTTCATCGCCACCCATCGCAGTCAACGGTGTTGTCGTCGTGGGGAACTCTGCAGAGCAGGGTTACAATCAAACACGTGTCGAGAATGTGCCCGGGGACATTCTCGGGTATGATGCTCGCACGGGTGAATACATGTGGAAATTCAATGTGATTCCACGTCCGGGCGAGTTTGGGCATGAGACCTGGGAGAACGATGCCTGGCAGTGGACTGGAGACATTTCCTCATGGGCGCCGATGTCAGCGGACTATGAGCGAGGGATTGTCTACATTCCTACAAACCCTCCAACGATCGACTATTTCGGTGGATTTTCACCTGGCGACAACCTTTTTGGTACGACTGTGATAGCTCTGGATGTTCAGACTGGAGAGCGCGAGTGGCACTTCCAGGTCGTGCACAGTGACCAGTGGAATTATGATCTGCCGAATGTGCCTATGGTTGTCGACCTTGAGGTGGATGGCCGAGAGATACCTTCCGTTATCCAGACGACTAAGCATGGTCTCCAGTTTGCCTTTAACCGGGAGACTGGGGAGCCCATCTGGCCAATTGAGGAGGTTCCTGTTGCGCAGACTGTCGTTCCGGGTAACTGGACTTCGGCTACACAACCTGTGCCTACACGTCCAGAGCCAACCGAGTCATTTGGGTTACCTGAGGAGGACTTGATTGACTTCACGCCAGAGCTTCGTGAGCAAGCTATGGAGCTGATCGGTGACTACCGGATCGGAGGCCCGTTCATGCCGCGGCTCTACGAGGATCATAACACGGGAGTGGAGGACAACATCAGATGCTACGGAGTAGGGTTAAACATCCCCAGTCCAGCGACTATCGATCCAACTACTGGGATTCTCTATGTACCTTCTACAAAGACCTGCAGTGGTGGAAGTCTCGCTCCTGGCGCTCTGTCTGATGAACCGGATAATCCAGCAACCACTGGTACAACGCTATCGCAGTGGGTTGCAGGACCAGGTGGCGGTTTGCCTCGAGTCGAAGGGTTACGAGCTTGGAAACCACCTTATAGTCGTTTGAACGCGTACGACATGAATACTGGCGAGCGCATCTGGTGGATTCCAATTGGTGATGCACCCGAGGATGTGGTTAATCACCCTGCGCTCCAGGGAGTTAATACATCGGAGTTTGGAAGTGGTCAGAGTTCAATCCAGATTGTAGCAGGCGATCTACTTTTGGCTACGGAAGGCTCGAATGGCCCACCAGTACTCAATGCCTTCCACAAGCTCACGGGCGAGTTTGTTGGGGAAGTGGAATTACCTGGGAATGGCCAGTATGGCATGATGACATACTTGCATGGAGGGGAGCAGTACGTGGTAGTTCAGGTGCAGAGGCCAGGTCGGTTAGTGGCACTCAAGTTGCCAGGGTGATGCACTTAGACTCACTTGAGCTTCTAGTATGAAGAAGCGGCCCCCGCCATAAGAGGGGGGCCGCTTCTTCATTTTCGCGCAGCTAAAGACGTTTTCTGCACACCCGAATTGTCGAAGTTGGAGGGATCTAGCCAGGCCTCGAACGCGTCGCGTATTCGTGGCCACTCGGTATCAATGATCGAATACCAGGCGGTATCACGGTTCCTCCCTTTGTAAATTCTAGCCTGCCGGTGTGTGCCTTCATATGTGAACCCCAGACGGATAGCGGCGGCTCTAGATTTCATGTGAAGGTCATCACATTTCCACTCGTATCGTCTGTACCCGAGATCATCAAATGCATGACGCATCATGAGATACATGACTTCCGTTGCGGCCTGGGTGCGCTGAAGTGACTGAGCAAAGTGGATGTGTCCAACTTCAATAGAGCCCATCATCGGATTGATCCGTAGGAAGCTTGCCATTCCCGTAGGTTGTGCTGTCCCATCTAAGATTGTGTAAAACAGAGGATCACTATCCGCGGTGATCTTGGTAGCCCAATCATGAAATGAGACCGAATGTCCGAAGGGTCCGTAGGGCAAATACGTCCAATCGCTACCCGAAGGATCCAACTGGAAAGCCTCGAACAGTAATTTTGCATGTCTTTCTGGATCTAACCTTTCCAGAGTGCAATAGCGTCCCTCGATCCTTGACAGCGTAGGTCGGGACGGTGGGTCCCAACCGTTTACGGCTAACCCAACTGGTTGTTCAGGATCACGCGCCATATAAAACGCAGCCTAGCAGTTAACGGAGGAGGATCTCCCCCAAGGCCTTACCTACGACACGATCCCAAACCACGTAACCCGCCGGGGTCATGTGAATCCCATCAGGGACGTAATACTCAGGGATGGGCTGTCCATCTGATCCGAGTAGGTCAGATCCAACATCGACGTAGTAAACTCCCTCATGGGAGTCCGCAAAGCTCTTGAGTAGTTCATTCGTTTGCTGGGCTTCCTCCCACACTTCCATGCGTGCAGGACTTGGCTTGACGGACATGAAAAGAATCTCTGCGTCAGAGCCGGAGTGATGCACTGCATGAACGAACTCGTGTACGTCCTCGAATATCTGGTCGGCTTTTTTTCCCCGTGCGGTGTCGTTGTCGCCCTCGTAGTACACGATTAGGGCCGGGTCATACTTGAGCGCAACTTCCTGAACCCAGTGTGCAGCATCTGAGGCTTGTGAGCCCCCGAACCCTCTGTTGATAACTGGAAGGCCTGGGAACGCTTCGGCAGTCCTCCAATAGTTTATACTTGAGCTGCCCAGGAAGACTATGCCATTCTCAGGAATAAAGTTTTCGGCATCCCATGTGGCAAACCTCGCAAAGTCGTCCGTAAAGCGCTCAGGATCGGGATCGGGCGTTTGGGCGTTGAGTGACACTGGACCGATCGCGAGAAACACTGTTAGGCTCAAGACGCGACCGATTTGAATGCGGGGCTTCATGGGTGTTGGGTCTCCATTCAATTGTTTTTCAAGACGGCAATCTGTCATCCTAAGCGCAGCTTTGCACGCATTGGCGGAACTTATGCATTCGTGAGAGGGGTGTAGATACACGTTACATTCGAACTATGATGTTTGAATATTCCCTAGAATCAGCGGAGGGCGCTGCTCGTGCCGGCGTCTTGAGTACTCCTCATGGGAGGATCCATACGCCCTCTTTTATGCCGGTTGGTACAGCGGGAACAGTGAAGGGCTTGATCATGGAGGAGGTCAAAGAACTTGGTGCACGGATGGTCCTTGCCAACACGTACCACCTGTACCTGAGGCCGGGCCACGAGCTCATCGATGATCTCGGCGGCCTCCATCATTTCATGAGATGGGATGGCCCGATTCTCACCGACTCAGGGGGGTTCCAAGTGTTTTCCTTGTCGGGAACCCGCCGCGTTCACGATGACGGTGTGGATTTCAAGAGCCACATCGATGGCTCAGTACACACATTCACACCTGAATTCGTGATGGAGATCCAGCGGGCTCTGGGTGCCGATATCGTCATGGCTTTTGATGAGTGCCCACCTGGAGGATGCGACCAACGCACGGCGAAGGAATCGGTAGAGCGGACCCTCAAGTGGCTGAAACGTTGTCGGGATCGTTTTACCGCATTGGAGACGGAAGGACCTAGCCCAGTACAGTCTCTGTTTCCAGTACTCCAGGGCAATGTCTTCGATGCTATCAGACGAGAGCATGCCAGTCGGGTCCTAGAGTTAGCCGACTGGCATGGGTACGGTATAGGGGGTCTCAGTGTGGGAGAATCTAAGCAGGATATGTGGAGGATTTTAGAGATCCTTCACGACGTCCTGCCGACGAATCGGCCGCGCTATCTTATGGGTGTTGGTTACCCGGATGACCTTTTGGAGGCTATCGCCCGTGGCTGTGACCTATTCGATTGTGTCGCTCCGACGCGCAACGCACGTCATGGCAGTGCCTGGACGAGGGAAGAAGGCCAGGTGAACTTGAAGTCGGCGCGATTCCGCCGCGACACTAGGCCGCTAGATCCCGGTTGTGACTGTTACGCATGCGTGCACTACGACCGGGCGTACTTGCGACATCTTGTTGTCGCGGCCGAGTGGCTTGCGGCAAGGCTCCTATCCATGCACAACCTTAGATTTTTGGTTCGATTGGGGGAACAGGCACGAGACCAAATCGTGGGTGGGGACTTTGAGATTTGGCGTCAAGATTGGCTAGAACTATACCGAAAGGGAGGGAGCGCTAAGTGACCCTTATGCATCTTCTTTGGGCAGTACCTCGTGAGGGCGGAGGTGCCGGGACCGTCTTTATAGTGCAGATGGTTCTGATCTTTGCAATTTTCTACTTCTTGCTAATCAGACCACAGACTAAGGAGAAGCAGCGACATCAGCAGATGCTCTCGGGAATCAAGAGAGGAGATGAAGTAGTCTCCAATGGCGGCATCATCGGAAAGGTCGTTCACGTGGAGGACGAACGACTCACATTGCGCACAGGGGAGGATACGCGAGTAACCGTAGACCGGAGTCGCATTGCTGCAGTCCTAGATTTAAGGGGTGAAGCCAAGGAAGATTAGGGGACGTGGTGGCGTTCATTGGGCCCAGCGGATTCTTATATGCACCCAGATCATGATTGATATCATCTCCACGTGCAGTGGGTCGCCGGGGCTTGCCCCGGCTCAGGGGCTTCGGCCACAGACTACCCCAGTTGTTGGAGCTTTGCAGGTGGGGTCAGCTGTCCGTTCATCGGTGTAGGTTGAATCTTGGGCTTTATAACTTTTAACATAACCAGCCGCATCTCTAACACCGCCTAATACATGTCGGTTCGCGAGATTGTTCTCATGGGGGACCCAGTTCTCCGTGCCGAAGCAGAGTTTGTCGAAGATTTTGACGAACGACTTGTTGCCCTAGTTCAGGATATGTTTGAGACCATGTATCATGCGGAGGGCATCGGGCTCGCAGCACCGCAAGTCGGCATTTCGACCGGAGTGATCGTAGTTGATCTGCGCCGTGAGGACGAAGACGATCAACCTCTGGCAATCGTAAATCCATCTATAACTTGGCACAGCAAGAAGACGCATAAGAAGCCTGAGGGGTGTCTCAGTATTCCTGGGCTTGAAGAGGTGGTTGAGCGGTTCACAGCCGTGCGGGTAGAAGGTTTCGATCCAGACGGCAACGCAATCAGTGTTGAGGCAGATGACCTCTTGGCGCGGGCGTTACAACACGAGATCGATCACATACATGGGGTCCTTTTCCTCGATCACTTGAGTCCACTAAAAAGGCGAATGCTGCTCAAGAAGTGGAAGAAGCTAGAGGCAGACGGTTTCGAGGAGCCATGAAGATCCTGTTTTGGGGTACACCAGCCTTTGCCATTCCATCATTCAGGGCTCTCGGCAAAAGGGGTTTCGAAATTGTAGGAGTTGTCACGCGGCCTGACCAACCTGCGGGTCGTGGTCGGCGACCACGCGCGTCGGCGATCAAGCAAATAGCTGAAGAAATGGGTGTCAGGCTTCTAACTCCGGATCAGCCGAAAGGGGATGGCTTCTTAATAGAGGCTCGGCGGTTGGAACCTGACTTTTCTGTGGTTGTGGCTTATGGGCATATCCTTGCTCAAGACGTATTGGACCTGCCGCGCTTAGGGTCACTCAATGTGCATGCGTCTCTTCTCCCCAAGTTACGTGGCGCTGCCCCTATAAACTGGGCTATTGCACGCGGTCACAAAGAGACCGGTATATCAGTGCAAAGGATGGTACCCGCGATGGACGCTGGGCCTATCATCCATCAGGTACGCGAGCCGATTCTTCCCAACCAGACAGCCTCTGAACTCTACATCCGTCTTTCTGAGCTTGGAGCTGAAGCTCTTGTTGAGGCTCTGACACTCCTTTCAAACGGTGAGGTTGAAGAATTGGAGCAGGATCATGATGCAGCAACATTTGCTCCAAAGGTTAACCGCACCACTGCGCGTATCGATTGGAACCAAACGGCTGCAGAAGTTGCGCGACACGTGCGTGGCATGGACCAGGTTCCTGGGGCTTGGTCCACACTAAATCAGGAACCTGTAAAGCTCTTCCGACCGACCGTAATCGAGTGTCGGGGTGAAGAAATGAGTCCGGCTAGTGGATTGATTGTTAGAGTGGATCGTGCAACAGGTGTGGTCGTCTCGACAGGTGAGGGCTGTGTGCAATTCTCTGAAGTGCAGCCTTCTGGACGACGACGAATGCGTGCCACGGACTGGATCGGCGGCAGGAAGGTTCAACCTGGGGAGCTGTTTGAGTGAAGTATGAAGAGAATTCTGGTTCTGCCCTGCCACGACTCCACGTCGTGACGGATGACGCAGTCCTGGCACGTCCGGACTGGCAATCGGTTGCGCTAACAGTTTGTGCGGCTGGAGGTTCTGCGATCGCACTGCACATCCGAGGGCCCCATACGTGTGGCCGTAAGATCTATCGCTTAGCTGCAGCTCTCGCGCCGCACGCTAAACGCACACATGCGTTGCTCTTTGTAAATGACCGGGCCGATGTTGCACTGACCACCGACGTAGATGGAGTCCACTTGGGTGTTCGTTCCTTGGCTCTTTCAGCAGTACGAAGCTTGTTAGGCCCTAAAGTCTGGATCGGAGCATCTTGCCACAATGCCAATACAGCAGCAGCAGCAGTAGGCGCAGATTACATGTTCTTGGGTGCTATCTTCGAGACTCCAAGTCATCCGAACGTTCGGGGTATTGGGATTGATGAATTTGCTCAAGTCACCTTAGCGTGTCCTGGACCGGTGATAGGGATCGGCGGCATCAACCCACGCCGAGCAAGATCTGTTGTAAAGGCGGGAGCATCGGGAGTCGCGGTCTTGCGCGGCGTCTGGGATGCCGAGGATCCTGCAAGGGCGGTTCGAAATTACTTAGCGATTATGACGAATAGGAGATAGAGCTTGAGTGCGACTAAGACGGTGGCCGTCCGGCTCAACGGCAGGGACCGAAATATTGATATTGGGCACACCGTGCTTACGCTCCTAGCCGAGCTAGACCTTCAACCTGGAATGGTTGTGGTCGAACTAAATCGGGAGATCCTAGAGCGTGAGCGCTATGCTGACATCGAGGTGAATGACGGGGATTCCTTCGAACTCGTGCATTTCGTGGGAGGAGGATGACATGGGGAGTGGACTGAAGAAACCTGAGACGCCTAGCGGGCTTGATGGATCGCTCCACGTAGGCGGAGTCGACTTTGTTTCACGTCTGATAGTGGGAACAGGAAAGTACAAGACTAACGAAGTTATGGTCAGAGCGATTAGGGCCTCTGAGGCTGAAGTGGTCACGGTGGCTGTCCGGCGTATCGACCTAGATCAGAAAAATGAGCAGGGGATACTCCACCACCTTAGGCCGGACGAATTTTTCCTTCTTGCAAATACGGCAGGATGTTCTACCGCTGAAGATGCGATAAGGTATGCCCGGCTAGCACGGGCAGCAGGGTTTAATGATTTCCTAAAGCTTGAGGTCATTGGCGATGCAAACACCCTACTGCCAGATGTGCACGGTACCCTTGAGGCTGCTAAGACCCTTGCTGGAGAAGGGTTCAAGGTGATGGCGTATACCAATGATGACCTAATAACAGCACTCCGGTTGGAAGATGCTGGGTGTGTCGCAGTGATGCCTCTTGCGAGCCCAATCGGGAGTGGGTTGGGTATGGTGAACCCCTACTTCATCCGAGAGATCAAACGCCGGCTGTCAGTCCCGGTTATCGTCGATGCAGGGGTTGGCACGGCATCTGATGCGTGCGTGACCATGGAGCAGGGAGTCGATGGAATCTTAATGAATACCGCATTGGCAGCAGCTGACGATCCAGTGCAAATGGCACTTGCAATGAAGCATGCTACGGTTGCTGGCCGACTCGCATTCTTGGCAGGCCGCATGCCCTCAAGTGAGATTGCTATTCCTTCCTCACCCGTGATTGGGATGCTCGACTGAGTATAGTGAGCCTTGGTCGGCAAGTGGCCTTTCGGGCCAGGAGCGAGACCGAGCGTGGACGACGACTAGACCGTGCTTTTACCGAGGCTGCGGAGGGACTCGATCGACGTGAGCGAAGCTTTGCGTATGAACTTTCATTTGGGGTCACACGTCTTCGTGGTCGGATAGAACACCTGTTATTACGACAGCTCAACCGACCTCTGGAAGACCTGGACCCCCCAGTACTTGAGACGCTGCGGTTGGGAGCGTATCAGCTTCTCTACATGGATAGAGTTCCAGACTATGCTGCTGTCTCTCAGTCTGTCGACCAGGTTCGAGCAGAAGTGGGGTCAGGGCCCACGGGTCTCGTCAATGCTGTACTGAGACGTGTGCAGCAAGCTGGGGATGGCCTTGAACTATTTCCTTCTTTCGATTCAGATCCTCTAGCCTTCCTAGAGTCCTGGGGCTCCCATCCTCGGTGGCTTCTGGAGCGTTGGTTAGACCGATGGGCGGCAGCAGAGGTCAGGGCGTTAGTAGAAGCGAATAACGAGCGCCCTGACATCTATCTAGTCGCCCTCGACGCCCAACCTGAGAGTGTATTGTCTGGGCTCTATGAATCCGGATTAGCGGCTGAACCTGTAGGAGCTGGCACTCCTTGCATACGCCTAGAGCAGCGGACGATCGTCACGCAGGCTTTGGAGTTAATTCCCGATGCTATTGTTCAGGATCCGGCAGCTAATCTTGTCGCGCAGTACTGTGACGTCCCTCCCGGCACGAAGGTTGCAGATCTTTGTTCAGCCCCAGGCGGGAAAATCCTTGCCATCTCGGATCAACCTGCTTTTTCTATCGCTTCGGACCTATCGGAATCACGAATGCTCATGGTTAAGGAAAACGCTAAACGCACCGGGCGGCAGCTTGCACTTGTAGTTGCAGACGCTCGCCACCCTCCAGTGCTCCATTCCGATGTTGTTCTACTGGATACTCCGTGCACTGGCACTGGGACACTATCGAGGCGGCCCGATGCTAGGTGGAGGCTTGCCTCCGAGAAGATTAACGAACTAGCGGCCCTTCAGAGTGAATTGTTAGCATCCGCCGCGACCCTTGTGACAGAGGGTGGGATCTTGGTCTACTCCACATGTACCCTCGAGCAAGAAGAGAACGAAGGAGTGGTCGATGCCTTCTTGGCTACCCACGCCGATTTTCATATTCAGGCTACGCGGGCCGTGCCGGAGCAGTATCTAGATTCTGCTGGTCGGCTCGTGGTGACCCCGCAAGCCACGGGATTTGATGGAGCATTTGCAGTCCGCATGAGGAGAGCTGCGTGAGGTTGGGTGGATCACTGAAGCGCCGTCGCAAAGGACGACGAGCGCGGCCAGGGGTGGGTCTCAGTAAGCATATTGCTTCAGGAAGGTCCATCGCCCGGAAGCTAACCCTTAAAGTGGCGATCCTCTCGATAGTGGGTTGGCTTTTTGGCTACGGGCTATCTACGAGGGTGCTTTTCCCCCCGCCCCCGCGACCTAGTGATCTTTTCGAAGTACCGGATGTGACGGGGTTGGGTATAGCGAGTGCCCGTGAACGTCTTGCCGGGGCAGGTTTATCTCTCGGCACTGTCGATTTACTTCTTCATCCGACTGTTCCTCAGGATCTGATCCTCGGCCAAGCTCCACTTCCTGGGCAAAGTGCACGTCCATCAACTGACGTGAGAGTGAGCGTGAGTTTGGGGCCACAGACTCGCTCCGTGCCCGACGTGGTCAACCTCAATGAAGGCCGGGCACGCATCATTTTAGAGACGAGTGGTTTTTTGGTTACAATCGATACTGCGGCGTCAGAGCTGCCCCGAGGAAGTGTTATCGGGGTGTTGCCAGCCCCAGACAGTGTGGTAGTACTTCCTACTGAAGCGAGGCTTCTGGTGAGCACCGGACCTTCTCTAATAATGATGCCACTGGTTCTAGGCCTCCAAGAAACGGAAGCCACTATGGTTTTGGACAGCATTGGTCTTGTGGTGTCGGACGTGGAAGAGGTCTTCCGTTTTGGGCGGGATCAGGGCATTGTGGTTGAGCAGGAGCCTGCTTCCGACATAGAGCTGGAACGAGGGACTAACGTCCGGCTAAAGGTTGGGCAACCAGGGAACGGAGGGGAACAATGACCTCTTATAGCCGTACGATTGCCAGCGCTTTCCAGACAACTAGAGCTGCTCAATGAAGCGTCGTTTCATAAGGTCTCCCTATCTTTGGGCTATCGTCGGGGTCGCGACGATTATTGTGATTGCGTGGGTTGGTCGAGAGAATTACCGACCTGTTATCACCGGCACGACTGCTCCCGAGTTCAGAGCACTGATGCTGGATGGGAGCGAGACGACCCTTTCAGACTTCAGAGATAAGGTGTTACTGCTCAACATCTGGGCGACTTGGTGCGTCCCCTGCCTTACTGAGATGCCATCGATGCAACGTCTCCACGAGGCGATGGAGGATGAGGACTTTGAGGTCCTTGCCGTGAGTATTGATGCGCCACTTGGAGATACGGATAATGCAGGACGCCCAGGAGGTGATCTCGCGGCCTTTGCAAGAGATCTAGGGCTGACTTTCCAGATTCTTCACAATCCATCTGGGGACATCCAGCAGCTCTATCAGACGACTGGAGTGCCAGAGTCATTCGTTATTGGCAAAGATGGCGTAATCTACAAGAAGGTCGCTGGCCCAACTGAGTGGGACGTAACAGCAAACCAGGAGCTGATTCAGAGGCTCCTCGACGGATAGACGGGTTCACGCGCAGTGGCTAGAGCTCCTCGCGCGCTGATTAAGAACTGGCGTCTAAAACTCTCGGCACTAGGACTAGCGGTATTTTTCTGGGCACTTGTCCAGACTGAGCCGCTGAGCCAAGAAACGTTTTCGGCTGTTCCATTAGAGCTAGAGATTAGTGACACGACTTGGACGGTTGCAGGAGTTCCTTCCCCGGTGACCGTAGAACTACGCTTAGGTGGACCTGCGGGTGAGATTATCCGACTTGCCCGAGAGGGGACTAGTGTCAGAGTCCCGATTACTTCCATCGGCTCCCGCGATACAGTAATCATGCTTCAACGAGATTGGGTCCAGCTGGGCCAGAGAATTGGCCTTACGGTCGAGTCTTTATCGCCACCTACACTCAACGTGTCCTTTGAGCCCGCTGTAACCCGTACCGTCCCACTTGCGATGCGGGTTCAGGGGGACCTGCCACAACATTTGGCGTTTTCCAGCGACCTAGTGATCAACCCGCAATTTGTCGAGGTGCGTGGGCCAGAGAGCACGCTACAGGGTTTGGATTCGATACCTCTATTACCCTTTGATCTTGGTGGAGTAGGCGAATCGGATGGGTTCACTTTGGCTGTAGACACGGCTGGCTTAGGAGGAGCTTCAGTGCAGCCTGGGGAGGCTATGTTAGGTCTTCTCGTAGAGCCACTAGAAGAGCGTATCTTCGACGAAGTTCCAATCCAGATGAGTTCGGTCGCGGTAGGTCCGCTGATAGACGTAGAACCAAACTCGGTTGGGGTGCGTCTCACAGGTGCTCGTTCGCTCGTTACCACTGCCGACCTTTTCCAGATGCGCGTATTTGTGAGTCCCGAGTCTGTCAGTGGAATTCGGCCGGGTGAGGTTAGGCGAGTCCGCTTACAGGTCGGAGGTGTGCCGCAGCTGGTTAATGCATTCACGATTCCAGAAATGGTCACAGTGGGACTTTCGAGTAATCTGCTTGAAGCCGAAGAACGGAATCGACCGTGATGGGGCCAGAGCCCCTATTTCTGGGCCTTGAGACCTCATGTGATGAGACGGCTGCTGCTGTCCTATCGGGTGATAACGAGATACTCGGCCATGTCGTCCTCTCTCAAGATGTACACGAAGTTTTCGGTGGAGTTGTTCCAGAGCTCGCAGCACGAGCACATTTGCAGAAGGTAGATGCCGTTGTAAATGAGGCGCTGTTGCAAGCGAATGTCCGACTAAAGGACATCGATGTGTTTGGCGTGACAGCGGGCCCGGGTTTGATAGGAGCTTTGCTTGTCGGCGTATGTTGGATTAAAGCTGCGGCTTACGGTCTTGGTCGGCCATGGATCCCAGTCCATCACATGGAGGCGCATCTGTTCTCTCCTTCGCTTGAGGACGCAGATGCTGAGCCACCCTTCATAGCTCTCCTGGTTTCGGGTGGCCACACACTTCTGCTGCATGCCAGAGCCTGGGGCGACTATAGACTATTGGGTGAGACGCGAGACGATGCGGCGGGCGAGGCTTTTGACAAGGTCGCAAAGAGACTAGGTCTAGGTTATCCAGGAGGCCCTCAAATCCAGCGTTTGGCTGAGCAGGGCGAAGCTTCTCGCTATCACTTTCCGAGGCCCATGCTGGCCCGTACTCAAGTGCCGAAGGACCCTGGCTTTTACGACTTCTCATTCAGTGGATTAAAGACAGCGGTAGTTGAGCGAGTGCAGGCGCTTGAGACTCAGGGGGTTCTTAGAGAAGAGAAAGCTCATATTGCAGCGGCCTTCCAGGTAGCTGCTGTCGATGTACTCGCGGCTAAGACCATGCGTGCAGTTGAGCAAACTGGATGCCGTCGGGTTTTGCTGGGTGGGGGAGTGAGCGTAAATAGCGCCCTTCGTGCAGAAGTCGCTAGTCGCTTGGGCGATCAGGGCCGTCTCTTCTACGCGTCACCCAGGCTTTCTTTGGATAATGGTGCCATGGTTGCGCGCGCTGCTCGATTCCGCTTCGAATGTGGAGAAATTGCCGACTTTTATTCTTCGGCCTCAGCTAAGCTTGAATTCCCAGGGCTTGTTGGGGCAGCTTGAGGATGGACCAAGCTACTGCCGCTTTCTCATAGTGTCTTTAGACACTCAATCTGACCTTCTATGTATCCCGTAATATTCGAATTGCCCAATTGGTTCCCATTCCTCGGGGGAGCACCTATAACCTCTTTTGGGGTCTTCATGCTGCTTTCATTTCTCACCGGTGGTTACGTGCTCCAGGTGGAGATGCGACGTATGGGCCAGGATCCAGAGCAAGCCTGGGACCTCGTCTTTTGGGCGGTGGTGGGTGGGATAGTGGGTGCCAAGGGGTACTATATCCTGCTCAACTATCCACTGCTGCTTTCAGATCCAGTAGGCTCAATTCTCTCCCGAGGAGGTCTCGTCTGGTACGGTGGTTTCCTGCTTGCAACAGTTCTTGTAGTGTGGCAAATCCGTAAGCAGAGGCTACCTCTGCGTGCCATAGCAGATGCGTGCGCTCCAGCCTTGGCACTCGCATATGGTGTGGGACGGATGGGGTGTTTCCTAGTAGGTGATGATTGGGGGCGTCCGACCGATTCTTGGGTTGGCATCAGATTCCCTCAAGGGGCGCCGCCCACTCGGGTTGACGTTATTGAGAGGGATTTCGGGATCAGTGTGGACCCCGCACTTATCGAAAAGTATGGACAGGTTGTGCCGGTTCATCCGACTCAACTGTATGAAGTTGGCCTGAGCACGTTGATCTTTTTCATATTATGGCGAATCCGACGGCACTCGAACGGTGCGGGTTGGTTATTTATGCTTTGGCTGGTTCTCGCGGGGACAGAAAGATTTTTGGTTGAGTTTTTCCGTGCGAAGGATGACCGTTTCTTTGGTATTTTGACACTTGCGCAGATCATCAGCCTCGCAATCGTTGTTTTGGGTATCCTGGGAACAGTGCGCACAAGTCGAGGGCCGAGCATGGAGTCTGGAGCAGCCTAAAAGATGCTGACTGTTCTGCACGCTTCCGACCTTCAGTGCGGCCGCCCTTTTCTCTCGTATGCTGCTGAGGCTCTCATCCTTTTAGCACACCAGGCTGCTCCTGATGTGATCGTGCTCTCTGGTGATCTGACTCAACGGGCCAAGGATAGTGAGTTCCGGACGGCACAGGCGTTGATAGAGCAGTTGCCATCGGTACCGCTAGTTGTGACCCCAGGAAATCATGACGTCCCGCTCTATAGAGTCTGGGAGCGCTTGGCCACTCCGTTCCGAAACTGGCGACGTGTCATTTCTACGGAGTTGGACTCAGTAACTAGCTTTCCGGGCGGCACATTCGTGGCGCTCAATTCGGCAGCCCCCAGACGGGCCATCGTAAATGGTCGTTTGGACCAACACCAGATTGAGTTCGCAGAACGTGAGTTCACGAAAGCCCCGCCCAGTAACGTCCGTGCTCTAGTGGTACACCATCACTTTGTATCTACAACTGACGGGAGTGGTGGACCACCGTTGCCAGGCGCCAAGGCACATATGCGAGCCTTTGAGTCTATGGGCGCCGACCTAGTACTGGGTGGCCACGTGCATCAGACTCATGTAACGACCTCAAGGGACTTACTGCCTGCGTGTAACGAGCCAGGAATACCCTTAATCAATTGTGGCACAACAACTTCGGTACGAGGACGCGGATTTGAAGAGGGTCTCAATAGTCTGAATCTGGTGAAGGTTAGTTTGGGTAAGGTTGAGGTGCTACCCCATATTTTGGAGCCGAATAATTCCAGATTCAAACCAAAGACATCAATCGTCTTGCCGCGGAGATTCGCAGGTGACCGGAATATTCGGACAAGCGAAGTCATCCAATGACGCCACGATATGTTCGAAATCGTGCCACTCGCCGTGACAACACTATAGCCATCTTAATATCTAGCGTGGTCGCAGTAGGCACGGCTGCTGGCGTCTTTTACTTCGCCCGCCTTCTCTTGGCTCGTGAGCCATTAGGACGCTCGCTGAAGGAGGAGTCGAAGGGCGCTCTGAAGGCGGAGAAATGACTGTGCCGAGGCTTCGGGTGTTTATGCCGAACGCTTACCTGCTCGCTATAGCATTTCTTCTTCCATCGGGGTTAGTGGCTCAGGCCCTCGCGGCAACTGAAGTTCTTGAAGTGCGGTTCGAGGGTAATGAGACCTTCCCCGATGACTCGCTGACTCGTGCCATCGTGACATCTGAGACCGAATGCCGCTCTTGGATTCTTCAAGCCTCTCTCTTGTGCACCCTAAATTTGGATTTTGCGCTGAGGAGAGGCCAACTCGACGAAGGCGAGATCCCAAGGGACGCCGAACGACTCAGGATTTGGTACCAGAGGCGTGGCTTCAGGGAAGTTGAGGTTGCAGGTGGATTTGATGCCCAACCGGACGGTCGTGTTGTGGTGACGTTCTCAATCACGGAAGGTCCTCCAGTCATTACGCACGACATCACATTTATGGGTGCGGAAGACTTCACCGACACGGGTCTCCTCAATGAGTTACCTGTGAGTGTGGGTGACCGTTGGAGTACCTTAGCCCTTGATGCTATGCGTGACACTTTAGAGTGGCGGCTCAAGAGTCAGGGCTATCCGCACGTCGATATTCTAAGGCAAACAGTATTTCCTTCGGAGGACCCCCATCGAGCGGATCTGACATTTGAGCTTGAGGGGGGCGCTTATGCGACATATGGCGACATCACCATCGAGGGGATTTCTAATCTGGACGAGTCAACGGTGCTCCGGACCTTGCCTTTCCGTTCGGGTGACCCATATCGAGCCGACCAGTTAGTTGATGCTCAAGGCAGGCTCTTCGGCCTCGAAATTGTTCGTAGTGCGTCGATCTTGGACTGTGTTGGTGGCCGACCTGAGTGCGCGGACCTGCGTTCTGAATCTGATACGGTAGTGCCACTTGTGGTTCAATTGCAGGAGGACCAGCCATATCGGGTTCGCTCTGGTGTAGGTTGGTCCAACGCCGAGTGCTTCAATTTTGAAGCTCGATGGACAAGCCGAAACTTCCTTGGCGGTGGCCGAGTCTTGCAGGTGCGTGGTCGCCCTTCCAATCTCCTGGCGGAACAGTTCAACGACTTGCTCTGTCCGCAGAGTGGTGAGGGGCCCTATACAGACCTTACCTGGCTGGCGGCCATCGACTTTGCTCAACCCTGGGTCTTCTCGACAAGAAATACGTTTAATGCTTCGGTATTCACTGAACGCCAAACAGTGCCAGATATCTTTATTCGTGAGGCGGTTGGTCTTCAGTTGGGTTTGGTACGGGCCATTGGTCCCCAAACTCCGCTAACCCTCTCTTATCGGCCAGAGTTCTCCAGACTAGATGCGGCAGAGATCCTTCTTTGTACTGGCTTTTTGGTGTGTACCAACGAAGATATTGATGACTTGACTAGTTCGAAGCGGCTTGCGCCGGTTGGATTAAGTCTGACTCGAGATCTTGCTAATAGCTTACTGAATCCGACGCGTGGCTATAGGCTCATGATCGACCTTGAGCACGCCTCTGTTGGGACTGGTTCACAATTCCGTTATAACCGGATTGTTAGCGAAGGCACTTGGTACTCAGGTATTACTGAGTCAAGCGTGTTGGCTACACGACTTCGTGCTGGTTGGGTCGGTTCCGGTAGCTTTGACGGGGGGCATGGAACGAGAGGGCTTCAGGAAGTGATTCACCCTCAGAAGAGATTTTACGCTGGTGGCGCGAACTCAGTTCGAGGATTTGCTCAGAGCCGCCTAGGCCCACGTGTGTTAGCCTTGAATGATCCGGTTTGGCTTCTTTCTCAGAATGGTGCCGCCTGCCTGCCGACCGCGCTGATGGATCTGACTTGTGATGCGGCGCTGCTGGATGCCGGTCTCTTTGTTTCTAGGCCGACTGGGGGCACACGGGTTATTGAAGGCAATATCGAGATCCGATTCAGGTTAAATCCTGATCTCGAAGGAGTCACGTTTTCAGACTTTGGACAGGTGTGGGGGGCGGGTCAGAGTTTATCTCCAGAAGATCTAGAATTTACGCCGGGATTTGGTTTGAGGTACTTGAGCCCGCTTGGTCCGATTCGTGTCGATTTGGGGTACAATTTTCGCGGTGCTGAACCACTGTCGGTTGTTACGTCCCAGATCGCTCCCTGGAACTCGGGTTATTCAGCCACGGAAAGATTGACAGTTGACGGGCAGGTGATCGACTACGTTGCTACTGACGAGTTCGCCATACTAGAGCCGAAGCGGCCTTTTGGGAGTGGAGAGAATCGAGTTCAGCTTCATATCTCGATAGGGCAGGCGTTTTGATGAGGGACGAGGATGTGACTGACTTCACAAAGATCAAGGAGCCGACAGGCCTTGAGGTTAGTGAGGACGTTCGTCCCGACGAAACTAGCCTACGGAGGCGTCAACTAAAGCAGTGGGGCCACTGGAGCAAGCGCACTCTTGGTGGTGCTTCGTTGCTTGTCTTTCTGATGCTCGTATTCCTATCACAGACTGAGGGTGGTCAGAGGATTGTAGTTGAAGGAGTACTCGACCGACTTAGGGGTCAACTCATTGGTGAGCTTACCGTTGAGGATATACGGAGCAGCGCGCTGCTCTCTGGTGTGACTCTTGCGGGTCTGCAGTTAGAAGCCCAAGGGAATCGCCCTTTCGTCGAAGTTGATTCGATTGTTCTTCGTTATTCTCCTCTTTCCTTGTTTTTCGGTGCGCCGAGTCTGAATACGACCACCATCTATGGTCTGGACATCGAGATCTCAAGATACCCGGGCGAGGACTTCACCAACATCAATCGCATCCTTAGATCAAACTCAGGAGATATTCCAGAACAACAAAATCCCCCTGCTCTGCTGCAATTGGGACGCATTGGAGTGCGCTCTGGGACCATTGAGGTCCTTACTCCGGTTGGAGTGGAGAACGATTCGACAACTCTGGAAGCATCGGATGGGAGACAGCTAAGGAGACTAGCTCTTGAAGGAATAGATCTTGATCTTGAAAACACTCTCTTGCGACCGGGTGGTGCCGTCACACTTGATGCCAGTCTGGCATCTCTTTCTGCCTCGGTGTTCCTGACTGACGAGCCGCTCGTGATCCGTGAGGCATTTGGCCGTTTGTCCTTTGGTGCTAGGGGTATCGAACTGGATAATGCAGTGTTCCGGCTTCCAGGAACTCTGTTGGACGGGGGTGTCAGATTTGGGCCCGAGGGCTCAGGAGGCCCTTGGGCCTTTTGGGCCGATCTAGAAGTCGACGAATGGGGGCAACTTGAGGATTTTGCATGGGTCGACGCAAGAATTTCCTCAGGTCGCATTAAGGGTGCCGCCTTTGTGCATGCGGACGATGCCGTCGACGTCGAGTTAAGCGATGTGACAGTGCAAGTTGAGGCGAGCACAGTGCTTGCTAGCGGTGCTGTTCACTTCGACGAGATCATCCAATTGCGCTCGCTTGAGTTGACTGCCAGTCCACTGGCTGTGTCACAGCTCGAGGTCTGGCTGGAAAGGGATCTTCCGGCGGATGGCTTCTTTAGTGGACAAACTACTTTCGGAGGGACTCTGCAGGATCTTGAGGCGGTCGGCCGCATGACACTTGTTCCGACCGGCATGGGGGGCGTCTCGACGACTATGGATTTTTCGGGGATAGTCCACCGCGGGGAAAATCCTGGAGCTACTGATCTTGAATTGCGTTTTAGTCCACTAAGCTACCGGATGTTCGAGCCCATCTGGGGTCCTGCAAGCCAACTGACTGATGGGTCCGGTACGATAGAGATAGATGGGCGTGCTGATGAGGGGATGCTAATCGTTGCCGATCTTACGCACGTATCGGACTCAGCGAATACATCGCGGGCTGTAGGCAGGGGCTTACTCCGTCGAGTTGAGGATGGAGCTTGGGTGACTGATATGCGAGGTGCGGTTGCCCCGCTGTCGTTTCTGATGCTGAATCAACTGTTCCCCAACCTTGAGCTTCACGGCCTTGTCGAAGGTCCTGTGCGGATCAACGGCAGGCTCGATGATCTTACCCTAGCAGCGGATCTAGAGGCAGGAAATGGCCGGCTTGTATTAGACGGGAATATCAATCTTCTATCCCCCGCTGCTCGTTACCGGCTTGCCGCTGAACTTGAGGATTTCGACTTCTCCGCATACTCAGAGGCTGTGCCAGAATATTCTGTCGTGAACGGGCGTTTGAATTTAGACGGTGAAGGCTTCGCCATAGATGCTCTAGAAGCGACGGCCTTAGTGGAGATGGGTGAATCTCGAATCGGAGGGCTACGCATCGATTCTGTTACGACTGCGCTCACCGTCCAAGACGGGCTCCTCATAGCCGACACGATCGATGCCCAAGGTTCGGGTGTTAGTATCTCCGGCCGGGGGAGTCTTGGAGTGACACAAGATGCTGTAGGACAAGCGGACTTTGAGTTTCGATCAGAATCGCTGCTCGGACTCCGGCCCGTGTTTATGGGTGATTCTCTTTTGATTAGGGATGAACTGAGTCCACTAGAAGGAGACCTCCTCAGAGTCCGGGGTATCGAGCCTGATACTTTGCCAACAGCTATCGATGCGAGAATGGCTGGTGTGGTGATTGGGGCTGCAGGGCTGCAAGGGAATTTGGGTGATCTCGACATCGAACTCCTCTTTGAGCTTAGGGATGCTGCGTACTCTCATAATTCGGTCGATTTGGCGTATGTCTCATTAAGGGCTCAGGACTTTCCGGGTATGCTTGGCGAGTGGGAGGTAGATGCTCGTGCTCAGAGAATTGTATGGGAGGACCGTGAGTTTCAGGATGTACAAGTTATTGGGAGCATGAACCAACGCAGTGGACGTGCATCCCTAGATGTTGTGCGTGACGAAAGTGAGCAGTACTCCGTCGCGGGGGATTTCACATTGGACTCAACAGGAGGGGAAATCCGAGTTGCGGACATTCGTGCCGTGCTAGATGAGACCACATGGGCTCTGAGTTTCCCGGCCACCCTAACATGGGATGATCAGTCATTCGCAGTTGATCGGTTAAACATTCACCCTGAGGGTGACGAGTCGATGTGGCTGACAGCCGAAGGTTCTCTCACCAGCGTGGGTGATTCAGATTTTCGATTAGATATAGAACGTTTTCCAATTCATGAGGCTATGCGAATCGCACAGCGGGAGAACACCGATGTGTCTGGTATCGCGGATTTCCAGCTATCAGTTCTAGGCTCGTCTGACAATCCAATCATTGACGCGATTTTCGATATAGAATCGCCGCACTATGAAGCCTACGAGATGACCCGACTGACAGGGTCACTTGAATACCAGGAGCAGTTAGCTGACATCCGTATCGACGCTTGGGATGGAGACCGTAACACCCTCACAGCAGCCGGCAACATTCCGATAAACTTGGCGCTGACAGGTGCAGAGCAGCGTATGGTCCCCGATACCATGGACTTGCGGGTATCTGCTGATTCTCTAGACGCTGCACTTGCACTCGCCTACTTCACCTCGCTTGAGGATGTCACCGGCTCTATCTCGGGTGACGTTGTCATTCGGGGAACGACCGATTCCCCTGAACCTGGAGGTTCTCTATCTCTGGCTGATGCTTCCTGGGCGGTCGAGGAACTCGGGGTTCGGCACACGGGTGTGACGGGTGAGCTACTAGTGCGACAAGACCGAACGGTAGCAGTCAAACTAGATACCTCCGAGACAGGCATATCGACTGTAGCCGGTGTTCTTACCCTGGATTCACTATCCAATCCACACATGGATCTCGACGTTACCTTTGACCAGTTTCTTGCTGTGGCCAGGCAGGATATGGAGAGTACAATCAGCGGCGAGTTCTCAGTGGTCGGCAGGTACCGCCTTCCTGTTGCTGAAGGCGCACTGGTAGTCGATGAGGGAACACTTTTTGTAGAGGAGTTTGCCCGGAGTTCTGGCATCGTAGACCTCAGGGACCCCTTGCTCTATGCAGACGGCCTCACTGTGGATACAACGGTATTTGTATCGCAGCCACTGATCGCTGGACTTCGTAATCCCTTCCTTGACAATCTGCGTGTCGATATTGGGATGGCGGTTCCTAGGAATATGTGGCTGCGTTCTAACGACATGAATGTAGAGATGGGTGGCGAACTTCTTGTACGCTATGATCGGCGCGAGGGTGACCTCGTACTTATAGGTGAATTACAGGCACTGCGGGGTTCTTACCTTGTACTTGGGCGAACCTTTGAGGTGGACGGCGGGACCGTCGGATTTGCAGGGCAACCTGGAGTTAATCCTGAGCTGGACATACAGGCTAGCAGTCGAGTCCGCAGGAGGCTAAGGGATCCGCTTGAGGTTGGGGCGACTGTGCAGGGCACCCTAGTGCAACCTTTGGTTACGCTTTCTACAGAGGAGGCTGGGCTGGCTCAGTCTGATCTCATTTCATATTTGTTGTTTGGCCGCGCGAGCAGTGAGCTAGGTGGAGATCCCACCGGCGGCGGAGCTGGCATTGGTCAAGATTTGGGCGCCGGAGTTGGAACGTACGTAGCTGGTGCTTTAGCCAATCAAGTTGGAGCCGCGCTAGCTCAGGATATCGGTGTCGACTACCTGGCCATTTCACAAGCGGGCTCGCTTGGAGACCCGGACTTTGCGCGAGATGCGCAGCTGGAAGTAGGAAGCTATTTAGGAGAGGATGTCTTCGTTGTCCTTGTTCTCAGCACCCCTACCCAGCGCGGCACTACCAACGAAGAAAGAGTGAATCCTGTGCGTGGTGTGCGGGTAGAAGTGGCGGTAACGGAAGACTGGTACGTGGAAGGGTTCATTGAAGACCGATTCCTACGTAGTGGTACGGCAGGCCTGGGGGTGGCTGGGTTAGATGGAGACCAAGTCGTTGGCCTCTTTATCTTCAGTGAATGGGGTTACGGGGCAGGACAGTAACTGCTTACATAATCGAAGAACCTTAGGAGACATATAGATGCAGATGGCGAAGGTATTTGCCCTTATGACAGGGCTCACAGTCTTACTAGTTGGCTTTGGTTCATATTTTGGTGGTTCTAACGGAGCAGTCCTTTTTCTGATCATCGCGGGCGCGATGAACTTTGGGATGTACTGGTATAGCGACCGTGCAGTGCTGCGCATGTACCGTGCTAAGATACTTGGGCCGCAGGATGCTCCAGACCTATACAAGATGGTCGAGCGACTTAGTGAGCGCGCGAATGTTCCAGTGCCTACGTTGGCTCTAGCACCATCTGAGCAACCGAATGCGTTTGCAACGGGGAGAAATCCAGCCAATGCTGTTGTGTGTGTCACGGCAGGGATCGTAAAGATGCTCCCCCCTCGCGAGCTTGAGGGTGTCGTCGCACATGAATTGGCCCATATCAAACACCGACATATGCTTGTCGGGACTGTTGCTGCGACGATCGCGGGTGCTATAGCGATGTTAGCAAGCATTGCCCGCTGGGGTATGTTGCTGGGTGGATATGGTGGCCGCGATAATCGAGGAGAGAATCCCTTAGTTATGATTTTGATGCTGATTGTCGCGCCAATAGCGGCTGTAATCGTCCAAATGGCTATAAGCCGTCAAAATGAGTTCCAGGCTGATGCGACGGCTGCCCGGATCACTGGGGACCCTGGGGGGCTGGCGAGTGCGCTGCGCCATATCGAAGCGTATGCGAAGCAGATCCCGATGGCAGTTAATCCAGCTGCTGCCCAGTTGGCCATCGTGAATCCGCTATCAGGGCCACGGCGTCCACCGTTATCAGGTCTGTTTAGTACGCACCCTCCTACTGAGGAGCGCGTTGCTCGGCTTTCCCAGCTTCAGATCTAGCCTTAGAGATTTCGGGGCCTGGGTTTCTTCCGAGGGCGGACAAACTCGATCGGATTGGGTTTGCCCGACCAGTTAGAATTGCTGGCTATGTCTTGAGCTACCTCTTGTTTCTATGACGCCGGATACGCATTCAGCCGACGAGAAGCTCGTCGTGCGTGGTGCCCGAGAGCATAATCTTAAGGACATCGACGTTGAGCTTCCTAGAGAGCGCCTGGTAGTGATCACTGGCCTTTCAGGTTCAGGGAAATCGTCTTTGGCCTTTGATACGATTTATGCCGAAGGCCAGAGGCGATATGTAGAGTCTCTTTCAGCCT
Organism: Gemmatimonadales bacterium UBA2982; assembly: GCA_002347035.1. Classification (GTDB taxonomy): domain Bacteria; phylum Gemmatimonadota; class Gemmatimonadetes; order Longimicrobiales; family Gaopeijiaceae; genus UBA2982. The sequence goes on along the minus strand of DEAM01000004.1, from coordinate 20,389 downwards.
ATGCGCGGCAGTTTCTCGGACTCATGGAAAAGCCCGAGGTAGATGCTATAGAGGGGCTATCTCCAGCAATATCGATCGAACAGAAAACCGTAAGTCGAAATTCAAGATCTACCGTAGGTACGGTTACTGAAGTCTATGATTATCTTCGCCTTTTATGGGCTCGGGTGGGCACACCTCACTGTCCTGAGTGCGAAGAGCCAGTAATCCGGCAGTCTGCGACACAGATTGTCGATCAAATCATGACGATCGGTGAAGGCACGAGAGTAGAGTTACTTGCCTCGCTTGTCCGAGGTCGAAAGGGTGAGTTTCGGGAGCTATTTGAGAAGGCCCGAAAGGAAGGATTTGTCAGGATCCGGGTCAACGGCGAGACCTACGATCTCTCAGAACCTCCGATACTGAGCCGATATGAGAATCACGACATTGCCGTGATCGTCGACCGACTGGTCCTGAATCACGAAGACCGGGAACGGCTGGCTGACTCAGTCGAGATCGCTTTACGAACTGGTGATGGTGTGCTTGAGGTTTTAGAGCATCGTAAACGAAAAGAGCCAAGCCAGCACGTGTTCAGTGAAAGATATGCCTGTTCTAATTGTGGCACGTCGCTTCCTGAGCTCGAGCCCAGACAGTTTTCGTTTAATTCCCCCTATGGAGCCTGTGAAGAATGTGGGGGCCTAGGAACCCGCAAGGACGTTAATCCCGCACTACTCACTGCAGATGCGAGCCTGTCGATTCTTGAAGGTGTGATTCTGCCTTGGGGCAGTCCTTCAGGTAACTTGAGACACTCTGTCATTCCAGGTTTGGCTGAGGCCTATCAGTTCGACCCCAATACTCCGTGGGGTGAGTTGCCTGAAGATGTAAGGTTGGGAATTCTACACGGATCTGGCTCTATGAAGCTCAGGTTTCCGTATAAGTCAGGGTCAGGGAAATTTGACGGGCACTATGAAGACCGCTGGGAGGGAGTTCAGGTCAGCGTTGAGCGTCGCTATCAAGAGACTGCTTCAGATTCGGTTAGAAATCAGCTCGACGATTACATGTCCACTGTTTCTTGCACGATTTGTGAGGGCACCCGACTCAAGTCTAGTTCGAGGGCTGTAACAATCGGAGGGTTATCACTCGGAGACGTCGTTGAAATGTCGATCTCCGAGGTCGCATCTTTCTTCGAAGCTTTGCCTGTCCAGTCGGTGAATGCTAAGAGCGGGCGCCATTCATCGAGCGAACATCCTCTCCCTTCTGAGATCGCAAGCCCTATCCTGAAGGAAGTAACAGACCGTCTTTACTTCCTTCAAGATGTGGGACTTGAGTATCTAACGCTTGGGCGCTCAGCCGGGACATTGTCTGGAGGCGAGACTCAGAGGATCCGTCTAGCTACGCAGATTGGGAGCCGACTCGTGGGAGTGCTGTATATTCTGGACGAGCCCTCGATTGGCCTACACTATCGTGACAATAGCCGCCTTCTGGATACGCTTAAGCGGCTGCGTGATTTAGGAAACACAGTGGTGGTTGTCGAGCACGATGAGGATGCAATTCGCGTTGCTGACTACCTAGTGGACCTTGGCCCTGGGGCAGGGAGAAATGGCGGAGAAGTAATTGCTAGCGGTTCGTTGGACGCTCTTCTGGCTGAGGAAAGATCCCTGACAGGAGCATATCTCAGGGGTGACAGAAAAATTCCTGTGCCAGACAAGCGGCGCGAGGTCGACCCTGGGCGAGCCATTACAGTTCGGGGTGCTCAGGGCCACAACCTCAGAAAGCTCGATGTAAGTTTCCCACTTGGGGCTTTTTTATGTGTTACGGGTGTGAGCGGATCGGGTAAGTCCACTCTGGTTAATGAGACACTCTATTACGCGTTAGCCCGACAATTTTATCGGAGCAAGGTTGTGCCGGCGCCGCACGATGGTATCGACGGGCTAGAACTTATTGATAAGGTGATTGATGTGGATCAGTCACCCATTGGCAGGACACCCCGCTCCAACCCTGCTACTTACACGGGCCTCTTCACTCCAATTCGTGACCTTTTCTCTAGTCTGCCAGAATCCCAGATGCGCGGTTATGGCCCAGGTCGCTTTTCCTTCAATGTGAAGGGGGGGCGGTGTGAGTCATGCCGTGGTGATGGGCTCGTAAAGATCGAGATGCACTTCCTACCCGACGTCTATGTTTCGTGTGATGCTTGCCGCGGACGCCGCTACAACCGCGAGACACTCGACGTCTACTACAAGGGTATGAATATAGCGGACGTTCTGGAGATGACTGTCGAGGATGCCCGTGACTTCTTCGACGCTGTGCCAGCTATCAAACGCAAGCTAGATACGCTCCATGATGTAGGGCTTGGCTACATCCATTTGGGTCAGTCTGCAACGACACTTTCAGGTGGTGAGGCGCAACGTGTCAAGCTCGCGACGGAACTGTCGAAACGAGCTACCGGGAACACTATGTATATTCTCGATGAGCCAACCACAGGCCTCCATTTTGAAGATGTGCGACTACTCCTTGAAGTCCTCCATCGACTTGTAGACCGAGGAAACACGGTTGTGGTAATCGAACACAATCTCCACGTGGTGAAGACGGCGGACTGGGTGATAGATCTCGGGCCTGAAGGAGGGGCGGGGGGAGGAAATATCCTTGTGGAAGGCACTCCCGAAACGGTTGCTATGTCACACGACTCTTATACAGGCATACATCTCTCGGACGTCCTCAATTGCTAGTTTCTCCGGTGCAGCGTGATTGTGGACGACTTACCTTTAGTTTGAAGGTCTGCATGGAGTCGATTGAGCTTGCCGTGTTCACGTATATGGAACAGATCCGCTCGCTGGCTGAGGTAGATGTCGAGGCCTTTGTCACTGTGTTGGAGGACTAAAGAAATGGGCATATTTTCAAAGTTGGTCCGGGTCATCAAATCGAATGTCAACGACCTAATCTCTCGGTCTGAGAACCCGGAGAAGATGCTGAACCAGATTATCTTGGATATGCGGGACCAGCTGGCTCAGGCCAAACGCGAGGTGGCGGCCGCCATTGCGGATGAGCGTAAGCTCAAGTCCCAGGCAGAAGATGAGGTTAAGCAAGCGCGCGACTGGCAGGGCAGAGCTATGCTTGCAGTCAAGGAAACTCGTGATGACCTGGCCAAGCAGGCTTTACTTCGGCAGAAGGAGCATACCGAGCGGGCCCAGGCGCTTCGCGGGACATGGGAGGCACAAGCTGCTGAAACTGAGAAACTTAAGGAGTCCCTCCGTCAGCTTAATGACAAAATCGAAGAGGCAAAGCGAAAGAGGAATCTGCTCATTGCCAAGCAGAAGAGGGCCCATGCCCAACAGCGTATCCAGGAGACTATGTCGGGTCTCTCAGATAAGTCGGCGTTCGAGGCCTTCAATCGGATGGCTGAAAAGGTTGAGGAGGAGGAGAGGAGGGGCATCGCACAGGCTGAGGTGACGGAAGCTATTACCGGGGATACGCTCGAGTCCGAGTTCCTAAAGCTTGAAGCAGGTGGGGAAGATGCAGATATGGAAGGCCACTTGCGTACTCTCAAGGCTGAGCTGGGTCTCCTTCCGGTGCCTGAGGGTATCGGCGACGTGAAGCAGCTAGAGGCCGGGGAAGGCCTCACCGAGGTTGGTGATGCAGAAGTTCAGAATGGACAGGTAGAGGAGATACCAGAGGCTGAGCTGATCTCTGAGTTCGAGCAGCTGGAGGAGAATCAAGGAGAGTCGTGACGAGGGGGGAGAGGGTATGAGTATCGTCTACCTAAACGGCGAGTTCATGCCTAAGGGCGAGGCGAGTATCTCGGTCGATGATAGGGGCTTCTTGCTTTCTGATGGAGTGTATGAGGTGACTCCGTTCTACGGGGGTGTGGGGTTCTGCTTGGATCGTCACCTTGTGCGGCTAGAGCGCAGCCTCCGAGAACTCGGGATCCTTTTTGACACCGAAGGCCTCACCGAGGTGCACCATCGCCTTGTGGCTGAGAACCGGCTCGAAAATGAAATTCGTGCGCTGGTCTATCTCCAGGTCACTAGGGGTGTTGCGCCAAGGACGCACTATTTCCCGGTGGAGCCGGTGCGGCCCACGGTCTATGCATTCGCTAAGCCCTGGGAGCGTCCTCCAGAAGATGAGTGGAGTCAAGGTTTCACAGCGATCACCGTGCCCGATGAGCGTTGGCTCCGTGTTGACATCAAAACCATCTCGCTGCTAGCTAACGCTCTTGCCTTCCAGGCGGCTCGTGATGCCGGAGCAGACGATGCTTTGCTAGTTCGAAACGGGGTAGCAATTGAGGGGGCACACCAGAATTTTTTCGCCGTTTTTGATGGCACCCTAGTCACGCACCCTGAGTCGAATCTGATACTCCCTGGGATCACTCGTAACGTAGTCCTGGAGCTAGCCGGAGAGTGTGGAATACGTGTGGAGCAGCGTCCTATCTGCGTTGGGGAGTTGTTCGATGCTGACGAGTTGTTCTTTACGGGTACAACTGGAGAAGTGAGACCGTGTGTTCAGGTGGACGGAGAGTCGATTGGAAGCGGTCTGCCTGGCAATGTTACAGTTGCGCTGTCTCAGGCATTTCTGAACCTAGTTCAGGAGACTAAGGAGGGGGTAGCAGCGGTCGGCTAATCAGGGATGTGTTCGGATGTAAGGTCCTCTTCAACGGTAGAGGAGATACGGAGTCCGCAAAGTTTCGAAAGAGCGCACACTAAGGTCCCACACCGCTGTCAGCGCATCCAAATCCAGCCCTTGTTCTACACCTAACCGGATCTGGTCGGTGCCAGCCAGCCTGTCGAAGTGAGCTGTCGACCAGGACCAATGTTCACCGGAGGCTCGGTAGACCTCAACCAACAACGCAATGGCTGCTCGGGGAGCGTCGAATGTAGACGTCTCAACTTCGAACCGCACCCCGTAAACTTCTTCACCGTTGAATTTGCCATCGCCTGGACCCGAAGGTGTGAAGGTCGCCGGCTCAAAGCGGACACCCTCAAAGTTGTAAGCGTTCATTGTTTCCGAGAGTGCTATGCCGTCTAGCCAGGGCGCACCCACCCACTGAAACGCTCTGTCTGTGCCACGGCCGACTGAGAGTGGGGTCCCTTCGAACAAACAAGTGCCTGGATAAACCAGTGCACTTTCGAGTGACGGCATATTGGGTGAAGGAGCTACCCAAGTAAGGGCTGTGTCATCGAAAGTTTCGCTGCGCGACCATCCTTCGAGTGGCACGACACGCACTTCAGCATCAATTCCAAACTCACCTACGTAAAGTAGAGCTAATTCGCCCGGAGTCATCCCATGTCTCATCGGCACTGGATACATGCCGACAAATGTGCTGAAGCCAGGGTTGAGAGTGTTTCCTTGAACTATATCGCCCCGGATTGGATTAGGCCGGTCAAGCACTAAGAAATCGAGCCCCTGTTCACCCGCAGCTTCCATTGCTAGGGCCATAGTTGATACGTACGTGTAGTATCTAGCTCCCACATCTTGCATATCGAAGAGAAGGATATCGAGGTTTGTGAGCATCTCCGGGGTTGGCTTGCGGACCGCTCCATACAGAGAATAGATGGGGAGACCGGTCGGCTGGTCGATTTCGGTGGAGATTAAAGCACCCGCCTCAGCTTCTCCTCGGATACCGTGCTCCGGTGCGTATAGTGCGATGAGGTTAATGTCGGGGTGCTCGAAAAGGAGATCGATGTTCGAGCGTCCTTGGCTGTCGATTCCAGTGTGGTTGGTTACCAGGCCTACCCGTTTCCCAGCCACGAGATGAATCGAGTCAGATAAAAGTACCTCGACTCCTGGCCGTGCCCTTGTCTGCGTCAATTCTGCATGAATAACATTTTCGTTGAGACGACATGCGGATGTGGCGAGCACCGAGGCGAGAACGATACTGAATTGAGAAACCGTCAGTCCCGTCTTAGGGATATTAGTCAGTGCCCGGAAGGTGGCCGCTAGTCGTGCGGGTGCGCACGTTATACGTGACATGCCGCAAGCTTCGGTGCCAAATTGGTTACCGTCAACGAAGTTGCCCAACATACCGGGAAATTGTTAAGCATGGCGCGCCTCATTAATTCTCTCTCTAAACCAATGGCCTTTGTAATTGGCTCAAGCCTAATGTGTAGTATCGCGGTCGCGTGTAGTACTCCTGCCCCGACCCCGGTCCTGCCGCCACCACTGCCGGAGCCCCTCGCGCAGACCGAAGAGCTGGCAACTGCGGTGATCGTAGAAGAAGCTACTGATGCGAGGCTTGCTACAGTGTCCGATGATGAAATGTCGACTGACTCTCGAGTCGATCAACTTTCATGGTCGGAGCACACGCTCAATCAGCTAACTCTCCGTGAGAAGGCTGGCCAACTTATCATGCCGTGGGTGCTGGGAGACTTCGCCCCAGAGGGCTCAGCCAGCCACGAGCGGATTGCCGAGTATGTTGAAGCGCAGGGGGTCGGTGGTGTGATCATGTCCGTGGGGACTCCCACCGACATAGCCGCGAAGCTCAATGACCTGCAGCGCCATGCGAGGGTGCCTCTGCTAGTCGCCGCAGATCTAGAGACTGGGGCCGGCTTCAGAATGCGCGGAGCCGTGCACCTCCCTGGCAGGGTCGACTTGGGAGGCGCAACAGATTTCCCACCACTTATGGCCGTCGGTGCTACCGGGGACACGAGTCTTGCCTATGAAATGGGTAGGGTTACCGCGATTGAAGCGAGAGCGATTGGTGTTCACGTCCCGTTTGCTCCGGTGTTGGATGTGAATAACAACCCCGATAACCCGATTATCAACGTGAGATCGTTTGGGGCGGATCCACAGGAAGTCTCGCGGATGGGTATAGCGTTCATGCAGGGAATCCAGGATCACGGTGCCATCGCTACCGGTAAGCACTTTCCTGGTCATGGAGATACTGACACCGATTCCCATCAAGCCCTCCCTGTGATAAGACACGATCGCATTAGGATGGACTCGGTAGAGCTTCGCCCATTCCAAGAGGCAGTTGATGCTGGCATCAGCGGTATTATGACTGCGCATATTTCGGTCTCCTCGCTAAATGGAGGCTTGCTCGAGCCTTCCACGCTCTCTCCGGAGGTCCTTACAACCCTATTGCGTGAAGAGATGGGGTTTGGCGGGCTTGTTTTCACCGATGCTATGGACATGAGTGCGATAGCTCGCACTTACCCTGCTGGAGAGGCAACTGTGCGGGCGATTGAGGCGGGCGCGGACGTCATTCTAATGCCACCCAATGTCGGACAAGCGATTGATGGCATCGTGGAAGCAGTCAATTCTGAGAGAATCAGTGAGGAACGAATTAACAAGTCCGTCATGCGCATACTTGAGGCTAAGGAGAACCTCAAGCTCGACTTAGACCGTTTTGTGGCAATTGACAGTCTGGGGAGCTTGGTGGGAATACCGGCCCACACTTCGGTGGCTGACGTGATTGCTGAAAGATCAATCACTCTCCTCAAGAATGACCGAGATCTACTGCCATTGCTTGGCACCCGTTCTGCAGCTGTGATGTCTGTGACTTTCAGGCGAGAGTCAGACCTCCTAGCAGGCCGCTACTTCAACGCTGCGCTTCGACAAACCTACCGGCGCCTATCCACTGTTACTCTGAATGCGGACTCCGATGATTCAGAGTACGCTTCAGTTCTGCGACGGGCTGGCCGCCAGGCCCTCGTGGTTGTAGGGACTTATTCTTCTTACGCAGGGGTTGTTGACGGGCAGGACGACGTATCTGAGTTCATCAACCAGCTTGGTCGTCTAGGGGTGCCTCATATTGTCGTGTCGTTCGGTAACCCTTATCTGATCTCCGGCTTCCCAGATACGCAGGCTTACATGCTCGCTTGGAGTGGCTCCGAGGCTAGCCAAAGGGCTGCAGCTCGTGCGCTTTTTGGAGGTTTTCCTATCACTGGCCAGGCGCCGACTAGCATCCCTCCGCTCTTCGAGATTGGTCACGGCATGAGGATTCCCGTGCGAGTTCAGACTAACAGTGCTCGCTAAAGTGCGATTACCCTGGGCCGGGGTGTTCCTTTTCGGGATTATATCCTGCGGGGGAACCTTCCAGCCGCCGGTCCAGTCGTCCTTGCCATCGACGATTCTCGACGGCAGTGCACGGGCCTGGGTAGATCACACACTCGCCAGTCTTTCGGACGAGGCCCTGGCGGGTCAATTGATCATCCAGTGGATTCCTGGTGGCTACGCAGCTGAGTCCAGTGCGGCTTTTGCAGTGCTGGAGGAGTGGGTCGTCGAGAAGGGGATCGGAGGGGTGTCGCCATCGATCGGTTCACCGCATGCGTACGCAGCCAAACTGAACGCGCTTCAAGAACGAGCCAAAGTTCCTCTGCTTGTTACCTCTGATTTCGAGAACGGCGGGCCGGGTATGCGCCTGAGTGGAACGTATGCACTCCCTTCGATGCTTCCTCAGGGCGGGGGTACTGACTTCCCTCCCACGATGGCGTTTGGAGCAATCGACGACATTCGTTTCTCCTATGAGTACGGACGGATTACTGCGATAGAAGCACGGGCAAGCGGCGTACACGTTCTTTTCGCGCCAGTGCTAGACGTAAACTCGAATCCGGAAAATCCGGTCATTGCAACACGCTCTTTCGGAGCTGATCCAGAGCGTGTTGCGGAGCTTGGGGCAGCGTTCATCCGGGGTGCGAAATCCGGCGGAGCGTTCACGACTGGAAAACATTTCCCAGGGCACGGTGATACCGGCACAGACTCTCACTTGGGATTGGCCGTTGTCGAAGCCGACCGCCAACGTCTTGATCAACTCGAACTCGTACCTTTCGCGCGGGCTATTGAGGAGCGGGTGGATGCCATCATGACGGCGCACGTAGAAGTACCCCAAGTGCTAGGAATCGGAGCGCCTCCAGCCACCCTTTCTCCCGAGTTCTTGACTGGCCTGCTTCGGGATGAACTCGGCTTTGAGGGCCTGCTGTTCACGGACGCTCTGACTATGCGTGCGATCACTGATATGTATGGTGCTGGAGAGGCTGTTGTCAGGGCAGTTGAAGCCGGAGCCGATGTGATTCTCTCTCCTGCAGATGTGAGAGAGGCGATTGTTGCGGTCCTTGAGGCGATGGACAATGGTCGGCTTTCGCGTGCTCGTCTGGAACAGTCCGCGCGCAGGATCCTAGAGCTCAAGGCAAGGTTAGGACTCCATGTAGAGCGACTTGTGGAGCTTGACCAAGTGACAAAAGTCGTAGGTTCTGCCGAGCATAAGGCCTTTGCGGACTCAGCTGCCTCTCGTTCGATCACGTTAGTTCGTGATCGGGATAGTCTACTTCCTCTCTCTCCTTTGATAGAGGGTACCACGGTTCACGTGCGCTATGCTCCAGCAGATATGCTCTGGGCGAGCCGGGGATTCTCTCAAGGCCTCCGAGAACGAGTATCTGACCTTACTGAATTGATTTTTGATGAGCGCAGTGAACTCGGGGACTATCTGAAGGCGGGTGATGTACTGGAAGGAGCGGCTCGGGTAATTATCACGGCCTACGTATCGGCGTCTTCGGGATCCGGGGAACAGGTTCTTCCAGAGCAGTTCCGCGTCCTCATCTCAAGGTATGCGGATTCAAGCCACACTGTGCTCACCTCTTTCGGAAATCCGTACCTATTATCTGCTCTGCCGGGTATGGGTACGTACCTGCTTGCGTGGGGGAATCGCGAGGTATCTCAACGAGCAGCGCTTCGTGCGCTCTTTGGTGAGGAGGGCATTTCCGGAAGACTGCCAATTCCGCTTCCGCCCTTTCACGATCTGGGCAACGGTTTGGACCGGATTAAGGTGGCCGAGCGATTGGCATCGGTGAACGTTGAAGATCCCTTGCAGGCAGCAGGGATCCTGGATTGGAGAGATGCGAGCGGTGGGAGTGAGTCGCAGCAGAGGCTAGTAGACCCAGGCGAGGTGGGTATGTCCCCCGAGGGGCTCGGCCGCGTGAACTCGATCATCGAAGCAGCTATCGCAGACTCAGCAGCGTCGGCAGTTGCACTAGCGATTGGGCGCTACGGAAAACTGGTCTCTCTCCGGGGATTTGGAGAGCTGGCCTACGGAAGTGGGCGGGAAGTCGTGCCCACTTCCATCTTTGACCTAGCATCAGTTTCGAAGGTCGTAGGCACGACGACTGCAGCTATGATGCTGGTTGCTGAGGGCACCCTGGACCTGGATGCTCCGGTGGTTAACTATCTCCCATGGTGGGCACGGGGAGATGACGATAAGCGTGACGTCACCGTTCGGCAGCTGCTTCTGCACCGCGCCGGTCTAGCACCTTTCCGGCAATGGTTCTTCGAACTTGAAGGTGTCTCTGCTTATCAAGCTGCCGCTGCAGACGAGCCTCTCGAAGCGGAGCCAGGTGCAGCAACCGTCTATTCGGATATCGGTGTTATGACGCTTGCTTGGGTGGTTGAGGAACTGGCAGGTCAGCGGCTTGATCGGTTCCTGCAAGAGCGCCTGTTCGGGCCGCTCGGCATGCGTGAAACAGGATATCTGCCTGAGTCCTCACTGCTGTCTAGGATTGCCGCAACTGAATTGGACACCGTGTGGCGGGATCAACTCGTATGGGGCCGAGTCCACGACGAGAATGCAGATGCGATGGGAGGGGTTGCCGGGCATGCTGGTCTTTTCAGTACCGCGCTCGACCTTTCTGTTTTTGCTCGTATGATGTTGAATGGAGGGGTTGGGCCCGCGTGTCTTCCCGGAGAAGAAGCTGGAGAGCCATGCCCGGTCGCTCGTCCTTCGGACGTGACTGTACTGGAGCGATCTATCCAGGAGGTTTTCACGTCCCGTTATGACGACACATCTTCACGTGCACTCGGGTGGGATACTCCCTCCGGCCAGTCATCGGCAGGTGACTATCTAACATCTCAGGCATACGGGCACACGGGCTACACTGGCACGTCCTTGTGGATTGATCCAGAGCTGGACCTATGGGTTGTGCTTCTGACCAATAGGGTCCATCCCACCCGGGAGAACCAAAAACATGTGCCGCTACGGCGTGCGGTACACGATGCTGTAGCACTAGCCATTACGGATCGCTCCATTCAGCAGCGGCAACCTTGACGGCCTTCACGACCTTCGACCTGGTCGTGCTAGTCGTATATCTAGTGGGGGTAACCGCTTGGGGAGCATGGCTCGGACGAGGCCAGACGAGTGGGACCGATTACTTTCTCGGCAGCAGATCGTTGCCATGGGTAGCCGTCATGCTCTCCGTCGTTGCGACGGAGACAAGCACCCTGACGTTCCTTAGCATCCCTGGGGTTTCATACACGGGCAGCCTCGTATTCCTTCAGCTCACTCTTGGGTACCTGGCAGGCCGGTTATTGGTATCCATCCTCCTGCTGCCAGCCTATTACAGTGGGTCTCTCACCACTGCGTATCAGTTACTAGAAGAGCGTTTTGGGCTTGGGGCTCGCCAGTTTACCTCCGCGATCTTCATGGTAACACGCCTCCTAGCTGATTCCGTCCGATTATTTGCAACAGCGATCCCTCTGGCGATTATCACTGGGTGGCCTTTTCCGACATCGATTGCTGTAATTGGATTTATGACGGTCATCTACACCTACTTTGGCGGTATCAAGGCAGTGGTGTGGGTAGACGCCGTGCAGATGGGCCTCTACCTGTTTGGCGCACTCGTCGCGATTGTGGCTGTCCAGGGCATGGTGCCCGATGGTTGGGCCAGTGTCTTGTCAAGCGCTAGCTCTGCTGGGAAGCTGCGTGTGCTCGACTTCTCTCTGAACCTGTCTACGACGTATACGGTCTGGGCGGGTGTGTTTGGTGGTGCAGTTTTCACCATGGCATCGCACGGGACCGACCAGCTGATTGTCCAGCGACTATTGACGTGTAAGGACCAACGCTCGGCTCAGAAGGCACTTGTTGGAAGCGGCGCGGTCGTGATTCTTCAATTTCTACTCTTTCTAATAGTAGGGTTGGGCCTGTGGTCATTCTACGGGGGGCGTGATTTTACACGGTCGGATGACATTTTTGCGCTCTTTATCGTTGAGCAGCTTCCTCCCGGGTTGACCGGGCTTCTTATTGCGGGGGTCTTCGCTGCTGCGATGTCCTCGCTTTCGTCTTCGATCAATTCACTCGCCTCCGCAACTGCTTATGATTACTGGGCACCAATGGTCGGTGCGCGTGACGACGAGACACGCATTCTCCAGGCGGGACGGGTTTTCACGCTCGTGTGGTCCATTCTCCTCATTTTAGGGGCCATACTTTTCATTCCACTTTCTGAAGGCACATCTGCAGTTGAGGCTGCTCTTGGGATTGCCTCTTTGGTCTATGGAGGACTTCTCGGAGCCTTTGCATTGGGTGTGTTAACAAAGCGTCCTGGGCAGCGTGATGTAATTATTGGCATCGCAGTTGGGATTACTTGCGTCACACTACTCCGAGGGGAAATGGCTTGGCCGTGGTACGCGGTGGTCGGTTCCGTCATCACCTTTGCAGTGGGCTCTTTAGGCGGACTGTTCTCAGAGCGATCCACATGACCCTCGTGATTGGCGTGGACGGCGGAGGTACGAGTGCCAAGGGTGTGATTTTAGACAGGAACGGGAAGGAGGTCGCTCGCGGTGCCTCGTCCGGGGCAGTCGTCACGCTACAGGATCCAGACTCTGCTGTTACGGCGGTGGCAAGTGCAGTTCGGTCTGCAGCCATGGCCGGAGGAGTCCAACTGCCCGTCTCGGTGCTCTGGGCAGGGTTGGCTGGGGCAGGATCTCAGATGGCCAGGCAAGTAATGGAGGATAAGCTTTCGGGCAGAGGCCTTGCTGATGTTGTGCGGGTTGGCACTGATGTCGAAGCTGCCTTCTATGACGCATTCAGGTCGGGCCCTGGAGTTTTGCTGATTGCTGGTACGGGTTCCATCGCATGGGGCCGCAACGAGGAAGGTCAGATCCATCGCGCTGGAGGTTGGGGAGAGCATTTAGGCGACGAGGGAAGCGGATTCGCGATTGGACGCGATGCGCTCAGAGCCCTTCTCCGCTTTGAGGACGGACGGGGAGGTCCGACTTCTCTCAAGGGGCCCCTGCTCGACTACCTAGGACTCGACGAGTCTAGGGATCTTGTATCTTGGATTAGCAGCGCGACTAAAGGGCAGGTGAGTGCACTAGCACCTCTTGTTATTCGAGAGGCGAGCGGCGGGGACAAGGTGGCGAAGGGAATCTTAAGCTTTGCTGTCGCTGAACTTCAGATTCACGTCGATGGAATTCTCAAACAGCTAAGCCCATGGGATGAAGATCCAGTCCTGGCATTGCATGGAGGGTTAGTGGGTTCCGGAGGTCCTCTGCGCAAACCGGTCATTCGCTCCTTGATCACGCTACGACTCAAGCTTTTCGAAGGTGAGGTAGATTCTCCCCGAGGGGCTGCGAGTCTGGCTCTTCGAACAGCTGTAAGTACCTAGGCAGGGTCATCATAGCCTTGCCGAAACGGCAGCTGATACTCTTTGCGGCAGGTCACTTTGGCAGATAAGAGGTATGGTAAGCTGTTGCAGCCGTTCATTTTGGCAGCATCTATATGCCTCGTGGTGGCACGGAGGTTGCACTCCTTAAGGGCAGTAAAATCACAACAAGGGAGGCAACGATGGCCGTTATCAAGTACCCGTTCCGGAGCCAGATGTATTCACCGTGGCGGGACATCGACGAAATACTTTCCAACCAGCTGACACGGTTTGTCGAAGATGTGCCTAACCGCCGTGAGAGAAATGGAATGTGGTCACCGCAGGTCGGTGTGACCGAGACGAACGACGAGGTCATCCTTACTGCTGAGTTACCTGGAATTAGCGAGAAGGATGTCAATATCGAGTTAGAGAAAAATGTCTTGGTGATCAGCGGTGAGAAGACCGTAGAGGGCAAGGAGGGGGAAGAGGGTGGTGACTACCACCTACTAGAGCGGGCATCTGGCTCTTTCCGAAGGTCTTTCACACTACCCCGGACTGTAGCCGGGAGTGAGGCAACCGCCACGCTGGACAATGGCGTCTTGGACATCAGGTTACCAAAGACCCCGGATGCTGCAGGCCACAGGATTAAGATCTCGAAGAAGTGAGAGACTTAGCTGCTATACGAGTCTCGACATGAAGACTCGAGGAGGACCCGAGCGTGAACTCGGGTCCTCCTCATATTATTTACCTACTTTGTATTCAAGACGGCCTGTAACTCCTCGAGCAGAGCCGGTGAGTTTGCTCCGCGTACGGGGCTGGGTCGTATTGCCAGCTCTTCCCCGCCTGGTCCGGTTACCAGGCCTCCTGCTTCACTCACTATGATGATGCCAGCAGCGAAGTCCCAGGGCATAAGGACTTCTTCCCAAAATGCATCCAAGACACCTTCTGCTAGAAAACACAGGTCGAGCGCAGCAGCTCCGGTGCGGCGCACACCCGAGGTGGCACGAAGCACACGGTCAAATTGAGTGAGATACCGAGGTAGCACACTGAGTTTCTTAAAGGGGAATCCCGTACCCACTAACGCGTCTAAAAGCGGAATTGCTGGTGAGACTCTAATCACCCTGCCACCTTTGAATGCTCCCTCCCCCCTAGAAGCCCACCAACGCTCACCCGACGACCCGGAGATGACCGCTCCAGCGACTACTTGCCCGTCGACAGCCACCGCGACCGATGAGCAATAGAATGGATGGCCGTGAAGAAAATTTGCTGTCCCATCGAGTGGGTCGACAATCCAAAGTGGGGTGCCGTCCCACGCAGTGACTTGGTCTACCACGTTCTCGGCCCCTTCTTCAGCCAGGATCTGATCCCGGGGGAATCGAGCCCTAATTACTTCCAGTGCAGCCTGTTGTGCGTCAATATCCGTCTGGGACACATAGTCCGCGCGAGCTTTTTCGGTTATAGAATTCCGCTGGATTTGGCCAGCATCCCTGCGGTGTATCTTCGCCGCTTCTTCTGCAGCCTCTATCGCCGTACGTAGTAGTAAGTTCACTGTGTTCTCAGACAGGCTGCGGAGGTTGCTGAGGTGCCGCATAATTCAAAGGGCCGCTAAGTTAGCAGTCCTATCGGACAGGACCCAACTCAATCAGCGTATGAGCAAAGCTTCGACCGGAAGAAAGCGCATCTTCAGCGGGATGCAGCCATCTGGTGAAGCCCATCTTGGCAACTACTTAGGTGCTCTAAGGCCGTGGGTGAGTCTGCAGGATGATTACGACTGCGTCTTTTGTATCGTGGATCAGCACGCCATAACTGCGGGGGGGCATCCGAGCGAGATGCCTGCGAATGTCATTGATCTCGCGGTTTCATATCTTGCGGTGGGTCTAGATCCAGAGCGCTCTATTATCTTCGTGCAGTCGGACGTACAAGAGCACACTGAGCTTGCTTGGCTCTTCAATGCGGTGAGTCCGGTCGGTGACCTTGAGCGCATGACCCAGTTCAAAGACAAATCTCAGCATTTCGAGTCGATTCCTGCAGGGATTCTCAACTACCCCATTCTTCAGGCTGCGGACATCTTGCTCTATAAGGCGGATGCTGTCCCTGTTGGAGAGGATCAAAGACAACATCTCGAGCTAACAAGGGATATCGCTCGTAAATTTAACGCCGTGTACGGTGAAACTTTTCCAGAGACCGAGGCGCTTATAGACAAGGGCGTCGGAAGAATTCTGGGGCTCGACGGTAAGGCCAAGATGAGCAAGTCATTGGGAAATACTGTGGGTGTCCTCGCCGAGCAGGACGAGGTTTGGGAGCGCGTACGCACGGCGGTCACTGATCCTCAACGTATAAAACGGTCGGATGCAGGACGTCCTCATGTATGCAACGTTTTCACGTTACATGGTCATTTCACAGACGAAGTGAAGCGAACTGAAATTGAATCGGAGTGCAGCACTGCTGAGATTGGCTGCGTCGACTGCAAGAAGACCCTTTCAGACAGCATCACGGATTCATTTAGCCCTTATCGGGAGAGAGCAACGTACTACCGCAGTAGGCCAGATGAGGTGCGGAGTGTTTTGTTGGACGGAGCAACCCGGGCGCGTGCGATTGCTGAAAAGACGATGATTGAGGTTCGAGATAAGATGGGCTTAGACTGGCAGGTTCGGTTCGACTGAATCGCATTCGTTATGGACCATGACTATTCTTTTGACATTTCCACATGTCCCTAGGCTCACGCGTAGCGTGATGCAGGAGCGTCATCAAAGTTGAACGTCGGTATTAGCAAACACCCGGACCTAAGTGGGACCTTCTTGCCGGTTACGACTCCCTTTGATCCCGTGACGGGTGATGTGGATATCGTAGCTTTCCGAGCTAATCTCCGACATTGGTTCCAGAGTCCGATCTCTGGTGTTCTCATAGCCGGCTCAACGGGAGAGGCAGCATTCCTCGATGAAGAAGAGCGTATCACTCTTCTTCAGGCTGCTTCCGACCTGGTTACGGAGAACGGGTTAGTTATTTCTGGAACGGGCTCTGAGTCTACGCGACACACTATCAGGCTCACTAAGCAGGCAGCAGCTGCCGGTGCGGACGCCGTTCTAGTTAGTCCGCCCGCCTTTTATAAGGGTGCGATGACACCAGAAGTGGTGTCTCGCCATTTCCGATCTGTTGCCGATGCCTCGCCGGTCCCGGTCCTGATCTATCAGGTGCCTTTGCGGATGAGTACCATCGACTTGCCAACGGGACTTATCGCTGAGCTATCGCAGCACCCCAACATCGTGGGGATCAAAGATTCACGTGGAAAGCTTGATTTAGTAGGTGAGCTTGTCGAGCAGACTACAGAGGACTTCCAGGTTCTCGTCGGTAGTGGAGCTCTTTTGTACGCAGCCCTAGAAACAGGTGCAGTGGGTGGAATCGTAGCAGTGGGGCTGATGGCCACGGCCGGTGCGGCTGAGATCTCAGTGGGTTTTGGGGAAGGTCGCACTACAGATATTGGTCGGATACAAGAACGGATTGCACATGTTCATCAAAAGATCGTAACAGAGATGGGTGTCCCGGGGATCAAAGCAGCGCTAGAGCTTCTTGGACTTCATGGTGGTGAGCCCCGACCTCCATTATCCACAATTCCAGAGGTGCGAATCGACGAAATTAGGAGCATTCTAGAGGCAGCAGATTTACTGACGACTGCTGGGGTGTGATAGGTTTAGGTTCCCCTGTCTGAGCCTCGTTGACACTCCCTTAGGCCATGTCTAGCTTCTCCCGAAGGATACGTCATTCAACGGGCCGTCCCCCTGGGGGCGCGGCCCGTTTTTCTATCTGGGGATGCCATGCCTGACCGAGGTGCGTGCACTGTCATAGTGGGGTGCCAGTGGGGTGATGAGGGCAAAGGGAAGATAGTGGACGTGCTTGCCGAGGACGTCGACATTGTGGCCCGGTACCAAGGGGGAGCTAACGCCGGCCACACCGTCACTATTGGAGAGAATGAGTTTATCCTGCACCAAATCCCTTCAGGCATCCTTCACCAGGGAAAACGCTGCCTCTTGGGCAATGGTGTCGTGTTGGATGTTCAACAGTTTTTTCAGGAGTATGATGCACTTCTTGAGCGAGGCATCAATCTTGAGGGGCGCGTAGGGGTTAGCCTACGGGCTCAGCTACTGCTTCCCTATCACCGTGTCCTTGACCGTGTTTCTGAGGAGCACGCTACTGAGAAGATCGGTACTACAGGCAAGGGCATCGGACCCGCATATGGGGACAAGGTGGGGCGTCGCGGAGTGCGAGTTGCTGACCTGAGTAATCCAGAACGCCTTCAGCAAAGGGTCAGTGAAGCTCAGGAGCGAGTCCAGGCACGCATCTCTCAAATTGGTGCAGGTTCAGCGCACGAGCTGGAAAAAACGATTAAGGACGCGCTTGACCTAGGTGAGCGGTTGCTGGAACTCGGGACGGACACAGGTCCAGAGATTATGGGGGCTCTTAACGAAGGTCGTAAGGTGCTACTCGAGGGTGCCCAGGGGACAGCGCTGGACTTGGACCACGGCACTTATCCCTTTGTTACTTCTTCGAACACCACGGCTGCTGCGGCAGCTACAGGTACAGGCATAGGTCCCACATCTATCGATAGCGTTATAGGGGTGGTCAAAGCGTATACTACCCGAGTGGGGGAAGGACCACTGCCAACGGCACTCAATCCAGAGATGGATGAGCACATGAGGGAGCTTGGTGGTGAGTTTGGGGCGACTACGGGCCGACCACGCCGATGCGGTTGGTTTGATTCTGTGATCACACGGTTTGCTGCTCAGGTAAACGGGCTTACAGGGCTAGCAGTGACCAAGCTCGACGTGCTAGACACCCTACCAGAGCTTCAGTTAGCTACAGCGTATCGTTTACCTGACGGAAGTGTGACAGCGACTTTCCCCGCTGACACATGGTCGCTATCAGGTATCGAACCTTTGTACGAGACTTTGCCTGGGTGGCAGGCTTCGACCGGTGAGGCACGGCGCTTAGAGGATCTTCCACCTAATGCACGGGCCTACTTGGATCGTATTGAGGAACTGACTGGTGCCCCGGTAGAGTGGGTCTCCGTCGGGACTAGGCGACGACAAATCATCCCAGTTGGGTAAGCACTAGTGAGAGGTTAGAGGGTCATTAGCTAGAGCAATCCTTATCCTCTCATGCATTAATTCTAGCCTTCCGATTATTGCAGGCCCCCTAAGCACTCATTGCAATAAAGTCGGGGATTAGGGAAAGCCTGACTGAGAAAGCAAGCGTCATGACGCGTCTCTAGCGTTCAGTGGAGACGCCAGGGAGACACATGTTCGAGGACTTATCAGAAAAGCTGGATTCTGCCCTCAAGAAGCTGCGGCAGCGAGGGGTTTTAACTGAGCCCATGGTTAGAGACGGGCTGCGTGAGGTTAGGCGAGTACTGCTCGAGGCCGACGTCAATTTCCGGGTTACGCGTGAATTTCTTGAGCGTGTTCAGGGTCGGGCCCTTGGCCAGACCGTGCTGAAGGGGGTGTCCCCCGGCCAGCAGATCGTAAAGATCGTGCATTCAGAGTTGGCTCGTTTGTTTGGAGATGAGCCTCCGACTATCACCATAGCATCGAACCGTACCAGTGTGATTCTCGTAGTGGGCTTACAGGGGTCTGGCAAGACCACTACGGTTGCAAAGTTGGCTCGGCGCTTGGGGCGGCAGGGGGGGACCCCAATGCTAGCAGCATGTGACTTACAACGGCCGGCGGCTATCGAACAGCTTCAGACGCTCGGCGCCCAAATAGGGGCGCCGGTTTTTGCCGGTGAATTTAGAGGAGATCCTGTTTCTGCCGCGGTATCGGCACGGGAAGAAGCAGTGGCTGGAGGGCATGATGTGCTGCTGGTGGACACGGCGGGAAGGATCCAGGTCGATAACAAGCTTATGGAAGAGTTGGCAAGGATTAAGGATGCCCTGCACCCGACTGAGGTCCTGCTAGTAGCAGACGCCATGACCGGTCAGGAAGCGGTCGAGATCGCAGAAGGCTTTGATGACGCTCTAGGTATAACGGGCATCGTCATGACGAAGATGGACAGCGACGCCCGAGGCGGAGCTGCTTTGTCGATCCATAGTGTGACCGGCAAGCCAATCAAGTTTCTCGGAATAGGTGAGGGCTTGGATGATCTGGATACAGCTGATCCAGAGAGGCTTGCAGGCCGCATCTTACAGATGGGTGATGTCATCAGTCTCGTCGAGAAGGCGGAAGGCGCGATTGATGAGGAAGAGCAGGCCCGTCTTCAAGACAAGGTCATGGGGAAGGGCCGCTTCACACTTGAGGATTTCCTTATTTCAATGCGTCAGATAGAGAAAATGGGCCCTCTCGAGCAGCTCATGAAGCTCATTCCCGGTGCCAAAAAGATGAAAATTCCAGCCGGCAATCTCGACCCGAAGCGCTTGAAGCATATGGAGGCAATCATCCTCTCGATGACCCCCGAAGAGCGTCGAATGCCAGATATTTTGAATGCGTCCCGACGTGTTC
Source organism: Gemmatimonadales bacterium UBA2982 (assembly GCA_002347035.1). Lineage (GTDB taxonomy): Bacteria > Gemmatimonadota > Gemmatimonadetes > Longimicrobiales > Gaopeijiaceae > UBA2982. The sequence continues at coordinate 591 of DEAM01000004.1, read as the reverse complement.
GGATTGCAAAGGGCAGTGGGCGTCCTGTTTCCGAGGTCAACCGCTTGCTAAAGCAATTCAAGAAGATGCAGGCCTTCCTAAAGCAGATGAGAGGTATGACGGGAGGGAGGGGCCTACCGTCCCTCCCCTTTGGTTCGTAGGACGAAAGCAGCTGTACAGTCCACTCTGCGGCTTTTATCCTTTGCCTCAGCCTGTAATGCAGTTCGGTGCTAGAGGGCCCACTTCTTATGGTGAACAGCTGACGAGATGTCCGTAAAAATTCGACTCCGGCGGATGGGCCGGAAGAAACAACCCCACTACCGGATCGTCGTGGCAGACAGTACGTCTCCTCGCGATGGTCGTTTCGTGGAAACTCTTGGGTACTACAAGCCTCTTTCCGATCCAGCACGTATCGTTTTGGACCTGGAACGTGTTGACCATTGGCTTGCTGAAGGAGCAAGCCCTTCGGGTACGGTCAAGAGTTTGATCTCTAAGGCCCGGCGGGGTGGTGACGCAAAGGTCGCAGTAGGAGATGAAGATCCGGGGGAGCGGAAGGTTAAGCGCGCCGAGGAGCTTGCGGCGCGCCGAGCTGCAGAGGAGAAGGCAGCCGCC
>DEAM01000006.1:12301-12663 GCA_002347035.1 Gemmatimonadales bacterium UBA2982 | reverse complement strand
CACTCGCGTTCATTGGCGGGATTGTACTGATAGTGATTGGTTGCTCAGTAGACCCCTCTGACCCAAACTGCATGCTCTGAGCACAATTTCAGACGCGTCCAGTACCCCCTCCGTGGCATCAGCCACCCCTGTGTTGAAGCTGGTGTGATGTGCCCCGTCTAAGTTGCGATTCTTGGGGACACAGAGGCACATTTAGGCATGGATAAGACGAACGCCGTTCTACTGCTCTTCCTGCTGCTAAACCTGACCGCCTGTCAGACGTGGCAAGGCGTCTCGTTAGGTGCCACCAGTCCGGCTCAGTTGATTGAAGAAGAGCAACCTGACCGTGTCCGCGTGCTCCTGAGGGGCGGGAACTTGTTAGA
>DEAM01000006.1:616-11912 GCA_002347035.1 Gemmatimonadales bacterium UBA2982 | reverse complement strand
CTCCGCTTAGACGTCCGGGAGCTACATATCTTACGCACCATCGGAGTCGGTTTCCTTGTTGCTAACGTGCTTGGGGCGGCTATTTGCGGTACAGGTGGCGCAGGCTCATGCTGACCTTTCCATCTGGCAAGAAACCGTGCCTTAACCTAGAAGACGGTAACTAGCCTCTAGCCCCTCCGTGGCATCCAGCCACGCCTTTTTTGAAGCTGTGCCTTGGTAGGCGTGGGTCATCGCGCCGGAGACCCTGCTATCGCGATTACTCCCGACTCTGCCGGCGATTAACCGGCCTCATCTCAACAGTCCAGGATAGTGGGAGCGACACCGGGTTGTAGCAAAGCTCATCATCACAGGCTTGATAGTCGAGCGCGCCGGTGAGTGTCAGTTCGTCCATCTCGGCGAATGCAGCTTGAGCTTCGGGAGTACTCAGGGGCAGAACCTCCTGTAACAGGGTGAGTGGCCTCCGGTAAACAGGCACCCGCTCGTCCAGCGGTTCGAAGTAATAGATTTCGGACTCGGGATACTCCAACGGAACAACTCGAACGAAGGGTTGAGGATCGATTCGAAGATCGATGACACGATAGTTCTGGAGTTCCGCGCCCGGAGCATACAGGTGCATGGACGGCAGTGGCACGATATCTAGAGCCAAGGAAAACCGCACACCCGGAGCAACCACAGCATCGCTCGGATAAGTCAGGATCCCGACATGGTCGGTTGAGATCTCAGTTCCTTCGACCGTTGAGCCTCCGGTGCCCAATTTCAACATGAGGTTGGCGGTCGTGTTCCGTTCCTGGTAGGAGTCCTCGAAGAACCGAGACTCGACTACACCATCGCGGTCGAGCATGAACGTGCCGGGATAGGCGATCCCCACGAATAATTCACTTGGGCTGGGACCACTCGCCACCAGCAGTTCAAAGTCGGCCACAACGTCCGGATCGTTCGCGTTAGGGCCCAAGGCTTCCTCGGCGACCGTGTTCAAAATACCATAGTCCGTAATGGTTTCCGAGCCGACATCCGAGAGCATCTTATAGGTAATCCCTTGCTCCTGGGCGAAGTCGGCTAGAACCTCCGGCGAGTCATAGCTGATCGTCGCCACTTCAATACCCTGTTCGCGCATTTCATCGACCCTACCCTGCAGCTCGACCAGCTGCGTGCGACAGTAGGGTCACCAGTTTGCGGATCTCACGAAGACGAGCATCGCTCCGTTGGGTCCCATAATAGACTGTCGTGTCCAAATATCGCCGTTCTGATCTGGCAGGTTGAAGTCGGGTACTCGCTCACCCACCTGAGGCCCCAACGCACTGACGTCGACCCTCGCCCTTGTTGGAGTTGACGGGCTGCACGCCACCCATGTCAGCCCCATGATGAACGTTACCGACATAGCGATCGTAAGTTTTCTGGACATTCGTGCCTCTCAATGCGTATGGGATGTGTTTCCCCATGTGGCCACGAAAAAGTGGCACACTACAGGCACACGAAGCAATCGGCGGCAGTTGCGGAACTGAAATCAGAGTAACTAGAGTGGGCTGTCCTGTTTCAGCCTGATGAATAGAGTCAATATGACGCGCCACCGCCCCATGCTACTGCTCTTCTTGCTGCTAAACCTGACCGCCTGTCAGACGTGGCAAGCCGTCTCGTTAGGTCCGGTAACGCCGGGTCGGTTTATTGAGATAGATCAACCTGACCGCGTCCGTGTGATCGGGGAGGGCGCGCTTGAGCAGGAAGTAGAGAGACCAGCGGTCGACGGAGATCAACTCGTAGGCTTGGGTGATTTCTCAATCCCCTTGGCAGATATTATCCGCTTAGAGGTCCGAAGGTTCAGCGCGAGCACGACTATCCTGAGTGGTGTCGGTTTGTACACTCTGATAGCTGGTATTGCCTTGGCTTCCGGGGTCGACAACTAGTAGTCCCGGCTGTTACGGGTTGAGCCACTGAAAGGCGAACTGAACCCGTCTGCTGGCGGGATGATGTCCGGAAGATTTTGGGAGGCGACCCCGAAGTCAGGTACCGGAGAGAACTGATCCGACCACTCGTAGGTGGCTTGGCCAACTGCATTACCTCTACGTAACTCAAGTAGGTGGGCATTGAATTCCCTACACTCGTTGATTTTCTGGATGCCAACCCCTGCACCAACAGCGGCTAGTACGCCCCCTACCCCATTGCCGAGAGCGTTTGCGCCATATGCTTCTCCGCCGGGTCGAGACGCTGAGTTGGAAGCGAAAATAGCATTGGTGATCATCAAGAATGATCCAATCCCATCAAGCCATACCAGTCCTCTGCTAGTAGTGCAGGGCTGCGTGATCGCTGATACTTCGAGCTCCTCCACATCTTCTATTTCTTGCCAGCCCACAGGTGGCCCTTTGACAACAATCAGTCCGCATCCGGACAGGAATGGGACTAGAAGCAGGATGCCCAGAGTCGCTCGGATGGCGGGAAAAAGCCGCATAGACGGTTGTCCTCCTTGAGGCCTGATACGTGGGATGATCTTAGTGTGATGTAGCCATCGATCACAGTGGAATCTCAGGGGTGCGGATGATTTCTCAATGCTTTTAGCAGCTATCTGAAATAACGGTGGGTCAGTTTTCCACCTCCAAAGGGGTGGGATCAGATAAGGGTAGGACCCTAACACGAGTAGGGGCAGGACTACGACTCTGCTATCACTGGAATCCTGAAGGTGATATCAGGGGGCTATCTAGACGCCGTGTCTTGTCTCTGGCTTTTGTAATAAGGAGCCCACAACGGCAACTGCAGTATTTGCTAGCAACCCGTAAACACCTGGGTGCACACCCCACACCTTGCCAGCCACGACGAAGTCGAAGGGTCCAAAAGCGAGTCCCAATGCGATCGTCAGTCCAGTTAAGAGCCCTGCCAAAACTGGCCCGCTCCTGAGGAACGATACATGAATGCCGAGCATAAAGGCAGGAACAAGCTGCACCAAAAGGTCGAATTTACGATCAATTAGATCAATCAGAGAAGCCTGGTTTTCTAGGATGATTGCTAGCACTACCAGCACTCCAACAACGATCCATGAACAACGCTTGCCGATCTTCGTAAGCCGCGACTCATCAGCTTCTGGATTTATATGCACGCCGTAAATGTCTTTCGTGAACATCGATGAGATCGAGAGCATCGCCGAGTCCGCTGTGGACATGAGAGCGGCAAGCAAAGCGCTGAAGATGACAACCACGACAGCATAGCCTATTAGCGAGCCCTCCTGGATAATGCGGAGGAGGCTAGCGAGTGCTTGATCAGTTTCTGCGCCCTCGAGTCCTGGCACGTAGGCCAAGGCATAGATCCCAGCGATGACAGCGAATAGCGCGGTCAAGTACGGAAGGAACGTCATCGTGGCCAAGCTCAGATTCAGGGCCCGACGAGACTTTGCGGCGTAGATACGCTGGATCGCGTGCGGATAGAGGGCGCCACCCATCCCGATCACAATGATATAACTCACCCACTCTCGGAGCATGCGCGGCTCAGGTCTAGTCACCTTGAATGCTTCTGCTGATCCCGCGATTTGCTCTGTTGCAGCTGCAAGCGGCCCAAACTCGTTGAGTAGCAAAACAAGCAGGACGAGAAATCCAACCATTAGAACGCTACCCTGCATAACGTCGGTCCACGCTATAGCCCGCATGCCACCCAGAGTACCATAGATCAGCATGATAAGTGCGAGCCCGACTACACCGTAGCGATATGCCACGTCGCCATAAGGTCCGGCGAGACCCTGAAGTGCCCTACCCATCGCCATGAGCTGCGCGAGCAAATAGTTGTTCAATGCTACGATCATCACGATCGAGCCAAGCAGCGACACGTGCTTGGAATCGTAGCGATCTTTCAAGTAGTCCACAGGCGTTACGTAGCCCCGCTTCTGAGCTACTCCATACAGTTTAGGAGCGAAGGCCAGATAGAAGACAATGATCGCCAGCATGTAATGGACGGCGATTAACCAGCTGAAACCCAACCGGTAGGTCGCTCCAGCCACACCAAAGACCGTGTTGCCGCTGTACTGAGTGGCGTAAAGGGTCAGGAAGAGGACAGCAAAACCAAAACCACGTCCGCCAAGGTAAAAATCCTGAAGTGTGTCTTCACGGCGAGCGGCTCGGCCCGCCCACCCAACTAGCAGAAGCGAGGAGACATAAAGCACAATAAAGGTCCACGCCCCTATCCCGAACGGCAGGAGGTTACTCATTCGCCGGTGTCATCTTCTGACGAAGCAAGAAATACCCAAGCCGTGAACGCGGACGTGAGAAGCAAAGCGACTAGCGTGAAGATCACCCATAGGGGTAGGCCGAATGCGTGGCGCGTGTCATCAGCAGGCCAGTACCAAGGGATGACAAGTGCCAACAGACCGAGATAGACGACAATGATCCACCTGCGTGGCCCACGCTGAGCTTCCATCATCTCGTCCCGATCGCCTGGAGAGTTGCGGTAGCTATCACCGTCCGGGCCCGGTTCTGAACGGGCTCACAGCTCCAACACACTGGCATCTATCCAGATCACCATCCGGCAGCCTGCCCATCTTTTCGGTGATCGGACCCTGCACGATATACTCCATTTACCGGACGGTCCTCCGTGATGCTCTCAGGCCCAAACGACGGTCGCGGCAAGGTAGGATCCCGCGTGAAGAGAATGCCCTGGTACCCTCCTACGGAGCCGCCCGTCACTGCCCGCACGTTGTGTCCCCGGGCTTGAAGCGCTGGGCCCACAAGGTTGAACAAGTTCATCTCCAAAGACAGCACGTTCGAATTCTGGCTGTGTGTGAACCGGGCAGCATCTGTCGTCATCTGAATATTCATGCCGTGGTCTATGACGTTGACCATATGCTGGGCATGGGTCTCCGGCTGCACGCTGCCACCCATATTACCGAAGGTCATAAGTGGCTCACCGTCTTGCATGACGAAGCCAGCTATAATCGTGTGAAAAGGCCGCTTGCGAGGTGCCACAACGTTCGGGCTATCCGAATCGAGAGAAAAGGCAGTCCCGCGATTGTGAAGAACGAACCCGTAGGGGGCTACCGTTGCTCCGCTGCCATATACAGAGAAGACGCTGTGGATGAAGGACACCATGTTACCCCAGCGATCTGCCGTAGTCAGGTAGATTGTGCCTCCATCTAATCCACCTTTCACGGACGGCTCCGCAGCACGGTCCATGCTGATCCTAGAGCATAGGCTAGCTGCGTAGGACTTAGACAGGAGTTGTTCTACGGGAATATCGGAGAACAATGGATCACCGTTGTACGCGTGCAGATCGGAGTAGGCCAGCTTCTTAGCCTCAACCATGAAGTGCCAATAATCAGGGTTAGTAGGGCCAAGTTCTGCCAGATTGATGCCGTGTACTGGGGCACACACTTCGAGGATGTTGAGTATCTCCAGCGCGGCGAAGCCTTGCCCAGGCGGCGGAAGTTGGAATACGTCATATCCATGATAGTTGGTTGAGATCGGCTCGACCCACTCGGACTCGAACTCAGCCAGGTCTGCCTTCGTCATCACGCCACCACCGGCTTCCACCTTCGCGACAATCGCATCCGCAATCTGTCCTTCATAGAAGACGTCACGACCGTGTTCCTGTATCAAGCGCAATGCCACTGCGAGATCCGGGTTCCGCACCAAGCTGTAGAGTGGAGGTGGCTCTCCATCAATCAGGAATGCTCGGTTGGAATCGGGATCGCGACGTAGTTTGTCCCTCACGCCTACAATGTCGCGATGGCGACGCTCTGCCTGTCCCCAGCCTTCCTCAGCGAGTCGCGCAGCCCGCTCAAATGTTTCCTGGAACGTAAGATTCCCAAAGCGCTCCAATAAAGCATCGTATCCTGAAATAGCACCCGGAACAGTAGAGGCATTCACGCCGGTACCCGGCATTCGGTCTACTCCCAATTGCTCACGGAAGAACTCAGGAGTCCATCCCGAAGGAGCCCAGCCTGCAGAATTAAGCGCGTACAGCTTCTGCTCTTCAGCCACCCAGACCAATGCGAACAGGTCCCCGCCGATACCTGTGTCGTTTTGAGATGTCACATCTAGGACCGCGGCCGCTGCCACCGCAGCATCCATAGCATTTCCACCCTGCTGCATAACCTCAAGACCAGCCTGTGCAGCGAGGGGATCACTTGTGGCTACCATCCCGTGGCGCGCCAACACCTCTGATCGCCCCTGACCCTGCCATCCTTGTGCCCGGGTGCCAGGAACAGCAGCGATATTGGCTGCCGGAGTGGGTACATCGTGAGTGGGCTGTCCAAATGCGTTCGGAGACTGTGCAAACGCCGATGCAGGAACCCCGAGCACGCTCATGGCGAGAGCGACGGAAAGCGGACCTGAGTGCTTATTTTTGGTCCTGGTCACTTGAGCCACTTCAAACTCCTTGTCGGTAAACCGAAGAAAAGCTAACGCGCGGGTGAGTCTATCCGTTTTCATGGAGCGGCGCTTGCGGCCTCAAGCATCTGACCCCGCGCGCCGTTCCTGGACCACCAGTTGGAAGCCCTCTTCTGACGATTGCAGTCTCACAATCCGCTCTACACCCTCCTTCTCTAGGGCCTGGCAGTGTAAGTCCGATTCGTCCGTGGAGGTGGAGTCTGCACCTAGGCGCACCCATCCGTCGTCCAAGCTATCCAACACGACCTGCTCAAAGGATTTTTCTGGACTAGAGGGATTAGTCCATGTCACCGACTGATCGAGCGTGTCTACAGTGGCCGCGCATCCAGCTAGAAATGGCAAGGGCGCGGGATAGCCTGGTGGCCGAGTAGGTGCGGCAGGATAATTCTGAACGGACACGGACCGTCGGGCACCGTCACCCACGAAGTCGATCTTGAATCCACGAGGATCACTATCGTCACGGATGAGGTGGGCAGGGCCGGCAGGCGTCATAATCTCTTCAAAATCGGATTCGCCCTCCCTGAAACGGCGAGCAGCTTCCTGCATTCGTTGGAAAAGCTCTGGGTCCATAGTCATTTCGTGCTAAGCACGCCTGTATAGTCAGAAGTCTGCAGCATTACCATGTCGGATGAACCCAAATCTAGCCGGACTTGAGAGACGCTTCGATGAGGCTCAGCCGGTCCTCAATCACACGCAGTTGATGGAGAATGAGCACGTGCGTCTTTTTAGCATCGATGCCCACAGGGCTTTCATCACTAGATATCATTTCCTCGATCTTACGATATGCCTCGTTAGAAATCTCCACGATCTGTCCTCGGAAAGGGGGTATACGGCACGCTGAGGGGCGTAACGCCCGATGGCAATGGGTAAACTTTTGGTGCGACCCCGATTGTCGGGTTGAGACGCTAGTGACAGGTTAGTGCGCCGTTAAAAATGCGACCCGAATTTGATCGGACGTACGGAACGAACGTTATCCGACTCAACCGGTTCCACTGAACCCTCAAAGGCATACTTCCTCGGGGCCCTCCCCTTCGCGTCAGGTGACGCGAATAAGGACGAGAGCTTTCCGCTCAGGCAATACACAGCAAACCACACATGAACGTGATTGAATTAAGCCCTATAACCCAGCGCTACCTACAATCGTGAACAATCATCTAAAGGCTATACCGCGAGCAGTCTCCGTCTTGGGAATGCTGCTCATGATTGTGCTTTTCGAGGCAAACCCAGCAACTGCGCAGTCAACGCCTCCCGGAAATAAGGAAGCGGTTGCTACACGTATTCCATCGGGACAGATCAACATTGACGGCCGCCTCGACGAGAACGCTTGGTCGCGTGCGGCAGTTGTGTCTGACTTCGTCCAAAAAGAGCCGGTGGAAGGGGTCGAGCCGACAGAGCTCACAGAGGTGCGATTTGTTTATGATGACGGCGGGCTTTATGTCGGCGCACGTATGAGTAGCAGCCGTGGGCGCGCAGGAATCCAGGCACCGCTCAGCCGGAGAGATAGTCCCTACAGCCCAACCCGTGGAGTGACGCGGAGCGGTTTTTCGGCTCGCCCTAGTTCAAGTGGAAGACCGGAGCTAGCCGATTACATCTTGATCTCGTTAGACACGTTCTTGGACCGACGAACGGCCTACAGCTTCGGGGTGACTGCTTCGGGCGTGAGAATCGACCACCAGCACCTGTCAGATAGCGAAGAAGACATCGATGCCCGATACGATCCAGTATGGGAAGCGAGCGCCCAAATCGATGATACGGGTTGGACTGCTGAAATGTGGATTCCTTTCGCCCAACTCCGATTTAACCTCGACATGGAACTTCCCTGGGGACTCAACGTGCACCGTTGGATCCCGCTCAAGAACGAGGACGACTACTGGGTAGCAGTGCCTCGGACAGAGGAAGCTTGGTCATCGCGGTTCGGCACACTTCGAGGTATAAGCTCTGTGGACCAGGGTCGCAGGCTCGAGTTGCTCCCCTACGCAGCCGGAAGTTCCAGGCTGTCCGCGAATCAGGATTCGCGGAATCCGTTCGTGGACGACCTGAATCTAAAAGCCAATGCGGGCGCCGACCTCAAAATGGGTCTAGGCTCGAACTTAACGCTGGATGCGACTTTCTTCCCTGACTTCGGTCAGGTGGAAGTCGACCCAGCCGTAATCAATCTTACGGATACGGAAACTTTCTATCCGGAACGTCGCCCATTCTTCACTGAGGGCAGCGCGCTCTTTGAGGGTTTCGAAAACAACTACTTCTACACACGCCGAATTGGTGGCCCACCTCTAGGATCGGCCTCTGGTGATTTCGTAGACGCTCCTCAAGAGACGACGATCCTTGGCGCAGGGAAGCTCACTGGGAGACTCCCGTCGGGTACGTCCCTCGGGATCCTCACCGGTATCACAGACGAGGAACACGCCCGTACCTTTGACTTCAACACCACCGGTTCCGGGGAAGGTACTATTAGCGAAGTCGCGGTGACTCCTAGCACCGCCTGGGGCATGGCACGAGTCCAGCAAGAATTCGGCGCAGCTGGCTCGACTGCATCGCTCATGCTGAGTGGCGTTCATAGAAATATGGGAGAGGACGATCCGCTCGCGGCTCAACTGCGGCGCAACGCATGGATGACGGGCGGCGACCTGCATTGGCGGCTGGGTGGTGGAGTATACGAAGTCTTGGTAAGCGGAGGCCTGACCGGCATCAATGGCGACGCGTCAGCAATTCTTCGGGCCCAACGTGGAAGTGAGCGATACCTACAAAGACCTGACGCTGATCACATTGAAGTAGATCCGTTAAGAACCTCCTTGTCGGGAAGTAAGGCCACATTTCTGGCGCGAAAAATCAGCGGAGAACATTGGCTTTGGGATGTCTTCGTCGATGCTGAAACACCCGACGTCACATTCAACGATATCGGGCGCCTTGGCTTTGCTGACGGAGTCCAAACCCGGCAGGGCGTTACCTACCGAGAAACAGAGCCCGGGCGGGCACTTCGGGGCTACTCTTTTGCGGTGGGACACACCAGCGAGTGGAACTACGGGGGTGACAGGCAGCAAACCAGACTCAATAGCAATACCGAACTAACACTGAACAACTTCTGGACTGCCCGAGCGTCTACAAGCTTCCGACTCCGCGGCCAGAACGCACGGCTCACGCGCGGCGGCCCATCAATGCAAGCACCTCGAGACTGGAACACCTCGCTAAGTATCCGGAGCAACGCATCAGCGCAGACCCGCTGGAGCATTGGTGGTGCCTACGGACGGGACGAAGTAGAAGGCTGGAGTGGGAGCGTCAATGCAGAGGTATCCCTAGTTCCAGCTCCACGTTGGCAGGTGTCGTTTATTCCTTCTTTCGACCGGCGAGTAGACCCTCGCCAATATGTCACACGAATGGGCGGAGGCACTGCTGCCACGTATGGCGAACGGTACATTTTCGGTTATACAGATCGTACCACACTCGCCCTCGAGACCCGGCTGAACTTCACGCTTCAGCCCGATCTGAATTTGGAGCTGTATGCCCAGCCATTCGCAGCTAGTGGCCGCTACTTCGACATAGGTGAGCTAGCAGCAGCCAGAGGGCTTAATCTGCGAACATACGGCACCGACGGCACCACAATCGCTCGGCAAAACAATGGTGATTTCAACATCACCGACAACGCGAACGCGTTTACCATCCCAAACAAAGATTTCAATTTGCGTTCTTTTAGGAGCACTCTCGTGCTTAGCTGGGAGTGGCGCCCAGGAAGCACCCTCTTTCTTGTCTGGCAACAAGCCCGTTCTCGTGAGCTAGCGTCGGGCACCCGAGCAACGCTTAACGATCTTCTCCGATCCGCAGGTGCCGCCGGGGACAACTTATTCGCGGTCAAGATGAGCTACTGGATAGGCGTTTGATCCTCTAGCCTCAGATGGTTCCGGAGCACGATGTCACAGGTGCGATTCCTGCCGGGCACACTTCAGTAAGAGAGTGAGGCGAACGTCAGTGTTGAGTCGGAGAACGATAGAGTCGCGGCCGCTTGAGCAACCGTTACGCTCGCGGTCGCACTCACTGTATCCATCGATGTGACTTCTTTCCATACGGTAATCGTGGCTGTACCGTTACCGACTGCAGTCACGATAGCTGCGTGTGCTCCTTGCCCCTGGCTGTAGACCGTGGCGACTGTCATGTCCGACGACACCCAGACTACACTGGGCCAAATGAGTGTCTCGCCGTACACGTTCCTAACCGTGGCCGTTAGCTGGGCTGTGTCGCCCAGCGATGCAAAGCTAAGGCTATCCTCCGAAAGGATGATCGAGGCTATCTGAGCTTCTACCGGAGGGAGTGAGCCACTCGGGCCAGTCGGGCCTCCGCTTGTGTCACCACCCCACCAGTTACGATCAGTCCGCCCAGAAGGATTACATGCAGTTAAGAACAAGACTACGCCCGCAACTTTTATATACCAGTGCATTCAACTAAGCCAAGGTTAGAAAAAATCGTGTGCGTATATCGGCGCTAAGCCTCGCAACCTATGAGGCCTTACGCGCACTTCCTAGCCATATACCCCCCAGAACTAGGGGGCATGCGTGTGCCTCCGGAGCACGAGACCACAGATTCGAGATTCCTGCCGGGCGCACCTCAGTAAGAGGAGGCTAGGAGCGTTCCCCTACGAGGGACACGTCCCCCATGCCGGGCGAGCCAGAACCCAAGAGGTCGCCGAAGTATCGAAATTACTGGGCTCGGTAGTGATGAGAGAGACACACCAACCGCTCAAAGCCTCATTGAACGCGGTGGCGTTGTAGAACATGCCGCTCATGTCCGTGACGCTCCTGACGTCCCATGAGCCGATGTTCTGATTGAACACGTCGGTGTCGTAGAACATGCCGCTCATGTCCGTGACGTTGCTGATATCCCAGGAACCGATGTTCTGATTGAACACAGCCGCGCGCCCGAACATGAAGCTCATGTCCGTGACGCTG
>DEAM01000006.1:0-293 GCA_002347035.1 Gemmatimonadales bacterium UBA2982 | reverse complement strand
GAACCGATGTCCTGATTGAACGCGGCGGCGCGCTCGAACATGTTGCTCATGATCGTGACGTTGCTGACGTCCCACGAACCGATGTCCCCGTTGAACGCGGCGGCGCCGTAGAACATGTTGCTCATGTCCGTGACGCTGCTGACGTCCCACGAACCGATGTTCTGATTGAACACGTCGGCGCCTCTGAACATGCGTCCCATGTCCGTGACACTGCTGACGTCCCATGAGCCGATGTCCTGATTGAACGCGGTGGTGTTGTAGAACATGCCGCTCATGTCCGTGACGCTGCTGAC